>NZ_CP135529.1:5590310-6259763 GCF_032401055.1 Tardiphaga sp. 709 | reverse complement strand
AGTGGCGGCGGTGAATTATTCGGGATTGTCGGATAACCGCTATCACACCCTCGCCCGCAAATATGCGCCGAAGGGCGCGGGCGCCGTGTTCACCTTCAGCCTGAAGGGCGGCTATGACGCCGGCGTCAGCCTGGTATCGAACCTGAAACTATTCTCGCATCTCGCCAATGTCGGCGACACCCGTTCGCTGGTGATCCACCCGGCTTCGACCACCCACAGCCAGCTCGACGACGAAGCCAAGACGCGCTCCGGCGCCGGACCCGACGTTGTCAGGCTGTCTGTCGGCATCGAGGACAAGGAAGATCTGATCGCGGATCTCGAACAGGCGTTGAACGCGTAAGCCGGACTGCGATGCGCGCTCACGCTTTGGCGCGCATCGCCTTCGCTTCGCGGATCAAACGTGCATTGCGCTGGAACACCGAATAGGTCGCCAGCGCGAACAGCACCACCAGCAACTGGATCGACAGCGCTTCCAGTGTCGGATTGAATCCGACTGCCGTGAGGAACGCCGAGCCCGGCGCGTCGGTCACCCCGATCATCGCCTGTTCCTGGAACTCCTGGATCGCCTCGCCGATAAACTTGATGCCCATCACGAACAAGAAGGCCGAGGTGATGATGAACAGCGGCCGCAGCGGGATGCGCTGGGCAATCATGTTGATGAAATAGAACAGCACAACGAGACCTGCCGTCGCCGCCGCCAGTCCGCCGAACAGTTCGACGCTCCAGCCGCCTTCGGTGGTCGCAAGCGTGTTGATGAACAGCACCGTCTCGGCGCCCTCACGAAACACCGCGAGAAATGCCAGCATCGCGACGGCGAGACCTGTATCCTGCGCGAGCGCCTGATCCGCCTTCGCCGCCAGATAATCCTGCCAGCCGCGCGGATCCTGCTTCACCATCAGCCAGCCGCTGACATAGAGCATCAGGCCCGCGGCAAACAGGATGACGACGGCCTCAAAGACATCGCTGTGATCGCCGGAATTGAACACCGCAAAGACCCAGGCTGCAATCAGGCTGGCGAGGATCGCCGCCAGCGCACCCAGATAGAGCGCGGTGACGCGATGGCCGCCGCCGGATTTCCTGAGATAGCCCGCCAGCGCCGCGATCACGAGCATAGCCTCGAGACCCTCGCGCAGCAGAATGACGGCAGCCTGAATGAATGCGGACGACATGACCCGATCCCGTGTGGTGGTGCGTCGTATCTATTGCGCGGTGCGCATGAGCGAAAGCCGCGCAGCCACACGACTGCGTCAACTCCGTTACAATCGTTCTAGTCGGTAACGCGCAACAGCTAGGCGGCCTTGCCGACCGCGAGATCGAGCTGACGTTCCGTCAACACCGCCCCGCGTGGCTTCATCCGTTCCACCTGCAGGATGGCCAGCGTGAGCACCACGATCGCCACCGCCTGATGCGTCAGCGCCAGATCGATCGGCACCTGATGCAGCAGCGTGAGAATACCGAGCGCAGCCTGCACCGCGATCGATGCCGCCAGCCATAGCGCGCCGTTGACGACAGTAGTACCTGCCCGCGCGCGGATCGCATCGACCACATGCCAGATCGCCAGAGCGAACAGCGCATAGGCGGTCATGCGATGCTGGAACTGAACCGTCAGCGTGTTGTCGAACATGTTGCGCCACCACGGGTCTTCGAAGAACAGCCGCGCGCTCGAGGGGATCAGCGCGCCGTCGATCTCCGGCCAGGTGTTGAACACGCGGCCGGCGCGAAGGCCGGCGACCAGCGCACCGAAATAGATCTGCAGGAAGGTCAGGCCCAGCAAGACCCAGCTCGTCACGCGCAAGCGACTTGCCGCCAGCACCGGCGCGCGGTCGCCGAGGCGGCGCAGCGTCCAGACGATGGCGGCGAAGATCATCAGCGCCAGCATCAGATGCGCCGCCAGCCGATATTGCGAGACCTCGACGCGCTTGGTCAGGCCCGATGCCACCATCCACCAGCCCACCGCGCCCTGCAGGCCGCCGAGACCGAAGATCACCCACAGCCGCTTCTTCAATTCGGATGTCAGCACGCCGCGCCACAAGAACCAGAGAAATGGCAGCAGGAACACCACGCCGATGACGCGGCCGAGCAGACGATGGCTCCATTCCCACCAGAAGATGGTCTTGAACTCGTGGAGCGTCATCCCGCTATTCAGTTCGCGGTATTGCGGAATCTGCTTGTAGGCCTCGAAGGCCGCGATCCAGTGCGATTCATCCAGCGGCGGGATTGCGCCGGTCACCGGCTTCCATTCGACAATCGACAGGCCGGACTCAGTGAGCCGCGTCGCGCCGCCGACCAGCACCATCGCCACGATCATCGCGGCGACGGCAATCAGCCACCAGCGCACCGGGCGTAATTCCTTGGGGCGGGTTTGGGACGGAGCGGTCATCGCAGGGATCTCGGGAACAGCCGCAAAATCAGCGCCAAAATCAGCGCCTTGAATGAAATTTCGAGCCCCTTATAGTCCGCCCGCGAAGGCCTGCAAAGTTGGGCACTTTGCCTAACCGATCTCAGACCGACTTTGGACCGCACATTTCCGTCATGACCATCCGCACCCGCAAATTCTTCGGAACCATCTTTCTGCTGATCCTCGTGGTGGTGTGGTCGCTGCTCGGCATGACCATCGCGCAGACCCCCTGGCTCGCCAATAATGGCTGGCTGCAGGCAGCCTTCTATGTCATCGCCGGTCTCGGCTGGGTGCTGCCGGCGATGCCGATCATCAGCTGGATGGGCAAGGCCGATCCTGTGGATCCCGAGGTCGGCTAGCGCTGCGCGCCCGCGCCGAGCATCACGCCGGATACCATCACCCGCAAGGCACGCAACGATTGCCGCCGGCCGTCCCAGGCGAGCCGCGGCAGCGCATGCAGATCTGATCCACCATTGGCCTCGATGACACCGGGGAGCGATGTCACGGCACTGGCAAAGCCGGCCTGCGCCACCATCGCGACGTGACGCCTGTCGAATGAAGCTTTATCGCCGAACGGATAGGCGAAATGCCGCGGCTCATGGGGCAGCGCGGCCTGTGCCACGGCCCGTCCCATGGCGATCTCGCGCGACGCCGCGCTATCACCGAGATTGGCGAGCGCCGGATAGTTGACCGTGCTGCTGCCGATCGTCGCCCGCGGATTCCCCGCAAACGTGGCCACATCGTCCCAATGCATCGCAGCATGATGTGACAGGGTCGCACTATCGACCGAATAGCGTTTGCCGAGATCGTCTGTCGCAACGGCCAGTTCGTGCGGCGGCAACGTCCGCAGCCAGCTATCGAGATAGTAATAGGCGCGATATTTGTCAGTGATAGTGGCCGTCTCGAAATGCCGCTGCCGGTGATCGATGATCAGGCTGATGCGATCATGCGTTGCGATCGCCTGCTCCAGCGCCAGCCACCACATGGCGCCGAGCCCGTCGGCAAATGCACTCGGCAGATAGAGTGTAAACGGCACCTCATGCGCCGCCAGCAGCGGATAGGCGAAATCGGCGAAGTCGCGCGTGCCGCCATCGAAGGTCAGCGCAACGAAGCGCCGTCCCGCATGCGGCGCGCCGGCGCGGCGGCACACCTCGTCCATCCCAACGATATCGATGGGCCAGCGCTTCAGCGCGCGGATCGTGCGGTCGAGAAACCACGGCGTGATCTCGTGGGCTTTCAGCGGTTGGAAAGCGTCCTGCCGGGGCGGTCGCACGCGTTCGAATTTGAGGATGATACCGGCACCGCCGTGTCTGCGTTCCAGCAGACGGTGCATGCCGCTGAGATAAGTCAGCTCTAAGCCCAGCGCCGCGCGCCAACCGGTCTTGTATGACACCGCAGATTCCCCCAAGCGGCGTCATGCCTCTCGCCAGTCGGCCATTGTCATTACTGTTTGTTGACATTTCTTTGCAAAGGTCGGCCCAAATCTGAAAATCTAAACAAAATCTAAAACAGGCTCGCGATGACCATGGCTGCTGTGATGGAAACACCTGTGGCGATGGCAACTGCGAGCCGCATCGCACGCGTCGATGTAATCAGCGATTTCAGCGCCGCCGAAGCCATCTGGCGCAGCCTTGAGACGTCCGAACAGCTCTCCACGCCCTATCAGCGCTTCGACTTCCAGTCGGCCTGGCAGACCCATATCGGCGTCCAGGAAGGGCTGAAGCCCTTCATTGTCGTCGCCTATGACGCCGCGCATCAGCCGCTGATGTTGCTGCCGCTCGCCGTCAGCCGCGAAAATGGCATGCGCGTCGCCGGCTATCTCGGCGGCAAGCACGTCACCTTCAACATGCCGCTGTTCCGGCGCGACTTCGCGGCGCAGGCGACAAAAGCAGATATCGACGCGCTGCTGCGGGGAATTCAAAAGCACACCGAGACGGTCGACGTCCTCGCGCTGGTGCGTCAGCCCAAAAGCTGGATCGGCATCGACAATCCGCTCGCGCTGCTGCCGAGCCAGGCCTCGACCAATGATTGCCCGGTGCTGAAGATGGTGCCCGACGAAGCCGCGACCGATCGGATCAGCAATTCGTTCCGCAAGCGCCTCAAGACCAAGGAAGGCAAGTACCGAAATCTTGCCGGCTATCGCTACATGCATGCGAAGTCGGACGCCGAGGTCAAGCGCGTGCTCGACGCCTTCTTCGCCATCAAGCCACTGCGCATGGCCGAACAGAACCTGCCCAACGTCTTCGCCGAGCCCGGCGTCGAAGCCTTCATCCGCCAGGCCTGCACGACGCCCCGCGCGGATGGTTACATCATCGATATCCACGCGCTCGCATGCGACGAGGAAGTGATCGCGATGTTCGCCGGTGTCGCCGACGACAACCGCTTCTCGATGATGTTCAACACCTACACCATGTCCGAGAATGCGAAATACAGCCCCGGCTTGATCCTGATGCGCACTATCATCGATGCCTATGCCGAGCGCGGTGTGACCTCGCTGGATCTCGGTATCGGCGGCGACGACTATAAGCGGATGTTCTGCAAGGATGACGAGCCGATCTTCGACAGTTTCGTGCCACTCACCACGCGCGGCAGACTCGGCGCCGTGGGCCTGTCGTCCTTCGCCCATGCCAAGCGGATCGTGAAGCAGACACCAGCCCTGCTGCAGATGGCGCAGATGCTGCGCCACGCGTTTCAGCGGTAGGAGGCTCGGCCGTCCTTACCTCTCCCCGCTTGCGGGGAGAGGTCGAAACCAGAGCGAAGCGAAGGTTTCGGGTGAGGGGCGGCCAGTGAACCTCACGAACTCCCCCTCACCCGGATTACTCGCTACGCTCGCAATCCGACCTCTCCCCGCCCGGCGAAGCGAAGCTTCGCTAGGCGGGGCGAGGTAAGTGAGTATTACGCCGCAAACACGCGGCCGCCGGGCCCGACCGGGTCGTTGGCCGGCGGCGTTGAGCGCAACATCTTCACATCGGCGAAACCCACGGCCTTGAGCTGTTCGGCCATCAGTTCGCGCGCATCCATGCTCATGGTCACTTCCGGCACCACCACGGCGCGGGCCTGATCGGTCAGAAGTCCCGCCGGCAGATCGGCCGCGGTGCCGGCATCCAGCAGCACGTGATCATAGACGCGCAGCAGCGCGTCCAGCGCCATGGTCAGGCGCGGCGACTGCAACAGCGAACGATCGGCGCCGGCGCGGCCGGCCGCCACCATATGCAGGCCCGACATCCGGTCCTTGGTGATGACCTGGCCGAACGAGGCCTCGCCCAGCATCAGCTCCGCCAGTCCGGGTGCACGCGGATCGTTCGACACGGCTTCCAGCGTCGGCGATGACGAGGCCAGATCGACCAGAACGACTTTCGCATCGCGCGACAGGATGCGCGACAGGGTCAACGCGGTGAGCGCGATGTTGTCGTTATGGCCGGTGCCGAGGATCGTGATCTTGCGCGCCGATTTTCCAGCCGCACGAAATTCCTGCGCAAGCTGCTCGATCTCGCTCACGCCAGCTGCCAACTCGGGATGGGTGTCGCGCACCACGGGCTGCGGCGCGGCAACGGGCGCGGGCTCCGGCACGATGGGCGGTGCAACGACAGTTTCCGGCTCACGCACGGCAGCAGGCACCTGATCCACGAACGGCTTGAACGCCGGCTCGGTGGCGCGGGCCTGCGCGACCGGCGCCATTGGTGCAGCGCCGCGCGGCGCGGTCATGCGCAGCAGCTCGCTGGTCACGATGCCACCGGCGGTCAGCATCAGCGTGGCAAGCGTCGCGATCAGCACGATCGGAAGTTTCTTCGGATAGGCCGGCGTGTTGGAGACGATGGCGCGGGAGATGATGCGACCATCGGTCGGTGCCGCCTCGATATTCTCACGCGTGGACGCCTCGCGGTATTTCGCCAGGTAGGATTCGAGCAGATCGCGCTGCGCCCTCGCCTCGCGCTCCAGCGCCCGCAACTGCACATCCTGTCCGTTGCTGGATGTTGCCTGGCGCTTCAGCTGTTCGAGATTATTGGTGAGGCCATCGACGCGGCCGCTGGCGATGCGCGCATCGTTCTCGAAGATGCGCGACAGTTTTGCGGCTTCGTCGCGCAATTGCTTGTCGAGATCGCCAAGCTGCGCCCGCAGCTCCTTGATGCGCGGATGCGCGTCGAGCAGCGTCGAGGACTGTTCGGCGAGCTGCGCCCGCAGCGTCACGCGCTGCTCGGACAGCCGGCGGATCAGGTCGGAATTCAGCACTTCCGAGAATTCAATCGGCTTGCCGGTCTGCAGCATATCCTTGATGAGCCGCGCCTTCGATTCGGCATCGGACTTCAGCGAGCGTGCATTGTTGAGCTGGCTGTTGATCTCGCCGAGCTGCTGGTTCGAGAGCGACGTATTGTTGGTGCCGATGAACAGGCTGGACTTGGAGCGGAATTCCTCCGCGCGCGCTTCCGCCTCGACAACCTTCTTGCGCAGGTCATCGATCTCGCCGGACAGCCATTGCCCGGCCGATCGTGCCTGGTTCTGCCGCGCGTTCTGCTGCATCACCAGATAGCCGTCGGCGATGGAATTGGCGACGCGCGCGGCAAGCTCGGGATCGCGCGACTGGAATTCGACGACCATGACGCGCGACTTGTCGACCGCATACGCCGTCAGGCGCTCGTAATAGGCATCGAGCACGCGTTCTTCAGGCGTCATCGAGAACGGATCGCGGCCAATGCCCATCAGGCCGAGCAGCGACCGCCATGGCTGCGCGCCCTGCAACACCGGATCGAATTCCGGGCGCTCGGCAAGCTTGTTCTTCTTGATGATCTCACGGGCGAGATCGCGCGACAGCAGCAGCTGCACCTGGCTGGTCACGGCTTCCGCGTCGAGCGAGGTGCGCTCCTCGTTGCGCTCGCCGCTCGGCCGCAGGAAAACGTTTTCACGTCCGTCGATCAGGATGCGCGCTTCGGACTTGAAGCGCGGCGTAATCAGGTTGACGATAAGGAGTGAGCCGACAAGCGCCATCAGCGTCGGAACGAGAATCCACATCTTGCGACGGACAAGCGCCTGCCACAGCGCGCGCAGATCGAGGTCGCCAAGATCGGGCACCGGCGCAGCGATTACGCGCTCTGCTTTCTTCTCGGGATTTTTGCGAGAAGCCGGGTTTGGCATGGTTGGCGCCTTGATGGCCCGTTCGACCGACGCATCGCCCTTGCCTGCACGCCAGAATGCCAAACGCATCGCCTACCCCACCCAAACGCCACTGCGTCTACTCAACGGAATCGATTAAAGACGATTAAGGTTGCCGCGCGGTTAATTGGCAGGCTGATACCGGACGTTGCAGCGGAAGCCTGAATCCACACGTTTTTTTAACGACGAAGCCTCTTATTGGATTCAATTACTTCAGGGATTTTCCGATGTGCGTCCCAGCTCCCGGCGACGCCCTCCTCGTCAGCGAATGCCGATTCTGATCATGAGCGCACCTTCGGACACGCCGCTTCGCATCCTGCACGCTGTCCGCGCGCCGGTCGGCGGCATCTTTCGCCATATCATCGATGTCGCCAACGGACAGGCCGATCGCGGCCATGAAGTCGGCATCGTCGCCGACAGCCTCACTGGCGGCGACCGTGCGCGCGATGCACTGGCCGAGATCGCCCCGCGGCTGAAGCTGGGCACCTATCGCCTGCCGATCCATCGCGAACCACATCCGGGCGACGTGCTGGTCTGGATGCAGTTCATGCGCCTCGTCAGCCGGCTGAAGCCCGACGTGCTGCACGGCCATGGCGCCAAGGCCGGCGCCTTCGTGCGCCTGAAGGCAAAGTCGAACAACGTCATACGCATCTACACGCCGCATGGCGGTTCGCTGCATTATCCGCAAAATACGGCGAAAGGCGCCTTCTACAGCCGCCTCGAGCGCGCGCTGATGAACCGCACCGAACTGTTCCTGTTCGAGAGCGCCTTCGCCCGCGACACCTATCAGCGCATGATCGGCACGCCGTCAGGCCTCGTGAAATGCGTGTTCAACGGCGTGACATCGGGCGAATTCGATCCCGTCGAGCCTGCCGATGACGCCACCGATGTCTGCTATGTCGGCGAGTTCCGCCGCATCAAGGGCGCCGATCTGCTGGTCGATGCCATCGCGCGCCTGCGTGCCGACGGCCAGCCCGTCACCCTGACGCTGGGCGGCGACGGCGAAGAGACCAACGCATTGAAGGCTCAGATTGCGCGCCTCGGTCTCACCGACGCCGTACGCTTCATCGGTCACGTCAAACCGCGTTACGGCTTTTCGAAAGGACGCCTGCTGGTGGTTCCATCGCGCGGCGACTCGATGCCCTATGTCGTGATCGAGGCCGCCGCTGCCGGCATTCCGATGATCGCCGCCAATGTGGGCGGCATTCCGGAAATCTTCGGGTCGCACACCTCCGCCTTGTTCCAGTCCAACAATGTCGATGCCATGGCCGCGGCGATCAAAACTGCTCTCGATGACATCGCCGCTGCGCGCGCGCGTGCACAATTGCTCCGTGAGCGCATCGCGGAACATTTCTCGCAGGATGCGATGGTCGAGGGGGTCATCGAAGGCTACCGCAGCGCATTTGCGAAACGTTAACTCTCCTTAACCTGTAACCAAATCTTCCGATTTGTCCGGTAATTCTCACGAAAAGCGGTAGGCTTGACGTGCGACATCGCATGCCAGCGCAACAACGGACATTTCACCTTGGACCCGATCAACGCACGCTCAATGATCGACGCGGCCGCGACGGACGCGCCCGGCGAACGCCGGTTCGAACGTCGTCGCAGACTGACGCCCGCGGCGCTCGCCGTCGCCGATCAGAAGGTGCGCGCCGCCTATTCGCCCGTCGTCATCACCGGCGTCGTGCGCGTCGTCGATTTCCTGATGCTCAGCATCATCGGCATTGCGCTCAACCTGATCTATGTCGCGCCGGAAGCTGGCTTCAGATGGGAATACTTCGCCGCGATCGTAGCGATGGCGGCGGCTGCTGTGGTGTGTTTCCAATCTGCCGATATCTATCAGGTGCAGGTCTTCCGCGGCCACATCAAGCAGCTCACGCGCATGATGTCGGCATGGGCCTTCGTGTTCCTGCTGTTCATCGGCGTCTCGTTCTTCGCCAAGGTCGGCGGCGCGGTGTCACGCGTCTGGTTGTCCTCATTCTTCTTCGTCGGCCTGTTCGCCCTGATCGCGGAACGTGCCGTCGTGCGCGCGCTGATCAAGCGCTGGGCGCATCAGGGGCGGCTCGACCGCCGCACCATCATCGTCGGCGCCGATTCCAATGGCGAGACGCTGATCAGGGACCTCAATGCGCAAGAGGATTCCGACATCCAGATCCTTGGCGTGTTCGACGACCGTAACGACAAGCGCTCGATGGACACGATCTCGGGCGCGCCGAAGCTCGGCAAGGTCGATGACATCATCGAATTCGCGCGGCGCACCCGCGTCGATCTCGTGCTGTTCGCGCTGCCGATCTCGGCCGAGACGCGCATTCTGGAAATGCTGAAGAAGCTGTGGGTGCTGCCGGTGGATATCCGCCTCTCGGCGCATACCAACAAGCTGCGCTTCCGCCCGCGCTCCTATTCCTATTTGGGCAAGGTGCCGACCCTCGACGTGTTCGAGGCGCCGATCACCGACTGGGATCTGGTGATGAAGTGGCTGTTCGACCATATCGTCGGCGGCCTGATCCTGCTCGCTGCATTGCCCTTCATGGCGCTGGTGGCCATCGCCATCAAGCTCGACAGCCCCGGCCCGGTGCTGTTCCGGCAGAAGCGCTTCGGCTT
This sequence comes from Tardiphaga sp. 709, assembly GCF_032401055.1. Taxonomy (NCBI): domain Bacteria; kingdom Pseudomonadati; phylum Pseudomonadota; class Alphaproteobacteria; order Hyphomicrobiales; family Nitrobacteraceae; genus Tardiphaga; species Tardiphaga sp. 709. Next base: position 6,249,616 of record NZ_CP135529.1, on the reverse strand, counting down.
CAACAACGAGCGCATCGATGTCTTCAAGTTTCGCTCACTGTATCACGACCAGGCCGACCCGCTGGCCAAGACCGTCGTGACCAAGGGCGACAAGCGCGTCACCCGCGTTGGCCGCTTCATCCGCAAATCCTCCATCGACGAATTGCCGCAGCTGTTCAACGTGGTGTTCAAGAACAACCTGTCGCTGGTCGGCCCCCGCCCCCACGCCGTTCAGCAGCGGGTGCAGAGCCAACTGCTGGACGAGGCGGTCGACGGCTATTTCGCTCGCCACCGCGTCAAGCCCGGCATCACCGGCTGGGCGCAGGTCAATGGCTGGCGCGGAGAAGTCGACAGCGAGGAGAAATTGCAGAAGCGCGTCGAGTTCGATCTCTACTACATCGAGAACTGGTCAGTGCTGTTCGACGTCTACATCATGCTGAAAACGCCGGTTTCAATGCTGACCAAGAACGAGAACGCGTATTGAGGCAGGCCTCTGCCTTACACCTCTCGTCAACCCTGCCTGCGTAGAGTGATGCCACGATGAGCACTCACGCCTCGGCCGATCATTACATCGCCTCGCCCGCGGCGCCTCCCGCCGTGGTAACGCTGCAGCGCGCGCTGCTGTGGGCGATGGGCTTTGGCGGCGCCATCGTCTTCATCGAGCCCAGCCCCTTCGAGATCGCCACGCTCACGGCGATGGTCGTATTCTTCGCGTCGGGCCTGCGCATGCGGCTGGTGTTCATGCCGCTGCTGCTCATGCTGTTCCTGGTCAATCTCGGTTACACGATCTGCGCGGCCTATCTGCTCGACAAGGCGCCGATCGTGAACTGGATCCTGACCTCCTGGTACATGGCCATCATGGCGATCTTCGTCGCGCTGGTGATGTCCAAGGACACGCTGGCGCGCATCGATCTCTTGCGCCGCGGCCTGATCGTCGGCGCGCTGGTGGCATCGCTGGCCGGCATCCTGGGCTATCTGCATCTGATCCCCGGCGCGGAGATGTTCACGCTCTACGGCCGCGCCTCCGGCACCTTCAAGGATCCCAACGTGCTGGGTGCGTTCCTGGTGCTGCCGGCGCTGTTCTGCCTGCAGAGCGTCGTCAGCGACGGTTTCGGCCGCTCGCTCCGCAGCGCCATTGCGCTCGGCGTCATTGCGCTCGCTGTCCTGCTCGCCTTCTCCCGCGCTGCCTGGGGCCTGCTGGCGATCACCTCGGCCTTCATGCTGATGCTGATGGTGCTGACCAGCCAGTCCAACAAACAGCGCTCGCGCATCATCATCATGGCGCTGGCGGCCGTCGCCGTCGTGGCGCTGGTGATCGTGATCCTGCTGCAGTTCGACTTCATCGCCGACATGTTCAAGCAGCGGGCCTCGTTCGATCAGAAATATGACGAAGGCCGCTTCGGGCGCTTCGGCCGGCATATTCTCGGCGCGCAGATGGCACTCGATCTGCCCTTCGGCATCGGCCCGCTGCAATTCACGCGCTTCTTTCCGGAAGACACCCACAACTCCTATCTCAATGCCTTCATGTCCGGCGGCTGGATTTCAGGCGTGTGCTATCCCGCGCTGGTGTTCATCACGGCCTTGCTCGGCTTCCGCTACATTTTCGTGCGCGTGCCATGGCAGCGCGCTTATCTCGCGGTGTTCGCAGCCTATCTCGGCACGGTCGGCGAAGCTTTCATCATCGACACCGACCACTGGCGCCATTTCTGGATGATGCTCGGCATCATGTGGGGCATGTTCGTCGCCACGCAGCAATATATGGCCACGGCGCAATTGCGTGCGGCGTCCGGACAACCAGGCAGCGTCTGACAAGCTCACAAACGAAAACAGCCCCGCTTGCGCGAGGCTGCTTCGTTCAAACCATTGACGTCCGTTAGCGAACGATCACAGTCTTGGTACGCGAACCGCCGCGATCCCAGCCGTGATGGCGGTGACCGTAGTCGCGACGACCGTAGTCGCGGCGGACATAGGCGCGGCTCTGGCGATAGCCATGACCGCGATGATAGCCACGATCCTGATGGTGATAACCACCGCCGCCGATCTGCACATTGATGCCCTGCGCAGACGCGGGGCCTGCAGGTGCTGCGACATAGAGAACGGCCGCAGCCGCCAGCAAAGCCAGTTTCTTGATCATGACAATTTATTCCTTCCTTTAAAAGTATCGCGGGACAAGCCATTACCGCCCGGAAGGTTCCGCACGAAATGAGCACATCGACACAGGGCCCGCGCGTGTTCGAGCCGTGCCCGATTCTCTTGTGATTTGCGATGGACATCCATCATCACAGGGAACATGCGAGGAACTGAGCTGTTCTCTTCGCATGACACAGCAAACAAAGAATCGCGCCTTCGACAAGCAGCCGAAGTCCGATCAGAAGATTTCGCCGGCTGGCCCGCACGACAAGCCGGAACTGACCGACGAGGACAAGACGCCTGGCAGCGGCGTCATGCCCGATAAGGATCACAAGGAAGTCGAAGGCCCAACGGGATGACCGAGATCGGTCATCATGCCGTCACGCATCATCGTTAGACATTTATTAACCTTCTCGACTCACTGTGGAGTCAAGGAAGCGCAGACCGGATGTACGTCTGCGTTTGATGGCTCGGAGTTCGCTCCGGGCCATTATCTTTTTCTGGACCCGCATAAGCTGCGAGATGATCGACGCTGCACGCGCATGTCGCTTTGGGTTGAAACGCGTAACGCTGAACGCCGCTCGCTGATCGAGCGACATCATTCGTTCCCCCATCGCGGCAAAATTTGTGGTCGATATGCCATGAATTGGAACTGAACCTTCAAAACACCGACACGTTGACTTCCCGACACGAAGGAGAAGTAGCATGAAGAAGACAGCACTTATTCTTGCCACCGTCGCTGCCGTCGGCGCGGCGTCGATCGCATCGAAACCCGCTGAGGCCCGTGGCGGCCGCGGCGCCGCTATCGGACTCGGCATTGCAGCCGGCGCATTGGCAGCCGGTGCCTATGGCGCTTACGGCCCCGGTTACGGATATGGTTATGGCCCGCGCCATTACGGCCCGCGTTATGCCTATGGTCCGCGCTATGGTTACGGCGACGGCTATTATGGCGGTCCGCGCTACTATCGCAGCTACGGCTACTACTAACCGCAGCTAGCTGAAGCGAAAAAGGCCCGGAGCATTGCTCCGGGCCTTTTTTCGTCACCATCATTCAGCCTTCGCGCGCATCGCTGCTGCGTTGTCACACTCCGCAAGGGCTTTAGTTAAGCAGCGGCCTAGATACCAAACAGCCAAACAGCCGTGATGGTCGCCACCACCGCTAACCCGCTGATGGTCCAACCACCGTAGTAGCCGATATCATCGTCATGCCGGACCTCCGACGGACCATCTGCGGTATGCCAGTGACTTGCCATGCGAGCCTCCTGTTTTCAGGATAATCCGCCCGATGACCAAGAGTTCCATTGGCGTAAAAAAGACATGTCGGCGCCACCTGCCTGGCCGCCCTTAGGCGACATCGGATTCGTGGCCACCGGCATCTGTGGCCAAAGGGTCACGACGGCAAGGATTCATTAAGCAGTGCGCCCAGGGCAATTGACGGAACCCGGAGCCGGGAGAAGTCTCATGTTTTCAGCGTAGAGTAGATATTATGTTAGAGATTATTGTCCTCGGCTTCCTTGCTTGTGCAACAGCTTATGTCGGGCTTCTCTGGTTCGCCGGACGGAAAGACGACGTGATTCACGGTGATTTCGTCGAACCGAATTCATAAGGTCTGCGTCGCGAGAGCTTGATCGAGGCCGCCCAATCGAGGCGGCGACGCTCGCAAGCGAGACTTCTAATATCTTGGAATCATTTGGAAAAATGGTCGGAGCGAGAGGATTCGAACCTCCGACCCCTAGTCTCCCAGACATATCAGCTAAGCCCTCCCCGTCCCTCAAGCGCCCTCATACGCTTCGTTGGACAGGAAAATGTCGCCGCGCATTAGGCTTGGTTTTGCCCCAGCCATCTACGCTTGTCATTTCCGTGCTTCCCCGGTGCTTCCCGAGGCACAAATGACAGCTCAGACCATAACCAAGACCCTAGTGGACGGCCTCGAAACCAGGGGCGCCGAATATACCGTCTGGGACGCTAAGCTTACCGGCTTCGGCGTCCGCGTTCGACCAACTGGCGCCAAGACGTTTCTCCTCGTCTATCGCGCCGGCACGGGCCGCACCGCGCCGTTTCGGCGGTACACGATCGGCGCCGTTGGGAAAATCGCACCCGACGCGGCACGAACTCAAGCCAAGGCCCTCCTCGGGTCAATCGCCAATGGTGCAGATCCGGCATCAGAAAAGCGCGCCAAGCGTCCAAAGACGGAAGATGTGTCGTTCGAAAGGCTCTGCGAGCTGTATTTGGACGAGTACGCGAAGCCGAATAAGTCATCTTGGAAAAACGACGAAGGCTACTTGAAGCGACCGCGCGCCGTATTGGGCCGGTCGCCCGCGAACACGATAACCGACGATGACATTGCGGAAGTGCTCGACGAAATCGCCGATGATGCACCGGTAAGCGCCAACCGCACCCAGTCGGTCCTCCATAAAATGTTCGAATGGGCTCGACAGCCAGGCCGCAAGTACGTTTCGGCCAACCCGATAAGGGGCCTGGAGCGGCGCGGCGGCAAGGAGACCTCCCGGAAGCGCGTCCTCTCAGACGAGGAAGTCCGAACGCTTTGGTGGGGGCTCGAACACCCCGATGTACCGTGCGATCGGCAAGTTGCTCTGGCGCTAAAGATGGTCCTAACAACGATGGTCCGCCCATACCAGGCCGCCGGAGCCCTTCGAGCAGAGCTCCACGGTCTAAGAAGTGCCGCGCCAGAATATCATATGCCACCGCACCGTGTGAAAGGCCGGCGTGAAGTAGTCGTGTCGCTATCTTCGCTCGCATTAGAAGTGATCGACCTGACAAACAGCGAGAACCAAATTCCGGTCTTTCCGTCCAAGTATGGCGAGGAACCGCAACCGATCCAACGCTCGGCACTTTCTCAAGCCCTCAATGACAAACAATCGGAGGGGCGGACCGGCGTTCGAACATTCTTAGGAATGGAGCACTTCACGCCGCATGATTTGCGGCGGACTGCCGCCACCATTGCTCGGCGTGGCGGAGCTCTCCGCACCGACGTGAAGGCAACGCTCGATCACGTCGATGGCGACGTCACTGCGGTTTACGACAAATACGACATGCTCGCAGAGAAGCGGACCGTCGCAAATATCTTGGCCGCCGAGCTGCGCAAGATTATTGGTAGTAAGCCTGAAGTCGACGAGGTTGAAACTTTTTGTGATCCCATCGGTAAGCATGTTACTTCCGAAAATGTGGCTGTAGCCAGCTAACCACGCAGGCTTTGTGCGATTCAGTCATCGCATTTGCAAGGGCATAAGGCCGATGATGGTCCACCTTGCCTTCTAGCGAACCTGCGCTATCATTAGCTGGTACAAAGCTAAGTTTGATGGCGCGACGGGCAGCGCCGAGTTTCTCTCATTCCTTGGATAGCCGGCTTGTACATTAATCGGCCCCTGATCCAAGGGATTATCATGCCGCAATTCCTCGATACCAAAGAAGCCGCCAAGCACGTTCGCCTCTCGACAGCGACGCTTGAACGCCTGCGCGTGACCGGAGGCGGGCCCGCGTTTATCAAGCCCGTCCCGAACCGTGTTGTCTACGATATCATCGACTTGGACGTCTGGATGCGAGGCCGGCGCCAGCATTCCACATCGGAAAACCAAGCGGCTTGATCGCGCGCTCTTTCGCGCGCCGCTTCTCGACGTCTCTCATTCGAGCACGTTGCTTCGTCAGCCGCGTGCAGGCTCCCAGACGGAAAAATGGTGGAGGACGCGCAGCTGCAGCTCTTTCGTAGAGCCTGCATGCTCATTCGCATCAAAAAAAACAGCCCCGAAGGGCTGAAAGCCCGACGAGGCTGAAAGTTTATGTTCCGATGAGTGATAGTAGCACCAATCCCGTGACTAAGCCAGTCGACACCGACGTCGTCCTTGAGCACTTGCGCCGGCTCGATGATACGGGGATGCATCAGTTGGCCGCTATCGACGCAGATGCAAGGAGCAAAGCATTTGTCTCCTTCACATTAGACGAAGGAGATCGAGCCAGGGCGTTCCTTCGCAAATATGGCGAATCCCACAACATCTACTATTCAGCGAACGAGGTCCGGCACGACCTTGGTGACGCTCGCGCCAAGAAAGAGGACATCCTGAACATCAGGATGATCGGCGCGGATCTAGACCCGCCGAAGGGCATTATGCTGACTCCCGATGTGCTGGCGGCAGAGCACGCGAAATTGGACGCGATCCGGGAGAAGGTCGAAAAGGAAGATGAAGCTTTCTACTCGTTTGCCGTTAGCTCGGGTGCGGGAATTCAACTCGGCTGGTATCTAAAGGAAAAGGTGCCGGCGGACAGTTTCACCGATGAGGCCGAAAACCTCACGCGCGGCATACTGCGACGTTTGGGTGCACCGGAGTCGACCGCCGACATTACGCGGCTCTTGCGAGCGCCGGGCACGTACAATTTTCCCGGCGCCGCGAAGCGCAAACAGGGGCGAATGAGTGTCGTTCCCGCTAAACTACTCGGATACATCGACGACAGTACAACGACCCTAGAAGAATTGGCAAAATGGGCACCACCGGTGCCCCCATCGCGTTCCACCGTCAGCGTCGGGAAGCGAGACCTCGATCTGTCGATCGATATGGCGGCCGTCGACGACGCCGCAGCTACGGGTGACGTCCCGGAAGAACTGCGGGCGAAGCTGGATCGCCATATCGCATCTGACGAAAAGCTGAATCGACTGTGGCACGGCGATAAGTCCGCGCTTGGGGGATCTGACACGAGCGGGTCCGCCTTCGGTTATGCACTGGCCGTGCTCCTTCGCCGGACTGGAAATTTCACCCCCACCGAGTACGGACAACTTCTCGGTGTCTGGGAGCACGGCTCAGAAAATATCGACGAGCGTCAGATTGCGCGCGCCTGGGTGAGAAGCAACGCCGCCGCGGCCACCGAAGAGTTCGAAGAATGCTTTTCCCTTCCACTGAGGTGGGTGGAGCCGTTCGAAGCGTCCGCAATTCCGAAGCGCCGTTTTATTATCGGTCGCTTCGCCGCCCGGCATTACCTTTCGGCGCTTATATCTCCACCAGGCGTTGGCAAAACAACGTTCCTTCTGATGCTGGCAGTCGCGGTTGTCACCGGCCGCTCCGACATCACGGGCTTCAAGATCCACGAACGCACCCGCGTTCTCCTCTGGAACCAAGAGGACGAGCACGACGAGCTAAATCGCCGGTTGCTTGCCGTGATGACCGCGTTTGACGTGAAATGGGCGGATCTGGACATCGACGGCAAGCGGGGGCTGATCCTGGGCTCCGGCGTCGATCAGCCGTTCATGATCGCGAAGCGGGACAATGACAGGATCAAAGCGTCACCCGACGCTGCCTATATCGAGGGCCTGATCAGGGACAATGAAATCGGCCTGGCAATTTTTGACCCTTTTGTCGAGCTTCACCCAGCCAACGAGAACGACAACGTGGAGATTGCGACCGTCGCGCGCATGTTCCGCGCCATCGCCGTGCGCGGAGAATGCGCCGTGGTCCTGGCGCATCACACCCGCAAACCGCCAAACGCTGCGAACCGGGAATCCTACGCCGGCGATATGGATGCCGGCCGCGGCGCCGGCTCGCTCAACGGCGTCGCCCGCATGGTTGCGACTCTTTACACGTTGGATGCCGTCACGGCCAAAAAATACGGCCTCTCCGACGCGGAGCACAGGCACTACGTCCGATTTGACGACGGCAAAGCCAATATGTCGCTGATCTCTGACGCACCAACATTCTTCAAACGCGAGGGCGTCATGATCGGTGGGTTTGGCGGGGAGGAGGTCGGCGTCTTACGGCCGGTGACCCTCGGCCGCGTGAAGACGCCGGCCCAGGCAAAAGCGGACGACGACGCGACGATCAAGGAGTCGGTGCGGGCCATGCTGCGCGTCTCGGACGGGCATACAATGCCCCTACTCGAGATCGTCCAAACCTTACTTGGAAACAACACCATCGACCTGATGTCGGAGGACACGCTCCGGAAGCGCCTCGATAAGATTTTCGCCGATCCTCTCGAATACTCGAGCGGCGACATAATCGATCGGGCTACGCGCAGCGTGAAGGGCAAAAATGGTCGTTCTGCCTTCCTCACCCTGAACGTTGCGGAAAAATCGAAATGACTTCCGCAATATTTCCTCCAGCAACGAGTTTTGCATGAAGATCAACAGCTTGAGCCGTTGGACCTGGCATTGCGGAAAAATTTTCCGAACTACACTTTCCGCGATCGGTCGAAAGCCCAATTTTCCCAATGAGATGGCTATTGCGGAAAAACCTACCCCTACGGGGGGCGTTGCGCTTTCCGCAAAGCGCCCGCCCGAGGTCCCGCAAGGCGGCGCGAATGCGCGGGCCTGGGCGGATAGCAGGCCTACACTTCACAGCAGCGGGCCGCGCCAATGAGCAAACCGAGCAACCCGCCGCGTTGGTTCAAAGTCGGCGAGCAAGAGTACAGAGTGACAGGCGTCGAAGGTTATTGGCGCGAGGACCGATATATCGAATTGCACGCCATCGAGGCCGTCTGTGCGCACCCGGGGTGCAGCCGTGTCTTCCGCGCCGCCGCCACCAAGACAGCAATCAAAAAACGCTCAGTCAGACGCCGCTGCTCGTGGCACAGGGCGCCCGGCAGCCCGGTTGGTGATCAGCAGAAGAAGAAAGCTAAGCCGGCGCTTCGGAAGACGCCAGACAGGCTTCTGCCACGTCGCAAGCGCGATCTGGGGCCGCGGGCACCAAAACCGCCTGAGCGGCCTTCCTACCTCGATTGAAGGGGCCACCGAATGAAGAACAAGGCTTTCTGGCGTATGATATCGGAGATGCCGCCGATCGATTGGGCACTCCTTGCAGCGGAGCAACGCGGCTACCGGCACACGCCAGCCACCATCAAACGATTCATGGCGACCAAGAAACGCAATCTGGCGATTAAGCGCAAAGCAAGGGCGAAGGAGAAGCCCCCTCGTCCGCCCGTCCGGCAACGGCTGCGCATCAACTCTGTTGAGGTGCTGCTAGGGTCAATGGAAACAGGTGCCTGGTACGGGCGGACGGATATCCAGCGCTTATCAGGCCTGAAGCGTGGCACAGTCGCTACGGCGATCCTGAGGGCCGAGAGCCTAGGGCTGCTCACGCGAACCCGGAATCCAGCGTGGGAGCGACAAGGCGGCGCCGAATGCGAATTCCTGTATCAGAAAACATCGGATGCCGGATCAACTGCCGAACAGACGTCCGAATGTGACCGCAACGAGCTGGAGCGGGAAAACTGAGCACAGGATCTCGAAACACTGAATAAGGCCAGCGCCACAACAAACTAAGTCAACATCAACGCCCTTCACTGCTAAACGAGCCTCGGTCTCAAGTTAAAACGCGACAAATGCGACATCTACCTCGGGATGAGCTTGCCGCGACGCTGGTTGCGCGGCAATCTCCTAGCCGTCGAAGGTTGGGGGACCAGAATATGCCTCGAGGTCAATTCTACACCGTCTTTACGATGGGCTTCGCGACAGCGCTTGGCCTGTTCGGGATCGTCGCCGCTATCGTGTGTTGGTACTGGCCCGAGCCGGCTGCCTGGGCATCCATGGCGATCGGCGAACCAGGCCGCCCGGCCACATGGCTTACGCCGCCGATCTTCTCAGCAATCGTCGCGGGCGCTGGCATATTCGCCGGCTGTTGGATGGTACAGACGCAACAAGCGATCGTTCGTTGGTCCGGAGATCGAGAGATCGCCCGGCTCAATGCCGAATACCGCGTATTGGCGCAGCAGGTAGGCACCGAACGAGCTGACGAGATAATGAAGGAGCAAGCCATCGCCATGCTCAGAGGCGAAGCTGGCCACTTCAATTTGTTCGGCAAAAACGAGATGGTTCATGCAATGCGCGCAAGTGGGGCCTTGCCGCGGCAATAGTCCCCTAAATCGACACAGCCGGCGCAGAATAAGCGTTTCTAGTGTTTAAGTCCTCGGAACAGAGAAGAAACATATCAACAACGGTCCACGCATCGCCGTCGATGTGAGTTGTCCGCCCAATGAGCGCGGGTATGCGACATCCGCGACATGCCCAAGCGCTGGAGATCGCGCGAATCACTTCCTGCGCGATTTCAAAATTCGAGTGGAGAAGGTTGTAACTACACAAACCAGACAATTGCGATGCGAAGGCTCATTTCCATCGTATTTGAGAGTGTCATCGATTAGCGAGATCACTCACAATACCCGACAAAATGGGCTCTCTTGACCGACATCCTGCTCTTTGATCCGTTTCCCCGATCAAAGCGAAGGAGCTGAACATGCGCGATGATCAACAAATGTCTCCCGAGGAAATTTTGCACGAGTTCGGGATATCGCCATACGTCATCAAGCTCTGGCACACACGAGGGCTGTTGTCGCCGACCCAGGTAAGTCGCCGCGGCAATCGCTACAACGGTCTCGAAGTGCAAACGGTCAGAGACCGCCAAGGCTTGCCGAGCGACCCGTTGCTGCCACATGAATCCCGACCGGCGCCCGTTGAGGGTCCGGTGATGCCCGTGGAGACTGATCGGCGACCGCGGCGCGTCATGAAGGTGCGTGGCCTTGGACCGCTCAGCCTATCAGCCCAAATAGTGGCGGCCAAAGCCGCCGTTGGCCCGGATGAACGTTCGATCGAGCAGCTTGGCGCTCTGCTCGACTATGCTCTTCGAAATCTCATCGGCGTCGATCGCCAGGCGCTTTCAGTCGAGTTGCATCAGCGCCGCGAGCGCAAAGTGGCAGCGTTCCTCGGCATATCCGTTCAGCGTCTCCAACAAATTTGCATCCTGTACGAGGTGCATCGGCCTAACGAAGAATATTGGGCGACGCCACCCGAAGCTAGAATCGTCCCCGTCACTCCGAGAAACGACTATCCATTTGAGGGGCGGCTCGGGCCCGGCGTCCCGATTTCCGACGATGTGGAGTGATCGTGTCATGACCTCGACGGAGGCCATCGGCGTGCTTGGATTCCACCACGAGCATTTCAAAGCGCTCGTTGAAATCGGATTTCTGGCGGCGGTGGCTTACGGCGATGATGGCCAGCCGAGGTTCAGCAAAAATCAGGTGGAAGACCTGAGGCGGGATCCCTCGAAATACGAGCAACTGCGTGCGGTGATTTCAGACAATTTCGGTAGGTTCGGCGCTCGCCGGGGAAGTCGGGATCGAGTGAAAGAGCGCCCTACTCCACACTATCCATACGACACACCTGGCCAAGCCGCATGGGCGCGCCGGCGACAGGAACTTGCGCCACGGCTCTGGCGATGCCGCGAAGCGCGGCGCGAGGTCGACGCTGTAGTCCAAGTGCACGAACGTGCCGCGGGGCAGCAATTTCAAGATAATCGCTACTTCGATCCGGATGCGCGGGTCCGCGCGGTGGCAAAGATCACACGCGAGCAGCTTTACAAACTCATCTGGTCAAAGCCCATGGACCCTGCGGCGACTGAGGTCGGCATGACGGAGACACCGCTTCGGCAGCTTTGCTATGAATGCTGCATCCCAACGCCGCCGCGCGGATTTTTCAACTTTAATGATCGTGTCGATCGGCCGCCACGCACACCGTTGCCGGTTTTTCCGAAAAGGCAGCTCAAATAATGGCCCGAGCATGCCCCCTTGATCTCGCCCTCTGGTTGGGCTTGGATCGGCGCTGGTCTGGGGAGATCCATAGTATGCGCGTTTTCTATATCGTGGCGCTTGGCGCCGCGCTCTCGGGTTGCGTCACCAACAACGAGACGGTTCAGTTTAAAAGCTCCAATCCCAATCAGCAAACGATGATGCGCGACGGGCAGTCTGCACTGGTATCGCGTCAAAAGAGCTCCGTCGTCCTGGTTCGACCGGCAGCACGTCAGTTCCAGGCAAATGGTCGGCCTGTCTTCGTGGTCGGGATCAACAATCTTGGCCGCGGCCCAATCGACTTCCGCGTTGCGCAGGTCGAAGCAAACCAGCATGTCGGCGCATCTGATTTCCAGATGCAGGTAGTCACCTTTGAGATGTTGCAGCAGGAAGAGAAGAACCGCCAAGTCGCCGCGGCGATCCTCACTGGCATGGCCGGTGCCGCGAACGCCTATAGCGCCTCACGCGCTGGCCACGGCTCGTATACGACGCCCAGCGGCCGGACAGGCACATTCTACAGCCCAACGGCTGCCGCGATCGCACAGGGTAACGCTGCCGCGCAGAACGAAGCCATGGTTGCTTCGACGATCGAGCAAGGCCAGCGTAATATGGCGCAACTCGAACAGGCGGTCATCAAGGACAACACCCTTCTGCCTGGCGAGTGGTATGGCGGGCAGTTGCATTTGGCTCCGCCGACGGATCAGGCCGGCGGTCAGAAGTCTTACACCATCATCATAACGGTCGGATCGGATCGCCACGTGGTGGAAGTCGCGCAAGGTCCCGCGGGCGCATAAGAACGGAGGCATTCGTGAGGATTTGCGTCGCAACCGTCGCTTTGGGACTGGCGTTCGCGCAGATTGACGCCGCTCGCGCTGACTGCAACTACGCGGTCAATTTGTACAACTCGGCCATCTCCGACATTTCAAGCACGCTCCGCCGCTACACGAGTTGTGTTTCGAACAGCAACGGGCATGACGACTGTTCGTCGGAGTTTCGACGGCTGCGAAGTGCTCAATCTGATTTTGAGTCGGCTGTATCGGACTACGAGCGGGAGTGTAGGTGAACCGTGATCAAGCTCTTCATCGCACTCGCGTTTTCAATTTGGTCGATCGGCGTCCAAGCCGAGACTGTGGACGTGAAGTATCGAGGTGCCGTCGAGCTCACCCGTTTCCGCTGCACCGACACTCCGCGTAGCAGCTTCGTGGAACGCGTCTGCTACGACAGGGCCAACCAGTACATGATCCTTCGCCTCAAGAGCACCTACTATCACTATTGCGAGATACCCGAGCCGACCTTCAACGCGTTAATGGCAGCGAGCTCAATGGGCCAGTACTACAACGCAAATATCAAAGGCACAGGCAAGGACGGCCCGTTCGATTGCCGGACGCACAAGGTGCCCAGCTACTAATTCTGCCAGCACAGCGAAGCTGCCGCGAGAAATCGGGTCAACATCAGTGCTCCTTTGGTGGTTGATTGGCTGCTCTTCGCCGCCACACCGCGAGCCTTAACATTTTGTTAAGCATCGCGCCGCAGACTCGGGTAGCGTGCCTGGAGGGGACGAATCATGTGGGAAATCGAAAATCTGGATTGGAAGATCTGGCCCCACGATAGAGCATGGCGATATGCCGACATCGCCGACTTCGTAAGAATCAGCGCGACCGGCTCCAGTTTCTCGACGCGCACCTTCCAACCCGGCGATGAATCTGACCGACCGACTGGAGCACGCTTCATCGGAGTTAGCCGAGAGCAGCTAAATGGAGTGCTCGACCTCCTGGCACTGGACAAGGGTCTTGATCCAACCCAACTTCGGAAAACCGTGTCTATGAAAAACTTCAGCGCTGAGGATTTATCCCAGGTCGCCTAGGCAGGCCCGGCGCTCATGGATTCGGTTGGGCGGCCGGCGTCCATTGCGCCGAGGGGCGAACGTGTATTCGCGGTCGATGCCGCCGGGGTTAGGCGCCCCCCCCCCCGGAATCGAGGTTGTTCATTGATTGCCTCTCCTATGAGGAATGTCCGCAGGCGTCGCACCGGGTGGATTGGTTCACAGACAGGGGCAGCCATGTCGTTGATTTTCTTCGTGTTCGCGATGGAATCCTAGCGCCATCGGACGAGGCGCACTGGCGCTTCCTGCGTCGCCGGAGTACAAACCCTGAGCTTTAGCGCTTTGGGGACGCCGTGTTTCAGCTTGGAAAATTTGAACTTAGTAACGGTGCGCATGCCACCGCAGTAAACGACACACTGTCGGTGCGGGGTACGGCCGGTAGATGGTCGTACATTGTCTCGTTCTTAAATGGCCTCAGCGTCGTAGACGCCGCACGGTTTGGACCTGCTGAAATCCGCGTTAATGTCTCGCTGCATGCAGGCAAGATCGAAATTTGCGCTGTCGGCACCGATTGGAAGTCCTTCGCAGATCAGCATACGTTTGTAGCTCGCGAGCCGGTAATACTGCGCGTGAACAATCTCGCGGAAGTACTCGGCATCGTCATTCGGAACGCGGATTCCGACGACGCCGCCACCTTTGTGGTGGAGCGCATCGAGGTCTCACCAGGTGCTATCGTTTCAAAGCCCACCCACCGCGGATTTGGCGAAAAATCCGCACTGGCCGATATCAAACGTGTATCTGGCAGCCCCCTATCAACGATCCTTGATGTCGGCGCCAACGTCGGCGATACAACATACCAATTCGTCGAAGCATTTCCCGAGGCTCGCATTCATTCGTTTGAGCCTCATCCTACCACGTGCCAACACGCGGCCTCTCGCTTCACCGGAAACCTGAATGTTTCATTTCACAATGCAGCCGCAGGATCGGCCGCTGGTTTCTTGGAACTTAACAGCTACTCAAACTCTGCCATCAATTCCGTCCATGCCATTGCAAACAGCGCGCAAGTAGACGGCGAAGTCTCGCTCGTGGAAACGGTGCGCGTCCCCTCCATCACGTTGGACTCGTTTGTCCTAGAGCATAGTCTAAAGCAGATTGACCTTCTTAAGATCGATACTCAGGGATACGAAGTCGACGTCTTGCGAGGCGCGGAATCGCTTCTCGCGACAAAGAAGGTAAGCTTCATAGTAGCCGAACTTCTCTTTGTCCCGATTTATGCTGGCCAGTGCTACCACTCGGACGTCTCGCAGCTTCTCAGGAAGTTCGGCTATCGTCTCTACGACTATTACGACTTCGTCTACAGCGATGACGGGTCGCTCAAGTGGGGCGACGGCCTGTACATCGCGGAAGCCTCTTAAGCTTTAACCGCAATAGTGAGACATCCATGACTGACATCGCCGCCGCACAAGACTTCGTTGAGCAGCATTGGGATGTTCCGATCTCCAGCGTTACGAAGAGAAAGTATTCCGATTTTGCCGTGACGCCCGAAGGCATTCATTGCGTCACATCGGATGGGCAGTGGGAGTACGCCCTTGTCTTCGAAGTACCGGCGGCAGTGCGAAATTCCAAATCGAAGGTTGTTATCACATTAGATATAGATGTTGCTCGCGGGGCCGTTGGCGTGGGGGCAGTTCAAGACGACGGTTCGACATACATCTGCGAAGAAGTTTTCCGGGCAGGCGACTTAGACAATGCATTGATCGTCCCAGCGGCTAAGGTCGAACGGCTGTCTATGCTTGTCCTCAGAAACACAGCTCCAGGCGGCACCAGAACGGTCTTCAATATCCGATCATTGCGCATTTATACGACAGACGTCCCAGATGCAGCGTCGCTGGTAGAAGTGACCAACAAGCCGTTTAAGCCTAGAGCAGATCGTAACCGGCCATTCAAACTCGCCAGCATCAACACAACCGAGGTCTGCAATCTCTCTTGCGTGATGTGTCATTTCAATGGGCCGAATGCGATCAAGAAATCTGGCAACTTGAACTCATCACAAGTGCTCAAAGCCTTGGACAACATTCCGAGCGGACAGTCTGTATGGTTCGCATCAACTGGCGAATTCTTTATTGATAAGAATGCCGTTTCCTACTTGCGAGCTGCGACAGAACGAGGCTTGAAACCGTGCGTACTCTCTCACGGTCAGATGTTTACGCCTGAATTGGTCGACGACATTCTTGAAGCCGGAGTCCGTTTCGTTCGAATGAGCGTTGATTCGACTGACGAGAACCAATACCGAAAGATTCGCCGCGGCGGTGAACTCCGCAATATCATTGAAGCCTGCAAACTATTCCGTAGAAAGAAGCTAGAACAGTACCCGGACCTACGCGTGGAGATTAATGCGACGCTCTTCCGTAATACGTTTGCCAAGCAGCGAGAGATGGAGAATTTCTGGCGCGGGCTCGTTGACCAGGTTAATTTCAACGCCGAGTATTTCGACACTTTCCAGTTTCGAAACACGTTCTTCATCCCAGAGAAGCGCGTCGATTGTGATCTTCAACTTTACCTGATGCCGTCGGGACGCATCGCGCCTTGCTGTGCCATCGCCGTTTACCAGCATGAGAACGATGTTAGCTGGTTGCCCCACATTGACGAGGTTGAATCTCTTCAAAGTGCGCACGAACAGCTTAGCGACATGTACGAAGATCCAAATGGACCGATGTCCGAAATCTGCGGCAAATGCGATTGGTGGATCCTAAGCATGTCCGGCAATTCGCCTTACATACGACCGGTAGACCTCGCTAGTACGCGCAACTCGGAGGACTAACCCTAAGTAGCCGTCGCTAATGTCGAGATTCTACCAGCCGATGTTGTCTTGTGGTGAGCGGATAATGCCGCATGATCTCGTGGGTCAGGCAGCGCGTAGTGGCTAGCCAGGGCCTCACCTTCAGCACCGACGACTTGGTCAGATAATAGCGCGACTTTACCAGTAACCATCAGAGCAAGACAGCGTCGACAGGCTTGGCAGTCGCCCTCGGATGCTGGTTGGTGAACGACGTGCGGACTTCGCCTTGAGCGGTTCTCCAGCAATAACGCGTTTGCAAATATCGTGATCACGCTCCACTTCTAGAAGCATCCCTCTTCCAAAAAGAACCATTTCATAGTAGGTTATGGCTTGGTCGACCCCAACGCCGCTTCGCCACCGGCACCCTGCGCAAATCCATTAGCGCCAGCCGTGGTTGACCAATGCCCTATCCAACAAAATACAATCGTCAGTACGACTATGTTTCGTACCAGAATGCCAATCCGACGCGACCGTTGCCGGCGACGAAGGTCAACGCTGACCTGAACCAGGTGCAGCTCTCGACGACAGAGATTATCGATTTCCTGAAGAAGTCGATCCGCGCCGACGGCAAGATCATGAACGCCGCCATTGGCCGGGATCAGATCGATCCGTCGGTAAATTTGGGCTTCACCCCGCCGACGGAATGGGAAGCGGGCGTTTTGTATACGGCTAACACGTCGACGGTGTTCTACGGCGATGCGTTCTACAGCGCGCTGGTCACGCACACGTCAGCGGGGTCGTTCGATCCTTCGAAGTGGCTTTTGATCGCCGATTTCCAGGCCATCGCCGACGAAGCCGCGTTGGCGGCGATCAACAGCAACCCGAACCTGCACGCGATTTCGCTGCTGACGTCGGCCGCTGACAAGGGAATCGTATTCACTGGCTCCGGCACGGCCATGACGTTCGATCTGAGCGCGTTCTCACGGACGCTGCTGGACGACACGACCGCCGGCGGGATGCTGACCACGCTGGGCGTGTCGGCATTCGCACAGACCGTGCTGGACGACGCAGACGGCGCCGCGGTGATGACCACGATCGGCGCGCTGCCCAAGGCGGGCGGCACGATGACGGGCGCCCTGGTGCTCGCGGCTGACCCCGCAGCGCCCCTCCAGGCGGCAACCAAGCAGTATGTGGACGCCGTCGCCCAGGGACTCGACACCAAGCCATCGGTGATCGCCGCCACGACGGCCAGTATCACGCTTTCAGCACCTCAGACGATCGACGGCATCGCCGTGATCGCCGGCGACCGGGTGCTGGTCAAGAACCAGAGCACGGCATCGCAGAACGGCATCTATGTGGTTGCGGCCGGCGCTTGGACCCGGGCGACTGACGCGGATGCGTGGACGGAATTGCCGGGTGCGTTCGTCTTCGTCGAGAAAGGCACCGTCAACGCCGATTGCGGCTTCGTCTGCACGGTGGATGCTGGCGGCACGATCGGCTCGACGAATGTGACCTTCGCGCAGTTCTCCGGAGCTGGCACATATTCGGCGACCGGCGGCGTCACGCTGACCGGGACGCAGTTCTCGTTGACGACTGCCGCTGACTTCACGATCAAATCGAATATCTCCGGCGGCACCGCGGCGCCGACCGACAACACGATTACGGCGGTCCTGGACAAGCAGTTCGGATCCACGCGCGGCAGCGTGGTCTATCGTGGTGCATCTGGCTGGGCGGCAGCGACGCCGGGCAGCTCCGGCCAGTTCTGGAAGACATTGGGTGCCGGTGCCGATCCGCTGTGGGCATCGATCCCCGGTGGCGGCGACATGCTGTCGACGAACAATCTTTCGGATGTGGTGAGTGCGTCGACATCGCGCGACAACATCAAGGCATCTTCGTTGTTTTCGCACCCCGGCTGCGGTCGTCTGACCAAGAGCGGTGCAAACCTCCTGTTCGCCCCGCTGAAGGGCAACAAGATCGTCATCAACAGCGTCGAGCAGACCATTCCAGACGCCGGCGTCACCCTCGCACCGCCGGCCACCAGCGGCACGCTGTATTACATTTACGCCTATATGGTCTCGACCACGCTGACCCTTGAAGCGTCGACCACTGGTCATGCGACACAAGCGGGAACCGGTATCGAAATCAAGTCCGGCGATGCGACCCGAACGATGGTTGGATGGGCGCGCACGGTCTCTTCGGCGTGGGTCGATTCACTCACGCAGCGTTTCGTCATCAGCTATTATAATCGTCGTCCGCTGACGCTGCTCGCCACGAACGGGTCGGACCTCACCGGCGTAGTGTCGACCAGCTTTATCGAAGTTTCTACTGCGCTGAGGGTGGAATTCATCGCAACCGGTGACGACGCGCAGTTGCTGTCAGTAGCTGGATCGTCGTTCAATACGAGTGCGAACGCGATTACATTCAGTACGTTTGGAGTGGATGGTGTCGCTGTTGCAGCTCCAATCTTACAATATGACCAGGTGACGGCCAGCTATGCAGGTCAATTCGGCGCTGCCCTGCCGGTTGTACTCTCGGAAGGGTACCATTCAGTATCGTTGTTCACGAAGGTCAATATCTCATCTGGAACATGGAAGCAGAACAGCATTACTAGCGCGCAAGTATGGGGTTGATCGGACCTTGTCGAAGGCTGGGTCTGTTGTACGTAAAATACAGGTTTGAAGTGCTGCAATCTGTAGCACTATTCAACCATGGTCGTCTCGCCGCTTCGCCACCGGCACCCGCGCAGAAAATCAAGCGCATTAGCAAATGGTCGACCAATGCCCCGAGCAATTCAATTCGAAGGAAGACGTCATCAGTTTCCTGATGACTTCTCAGATGCCGAAATATCGGCTGCTTTGAACTCCATGCGCGCGCTTCCGGAGGTTGCCGCAGCCGACCGCAAATATCCATTCGCTGGGCAGACGATGCCACCGGTGACGGCACCTCGCGCTGGGATGTTCGACGATCTCATCCAGCCTAAACCGGGAATCTTTGACGACCTCATTCCACCGCCTCCCGCAGGCTTTGTATTAGACAAGCCGGCAGTGCCTCCGCTGCCTTCCGGCAAGCTGGTAACCGATCCGGCGTTGATCGCTCAGCTTGAGGGCGGGCCGCAAGCCGCCAATGCGGGTGCTACACCCGGGTTGCCACCAGGCTTCGTAATCCAACAGCCGCCGGCGGCGTCCGGGCCGAGGCTCATTCCTGTTGACCACGATCCATTTGCGCAATTCGCTGATGCGCCGCCGGTGCCGAAAGGACCCACGTACACTCCTGTCGATCACGACCCGTTCGCGCAGTTCGCCGATGCGCCTCCATCAACAAGCGATCGCCCGCGCGTTTACATCAACGGTCAACCGCCGGCGCCTTCAGGCAATACCGGCGCTCCGAGTGCGCTGCACAGCCTTGCGGTTGGTGCACAAGGCGTCGGCAAGGGCCTCGCGGACACCGTGCTTGCGCCGGTCGACCTCATGGCCGGCCTGCAGAACATCATCACCGCTGGCATCAACAAGGTCGCCGGCACCAAGATCCCGATGGCAACGCCGGCGTCCAAGATGGTCGAGCGGATCGCAGAGCCGTTCAGCATCTCAGAGAAGGAGATGTCGCGCGGGGAGAAGCTTGCCTATGACATCAACCGCTTCGGCACACAGGGACTCGGCATGGGCGCAATGCTGGCTGCGCGGGCGCCACAGGTCGCAGCTTCAGTGACTAGCTCGCCCACGCTCGGCGGGCGAGTGATGGATACCCTCGCCCGCCCCTACAAGGATGCGCCGGCGCGCACGGTCGTTGGCGACACCATCGGCGGCGCCGGTGCCGGCGTGGCCGTGAATGCAGCCGACGCCATCCCCGAGCATCCGATGGGTGGCGACTGGGTCAAGCAAACCGCCAACGTCGTGGCGCCTCTGGCTGGCGGCATCGGCGCGAATGCGGCTCAGGGCGCGGTTGAGGGACTTGCCGGCATGTTGCAGAACGCCGCGAAGCGCGCGTTCACCTCGGCACCATCCGGGATCCCGCTCCGCCCGAACAAAACACCCTACAGCCACGCGGAAGTCGATCGCGCCGCGACCACGTTGCAGGCCGGCGCCACGGGCTCGCCGAAAGCAATCGCCCAGGACATTCGGGAGAACGCTGCCGAGCTAACCAATCCCAAACTTGCCGGCGAGAGCCCGGTCGATGCATCCGCTCTGCCGACAAGCGGACTGCTGTCGCGAGATCCGGGTCTCGTGACAATGGAGGGAGGCGCGCGCTCCAGGTCCGCCCCGGAGTTCGTCCAGCGCGATCAGAACGTCAAGGAAGCCACCGCAACGCGCGTCGATAGCATGCGTGATCCCGAGGCAGATCTTGGCGCCGTATTTCGACGCGCCGAGCAAAACCGTAACGAGCGAATGAACGCGGCGGACGCGACTGTGAAGCAGCGGTCCGACGAGGTGACCAACCTCAATCTTGGGGCTCAGGAGCAAGGTGCCGAATTCGGTGCCATTGCGAACTCAGACTACAAGGCCAACGCATCGCGACGCCTAGACAAGACGATCGTCAACGATGGATACGTCCCGGCCCGGACTGAGAAGAACCGCCAGTTCGACACAGCGCCAGGGCGTACCGAGCAACTGCCGGCTGATAACGTGTTCGCGGCCATCGATCGCCTGCGGGCAGGTGCAGATCCCCTCGCCCCGATCGAGCAGCAATTGCCCGGTGAGCTCGTCAACCGTTTGGAACGGCTTCGACCGCGTATAGTCGATGGCGAGAACGTCGGTGGCACTGGCACGGCAAGCGGTGCCGACCTCGCAGACCTCCGCAAATATCTGAACTTTGCGCAGAACAAGGCTCAGAAGGACGGCAACTTCGATCTCGCATCGAACGTGGGTCAGCTTCGAGCAGCGATCAATCGGACGCTCAACGATGCTCCAGGGTACGCCGACGCGAATGCCAACTACCGTAGCTTTGCCGATCGCTACCGCCCTGCTCCCGGCGACGAGGCCGCAAATTTCACCAAAGAGCTGGATCGCAGCGGCAATGTTGATGGGTTACCAAACCGCGGAAGTACGCCGCCTAGCGAGACGGCGAAGCGGTTCTTGTCCGGTCCGGAGACTTCCGCCGTGCTGCAGCGCCTACTCGACGGTGCGCCTAACGCCACCATCGGGCATGAGGCGGTGCGTGACTATCTGCGGTCCGACTTTGCAATGAAGGTCCTCAACCCAGACGGAACGCTGAACCCGGCCAAATCGGCCAGCTGGGCCGACCACAACGCATCGGTGCTGGCCGCATTCCCCAACGTGCAGCGGGAGTTCAACAGCATCACGCTCGCGGCCAAGCGAGGCCAGCAACTGTCCGCCGACGCGCGAGCGAACCTCGAGCAGGCACGGGCCAACCTGAAGGCTACCGAGGCCGACATTGACCGCTCGGCCGTGGGCACCCTCCTGCGGGAGGATCCGCGGGACGTCGCCAGTAAGCTGCTCACCGGTGGCTATGGCTCGGAGAAACGGCTCGACGAGATCATCGCCCTGGTGAAGCACGACGTGCCGGCGCGCCGCGGCTGGAAGGCCGCCGTCGCTGAAGTGCTGACCGATAAGGTCCAGGGCTCGCGTATGCTCGGCGAAGCACCTGAGGTGCAGCTCTCGCGGCTCTCCAAGGAGTTCAAAGACAACGAAGCACTATTGGCTAAGACGTTCTCACCCGAGGAAATGAACGGCCTGCGACAGGCGCATAAGCTCCTCGGCTACTTCAAGGAGGCCGAGAAGCGCGGCACCTCCGGCTCGAACACAGCTGACAAGTGGAATGTTCCTGGATGGGCACAGCTTGCCGTGCGGCACTTCAAGGGCGACCTCGCCGGCGGCGGTCTGATCAAGCGCTTCAAGCTCCTGCTCGAGCAATTGCCCACAAACCGGCAGAGCGCTGATGAGATCGTGCAAATGGCTTGGTTCAATCCGGACGTGGCGGCCTACCTGCTGGAGCGGCCAATCAAGAATGCGAATGTGCCATCCTACAACATCAACCTTCGGCGACTAATTGCGGCGGACAATGGAGCAAGGGAAAATGCGAACGATTGAAGGATTACGAAAGACAGTTCAATAGCGGTTGCACAAGCCAACGCCCCGGGCGGGATCGTGGGTCTCGATTATTCGAACGAGATAGGTCGGCATGCCATCTTACCGGCCCCGGTAAGGTCTCCCGTGTGCTTCCAATACCATGCGACGTTGCGCGGGTCACGTCGGCGCAGATGGAATAGGAACACACAATGGTAGACGTTAAAACGTTGGAAATTCTCGCCGCACGGCTGAAAGCGGATGCGCTGCGAGGCGGCTCGCTCAATCGGTTAGTTACAAAGGCCAGTTGGCGGAGTCGTCGAACGTGCCACGTGCAGCGAAGAGCAAAGCAAGGTTTCCCCGAGCAGCTTCGCGATCATTGCGTTTCCAAAAATGGGGATCGTCGTGTTCCGAATAGCCTAGCCTTGCATGTCCGACGTATCCGTCATACGCGTCGTCTATTACGCAAAACGCACCGCGATCCGTCGCCTCGCCCTCGTTGTTGAATATGAGAATGCCGCGCACCTCTTCGCAGGGCGCTTTCTGGTATCCATGATAAACCCGCGCCGGATCGCTAGCGGTTTGCGGGTCTACGACGCGAGAAATCATCTCATCGAAGGTTGAATGGCGTCCTCTGACAACACTAATCGAGCGCTTTTTAAGTCGATCCTTTTTAAACCTCGCAAGACTGTCTGGACCTACGCTGTCAGGAGCGATTAATGCGTAAACAATAATCTCGTCTCCCTCCACGAGACCGGGAGAGTCTGTCTGCTGAGCTGCTTCTTCAGGGCAACCTGCGCGCATCGTTAGGCGATATAGTTCGCCAAATCGACCGGCGTCGGGCCATTCGGATTTCCGCGATGGCGGCCAGGAACGAAGCGACCGCCAATCTTCATTGCATAGCCAAATTCACCGTCACCCTCGAAGCTGACGACGGCATGCCTGTCTCCTAGCATCCACTCAAAAACGATCTCGCTCGCATCGTCAGACCAAATAAGCGGGCGAGGTACGCTGGCCTTAAGATGTAGAAGAAACTGCGCCGCTTCGGCGGCTGCATTCTGCAGAGATGGCGTCGCTCTAGCGAATCCAGCGATCGTCGTAATGCCCCAAGACAGAAAATCAGGCGCGGCGGGCGCCAGCGCGGACCAAAATCCACGATCACTAGGACACGCACGCGAGGCGGTCCCAACTGTGCAGCCATTCAACCAACGAAAATCGGGAGCGAAGGATTGATTTAGTCCGACCCCATTCAGAATCAACATATTGCTCGGCTGATGGTCGAGAAGAAAGGCCGTAATGTGCGGCTTATTACTGTCCGAAGTGGCCCCCGCACCGCCAGCACAGACGCTATCGAGCACAATATGAGAAATGCCAACACCATTACCGTAAGTACGCACCTGCATGCCCACATCATCTGTGTGCATCGCACGTCCATACGTCATCACCGTGCTGTCCGCATCATGACTAGAAACAGACCCGGAAGGGCGGCGTTTAATGATGCCAGAATGAAGCATGAAACCCTACTTAAGTGATGAAAGCGAGCGGTCAGCCAACAGCCGGTTACTCTCTTCGCAGATCGACTTCCATATAAGCGCCTGTTCAGCACTATTAAAGGTTGCGGGCAGTTCGCTAGGAACTGTGTTTATATCCAGTGCCAAAGCAGCGAAATCTCGCATCTTGACCGCTGGAACTGCACCTACCACCACCTCTTGAAGTGATTGATAGAACCATCGCACCAACCGATTGACTGAGGTTCCTGTCGAAAGACGTGCGCGTCGGTTAACCTGGATATTCAAATCTTGAGCGTCCGGGAACGGAACCGGCCATCCGACTAATTTAGCAATTATATCCGAAGCTTCGGCTTGGTCGCCAACTTCCCTTAACAAATTACTAACGAGAGCGAGCCTATTCGCCGGGCCGACTACGTCGCCAGCTCTTAAAATACCTGCTTCGAAATCCGCCAAGCAGCTTGATACCTCAAAATCGAGAGGAACACCCTGTCCGGGTATAGAAAATTTAAAAAAGTCGGTGCGGCCCGGCACGGCTTGACAATGAAATTGGTGCTTTCCGTCCGAACCAGTTGCGAGCGACAGACCAATCGATGGCTGCTGTACGTTGTCGGGCTTCGCCCCAGTAGCTGCTGTAAACACAGCAGCTACATCTGGAAGTTGCGACTGCGTGAACCAGACGGCCTGCAAGCTTTGAAGACCCCAACTCTGCACTCGAGTTTCCGTAGATTCCATGATGTCAGTTCCACAGAAGCCTAGATTATGAAGGGGATCAAGCACAACTTTAGATAAGACGTAGCGACCAATGCTTAATGACACAGCTCGGAACGCCATTCGCTTCGCGGCTAGATCGCCTCATTACCACGCGGATCCTAATTTTTGAGCCAGGCACGGCGAAGATTCAACCTCACCCGACTCGACTTTTGTTCTCTTTATGTTCTAATTGAGGGCATGAGTGACAGACCCGCAAGTTGGCGCATGCCAACGCCAAAACAGATGGAAAAGCTGGCTTCCAAGCCGAACAGCCCGCCTGAGTCGCCTGTTCCGGCGCCCGGCCCAGCAGACGACCTGCCAGAGGCCTATTGGGATTCCATCATCAGGGATCCGCGCGGACAGACCCGCACCGGTGTTCCCATCCAGCAGCGGCGCCTGTCGGAGATTCCCCGTCACGTATTGAGAGTGACCTGTCGGCGTTGTGACCGCATCGTGGAAGTTCAGACCTTGGATGCTGTGCGCATTTATGGAGCCCATGCGATCTGGAAAGATGTCGGCATGAAGCTGCTCGACAACGGCTGCCAGGAACGCACCGGACGCCTTGAGGAGGACGGCTGCTGGCCGTCATTTGAGACGACCTAGTATTTCGATTTTCCATTTTGACCGCGCCTGGACGCCCATATGGCTCCGAAATATCACCCCACGCCCCTATCAGGCGGCGACCGGAAAGCTCTGAATAAAGAGCTCCGACAAGCGCGCGGCATGACGCGCATCTTAGCTGCCCAGTCGGACGAGATGAGGTCGAAAGGTGATGCCCTGATCAAGCAAGCCGATCGGCTTCTCTGCGAAAGCTGGAACGAGCGCATGTGGGCGGATGGCGAACCGATTGATCCCTCTCCTACAGTCGATCAGGCCGTCAACGGCGGCTTCCCGTGGCTGGAGATTGAATGCTCGCGGTGC
The DNA here is from genome assembly GCF_032401055.1 of Tardiphaga sp. 709. Taxonomy (NCBI): domain Bacteria; kingdom Pseudomonadati; phylum Pseudomonadota; class Alphaproteobacteria; order Hyphomicrobiales; family Nitrobacteraceae; genus Tardiphaga; species Tardiphaga sp. 709. The sequence goes on along the minus strand of NZ_CP135529.1, from coordinate 6,224,149 downwards.
AAGACGCCAAACAACATTGACCTCGCTGCGCTACGCTGTCCGCCAACCACCTTCGTGCATGATCTCGCCAGCAAGCTAAGATGCGAGAAATGCAGAAAGGCAGGGAAGCGGCCGTCCGCTACGCTGCTACAGTTGGGCGAGCGCCCGCGGCAATTGCGAACGGACACCTGATAATGTGCAATCTCTACTCGATGACGAAGAACCAGGACGCCGTCCGCCGTCTATTCAATTTCGACGTCGACAGCACCGGCAACCTCCCCTCGATGCCGGGCATCTTCCCAGATTATCCCGCGCCAATTGTCCGCACCGTCAACTCAACCACGGAACTGACACTGGCACGCTGGGGGATGCCGTCCTCACAGTTTGCCCAGATGCAGGCCACGAAGAAGCGTGCCGCGAAGCTCGAAGAGAAAGGCAAACAGGTCGACTTCAAGGAACTGCTGCGGATGGAGCCGGACAGCGGCACGACCAACATCCGCAACCTCGACAGCAAGCACTGGAAACGATGGCTGGGGGTCGAGTCCCGATGCCTTGTGCCTTTCACATCCTTTAGCGAGTTCAACAAAGCTGAGGGTGGCGACATCTGGTTCGCCTTTGATGAGACCCGCCCTCTGGCATTCTTCGCGGGAATCTGGACGAACTGGACGTCGGTTCGGAAGGTCAAAGAAGGCGAGACAACCAACGACCTTTTCGCATTCTTGACGACCGAGCCCAACGCCGAAGTCGGCGCAATCCACCCGAAAGCCATGCCTGTCATCCTGACGACGCCAGAAGATCTACAAACTTGGATGACGGCGCCAACCGACGACGCCATGAAGCTGCAGCGCCCCCTCCCGGACGGCGTTCTCAAGATGGTCGCTCGCGGCACCAAGAAAGACGAAGCGCCGGCACCATGAGCAAGTCGTCCGAGAAATTCACCAAAGATCGCCCCTACGCCAAGCCTGAAGCCGCCGCAGCCAGACTGCTTGAGATCGCCAAGACCCTCCGTATCGACGACGGGCTCATGCCGATCGGCGAGTGGAACTCGACCTTCATATGGAAAGATAAGGCGAGCGTCGCGGAATACACGCTTGGCCGCGACAAGCTCATAGCCGACGGCATTATCAAAATGCACGAGTGCGGCGGGTTTCTCATGTGGGTCGAGCCGGGCGCTGACGGCCAGTTGCCGGGAACCAATCCACCTCAGGACGTTTGAATTTCCGCCGAGTTGAGCTGGGATCTAACTTTCCGAAGCCGATCGCCATCATCCTGCGCGACGCCGCGCAAGTTTTTGTAGATTTTGATACCGCCGCCGGTCTCGAAAGCTAGGGTTTTAACCGATGCCGGCCTACGGAAGGTTCTCTAATCTGAAGCTATATACCGATAGCCTGAGGGAGGTATGGATGACTGAAATCCCTGACCGCCGGTCATTCCTTCGTTTAGCTGGCAACGTGATAGCGCTCGCCGCGGTCGGTGCCGCGGGCGTTCGCTTAATTGATATTGCAGAGGCGATGCCTGTCGCACCCGTAATGGAAGCCACTGAAAGACAACCTGCTCTCGTCACGCCGGTGCAATGGGGACCACCGCACGGCCCTGGCTGGCGAAGACGTTCCCGGCGCGGGCGCCGCTGGGTTTGTTGGTGGCATCGCGGGCGTCGTCATTGCGGATGGCGATGGTAGGTTTAGCCCGTCTTTTCGATCGGAGGTTTGGAATGAACAGACTAACTGCATTCACTCTGTGCGGCGCGGTGCTGATGGGCGCCTTCACTATGGCGCGCGCCGATCAGCCCGGCCCGGACTGGATGCCGATGGAGCAGGTAAAGGCCAAATTGCTGCAATCCGGCTACTCGCAGGTTACCAAGCTTGAAGCCGACGACGGCCGATGGGAAGGTGAAGGCATCAAGAACGGTCAGAAAATGGAATTTCATGCTGATCCGAAGACGGGCGCGGTCATCTCTGAAAAGCTCGATCACTAGTTGCCCTGCCGGGATTTAGGATCGTCGCGAGTTTTGCGCTTCCCCTTTTTCTTAGTTTTCAGCGCATCGGCTTGCGCGCGGAATGCTTCAGCCAGGTCGCGCATCCGCTCGGCGTGTTCAGAGTCTGCCGAGCGACGAGCTGCCGCCTCGGCTCTCTCGGCTTGCTTCTTTAGAGACTTCGTTGGTTTCATGCCGACAGTATACCGCACTCGCCGATGGTATCATCCGAATGCACGAATGCGGCGGATTCAATATGTGGAAGACGGCGCTTGCAGCCGGCGTCGGGAACTCAAACGATATCCTGAGAGTTTTAACGATACTCTGTGCCTTAGCGCGTAACGGCTTTTGTACGAGTATCGGCCATGCGACGCATCCGAACACTACCCTGTCCAAATTGCGGAGCCGCCTCTTATTGGATCAGGTGCTCCCTCCCGGAGAACGGCTTCGTTGCGCATTCCTACGAGTGCCCAAAATGCAGCTTCATCCACGCCGCTATTGAGCCAGATCCAGTCATCAAGGCCGAGGGCTGGTTGAAGGGCGAGCTGCGGCCGCCGGAGAGATAGCCGTGGTAAGGCGCCTCCTCGCGAAACCATGGGACACGGAAGACATCGCCAAGCTGAAAGAGCTCGTCGACAGCGGAGCATCTGCTCTACGTGCCGCGGCAGCGCTCGGCCGGCCCCTTACATCAGTGAAAAGGAAGGCGAATGATCTGGGTATTTCGCTGCCAAGCGTCCGCAAGGTAAGGGCGGACCTGCGAGCCAAGGGCGCTATCGAGGACCTTCGACATCGTAGGCTGCGGGAGACGCCGAGGCGCTTGACCGGAACTAATCCGTTACAGGACGTTTAAATCCGCCGTCCAGTTGCGGAGTTGCGTTGTGTCCTGGTCTGCCCGTTTCCCCGAGCCCATCGCCTTGCCCGCTGGCGGAAAGCTGACCACCCTTGAGGATGCCGGCGCTTACATCACCCGATTGCCAAAAGAGAAGCAGGCCACAAAGGAGTGGCAGAACGCCACGCATGTCCTGATCCAGGCCGCGGATCACGGCGGGCCGATCGAGTTCGCGCGGCTCGGTATGATGCAGGCACTGTGGCCCAAAGGGACGCCGGTCTATCACTCAGTCGACAAGGATCCGAAGTGGCGCAACCGCCCCAAGCTTGTGAGGGATCGGTGATGCGCGACATCGACATCATCAACAAGGCCGTGGAAGACGCTCAGTCTGTGCTGCGCGACTTTATCCGGCCTGGACCGCGCGACCCGCAGGACACTCTTGTGAGCATGCTCGAGATATTGGACCATCGAGATGTCGTCGCAGCGCAGGAGCGACTGCGCAAGGGCTACGGGCACCTTCGCCTTGTGAAATAAAAAAGGTCGCCCCTATCGAAGGACGACCTTAAAGAGAGCAACTACTGCTCGTGACAGATCGATGCAGCGCCCCTTGATAAACGGCCCGCGATCCGTGATCCGAACCTTCACCGATCGGCCGCTGCTCTTGTTCGTCACCGTGACATGGCTGCCGAAGCGCCTGGTGCGGTGCGCGGCCGTCAGGGCGTAGGTATTGAACCGTTCACCTGAAGCCGTCCTGCGGCCGTGGTAGCCAGCCCCGACGCCATACTGGCTGGCGATGCAGGTCGGTGGCGTGCTGCCCACATCAGGGTGAATCGCGAAACCACAATCGCAGTAGTGCTGAGAATAACAGTAGGATTAGACCCGCGCTCACTACTCTTCGTCTTTCGTCTACCGCCGCGATGGCCCGCAATACAATCCATGATCCCATGAGCCAACCAAACGCTTCGCGGACGCCTCGCGCTCTATCTAAAACTTTCGCCACTGCTGGTTCATCCCTGTCCACCATCGCCTCCCACGTTGTAGGAACATAGTCAGAACGAACTGTGTTCAAATTATGGGCATATCATCCTATTTGTTGATCCCAGCAGCTCAGTTGCGCCTGCACGTTGGCTAGCACCGCGGGGGCCGCCAATCTGGTGGCGAGCCACGTCGAATTTGATCTGAAACAGTGAACCCGCGGGCCGGGTGGGGTGTTATCGCCCGGTACGATGACAGGCACGGAGCTGAAGCGATGCAACACGCTCAACCACCGATTACGAAATACGAACAGTTCCTGGAGCAGGCGCAGGAACAGATGCTCGCCTTCGAGCGGCGAGAGAGAGAATTCCGCAAGCGGGAGCGTGAGGAGCGCGCGGCGCAGTTGCACCTGCCGATCTCGCGCGACGAGCTACACTGAGTCGCGGCGCCGTCCAAACTGTGGAGGTGTGAGCAGGTGAACTGTCGGTGGTCGGCAACATTAAGTCGCGCTCGGCTTGATCCAGCAGGCGCGGCGCTTCTTGTTTCACGGCGCTCACTCGAACGTCGTTCAACAGAGTAATAGAGTTTTCACACACACTTTCGCGGCTCTGGCCCCCTATTCCGTGCAGACTCGCGGCTGCGCATGCCTATCGAACCTTTGAGGCGCCGTCGCAGACCAAGGAGAAACGCCGTCCCGCCCCTTTGCCGAGCGCCCACCATGCCTGCGACCCCGCCGCTGCGCCTGCCTTACTTCCGCATGCTGGCTGTGGCCGCGCTGATCGCCGGCCTCGGCGCGACGCAGGTTACGGCCGCTACGCCGACACCGCTCGACCCGACAGGCGACTATGACATCTGCATCGGCGACACCGACGACCGCGCCATTGCCGCCTGCACCCGCGCCATCGCGCGCGATTACTTTCGCGGCGCCGAACTGGCCATGTTGTATGTCAGCCGATCGGTCGGCTATCTGCTGGCGGGCGACGCGGATGCTGCCATTGCCGATGCCGATGTCGCGCTCCAGCACGATCCCGGGGAGGCCGTCGCATTCTGGAGCCGCGGCAGCGCCTGGCAGAACAAGAATGAGCCTGCGCGCGCCATTACCGATTTCAGCGAAGCCCTTCGCCTCGATCCCGAGGATGCGTCGTCGCTGATCCAGCGCGGCATTGCCCGGGAAGCGATCGGCGACACCGCCGGCTGCGCCCGCGACATTGCCGAAGCCACCCGCATCGATCCGGTGCTGACGGCACGCAAATATGTCAGGAAGTGACGGCGCTCATGCACTCCGGCGGGGCGCCCTGCGGCGCCGCGCATCGATATCTGTCAGCGATCGCGGTGGACGTCCCAGTAATTGGTCACGCCTTCTTCGTGGTTCCTGCCGCTGGGCGGCGCGCGCGGCGTGTGCAGGAAGGCGCGATACAGAAACGCCAGGATCGCGACGATCAACAATAGCGGCAAGATCCAGTCCGGCATCGGTGAATCTCCTCAGTCTGTCGTGGCGCCGAGCATCACCGGTGTCACGCTCATGGCAATCGCTCGGTCGGCATCGCCGCCGCGCGACGCAGGCGCCAGGCGCGGCAGAGCAACAAAGCGGCAAATGCGATGACCATCGTGGCCAGCAGGCCCAACGCCAGGACGCGGTCGGCGCCGGACGACGACAGTCCCACGACGAGCGCACCGATCACAAGACAGACCAGTCCGACGGCTTCTCCGACGAGTGGCCATTTCGCGGTCGTCCAACCGGAGACGAGTTCGACAGCGATATCGATGACGAGCTCGATGATAGACGACATAACAGGAGGACCGGTTCGGTTGCGTTGCCAGTTAGGCGTCGTAGCGCGGTCTTTGGTTCAAGAGGTCGTATCCGCCTCAGGGCGTCGCGGTCCGGTCCGGCGGCGGCGCGGTGATCTCGATCAGCTCCACCGGCCCGCCCGGCAGCGCGTCATCGAACACGCCGATCACCAGCCGACCGGTTTTCCAGGCATAGGTGTCGAGATTGCTGCGGCCCTGTTTCAGCAATGGGCCATCGGCATGGCGGTCATGGCCATGCACCACATGGCGGGCCCCCTCGCCTGCGTCATGGCCGGACGCGTCATCATCCGCATAGCGCTTGGTCATCAGCAATACGGGGTCCTGCTGCACCAGCGGCAGCGCGGGATCGACGCCGGCATGGACATAAATGCGATGCGCATCCATGTGCCACAGCGGCCGGCCATCGAGCCAGTCGATGTCATGCACCGGCACATCGGCGATGTCGCCGCCATAGGAGGCGAGCGCGGTATCGCCGCCTTTCGTCATCCAGTTCGCGATCGCTACATCGCCGCGCAGCGCGGCGACCATCAGCGCATCGTGATTGCCCTTGAGCATCGCCAGCCGCAGGCCAGGTGCCACTCCTGCCCGCAGCCGCGCAATGACACGGCGGGAGTCCGGGCCCTTGTCGACATAGTCGCCGAGCACGATCAGCGTGGCGTTTTCACCACCCCGATGCGTCTCGATCTCAGCCAGCGCGCGATCAAGCAGATCGCGCCGGCCGTGCAGATCGGGGATGACGTAGGTTCGGGACATCGCGATCATCCGTCAGCGATCAAATGTTTCCTCGGGCGAGCGGTGAGCGCGGCGGGTCATTATGCCGAATTTATTGCGGCAAGGCCACATCGCGCAACTGTTCCCCTCGCAACATATGAGCCCTGTCGCGCATCAGTCTCCTGGGACGTGTAATGACGGCGTTTTGATCTCCGCGACACGATCACGCCGTGAACTCCATGACGTCAGCGACTGCGCGACCGGCTATACTGCGGTCTGGTACGCATGTTGCATCGACACATCTTGTGATGCTGCCTCATCCGATCGCATGACGCTCCGGCTTGCGCGTCCCTGCTAGCAGCATGCCCGGCGCGCCCGCTTCGCGGCGAGGAACGATGCGCAAGCAAGAGGAAACGAGAGCAATGACACATGTTGGAAAGTGCTTCTGCGGCGCAGTCGAGCTGGAAGTAGATGGTGCCCCGGAAGCGATGGGCTATTGCCACTGCAGTTCATGCCGTTCGTGGTCCGGCGGGCCGGTCAATGCCTTCAGCCTGTGGAAGCCGAGTGCCGTGCGGATCACTGCGGGCGCCGAACATATTGCGAGCTTCCAGAAGACGCCGCTCAGCCAGCGCCAGTATTGCAGCAAATGCGGCGGGCACCTGCTGACCAATCATCCGACGTTCGGCCTGGTCGATGTCTTTGCGGCGACCATCCCGACACTTCGTTTCGAACCCGGTGTCCACGTCAATTATGCCGAGACCGTAATGCCGATGAAGGACGGCCTGCCGAAGTTGAAGGACTTTCCGGCGGAGCTCGGCGGCTCCGGCGAGGCCGTCGCTGAATAGACATCACGCGCGAGGTCCCATGAACGATCATATGAATTGCAAAGTGAAGTGCAGACGGTTCGGGGCGGCGCTCATCGCCGCCCTCGCCGCGTTGACGCATCCGGTCGCGGCTCAAGTGCCGTCCGAGATTGCCGAGCCGGATGCCACCATCGTCGCGATCTATCACGCGGAGGGCGCCCAGGTGTACGAGTGCATGGCCGCCTCCGACGGCAAGCTCTCCTGGACCTTCCGCGAGCCGATCGCCACGCTGCTGTCCAATGGACTGACCGTCGGCCGCCACTATGCGGGCCCGCATTGGGAACTCACCGATGGCAGCACGCTGGGCGGCAAAGCGGTTGGCCGCGCACCAGGTAAAACCGCGAGCGACATTCCGTGGCTCAAATTGACGGTGACTGACCGGCATGGCGACGGCAAGCTCGCAATAGTCGACGTGATACAGCGCATCAACACCAAAGGCGGCGTTGCCGCCGGCCCCTGCGACGATGCCGGCCAGTTTCTCAGCGTGCCCTATTCGGCAGACTACGCATTCCTGCACAAGGATTGATAGTTCCGCATCAGCTGAATTTGGTTCAAATGACGGCGCCGCAAGCGCCGTCATTTTGCTATCAAGGACCGATCGGCGCACGTCCCCGATTTTCGATTTATTCCGCGCATCATCCGGAAAATATTTCGCACGCTGAAACACAGCTTCTGCGCGTTCAGCAACGACATCGCCGCCGGAACCACGTAGCTTTCCAATCACGCATCGTCGGTGTGCCGGCATAGGCACGCATGCAAAGGTGCTGGCTCACCCTCCCGAGAGATAGCTGCAAATGACGTCAGTGACTCCGCTCTGGCCGGTGGCCGCCCGGCTCGCATCGCCTGATCTCGCAGAAGGCGCAGAACAGCTCAGCGACCTGATCGGCTGCATCTACGACACCGTCCTCGACTCGCCGTCCTGGACGAATGCGATCGAGCGCGCGATGCAATTCGTCGGCGGCGTCGGCGCCAGCCTCTACACCAAGAACGCCGCCATGCCGTCGGGGCATATTCTCCACGTGGTCGGCATTTCCGCGGACTATCAAAGCTCCTATTTCGACAAATATGTTGCGCTCGATCCCACCACGACCGTGCAGTTCTTCGCGGAGATCGATGAGCCGATTGGTATCGAGGACATCCTGCCTTACGCGGAGTTCAGGGAAACCCGCTTCTACAAGGAATGGGTGCAACCGCAGGGACTGGCGGATTGCATCAATTCGGTGCTCGACAAGTCCATCACCAATGTTGCCATGTTCGGCGTGTTCCGGCATGAGCGTGACGGCGTCGCGGATGAGCGCGCGCGTCACCGTATGCGACTGATCGCGCCGCATATCCGCCGCGCCGTGATGATCGGACGGATGTTCGATCTGAAAGCCGCCGAGGCCGCGACGCTGGCGGATACGCTCGACGGGATGAGCGTCGGCCTGTTCCTCGTCGATTCCGCCGCGCGCATCGTTCATGCCAACTTTGCCGGCCATGCCATGCTCGATACAGCGGACGTCCTGCGCGCCTCCTCCGGCCGCCTCAGTGCTCGCGACAGCCAGGCCGATCGCACCCTGCGGGACGCCCTCGCCGTCGCCGGCGAAGGCGACAGCGCGCTCGGTACCCGCGGCATCGCCATGCCGCTCGTCGGCAGCACTGGCGAACGATACGTCGCCCATCTCCTGCCGCTGACATCGGGCGCACGGCGACAGGCCGGACTGGTCTATTCGGCCACGGCGGCTTTGTTCGTGCGCAAGGCGGATATCGACGCCACTTCGCCGCCCGAACTCATCGGCAAAACATTCCAGCTCACACCGTCAGAGCTTCGTGTCCTGCTGGCGATCGTCCAGGTCGGCGGCGTGCCGGAGGTCGCTGCAGCGCTCGGCGTCGCCGAAACGACGATCAAGACGCATCTCAGCCGCCTGTTCTACAAAACCGGAACCCGGCGGCAGGCGGATCTGGTCAAGCTGTTCGCCGGCTATGCGACGCGCGTGATCGGATGAGCGCCAGATCATTTGCCGCGAGTACGCCGTATCGGGTCGCGATACGCCGATAGCGCAAAACGGCGTAAGGCCTTGCCTGAAGGGCTGGCGACGTTGCGGCGCAGAACAAACACAAGATCCTGACTGAGTTGCGCGACCAGCGCGTTCGCTCACCAGACGATGCGGAAGCCGCCAGTGCCCTTGTAGCTGTGGTTCGCCGCCGCGTCCTCAAGGCTCGCGCTATAGGAGACCTCACCGAACACTGCGTAGCGGCCGTTGGCCCAGCTATAGGTGCCGCCGCCGCCGACGCTGCCCCACAGCCGATCTTGCGCGCTGGCGAAGCCGGTGCCGGCGACATCGACACGGGTGCCGTCGAGGAACTCGTAGCGCAGGTTGCCGATACCATAGATATCCGAGCGCACGATGCCCGCGCCGTCGTTCCAGGTCTTCTGGTGGTTGAGCGCAAGTCCGGCGCGGCCGAGCAAGCTGTCGCCGTCGCGCAGCGACACGGGTGCGCCGAAACGATCGGTGAAGCGATCGAACTCGGCCTTCGAATAGGATAGCTGCGCCTGCGGCGTCAGCGACCAACCGTTGCCGACAAAGAACCGCTTGCCGGCTTCAGCGCTGAAGGCATAGCCCACCCCTTCGTTGCCGTGGGTCATGCTGCCGGCCAGCACCGAGGACAGATCGCTGCGATAGAACATCGATTGCGCCTGGCCGTCGACATAGAAGCCGTTGTCGCCGAACCATGTCAGCGTGCCGCCGACGCCCGCTCCTTCGACGCGAATCCGGCCGTTGCCGAAGACCGATGCGATATTGGCGGTTGTCAGGCCATATTGCCCGGTGAGACCGACGATCAGCCTTCCGCGCTCGTTCTCCATCAGGAGACCGTCGAGGCCCGCCTGCACTTTCAACTGGTCGGCTTTGTAGGTGGAGCCTGTCGTGGTGGAGGGCTGCAAATCGGATTGGCCGCCTTCGATGCGGCCCCAGAATGCCGTGGGCGTCGGCGACGGCTCACCTGCCGCCGGTGCGACTCCGGCGCGCGCCATGGCATCGCTGCCGCCCCAATAGCGATTGCCAACGCGCTGCTGCATGGTCGGCAGTTCGTTCATGCCGAGCAGCACCTGCGCATAATTCTCGTACAGCGGGACGCCCGGCTGATAAAGCGGCATAGCCGACATCGGCGGCGGAGGATTGATCAGGCTGGAGCGCAGATACCAGTCGCCATCGGTTGGCGTGCTGATGCCGTTCTTCTGCAGCGTATAGGCATAGGCGCCGCCGACCACCGCCTGCTGGCCCTGAATGACGTAATCGCCGAGCAGCGAGAACGCGCCGTTCGACGCGCCGCCGACATCGATGATCTTGATGCCTTCGACGGTTTGCGCGCCGGTGCCGCCGAGATTGATCACCCGCACATTGGTGCTGCCTGCGGTGTTGCCCGTGACGACAAGCCGATCGGTCGGCGAGGCGTCGCCGCCAAGCACGGATTCGATCTGCAGCGTTCCGCCGTTGCCGGTGTAGTTGCCGGCGACGGTGAGCGTTCCGATGGAATTGCCGGGCGCGACGATGCCTGCGTTCGATGTGTCGCAGACCGTGCCGGTGCCTTGCAGCGTGCCGCCGGCCAGCACGTTCATGGCGCCGCACACGCTGCCATTGACGCTGAGCGTGCCGCCGCTCACCGTGGTGCCACCGGTGTAGGTGTTCACGCCTGAAAGGGTCTGCATGCCGCCGCTGATCGTCAGCCCGCCGGTGCCGGAGATCACGCCGGCGAATACATCGTTCTTCGCATCGGTGATCGTCAGATTCTTTGCGCCCAGCGCGACGGCGCCGCTGCCGGCGAGGCTCTGAATGCTCGTGCTCGTCGCAGTAATACCCGAGACATTGAAGGTTGCATCTACGACTACCCGGCTCGATGCGCTAATCGAGCCAGTACTGGCAAGCGCAAGAGTGCCGGCCTGGATCACCGTCGGCCCCGTATAATCGCTGGATACCCGGAGATTTAATGTGCCGGCGCCGATCTTGGTCAATCCGCCGACACCGGAAAACCCGGAGCCCGCGCCCACAGTGAAAGCCTGGGTGTCAACGGTCAGGCCGCCCGCGGCAATATTGAGGTTGCCTGGCGAAAATCCGCTGATGAAGAAGTTGTTGTTTATCCTGGCTCGCAGAATGGCATTATCGAAATTGACCTGGCCGGTTCCAACAGCGACGCGCGCGAGGTTATTAGTCTCGAGCCTGCTGCCTCCATTGATGTTGAGCGTGCCTGTGCCGCCGGCGAAGGTCCCCAAAGAGACCCCTGATTGGGCCACTACTGCAGCGCCGTTCTGAATGTTAAGGGTACCATTGCCACTGGCGCCGACGTTGATCTGGCTGCCGGATGTAATCCACTGCGATCCGGCTCCCGTGACCGTCACGGTGCCGTTGCTTCCGCCCGCGACTCCAATCACAAGGCTAGCGCCGCTGCTCGTCAGCGTGCTGCCGTTCTGAATGGTGAGGCTGCCGGTTGAACCAGTGTTCACGCCGACGGAGATGTTTCCGGTCGTTCCGGCCGCGGGACCAGTGACACCGAGCACAGTCCGGTTTGGCGACGTCGTGTCGATAGTGACACTGCCGGCGATCGGGACCACACCACCCGACCAATTGGTCCCGGCTGTCCAGTCGCTGCTACTCGTTCCGGTCCAACTCTGGGCGGCGGCCGAACCGGCGGACAGGGCCATCAGCACCATCGCCGACGCACTTGCCAAGAGCGAGCGAAGCAATCGCGTTCCGTGGCTGTCGGGCGCGGATCGCCGGGTGCGATCCGGACTCTCGTGGCGCATGTCATCCGGCTGTGGTCCGATCGTCGCAAATCCGATGCATTCGCGCATGCGCTATTCCACTTCGATCGAATCCACACCGTTCGACGATGCGGATGTTTGTTGTCCTGCAAGTCCGCGATGGACATTTGCGAAGCTAGATGAGCCGCAACAATCGGACAATAATCGAAGCGTGTTCACGCTGAACAAACCCGCGGCCTGTGCCGTTTGCGCAACGAAAGACGCTTAATAAAGCCTTTCGAGATCGGATGCGGTTGGCACATCGCAAGCTCAATCTATCAGCGCGTGCGCTGGTTCGATGTCTCTCGTGTTGGAACGCGGCCACACACGCAACAGACGAATGTGAAGTCGCATCAGCCGTTCGTAGGACGCTTGATATCACTGCTCCGTCGATGATGAGCCACGACAAGCGCGTCTCTCATCCGGATGGACCACCGATGGCATTACTCGAACGTCTGCTCTACGCCGCCGCGATCGCGTGCTTCGTGATCGTTCACTACGTCGCCCTGCAACGAATCGATGCCGCCGCATCACATGCGACCCACACGCCATCCGTCACCCTGCAGGGGACGGATTGATCGTGCTCATCCCTACCCGTCCCTGGCGTCGGATAGCTCATGACGAAGTCGTTGCCGGGAATATCAGGGAAGCCGCGGAAATTATCGACATTGCCGATACACCAAGAAGCTGTTCGGCGCCGGAGAGCGACCGACGAGTGCCCTGATCGGCGTCGCCGCTCGCGCCTTGCCCCAGCGGTTCATGGAAGCGACGGTGTTATCGACGCTAGCTCCGGACGAGATCGCGGCCTTGTTGCTCGAGCCAGTCGCAGAACACGGCGATATGTGGATCGGTCCGTCGCGCTTCCGGCAGATAGGCGAAGTAGCTTCGCGCCGAAAGACTGATGTCCGGAAACGGCGTCATCAATCGCCCGGCCGCGAGATCATCGGCGACCAATGCGGTCGGACCCATCGCCACGCCGAGTCCGTCGATCGCTGCCTGTATGGTCAGATAGAAATGATCGAAGGTCAGGGATGCCTCTGGGCGAAGGGCGGGCTCTCCGGCCTCAGCCAGCCAGTCGCGCCATAGCCGCGCCATCGAGGAGACGTGAAGCAGCGTGTGGCGCGACAGATCGCGGATATCGGTTAGCGGCGCCCGATCCAGGATGGTCGGACTGCACACTGGCAGCCGCCGCTCCCCGAACAGGAAACGCGAGGTGTATCCGGGAAAAGTGTCCGGGCCACCTCTGATCACGACATCGAACGGCTCTGCCAGGGCGTCGATCGTCTCGTTCGACGTGCTCAAACGTACCTCGATGTCGGGATGCTCCGCACGAAAAGCGCCCATCCGTCGCAACAGCCATCGCAGACTGAAAGTTGCGAGCGCGTTCACATGCAGCACGATGGATGGCGCGTCATGCCGTCTGGTTCGATGCTGCTGCACGGCAGCCGAAATACTATCGAGCGCCGGTCCGAATTCGGTGAGCAGCGCTGCGCCGGCAGGCGTCAGCACGACCCGTCGGACCGAACGCCGAAACAGCGCCGGAGCACCCAGCCAGTCTTCCAATAGCCGGATCTGCTGACTGACGGCGCCGTGGGTCACGCTGAGCTCAACGGCCGCCTCCTTCAGACTGCCGAGGCGGGCGGCGGCTTCGAAGGCGCGAACCGCATTCAGCGGCGGCAGACTGCGGCGCGGGACAAAGGTGGACATACTTGAGAATTTCTAACCCATGACCTGAGTATTACTGATTTGTGACAGCCCGAAGTCTAGTTCAGAGTGACTTTAGCATCGCTTTGCGCGCCAGACATCAGCTCTAGCGCATCAATCTTCAGATTTTCTGCGACTGTAGCGCGTGCGCCGGAAGACCCATGACCCACAATGAGACCACGGCATCCACCACTACGGCTCCTGCGAACCGGACACGCGCCGCGCGAACGCTTGCGCTGACCGGGCTCAACCACGCTTTGCACGACGGCTTCACGGACGCGATCTATGTATTGCTGCCCATCTGGCAGACCGAATTCGCGCTGAGCTATAGCGTCCTTGCGATCTTTCGCGGTCTTTATTCCGGCACCATGGCATGTCTGCAGATTCCGGCGGGGCATCTGGCGGAGCGGATCGATGCCAAACTCATTCTCTGCTGCGGCACGGCGCTGTCGGCGTTGGGCTACGCTCTCGCGGGCATCTCCGGCGGCATCGTCGGACTGAGCTTTGCGCTCGCATTGGCAGGCGCAGGCTCGAGCACCCAACACCCTCTGGCGTCCGCCGCCGTTTCACGGGCTTATGGGCGCGCTGCGCGCAGGCCGCTCGGCATCTACAATTTTACAGGCGATCTCGGCAAGGCGGCCATCCCGGCGCTGATGTCTCTGCTGCTTGTCACCATCGCCTGGCGCCATGCCGTATTTGCGCTCGCTGCCGCCGGCATCGTCGTGTCTGTCGCCATGGCGGTGTGGATGCCGGCCGTGGGCATGGGGCAAGCAGCAGATGCGAAGGAACGATCCAGCAAGACCGGTCGAGGTCGCGGCGGATTCTATTGGCTCCTGGCGATCGGAATGCTCGATAGCGCCGTCAGAATGGGCTTCCTCACCTTTCTGCCATTTCTCCTGATTGAAAAAGGAGCCTCGCTTCCCACCAGCGGTTTCGCTCTGGCACTTCTCTTCATCGGCGGAGCCGCCGGCAAGTTCGCTTGCGGCTGGCTTGGCGACAGGATCGGCACCCGGCGCACCGTTCTCTTCACCGAAGCTGCCACTGCGCTTCTGATCCTCAGCGTTTTGGTGCTGCCACTGATCCCGGTTATCGTCGTTCTGCCGGCGCTGGGGGTGATGCTCAACGGCACGTCATCGGTGCTGTATGGAACGGTTCCCGAACTGACCCCGCCCCATCGCACCGCGCGTGCCTTCGCCCTGTTTTATACCGGCACCATCGGCGCGGGCGCCGGTGCCCCGGTTCTCTATGGCTTTCTGGGCGACGCGTTCGGACCCGCAATGGCAACGGCCGCGACCGCAATGACGGCGCTGGCGATCTGCCCGTTCATGATCCCACTCTCAAAGCATCTGAGCGATGACGTCGAAATCGGTCTGGCATCGCACTCATCCGGACAGCCCTAGATCATTATTTCACCAACACATGAAGGTTCGTTAGATGGATACAGTCTCGCAGACGCCGCTCATTCTGATAACGGGTGGAAGTCGGGGCGTAGGCGCCGCGACTGCGCGGCTTGCTGCCACGCAAGGTTACGATGTGGCGATCAGCTTCGTCTCCAACGAAACTGCCGCCCTTGCGGTGGCGGCTGATGTCGAAGCTGCAGGGCGCCGGGCTTTACCGGTCCGCGCAGATAGCGCGGATCCAGAGCAGGTCGCTCAATTATTCGCCGCGATCGACCGCGCGTTCGGCCGGATCGACGTGCTGGTGAACAACGCCGCGATGCTTGCGCGGCAGTCCCGGCTGGAGGATCTCGGATTCGAGCGGATGCAGCGCATCTTCGCGGTCAACGCGATCGGTCCTATCCTTTGCGCACAGCAAGCCGCGAAGCGGATGTCGTATCGCCACAACGGGCGCGGCGGTTCCGTGATCAACATCTCGTCGGCTTCGGCCCGACTCGGCAGCCCCGGCGAATATGTCGACTACGCTGCGTCGAAGGGCGCCGTCGAAACATTCACGACCGGCTTCGCCAAGGAAGTCGCGCGGGATGGGATACGCGTCAACTGCATTCGCCCGGGGCACATCTACACTGACATGCATGCCAGCGGCGGAGAGCCGGGACGAGTGGATCGTGTCAAGGACTCGATCCCCATGGGCAGAGGCGGTCAGCCTGAAGAGGTTGCGCGGGCGATCCTGTGGCTGGCAAGCGCCGAGGCGTCCTTCGTCACCGGCACGTTCCTCGATGTCACTGGCGGCAAGTGAGTAACAATGTACGGCGCCAGGCCCTGCCCGAAACGCCCTCCTGATCGAAACCGAAACTTTCTCCAGAATAATTGCGGGCGACATTCGCGGTGAGCTCGCGCATATCGGCCACTCGCTGACCCACTTATCCTCCACCCGTCCCCGGCATCGGATAGCTCATGACGAATTCTTCCCGGGAATCTGCGAGAAGCCGCGACGCGACCCACACGCTATCGCTCACCCCGCGGGGACCGATTGATCATCTGCGTTTGCAGCAACAGCTATGGAACCAATCTCCCGCTGCCGTCGTTACCTCCATTCACACAAGCTTGGGAGAACGACAATGAGACTGACCGAACGCGTCGCGTGTGCGGCGGTGATTGCCGCGCTGGGATCTTTTGCGGGATCGGCGGCCCAAGCTGATCAGACCTTCACAGGGATCGTCACCATCCTCGATCGCACCACCAGCGAAGTGGTGATCAAGCAGGCGCCGGCTGGCGAGACCGTCGGGGCGAATACGCCGGGCGCGGTGGAGAAATTCAGGCTGCGCACGGTTCCGGAATCGCTGCATGCCGGCGAGCGCGTCACGGTGACCTATACCGAGAGCAACGGCGTCAAGACGATCAGTAATGTGACCGAGAAGAAGGATTGAGTGGAGCTGGCGCATGCCTCGACGGGTGTGCGCCAGCAGCCTGCAAAGGCGCCACCATGCGAAAGCACCTCAATCCTTCAGCACGAATTTCTTGCGGAGTTCCGTCGCCACTTCGTCGGCGAGCTGCTGTGCATAGGTAGCGTGTTTGGGCGCAGTGATCACCATCGGCCGCCAGCCGAGCAGCGCATCCCTGCGCACTGACACATAGACGCCGCCGACAACGAGGCGCTGGGCGATCATTTCCTCAAGTTCGGCTTCGGTCTTTTCTTCTTTTCCCATAACCGGCTTCCCGTGATGCTCTGAAGCACCTCTCTAGCTAGGGAGGCGTTTCGGAAATGCAGTTCACAAGAATGAGAGACGCCAATATCACGATGTCGCAGGCAACACTGTCGCAGTCCGAGACGTCCGCGGCCGGCGCGTGCCTGTTCCGCGCTGCGCTCAGCAATAGCCGTAGTAGCCGCAGCCATAGGGCGCGCGGCTAAAGATCGTCTCGATCCGGCTGCCATAATAGTTGTGGTAATAATAGGACGCCGGCTTGCCGTAATAGCCATGCACGATCGAGGGGATATACACCTCCGGCGCATACTGCACGATTGGCTCTTCCATTGGGCGCTCGTCCTTGACCACGACGGTACGGCGGCTCTTCACCACCGGCTCGTCGAACAAGCGGCCGATGCGACCTTGGCCGGCCATGTCAGCCGCCTGCGCGCCCGTTATCAGGACAGTAGTCGAAACGACAAGAATGAGCAGGCGCAGCATGTCGGAGACTCCCATGATCTCGCGGATCATAGCGGAGAACCTTTCACGGAACTTAACGACGGCTGCCTTGCGCGGCGCTGGCGATCAGAGCGGCGTGCCCCAGGCGCGTGCCGTCTGCAGGATCCAGTCGCGATACAGCGTCAGCGGCGTCACGCCGGTAAGGCCGCCGCAGCCGGCGACATTCTTCGCACCGGTGGACCACGACACCACGCCGATCACCACGATGCGGCCACCTTGCTGCTGCAGCACGGGCCCGCCGCTGTCACCGGTGCAGGCGCCGAGGCCGTCGCGTGTGTTGTCGGTGGCGGGGTCGACCAGGCGGATCTGCAATTTTCCGGGATGGCTGGTGGAGGTGAGCTGTGCCGCGCGCACGGTGCCGCCGCTTTTGCCGTCGCCGCGCGCGGCGACGCCGATACCGGCCACAAGATAATTCTGCCCAGCGGCGAAGGGCTCTGTGGGTACGCCGAGCGGCAGCGTGGTTTTGCTGGGCAGCGGCTCGGCAAGCTGCAGGAGCGCCAGATCGGCGCTAGCGCGATGCGCCTTGATGCCTTCCGCATTGAACCCAGGATGATCGGCGACGCGCTTCACCGCCAGCAGTTGCGGCTGTCGCTGGGAGTCATAGAGCACGATCTTGTAACTGGCGCCGGGCGTCACGCAATGCGCCGCCGACAGCACCAAGGTCGGCGCGATCAGCGCGCCGGAACAGAAATTTCCGCGCGAGCCGACGATTGTGATCACCGCGCGGCCGATCTCGTCATCGCGCACGGGTGCGCCGCCGACCAGGCAATGTGCGACAGAAGAGCCGAAGATCGAAAGAGCAAATGAAATCAGAATTGCAGGACGCATCCGCGATGTAGAAACCCGACCGCCCGTGCTGTCAAGAAACCTGTCATTTAAAGAAACTCGTGCTGAGGGACGTTCGCCGCTCATCCAGGAAGGGCCCGTTCATTACAAGCGCAATGAACGTGTCCTTGAATTCGTCGACGAAACCCGGCCATTTCTCTTGAAGATATTCGAGCACTTCCTGGTTCGACAACATCGGAAAGATGAATTTCCAAGCGATTACAAAGTCGAGCACCGACCCAGCATGACTCAAATCAACCTCTGCCTGTCTTTCAACATCCGCACGAAGCACGAGGCGTCGGGGTGCCCATTCGACGCCATGCGATGACGCCAACTCTATAAATCCTTCATGCGAGAGAATTTGTGCCACTTTTGCGAGAGTCTGCGACAAACGAACGCGCCTCGCTTTGGCCTCTTCGTCGGCCAACCTCGCCTTTACCGCTCTGTGAGCACAAGCACGATCCCTTGCGATTTCACGCGTGCGAGGCATTGCCGAGACCCATTCGTTCTCTCGTGCAAAGTTCAAGAAGTGGATCCAGCGTCGCTGAACGAAACGTATCCATCCGCTGCAGCCGCTTCTTCGAGATCGTCAGCCACGACGCATTTGTCATGAATAGAAGCGGAATGAATAGATAATCCTCAACGATGGCGGATAGATCATCGTGTACCCTCGCGGCTACGAGAATGTCTGGCTTCGCCCACCCTGGCCGCTTGACCTGCCATTGATTTTTCCCGCATCCGGGCGACGCACACCCCGCAACAACGGCCACCACCAGTTCCTCATTTATGAGCATTTGAGAGCTGCCCGAATGCCAGTATACTTTGCAGCCGGCGGCTTTCAGTTTCGCCGATATCTGGCTCATAATAACAATGCGAGCTTGAGAACTACGGCCGCGGCGAAATGGCGGCGCATAGCCAATCAATTGATATGCAGCAGCGAGACCGCCGAAGTGCTCTTTGAAAGTGTTGACACTAGGCGTCGCCGGTAAGGAATCGATCAGAGCTGCGCTAATCCGCCCTCGGCTGCACCAAATGGCAGTCAGCGTATCAAGCAACTCGCTGTCGCGGTACGCACGCGCATTGTCGACGAGTTGCTCTTGCGCTTGGCGAAACCGTTCCTTTGATACAATGCCTCGGAATGCTTCAACCTTTTCGACCCATACGGATCTGTGATTCTTCCTGCTCGGCGCACCCAATTTCCGGGACGTCTTGTTGAACTGCGCACTTCCAATGTATTTTTCGTTGGACAGTATTTCTCGTACAGAGACGTCATTCCACGGACGGTTGGCAACGTTTGCGATCCCGTCCTCGTTCAGATGTCTCGCGATGCGGCTGAGCGAAAATTTCTTGTCTATGAAGAGCGAATAGATTCGGTCGATGACCTCGACCTCTTCTGTAGGCCCCGCGACCAAGATCGTCTGGTCCGTCGAGAGTCTTTTTCTTTGTCCAAGCTTCAGCACCGTCCTCCGGCCCGAGCCCTCTTCAATGAGACATCTTCGTAGGCCGTAGCCTGGGGTGGAGCCGCGATGAAAGCCATTTCTCACAGCCTTAGCCTGCCCCGCAAAGACTTTTGCAGATAGCTCTCGGCTGTATTCGCCGGCCATCGCTCGCTTCAGATTCTTCAGAATTGAAGTTGTTATGCTCCCATCATTCGTGAATTGTTCGGCGCAGTATTCGATGGCGACACCGTTAGAGCGACATATAAACTCGTAGTAGGCACTCTCGTCCGTATCTTGGAAGCGCCCCCACCGACTTACGTCGTAGATCAATATGGTTCGGAAATCGGCCGTGCCAGATCTTACATCTGCGATGAGGTTCTGCAGCGCTGAACGTCCATCGATAGTCAGTCCGCTTCGACCTGCATCCTCGTAGCTACGGACAATCGCCAATCCTCTCCGCGCCGCGTAGAGGGCAATAGCTTCTGCTTGTATTGCAATAGAGTGACGCTGCATGTCGGTTGACATGCGAACGTACTGGGCAGCTCTGTTCTCGGCCAGGTACATCCCAGTAGTGGACGTGGAAAGCTCTGAAAGAATGACCCCGCGGTTTCGTACAATTCAGCACCAATAATCCGAAAGTCATTTTCAACAAGTAATCGGCGGCGCGGCACTGCGGAAACTGCGACCGCGACCTTTTCAGAAAATAGAAATTTAGTCGGAGCGCCCTGCGACGTCTCGACGCCCCGAGCGCGGCCCCCGCCCAGGGTGGGGTCGGTGTCCAATGTCGATGGGGAGCCGCGGTGGTCGAAAGCTTGTCGCCCTCGGCCACCGCAGCCGCGTCGCCCTAACCGGCCTTGCGAACCAAGTGTGCGATGCCCGCCGAAATGTTATGCGCCAACATCTTCATCATCTCTGGATCAACTTCGTCGCCGTCGAGCGCACTGTCCAAGCGGGACTTGAGCAGATCGAAAAGCGCCTGCACTCCTGCTGCAGTCGTCGCCGGAGCAATCTCGAGCGCAGCGATTGCCGACTCGTAGGCTGCGTCGTCTTCGCCGGCTAGCTGCACGCGGCGCAAAGCTGCGACGGCAATATCCTGATCGTTTGAGGTGCGAGCGTTCTGAGTGATACCGTTCTGCCTAGCCATCGGGAGAGGTCCTTCTCTTTGAGGGTTAGAGCTGGGTCGAAGTTCGCGCTTCGACTCGGCTCGCGTCGCTATTGACACCTAGAGTATTAGATTGTAATACTTGAGGTGTCAATTGGAGATTTGAGAATATGATGCTCACTAGCGAAATGATCCGAGCGGCGCGTGCCCTGCTCCGATGGGAGCAAACGGATCTTGCTGAGGCAGCAGATCTTTCGCTCCCAACGATCAAGCGCCTTGAGAAGGAAAGTGGACCGATTCCGGGTACGCGCGCCACCGCCGCCGCACTCGAAGCAGCGTTCTCGAAAGCTCGAATTGAGTTTTCCTACGATCGCGGAGAAGGTGTCACGAGGCTAAAAGCGCCCGCGAAATAAGCCCCGTGCTTCCCCGGTGCTTCCCTGAAGGGGGTTTCCAGTTTATCGACCTCATAGAGATCGGATAAAAGCTAATGAAATCAGTAATTTATATGGTCGGAGCGAGAGGATTCGAACCTCCGACCCCTAGTCTCCCAGACTAGTGCGCTAACCGGGCTGCGCTACGCTCCGATGGGGCATCGTGTAGCTTCGATCCGTCCGAGGCGCAAGAAGGCTGAGCGGATTGAAACGGATTGGTTGTGGGGCGGCAGCTAGCCGTCCTTCATCGCCGTATCGAGCGCCCGGCGCGCCGCCAGCAACTCCTCGAGCACGGCTTCGAGCCGTTCGCGCTCCAGCCGGCGCTGCGGGTTCGGCCTTGGGCTCGGGACCGCAGCAGGTCTTGCGCTCTGCGTCGGAGCCGACATTGCCGGTTCGGGCCGTGCCGCAACAGGATTTGCCAATACGGGGTTTGCCCGCGACGGCGGCCGCGGCAGCTGTGGCTCCACGCGTGGCGACGCCGACGTCATCGGGGGGGCGCGGCGGGCGGCGACGGGAGCAGCAGCTTCCTCCTCGTCTTCTTCCTCCTCAGCCTCTTCGTCCTCACCCTCGTCGCCGCCGTCCTCGTCGCCCTCTTCTTCCTCGTCCTCGGCGCCTTCGGCGTCAGCTTCCTCTTCGGCTTCTTCCTCGATCTCCTCGTCGCGTTCTACTTCGTCCTCGGCCTCTTCTTCCTCATGATCCTCTTCGATCACGGGACGCTTTGCCTGGACGCGCGGCGCGATGGCGGCAGACGTCGGCGCGAAGCTCGGCGCAGCGTGGCCG
This sequence comes from Tardiphaga sp. 709, assembly GCF_032401055.1. NCBI lineage: Bacteria > Pseudomonadati > Pseudomonadota > Alphaproteobacteria > Hyphomicrobiales > Nitrobacteraceae > Tardiphaga > Tardiphaga sp. 709. The sequence continues at coordinate 6,202,349 of NZ_CP135529.1, read as the reverse complement.
TCGACCAGCCCCTGCACCGACTTGATACCGTTCTCTTTCAGGATTCGTTGCACGCCGCGGATGGTATAGCCTTCGCCGTAGAGCAACCGGCGGATGCCGCGCAGCAGATCGACATCGTCCGGGCGATAATATCGCCGACCGCCGGATCGCTTCATCGGTTTGATTTGAGTGAACCGCGTTTCCCAGAACCGCAGAACATGCTGCGGTATATCGAGATCGTCAGCGACCTCGCTTATGGTTCGAAACGCATCCGGCGCTTTGTCCAAGTGCAGGATCCCTGTGGTTCGCCCTGTGGTTTCTACTCGTCGTGATCTTTACCGTTGCCAACTGCGGTACTGTCGCCATTGATCCGCTGTTTCAGGATCGCCGACGGCTTGAATACCATCACCCGCCGCGGCGAGATCGGTACTTCTGTGCCCGTCTTCGGATTGCGGCCGATGCGCTCGCCTTTTTTGCGCACCATGAAGGAGCCGAACGACGACAGCTTCACTGTCTCGCCCTTCTCCAGACAATCCGTAATTTCTTTCAAAACCAGTTCAACAAACGCGGACGACTCAGTGCGCGAGAGACCTACCTTTTGGTAGACCGCTTCGCACAGATCAACGCGTGTGACTGTTTTTCCCGTGCCCGTCATCGCCTGCCCCAACTACTCTCGGCGAACCAAATTCGCGTCAGAAATTAGGAGGTTAACGCGCTCCGGTCAACAGTCACCATCGATGCAAAGGCATGGAAAATCATGACAATTTGAGATGTTGTCGATCTGCATCATCACCGGCGCATCACCAGCGAATGAGTGCAGACCCCCAGGTGAAGCCGCCGCCCATGGCTTCGAGCAGGACGAGGTCGCCCTTCTTGATACGGCCGTCATTGACCGCCACCGACAATGCGAGCGGAATCGAGGCCGCCGACGTGTTGCCGTGAAGATCCACCGTCAGCACCACCTTTTGCGGTGCAATATGCAGTTTATGCGCCGACGCATCGATAATGCGCTTGTTGGCCTGGTGCGGCACGAACCAGTCGATGGTTTCGGCGCTGGCGCCGGTGGCCTTAAAGGCATCGACGATCACGTCGGTGATCATGCCCACCGCATGTTTGAAGACCTCGCGGCCTTCCATGCGCAGGTAACCCACCGTCTGCGTCGAGGACGGGCCGCCATCGACGAACAGCTTTTCCTTGTGCCGCCCGTCCGAGCGCAGATGCGTGGTCAGCACGCCGCGATCGCTGGCTTCGCCGGGCTGGGTCTGTGCTTCCAGCACCACCGCACCGGCGCCGTCACCGAACAGCACGCAGGTTCCGCGATCGGTCCAGTCGAGAATCCGCGAGAAAGTCTCCGCGCCGATCACCAGCGCACGCTTGCCGGCGCCGGTGCGCAGCAGACTGTCGGCGGTGGTCAGCCCAAAGATGAAGCCGGAACACACCGCCTGTAGGTCGAATGCCGCGCCATGCGTGATGCCGAGCGCGTTCTGCACCGCAACGGCGGTCGCCGGGAACGTGTTGTCCGGGGTCGAGGTCGCCAGCACGATCAGGTCGATGGACTGCGCATCGACGCCGGCATTGGCCAGCGCCGCCTGCGCGGCCTTGATCGCCAGATGCGAGGTGAACTCGCCGTCGGCAGCGATATGGCGCTGCTTGATACCGGTGCGCTGGACGATCCACTCGTCCGATGTGTCAACCTTGGATGCCAGTTCGGCATTGGTCAGGATCCGCTCCGGCAGGTAAGAGCCGCAGCCGAGCACGACCGAACGTATCGCAGTCACGAGACAGCCTCCTGCGCAGCCGGGCTCGCAGGGAGCGCTTGGCCGTCGCGGTTGAGCATTTGATTGATCTTGGTGAGAAGGTCGTAGCGGACCATGTCGTAACCGACATCCACCGCATAGGCGAAACCGTCGGCATTGGTACCACCGTGGCTCTTCACCACGATGCCGCGCAGGCCGAGAAACACCGCGCCATTGGACTTGTTCGGATCGACCTTGTCGCGCACCGCCTTGAAGGCATTCTTGGCGAACAGGTAGCCGATGCGCGAGCGCCAGGTGCGGGCCATGGCATTGCGCAGGTATTCGGCGAACTGGCGCGCGGTGCCCTCAGCCGCCTTGAGCGCGATATTGCCGCTGAAACCTTCGGTGACGATCACGTCGGCATCGCCGCGGCCGATGCCGTCGCCCTCCACGAACCCGACGAATTCGAGCTGCGGCAGATTGGCGGTGCGCAGCAGTTCGGCGGCATCGCGGATTTCGTCGCCGCCCTTAATTTCCTCGACGCCGATATTGAGCAGGCCGACCGTCGGCCGCGCCAGATCGAACAGCGCGCTGGCCATGGCGCTGCCCATGACGGCGAGAGTCTTCAGATGGTTGGCGTCGCCGCCGATGGTGGCGCCGAGATCGAGCACGACGGAATCGCCGCGCGTGGTCGGCCAGATCGCGGCGAGGCCCGGACGTTCGATACCGTCGAGCATGCGCAAGCAAAAGCGCGCCATCGCCATCAGCGCGCCGGTATTGCCGGCGGAGATCGCGACATCGGCGTCGCCCTTCTTTACCGCCTCGATCGCCAGCCACATCGACGAGACCTTGCGGCCACGGCGCAGCGCCTGGCTCGGCTTGTCATGCATGCTGACGGCAACGTCGGTATGGATCACCTTCGATACGGCCTTCAGTGCCGGATGATTGGCGAGTTCTTTCTCGATCAGCGCGCTGTCACCGAACAGCAGGAACTCACTGTCGGGATGCCGGGTCAACGAAATCGCGGCGCCGGGAATGACCACCGATGCGCCGATGTCGCCACCCATGGCGTCTAGCGCGATGCGAACCTTTTTCGGCATGGACGTTCCGGAAACCTGTCTCTTGCGGCCTGTGACGCTCGTGGCCGCGGACGAAGTCTGCCGCATTTGGCGGCAGACGGCGAAGTTATGGCATTAACCCGATTTCGGCCGGGGACAATAGCGTTTCCGTGACCCGATACAACATCTTGACCGGGCGCTTTTGTCCCGTCAGCCGCACCGGGCGTGGAATCGGACCCCGGTCTCAGCCCTTCCCGGGCTTTTTGGATTGGGGCGTCTCAGAGGCGGTTTTCAGCGCTTTCAGGGCCGCAAACGGATGCTCTTCCGGGTCCGGAACCTCCACCAGCGGCTCGAATACGGCATCTGGCTTACGGGGATACGGGTCCAGCCCCAGAAACAGCGCGTCGGTCGCCAGTTTGCCGAGGTCGATCAAACCGTTTTCGATCGGCTCCGGCGGATCCGGGGTCTCCTCGTCGCTCTCCACGTCCTCGTCCACCGATTCGGCGAGTTCGCGAATCTGCGATGGCGGCGCGAAAATCACGTCGATCTCTTCCTCGAAATCGGCAGCCAGCGGGTCCAGCGTCACCACGCAGGTCTGCTCGACCTTGCCCCAGATGCGACCGGTGACATGCACCGTACCGCCCTTGACGGGGTTCAGCAGGAGTTCGCCTTTCACGGCGCCCACGCTGACGAGGCCACCGAGTTCGGCGATCCGCTTGCGCTCCTCGGGCGTGGCCTCGATGTCGCGCGCCAGCCCCGTTTCCGGGATCTGGATCACGGCGATGGGCACGCTCCAGGGCGGCGTGAGATCCACGGTGCGGTCGGGTTTGTTCATGTCGTTACCAAGGTCTCCGCAGGCGACGGGAAATGCCACGCGCCTGATGTCAGTGTCGTTGCATCCAGCGTGCCCAGACGGGCATTCGCCGCTTCGACATAAACAGCGAGACGCCGGGCGTTCTCGATGTCCATGCCACTATAGATATTCTTCGACAGCGCCGCCGCCAGAGGCTCCCTGCCCGCGCCAAGCGCTGCGTCATAGGCGCCTGTCCGGCCGTAAAACGCATCGCCGAATTCCCGCATTTTCTTCGGCACCTTCATATCGCTGGTGCCGAGTTCGCGCAGGTTATCGTCCATATCGCTGCAGAACCTGTCGAAAAGTCCCTGCGACAACTCATCCTTCGGGTTCAGCCGGCGCAGCACCAGCCACAGGTGCAGCAGCAACATATCGAAACGCCCGTTTACCGTATCCGGTGCTCCCAAGTCCCGATAAAACAAGGGTTCTCGCGCCTGCGCCACGATCATGCCATAGATGGCTTCAATGGTGCCGCGCAACGGCGCCGGGGGCTTTCTGAAGTGACTGAACGGCCAGACCATCTTGGGTTCCTCAGGCGGGCCCCTCGGGCACGCGCATGTTGCATTCAGAGGTTCTGCCCGGTACGTCAACGCCTTCCGGGATGCAAGTCTTTCGGAAGCAAGGCCTTCCCGAGAATCAAGAGGATGGGACCCCCTCCGCTATGACAATTTCGACCTCCATCAGCGCGAAGGCGCGGCTGACACGTGGCTGGCGCGGCATGCGCGCCGCACTCGCGGTCGCGGCCCTGTGCGTTACGCTGGGCGCCTGTGCCGAGCAATTCCAGAAGGGCTACATCCTGCCCCCCGGCGCGCTGGAGCAGATCCCGATCGGCGCCAGCCAGGATCAGGTCCTGATCGTGATGGGCACGCCATCCACTGTCGCCACGCTATCAGGCGAAGTGTTCTATTACATCTCGCAGCGCGCCGAACGCGCCGTCGCGTTCATGCCGCAGAAGGTCACCGACCAGCGCGTCATCGCGATCTATTTCGACAAGAACCGCAAGGTGATCCGGCTCGCCAATTACGGCCTGCAGGACGGCAAGATCTTCGACTTCATCAGCCGCACCACGCCGACCTCCGGTCAGGAAATGAGCTACCTCACGCCGCTGTTCAAGCTGATCAGTTTCCGCTAGGCGGAACTATCAAATCGCTGAATTGCAAGAGCCCCGCAGCACACGCTGCGGGGCTTTTCTTTACGCTGTGGCCAACGTCGGCTTGCCCGCCACCATCTGCCTCATTACGATTTCAGCAAGATCAAAAACCAAAACGACACCATCGAGGGAAGAAGCTATGACCAATCTGGTTACCCGTCGCCGGGTACTCACCGGCGCCGCCGCGATCACCAGCGCCGCGATCCTGCCGCGCGCGAGTCTCGGCGCCGGCGAATGGAAGCCCACTGAAACCGTCCGCGTCATCGTGCCCGCCGCAGCCGGCGGCTCCACCGACGTGATGGGCCGTATGCTCGCTGCGCATCTGCAGCCGGCCTGGGGCCAGTCCGTGGTGGTGGAAAACCGCTCGGGCGGCGGCGGCACCATCGGCACCGCCGAAGTCGCGCGCCTCAAGGGCGATGGCCACACCATCCTGGTCGGCAATCCCGGCCCCAACGCCATCGCCTACAGCATCTTCAAGAACCTGACCTACAAGAGCGATCAGTTGCAGGCGGTCAGCAACATGATCAAGATTCCGAACATCGTCTGCGCGCATCCGAGCGTGCCGATCAAGACGATCCCGGAGCTGATCGCCTATATCAAGGCCAATCCGGACAAGCTGAACTATGGCTCGTCGGGCGTCGGCCAGAGCCCGCATCTCACCGGCGCATGGTGGCTGCAGCTCACCGGATTGAAGATGCAGCACGTGCCGTTCCGCGGCGCGGGTCCTGCGCTGCAGGCGGCCCTCGCTGGCGACATCCAGATCCTGTTCGACAATCTCTATCCGTCGCTGCCGCAGGTGCTCGACGGCAAGCTCACCGGCCTTGCCGTCACCACGCAGCAGCGCAATGCCCAGTGCCCGAACGTTCCGGCGATGCGCGAGACCGCGCCCGAGCTGGAGAAGTTCGACGTCGCGTCATGGTTTGGCGTATTCTATCCGAAGAGCACACCGACCGAAGCCGTGACCTCGCTCAATGAGCAGATCAAGGTTCTGCTCGGCACGGATGCGACCAAGAAGACCATCGCGGCCATGGGCGCCGTGTCGGACTACGGCACGCCCCAACAATTCCAGACCTTCGTCGAGGCTGAGACGGCCAAGTTCAAGACCATCATCGACAAGGAAGGCCTGCAGATGGAGGTGAAGTGAGGCGCGTCTCACCTCGCTCCATCTGAGTGATCCGAACGAAAGCCCCGCGGTTCGCACCGCGGGGCTTTTTCGTTCTACTTCTCTTCTTCCATCGCAAAGGCGACGTCGCCATTGGCCGAGAGCCGCACCTTGTCGCCCTCAACCTCGGCGACCAGACCGCCATCGATGAAGTGATGGTGACCCTTGTGGCTGCCCTCGCCGCTGTCCTTCTTGGTCAGCTTGATGCGGTTGCCCTCGACCTTGTCGACCGTGCCGACGTGCACGCCGTCCGCGCCGATGACTTCCATATGTTCTTTGATCTTGCTGAGCGCACTCATGTCGTATCCTCTGATGTGGGGAACACTGAACGTGCGGCTGCGCAATAGGTTCAATCGCGATCCGGTGAGATCGGCGTCCCGATTATGCGCCCTTGTTCATCTTCTTGATCTTGGCGTCCTGCGCCTCGATCGCCAGCGTCAATTCCATGATCGCCTTGGACAAAAGCTCGGTGGCTTCCTTCTGGTCCTGCGACTTGGCGGCGCGCAGCGCGTAATTCTTGGCGGATGACAGCGACATTTGACGTTCCTCGTGATGATCCCGGGGGCGAATTAGCCGAAGGCGTCATTCGCCGCAATCGGGTCGGAATGGTGGGATTACGCAGCGGTCAACGGCGCTCCGCGTTTGCGTTGATGACCGCGAATATCTCGTCGGCGGATGCCGGCGGCGTGACGCCGAAGGTCTCGTCAAGAACCTGCTGCAACTCCGCAGCGCTGCCGAGCACGCGTTCAGACATCGGTTCGCCGTCAGGTCCCTCCGTGATCAGGTGGCGATTGACCAGTTTATAACGCCGGCCGCTGCTGACGCGCTCCATCACCAGCGTCGAGGTGAAGGGCACGAAGGGACTGGTCGATGTGTACCAGTTGCCGAGCTCGTAATCCGACGGCAGTTGCGGCGTGCGGTCAAACACGTACATCGTCCGCCAGCCGTCCGCCCGCTTCACACTCAGCGACAACAGGCCATCAGCTTCGATCAGCCGATAGGTCCCCATCGCCGTTTGCTGCTCGGTCCCCGTGAGGAGCCGTAGAGGTGCATCGAGCATGCAGGCGCCAAAGCCGGTATCGGCGAGATAAGGTCCGTCCGGAAGATCGACTTTCAAGAGCATGTGCGTCCTGGGGCCAAGCGGACTGTCCGGCGGCGCATTCCAGCGCACCCGGGCGCCGAGTCCCGTGACCTTGAAGCCGATCGCGACGAGTGCAGCCCTCAGCACCGCATTCAGCTCATAGCAATAACCACCACGTCGGCCATCGATGAGTTTCTGTTGCAGCGACGCCATGTCCAGTTTGACCGGCAGACGGAGAAAAGGATTGAGACCCTCGAAAGGCAGCGCATTGATGTGAGCGACATGAATGGCCGTCAGTGTCGCCAGATCCGGCGCAACCGATCCGTCAAAGCCGATGCGCGCGAGATAGCGATCCAGCCGAAAAACATCCGTCATCATTTGCCCCTTGATCATCACGCTCTGACATAGCCCATCCGACAGCAGCGGGCGACAAAGCATCACCACTTTGTCATTCCGGGGCGTGCGTCTGGGCTCGTCATTCCGGGCCGGACTGAGCTCGGAATCTTGATCCAAGCTCGTCATTCCGGGGCGCACGAAGCGGCGCAGCCGCGTAGTGCGAACCCGGAATCTCGAAGTGTTTGGCGCTGACCAGAGACTCCCATGCTGAGATTCCGGGTTCGCGTGCGCGAAGGCGCGCCCGCGCCCCGGAATGACGAGTTCTTGGCCGGGACCACGCCTAAACATTTTTTCCTATATCTCGTTGACAATATCCCTGTATGGACTATATTCCCCTCCGTCCTGCCCCACCGAGAGGGGCGATCGCGATCGTCACGTTCGCGGGGTGGGATGCGGTGGACGCCGGAGATGCGGCGTTACGCGGTTCATGGGTGACGTCTGTCTTCGGGCAGGACGGATCTGCGCCAGCACTGCCACTGGCAAGGAGACGGCCGACCTTCGGATGGAAAGAATCCTGGACAGTGTGACGGACGACCAAATCGAAACGCGTTCGGCTTACTCGCTTGAGGCTCCCTTCCCATCGCCTTGGGACTTTAATTCGGTGATCGGATCGTTCGCTGAGGCAAAGTGCAAGCAACCGAAAAAACACCGCATGCGGAACGTCGGGCACTCGCTCGGCGCCTCCGAAAGTCCTGATGCACTCACTTGCGGAAGACCGCATTCGCATCAGGCCCAAGGGTGCAACGGGCACCCGGCGTTCCGCACGCCCTCTCACAAGGGGGCGGGAATGCAAGAGACGACGGCGCCCCCGCGCCGCAAACAATGGGGGTGATGACGCATGTCTGAAGAGCAGTGGCTGTTTGACATTCACATCTACGATGGCGCGCAGGCGCCAGAAATATCCCTCCCCCAAGCGAAGCGCAGTGGGGAGGGTCGGCCGAGCGAGGCGATGCGAAGCATCGACGAAGTGGAGGCCGGGGTGGGGTATCTCCGCGAGCTTGACGTGTGTGGCACCACCCCCACCCGACCGGCCTAACGGCCGGCCACCCTCCCCACGCAAGCGCGGAGGAGGGAAAAGGAAGAGCGCCGCTGCTCTACAACATCACGCCGCCACGACCTCGCGCGGCTGAGTGATCGCGATATGCTGGCAGTGCGCTATGGGCGTCGTGCCATTGGCCACGATGAGCGCATCGAGCTCGACAAAGCGATGCCCTTTCTTCTCGTAATTGGCGGTCACCTTCGCCCGCGCGATCAACTCGTCATCGGTATTCGCGGTCGCGAGCAACTGCATCCTGCTGCCGACGTGAATCCACGGCCCGAGCAGCGCATTGTCCACCAGCACCTTGTTCATGATCCGCTGCAGCACGCCGGGATGCACGATGCCCTCGCGCAGATACCGATCGTCGGCCTCGCGAACCTCACCCAGATATTCGGCAAGTCCATCCTCCGGCCAGACCCGCGGCGCGGTCCCGAGCCACTTGTCCAGCGCGTAGGAATTGGCATCCACCGGCAGCCGCTTCGACACAGCCGCCGTGTCCGGGAAATCGTCCAGCGCCGGCACCATCGGCCGCTGAGTCAGCGATGCGGTCCCGGCCGCACGAATCTCGCCGCCGCCCTCAACGCTCAGCGCGAGCCCCTCGCCGGCTTCCTCGGCGACCACCTCGACTGTCTCGCCGTCATAGACCGGCTTGGTGAAACGGGCCTCGATCAGACCACGCTCCAGAAAGTCCCGTCCCCAGTGCTGCACCGGCGGATGGATCATATAGGCCAGCACGTCGACGCCAGGCACCAATCCGCCGCTGAAACCGAATTTCCGGGCGACAGAATCGTCATGCATCTTGTTTTCGGACTGTTTGGCCGTGTTAAAGGCCTCAACACGGTACGGTTCGAGCCGTTTGGTCATGATTCCTCCCGAAAACTGCGCGAAATTGAGTGTTCGCCTTGGCAGGAGATGATACCCGTCACCATGTTCGAGGCAAGGCGACGGGCGGGGAACTGTCCCGCGTCAGCGCCACATCGCCCACCCGCAAATGACTGCCTTTTCGTGGAACTTGTGCTCCCTTGACCACACGCATCTATATCGACGCCGACGCCTGCCCGGTCAAAGACGAGATTTACCGCGTCGCCGCCCGCTTCAGCCTGCCCGTCAGCGTGGTCGCCGGAAACTTCATCCGGGTGCCTGACGATCCCCTGATCGAGCGGATTGCCGCAGGTTCGGGCATGGATGCGGCCGATGACTGGATTGCGGAACGCGCCCGGAAGGGCGATATCGTGATTACGGCGGACATTCCGCTGGCCAGCCGCTGCGTCAAGGCGGGCGCCGCGGTAATTGCCCCTAACGGCAAGCCGTTCACAGAACAATCCATCGGGATGACGCTCGCGGTACGCAACCTGATGACCGATTTGCGGTCTTCGGGCGAAATCACCGGTGGTCCCAAATCATTCGCGCCGCGCGATCGCTCGGCGTTCCTGTCGGCCTTGGATCAAACCATCCGCCGCATCCAGCGCGACCCGGCCTTTGCGCCCGCGCCGAAACAAAGTTGAACTGACCTTATGGCTCCTCCGCTTATCCAGCTGAAAGACATCTTCCTGACCTTCGGCGGCACGCCGCTGCTCAACGGCGTCGAACTCTCGGTGTCGCAGGGCGAGCGCGTCTGTCTGATCGGCCGCAACGGCTCCGGCAAGTCGACGCTCCTCAAAATCGTGGCGGGGATCGTCGAAAACGACAAAGGCAGCCGCTTCGTGCAGCCCGGCGCCACCGTGCAGTATCTGCCGCAGGAGCCGGACTTCTCCGGCTATGCGACGACGCTCGCTTATGTCGAAGCCGGCATGGGCGACGGCCACAACATCTATCAGGCGCAATATCTGCTCGAACAGCTCGGCCTCACCGGCCACGAGGATCCGAACAATCTCTCCGGCGGTGAAGCGCGCCGCACGGCGCTGGCCCGCGTGCTGGCGCCCGAGCCGGATATCCTGCTGCTCGACGAGCCGACCAACCATCTCGATCTGACGACGATCGAATGGCTCGAAGGCGAACTCGCCAGCCGCCGCTGCGCGCTGGTGTTGATCAGCCATGACCGCCGCTTTCTCAGCAACCTCTCACGTGCCACCGCCTGGCTCGATCGCGGCCAGATCCGCCAGATTGATCGCGGCTTCTCGGCCTTCGAACAGTGGCGCGACGACGTGCTGGCGGAAGAAGAGCGCGACCAGCACAAGCTCGACCGCAAGATCGTCAATGAAGAACATTGGCTGCGCCACGGCGTCTCCGGCCGCCGCAAGCGCAACGTCAAGCGCCTCGCCGGCCTGCATGAACTGCGCGCACAGCGCCAGGACTATCGCGGCGCCGCGGGCAACGCGACGCTCGCTGCGGCCGAAGCCGAGAAGTCCGGCAAGCTGATCTTCGAAGCGAAGAACATCTGCCGCACTTACGGTGACCGCAAGATCGTCGACGACTTCTCGATCCGTGTGCAGCGTGGCGATCGCATTGGTGTGGTCGGTCCGAACGGTGCGGGCAAGACCACGATGATCAACATGCTGACCGGCACCGAGCCGCCGGATTCCGGCACCATCCGGTTCGGCGCCAATATCGAAATGGCGACGCTGGACCAGCATCGCGAAAGCCTCAACCCGAAGACCACGCTGGCGGAGGCCCTCACCGGCGGCCGCGGCGACCATGTGATGGTCAACGGCCAGCCCAAGCATGTGGTCAGCTACATGAAGGACTTCCTGTTCTCGCAGGAGCAGATGCGCACGCCGCTCGAAGTGTTGTCCGGCGGTGAGCGCGGCCGATTGATGCTGGCGCGGGCGCTGGCGAAACCATCCAATGTGCTGGTGCTGGACGAACCGACCAACGACCTCGATCTCGAAACCCTCGACGTGCTCGAGGAAATGCTCGGCGACTACGAGGGCACCGTGATCCTGATCAGCCATGACCGTGACTTTCTCGATCGCGTCGTGACGTCAGTGATCGTGCCGGAAGGCAACGGCAAGTGGATGGAATATGCCGGCGGCTATACCGACATGCTGGCGCAGCGCGGCGCCGACCTGAAGCGCGAGGCGAAGACCGAAGCCGTGGCTGCCAAAAGCAACGGCAGCAAGTCGGACTCGTCCAAGCCCGCCGGCAAGCGCAAGCTGAACTTCAAGGACAAGCACGCGCTGGACACCCTGCCGAAGACGATGGACAACCTGCGCTCCGAAATCGCCAAGCAGCAGCGCCATCTCGACGATCCCAATCTCTACAAGAAGGATCGCAAGAAGTTCGATACGGCCACCGCTGCGCTGTCAAAGGCACAGAAGGAATTGCAGGATTCGGAAGAGCAATGGCTGGAGCTGGAAATGCTCCGCGAAGAGATCGAGAACGCGTAGCGCGTGTTCCGTAAAAGTGGGTACCGGTTTTGCGATCAGAACACGCGCAGGAGACTAACGACATGACCACATCGCTTGCAACCAAGATCGCCAACGAATACGGCACGCCTGCCCTCGTCATCGACATGGACCGCGTCGAGCGCAACATCGCGCGTATCCAGAAGGTCTGCGATGATGCCGGCATCGCCAACCGGCCGCATATCAAGACGCATAAGAGCCCGGTGATCGCGAAGATGCAGATCGAGGCCGGCGCCAAAGGCATCACCTGCCAGAAGCTCGGCGAGGCCGAGATCATGGCCGATGCAGGGATCGACGACATCCTGATCAGCTACAACCTGCTCGGCGACGAGAAGATGGCGCGGCTCGGCGCCCTGCAGGCGAAGGCAAACGTCACCGTGGCCGCCGACAATTCCGTCGTCATCGGAGATCTGCCGAAAGCCGCCGCGATTTCGGGTCGCAACCTCAACGTCGTTGTCGAATGCGACACCGGCCGCAAGCGCGCCGGCGTCGAGACGCCGGCGGAGGCGATTGCACTGGCCAAGGAGATCGCCGCCTCGAAGGGCCTGACCTTCGCGGGCTTTATGCTATATCCGACCGAAACCGGCTGGCCCGACGCACAGAAATTCTATGACGAAGCACTGGCCGGCGTCCGCGCACTCGGCCTCGAGCCGAGCATCGTCTCCACCGGCGGCACGCCGAACCTGAAGAATGTCGGCTCGCTCAAGGGCGCCACCGAACATCGCTTCGGCACTTACATCTACAACGACCGCATGCAGGTGGCCGCCGGCTCCGCGACCTGGGACGATTGCGCGCTCAACGTCTATTCGACCGTGGTCAGCCGCGCCGGCCCGGAACGCGGCATTCTCGATGCCGGCTCCAAGACGCTGACGCCCGACACCGGCGGCCTCGATGGCTACGGCCTGATCCTCGAACATCCCGAAGCCAAGATCGCGCGCTTCGCCGAGGAGCATGGCTTCCTCGATCTCGGCCGCAGCAACACCCGCCCCAACGTCGGCGACGTCGTCCGCATCGTGCCGAACCATGTCTGCGTGGTCGTCAACATGTTCGATGAAGTGGTGATGGTGCGCGGTGACGAGATTATCGGCACGCTCCCGGTGGCCGCGCGTGGTCGGTTGCGCTAGCGCGCGAGAAAACGCAGCGCGCCCTCACCGGCCGCAGCGCCTGTTGCAAACGAGGCTTGCAGCAGATAGCCGCCGGTCGGCGCTTCCCAGTCGAGCATTTCGCCGGCGACGAAAGTGCCCGGCATGCGCTTCAGCATGAAGGCGTCGTCGATCTCATCGAACGAGACGCCACCCGCCGTCGAAATCGCGCGTCCGATCGGCGCGACGCCGCTGAGCGTGACCGGCACGGCATTGATCAAGGAGGCCAGCTTCTCCGGCGACAACGACGCCAGTTGAAGCCCCTCGGCGACAGTGACTTCCTGCAGCAGCCCAATCGCCACCGGCGACAGATGGATCGCCTTGCGCAGGAAATTGGAGAACGACTGCTTGCCGCGCGAAGCGGCCAGCTTCGTCGTCAGTTCACCCGCGTCGAGATCAGGTCGCAGAGCAACGCGCAGCGTAGCCTTGCCGTCCGCGATGACAGCCTCACGCAACAGAGACGACAGCGCATAGATGCCGCCACCTTCAATGCCAGTGCGCGTCACCATTGCCTCGCCGCGCACCGTGTGCACGCCGAACGACAGCGCGGCGCCCTTCAGCGGCTGACCTTCGAAACGGTCCTTGAAGATCTCCGACCACGCAACCGTAAAGCCGGAATTCGCCGGACGCAGCGGCGCGATACTCACGCCCTTCGCCGCGAGCACATCGACCCACGCACCGTCCGAGCCAAGCCGCGGCCAGCTTGCACCGCCCAGCGCAAGAATCGCGCTCTTGCAGGCGACCGTCTGCGAGCCGTCCGGCGTTTGGAATATCAAACGTCCCTCGCCGTCCCATCCGGTCCACCGATGCCGAAACGCGAATTGAACGCCACTCTCGTCCAGTCGCCGCAGCCACGCGCGCAGCAATGGCGATGCCTTGAAGGCCTGCGGAAACACCCGGCCGCTGGAGCCGACGAATGTCGGCTGCCCGAGCGCCTCGCTCCAGCCCCGTAAAGCGGTCGGCGTGAAAGCCGAGATCGATGGCGCGAGCCGCGCTTCCGCGGCACCATAGCGCTTGAGAAATTGAGGCAGCGGCTCACTATGAGTGAGATTGAGCCCGCCGCGTCCGGCCATCAGGAACTTGCGGCCTGCCGACGGCATCGCGTCATAGACCGTAACGGCAGCGCCGCCACGGCTCAGGACGTCGGCCGCCATCAGCCCAGCAGGACCTGCGCCGATGACCGCAACTTGGTTCTTCACAGGCTTAGTCACGGTCACACGATCTGGCGAAGCCGCCGGTCAGGCCTTCACGCCCAAGCGAGTGGCGGCCTGCTCGACATACTTCTGGGTCTGATGGAAAGCGCCTTCCAGCGCCCTAGCCTTCGACATATCACTAATGTCCGCGAAATGCGCGGCAATCGTGTCCGGGCTCCAGTCAGCTTCGGCGAAATTGACACCTTCGCTTTCCAGAATCTTGATGACCGCAAAGGAGCCTGCGCCGGCGCCCATGATGGTCTTCGTCGGCGCATTCTCGCTCAGGAGATATTCGACCGCCGGCGTGATCGCTTCCGGCTTCATCAGTTGCAGCGCCTGCGCCGGCAACAGTTCCTCGGTCATCCGCGTGGCGGCGGTCGGCGATACGATGTTGACGCGGATGTCGGTCTTCCGACCTTCCTCGGCGAGCACATTCATCAGTCCGACCATGCCTGTTTTGGCCGCGCCGTAATTGGCTTGACCGAAATTGCCATAGAGGCCGGACGACGAGGTGGTGAGCACGATGCGCCCATAGTTGCGCGCGCGCATACCTTCCCACACGGCCTTGCAGCAATAGAACGTGCCGGTGAGATGCACGTCGAGCACCTTGGCGAAATCGGCAAGCTCCATTTTGGCGAACGACTTGTCGCGGAGGATACCGGCATTGGCGCACATCAGGTCGACACTGCCCCACTCCTTGGTGGCCTTGTCGACCATCGCACTGACCTGCTCGAAGTTGGAGACATCAGCGCCATCGGGCATCGCCGTGCCGCCGGCCGCGCGGATTTCCTCGACGACGGACTCCGCCGCCGTCAGCGAACCGCCGGTGCCATCGCGCGCGCCGCCGAAATCATTGACGACGACCTTGGCGCCGAGCTTCGCAAGGCCCAGCGCATGGGCGCGGCCCAATCCATTGCCGGCGCCGGTGACGATGGCGACGCGGCCGTCAAATCGAATGGTCATTTGGAACTCTCCTCAATTGAAATAGACAAGGCCGAGCCAGTCGGCGACCAGCGCCGGCTTGTCCTCGCCTTCGATCTCGACACTCACGCTGGTGCGCGTGAACAATTCCTTGGGCTTGCGCAACGTCGCTTCGGTCAGCGTGAAGCGGCCGCGAATGCGCGTACCGGCTTTAACCGGCGACACGAAACGCACTTTGTCGGTGCCGTAGTTCACACCCATGGCGACGTCGGCGAGTTGCGGCAGAGCCTCATAGGAGAACACCGAGAGCATCGACATGGTCAGAAAGCCATGTGCAATGGTCGAGCCGAACGGCGTTTCGCGGGCACGCGCGGAATCGACATGGATAAACTGAAAATCCTCCGTCGCCGCGGCGAACGCATCGATGCGCTTCTGGTCCATGACATGCCAGGGCGACACGCCGACTTCCTTGCCCACCATGGCGATATAGGCATCACGTTCAATCATCGCGCTCATTCAGTCTCAGTCCTCAAATCCAGTTGCGTTGCGGGCGCAGATTCCACAGCGCACACCCTGACGCCAAGCGAAATTGTGCGCTGCAGCCATGCAAAGCGCGACAAATTACCGCTCGCCCTCTTGCGATCCCGCCGCGCGGAGTGCCTGCAATTCGGGGAAGTCCTCTTCACGAAACTCGACGCCGCGAAGAGGATCGCTGCGATCGTCGGCGTGTTCGAGCCGACGCAGATGGACCCTGCGAATCTTGCCCGAAATCGTCTTCGGCAGCTCGGTCACGAACTCGATCCGACGTATACGTTTGAACGGCGCCAGACGCACATGC
This sequence comes from Tardiphaga sp. 709, assembly GCF_032401055.1. NCBI lineage: Bacteria > Pseudomonadati > Pseudomonadota > Alphaproteobacteria > Hyphomicrobiales > Nitrobacteraceae > Tardiphaga > Tardiphaga sp. 709. The sequence goes on along the minus strand of NZ_CP135529.1, from coordinate 6,186,457 downwards.
AGATGCTGATAGATCGACAACGCCGTCGCCTTTGACGGCGCGGTATCGCCGATCAGCAACACATAGGCCTTGGGGATGGCGAGCCGGATCGGATCGGGACTCGGCACGATGGCGGCCTCAGCCACGGCATCGTGTTCGAGCAGAATGCTCTCCAGTTCGAACGGGCTGATGCGATAGTCCGACGATTTGAACACATCGTCGGAGCGACCGACGAAAGTCAGATAGCCGTCGTCATCGACGAACACGACATCACCACTGCGATAGACGTCGCCGCTTGCACCGCTGACGCTACCGTCTTCGGCCTGATACCCCTGCATCAGTCCTGCCGGGCGATCGATGCCAAGCACGAGACTGACCTCGCCCTCCTTCGCCGGATTGCCATCGGCATCGACAACGCGGACCTTGTAGCCCGGCAGCGGACGGCCCATGGAGCCGACCTTGACGATCTGGCCTGGCGAATTGCCGGCCAGCGCCGTTGTCTCGGTCTGGCCATAGCCGTCGCGAATGGTGAGACCCCAGGCCGCCTTGACCTGATCGATCACTTCCGGATTGAGCGGCTCGCCGGCGCCGCAGACCTCGCGCAGCGCGACCTTGAACGTCGCGAGCTTCTCCTGAATGAACAGCCGCCACACCGTCGGCGGCGCACACAGCGTCGTCACACCGCAGCGTCCGATGGTGGCGAGCAGGCCCTTGGCGTCGAAGCGCGGCTGATTGACCACGAACACCGTTGCGCCGGCATTCCAGGGCGCGAAGAAGCAACTCCAGGCATGCTTGGCCCAGCCCGGCGAGGAGATGTTGAGATGCACGTCGCCCGGCTGCAGCCCGATCCAGAACATCGTCGAAAGTCCGCCGACGGGATAGCTGCGCTGACTGTGCCGCACGAGCTTCGGCTTCGCGGTCGTGCCCGAGGTGAAATAGAGCAACATCGGATCGTCGGCTTTGGTCGGACCATCCGGTGTGAATGTATCGGGGAAATCCGCGGAGCTTTCGAAGGCGAGCCAGCCGTCATGTGGCGACGTGGCGTTGACGACGATCTGGCCGATGCCGTCAGTCTTCAGGCTGCCGAACTTGGCGACCTGATCCTCTGCCGCCACCACGAGCCTGGCGCGGCCGCGATCGAGCCGGTCCTGCAATTCATCCGGCGTCAGCAGCGTGGTGGCGGGAATGATGACGACGCCGAGCTTGATCGCCGCCAGCATGGTCTCCCACAGCGGCACCACATTGCCGAGCAGCAACAACAGATGATCGCCGCGCTTCAGCCCCTGCGCGCGCAGGAAATTGGCAACCTGATTGGAGCGCCGTGACAGCACCTCGAACGACAACTTCGTCTCGCGGCTGGCGGCCGCATCGACGATCCAGAGCGCGGTCCGGTGCTTGCCGACGGGATCATGGGCGAGTTCGGCGTCGAACCAGTCGAGCGCCCAGTTGAAGTCGACCGGATCGGGCCAGCGAAAGCCGGCAACGGCTGTGTCGTAGTCGGTGCGGTGTTCGAGAAGGAAGGCGCGGGCCTGCTTGAACGTGGTCATGCCGACGTTCTCGCTATTTCGGCATCAAATGCCTGAGGTGATGAATGATCCCCGAGAAGTCATCACCGCCGTGACCTTCCTTCTCGTAGGTCTCGTAGATGCTCTCGGCATGGGCGCCGAGCGGCGTCCGGGCGCCGGCCGCTTTCGCGGCCTCCTGCGACAGCCTGAGATCCTTGAGCATCAGCGCCGCGGCGAAGCCGGGCTTATATTCGTTATTGGCTGGTGATGTCGGCACCGGTCCCGGCACCGGGCAATAGGTCGTCAGCGACCAGCACTGGCCCGACGAGGTCGACGCCACATCGAACAGCGCCTGATGCGACAGACCCAGCTTCTCGGCGAGCACGAAGGCTTCACTGACGCCGATCATGGAAATGCCAAGGATCATGTTGTTGCAGATCTTGGCCGCCTGCCCCGCGCCGGCATCGCCGCAATGGACGATCTTCTTGCCCATGGCTTCCAGGATCGGCTTGGCCGACGCGAACGCCGTGGCATCGCCGCCGGCCATGAAGGTCAGTGTCGCGCCCTTGGCGCCGCCGGTGCCACCCGAGACCGGCGCATCGACCGATGGTAGCTTCTGCGCAGCCGCCAGTTCATGCGCCTTGCGTGCGCTTTCCACATCGATGGTCGAGCAATCGATCATCAGCGCGCCTTTGGCGGCTGCGGGAATGACCTCGCTCCAGACCGACACCACATGTTTGCCGGCGGGCAACATGGTAATGATGACCTCGGCTCCCTTCACGGCATCAACCGCCTTGTCGGCGATGGTCACGCCATCGGCCTTGGCTTGCGCGCGGGACGCCTCAACGAGGTCGAAACCGGTGACCTTGTGGCCTGCCTTGACCAGATTGGCGGCCATCGGGCCACCCATATTGCCGAGACCGATGAATGCAATGCTGGTCATGTCCTGCCCTCGTGATCGTTTGTTTGTTTTTAAAGCCTGATGAAAACGACGAAATCCAACTTTCGTTCAGAACGCTCGACCTTCAGAAGGTCAGCTCAACATCCCGTTTGGCCAGATAGCGCGCCACGATCTCCGGCGTCACGCTCCTGAGATCCGGCGGCTGCCATGTTGGATTACGATCCTTGTCGATGATGGCAGCGCGCACGCCCTCGACGAAGTCGGCGCTATCGAACACCTCGAGCGCCGCGAGATATTCGCGCGACAGACATTCCTCGAGTGACTTCGATGCACGCGCGAGCCGCAGCAGCTTCAGGGTAACCTTGAGCCCCCGCGGTGACTTGTCGGACATGGCCTTGAGTGTCGCCAGCGCGAAATCTGAACCGTCCTGCTCAAGCGCAGCCACGATCTCCTCGACGCTGTCATGGGCGAAAGCGCGATCGATCAGCGCACGCTGCGCCGTAACTGGACCGGTTTGTTCCGGAGCTGCAAACTTCTTGAGTGCCGTCATCACCGACGCTGCATCGGCCCCCGCCGACAGCTTTGTCAGCGCCTCGCGCAATGCCGGCCAATTGACGGTGTCGATCAGGACGTCCGCCATATGTGCAGCAAGCGCATCGGCACCATTTGCTGTCAGTCCGGTCAGACCGAAATACGTCCCGAGTTCGCCCGGCGCGCGCGACAACAGCCATGTACCGCCGACGTCCGGGAAGAAGCCGAGGCCCACTTCCGGCATCGCCATCCTGGTCTTCTCGGTAACGATGCGGTGGCTGGCATGGCCGGCCAGACCGACGCCGCCGCCCATCACGAAACCATCCATGTAGGCGACATAAGGCTTCGGGTACTTCGAAATCCTCGCGTTGACGATATATTCCTCGCGCCAGAAGATCTTGCCGAGATCGCCTTTGACCTTGGCGCTCTCATAGAGACCGCGGATATCACCCCCGGCACACAATCCCCGTTCGCCCGCACCTTCCAGAATGATCAGCGCAACCTTCGGATCGGCCTCAAACATATCGAGCGCCGTCGCGATCTCACGCGTCATCTCCAGCGTCAGTGCATTCAGCGCCTTCGGCCGGTTCAGGCGGATCACACCGGCCGCGCCTGCGCGCTCGACGATGAGGTCGCCGGCTTCGGTCACAACGTCGGAGTTCATCGCGCGCCCTCGATCAACTTGCGCGACACGATCAGCCGCATGATTTCATTGGTGCCTTCGAGGATCTGGTGCACCCGCAAATCGCGCACGATCTTCTCGATGCCGTATTCGGCGAGATAACCATAGCCGCCATGCAGCTGCAGCGCGTCGTTGGCGACCTCGAAACCGATATCGGTGCCGAAGCGCTTGGCCATAGCACAGAGCATGCCGGCATCGGCATCCTTGCGGTCCAGCGCCGCCGCCGCTCGCCACAGGAAGGTGCGTGCGGCTTCCAGCTCGGTCGCCATGTCGGCGATACGAAACTGCAGCGCCTGGAATTCGTCGAGTCGCTTGCCGAACGCCTTCCGCTCCTTCATGTAGCTCAGCGACTTGTCGAGCGCAGACTGCGCGCCACCAAGCGAGCACGCAGCGATGTTGAGACGACCACCGTCGAGGCCGGCCATGGCGATCTTGAAGCCGATGCCCTCGTCACCCAGCCGGTTGGCAATCGGCACGCGGCAATTTTCGAAGATCACCGCGCGTGTGGACTGCGCGTTCCAGCCCATCTTGCGTTCGTTGTTGCCGAACGACAGACCGGGCGTGCCGGCTTCTACCACGATGGTCGAGACGCCGCCCGCTCCCTCGCCGCCGGTGCGCACCATCACGACATAGACGTCGGTGTCGCCAGCGCCGGAAATGAATTGCTTCTGCCCGTTAAGAACATAGTGATCGCCGTCCACGACAGCGCGGGTGCGCAGCGCCGCCGCATCCGATCCCGAGCCTGGCTCAGTCAGGCAGTAGCTCGCCAGTAGCTCCATGGTGCAGAGACGCGGCAGCCACTTCTGGCGCTGCGCTTCGCTGCCATATGAATCGATCATCCACGACGCCATGTTGTGGATCGAAATGAAGGCCGAGGTGGTCGGACAGCCGGTCGCCAGCGCTTCAAAGATCAGCGCGGCGTCGAAACGCGTCAGTGCGGAGCCGCCGACATCGTCACGGATGTAGATGCCGCCCATGCCGAGCAGCGCGGCTTCGCGCATCACCTCTTTCGGGAAATGCTTGTCTTCATCCCATTTGAGCGCAAAGGGAGCGATCTTTTCCGCAGCAAATTCGCGCGCCATGTCGCGAACGGCGGTCTGTTCCTCATCGAGAGCGAATTGCATCACGCCCTTCTTGTTGATTGTTGATCAGCCGGGAAAATGAAACGGCCCGGTGCACCACCTTTGGGAGCGCCGGGCCGCTTGCGTGTTCTTACTTCATCAACGGGATCGAGAACTCGGCGCCTTCCTTGACACCCGATGGCCAGCGCGCGGTGACCGTCTTGGTCTTGGTGTAGAAGCGGATCGAATCCGGACCATGCTGGTTGAGATCGCCGAAGCCGGACTTCTTCCAGCCACCGAAGGTGTAATAGGCAATCGGCACCGGGATCGGCACGTTGATGCCGACCATGCCGACATTGACCTTGGCCGCGAAGTCGCGCGCAGCGTCACCGTCACGGGTGAAGATCGCAACGCCGTTGCCGTAGTCATGATCCGACGGCAGCGCGAGAGCTTCTTCGTAATCGTGGGCACGCACCACCGACAGCACGGGCCCGAAGATCTCTTCCTTGTAGATACGCATGTCCTTGGTGACGTTGTCGAACAGACAGCCACCCATATAGAAGCCGTTCTCGTAGCCCTGCATCTTGAAGCCACGGCCATCGACGGCGAGCGTGGCGCCTTCCTTGATGCCGATATCGACATAGTTCTTGACGCGGTCGACGGCTTCCCTGGTCACCAGCGGACCGAAATCGGCCGACGGATCCACGGAGGTGCCGATCTTCAGGCTCTCGACGCGCGGGATGAGTTTTTCCATCAGGCGGTCGGCCGTGGTCTTGCCAACAGGTACCGCCACCGAGATCGCCATGCAGCGCTCACCGGCGGAGCCGTAGCCGGCGCCGATCAGCGCATCGACGGTCTGGTCCATATCCGCATCGGGCATGATGATGGCGTGGTTCTTGGCGCCGCCGAAGCATTGAGCGCGCTTGCCGGTCGCCGCAGCGCGCTCATAGATATACTGGGCAATCGGCGACGAGCCGACGAAGCCGACAGCCTTGATGTCTTCGTCGTCGAGGATTGCGTCGACGGCTTCCTTGTCGCCGTTGACGACATTGAGGATGCCCGGCGGCAGACCGGCTTCGATCATCAGTGCGGCGAGCATCATCGGCACGCCGGGATCGCGCTCCGAGGGCTTCAGGATGAAGGCGTTGCCGCAGGCGATTGCCGGGCCGAATTTCCACATGGGGATCATCGCCGGGAAGTTGAACGGCGTGATGCCCGCGACGACGCCGAGCGCCTGCCGCATCGAATAAATGTCAATGCCCGGACCGGCGCCTTCGGTGTATTCGCCCTTCATCAGATGCGGAATGCCGCAGGCGAATTCGATCACTTCGAGGCCGCGCTGAATGTCGCCCTTGGCGTCCGGCACGGTTTTGCCATGCTCACGCGCCAGGCAATCGGCCAGCTTGTCGTAGTCGCGATTGGCGAGTTCGAGGAACTTCATCAGCACGCGGGCGCGGCGCTGTGGATTGGTGTTGCCCCAGGCGACCTGCGCCTCGGCGGCATTGAGCACCGCGGCGCGCATCTCAGCGTTGCTGGCCAGCGCAACCTTGGCCTGAACTTCGCCGGTCATCGGCTCGAAAACGTCGGCGAAACGCCCCGACTTGCCCTCGACCTCACGGCCGCCGATGAAATGTCCGATCGTGCGCATGCGTTCCTCCTGGGAGCCAAATTTGGCCCGATGTTGATCAGGCTTTATGGCGTTTGGAAAGGCCCTGCACGCGCGGCGGATTTGCGAAATTGCAGGCTCGCTGCAGTTTCGCCCTGTCAGAATGTCACCGCCGCGACAATGTCGCAGGCAGTGCGCCGATTATCAGTTCTTGGCGGGAGACATAGCCTTGGTCGCCGCCTTTTTCGCAGTCGGCTTTCTAGCCGCGCTCTTGGGAGCCTCAGCCTTGGACGCTGCAGGCTTGGGCGCTGCAGCACGCCCCCGCACGGCCTCGCGACCAGCGCTCAAAAGCTCTTCGGACAACTCGCCATTGCCGGCGGCGCGGGCGAGCACGATGGTGCCCATCATGGTGGCAAGCGCCGCCATCGCCTGTTTGCGCGCCGATTTGCTCGGTCCGCCATGAAACTGCTCGGACATCATCTCGATCATCTGATCGAGTTTGGCGGCAAACACCTTGCGTGTCTTGGGGCTCTCGCGCGCGATCTCCGCGCCCAAGGCGGGAACGGCGCAGCCGTGGCCGGGATTGTCGCGGTGCTGCGACGACAGGTAGAAGTCCACGAACGTGGCCAGACGCTGGTCCGGTGGTGCCTGCCCGGCCAGCTGACGCCAGCGGTCGGTCGAGCGGTCCATCGCATAGGCAAAAGCTTCGATCACCAGCGCCTCGCGCGAATCGAAATGCGCGTAGAAGCCGCCATGGGTAAGACCCGCGTCCTTCATGAGGTCAGCTACGCCGATGCCATGCGCGCCCTTTTCGCGCAAACGCACCGAAGCCTTCTTCACGATCCGCGCATGCGTCTCGAGCTTGTGTTCCTTGGAATAGCGCATCAGCGGTCCATTCAAGACAAATAGATGATGTCGATCATATTACCCGCACCGCCTCGCGCGCGCAACGCGCGCTTGGCCGCAGGCCTTGACAACACCGCGGTTTGACGGGGAATTGATAGGACAAGACCGGCGATCCGCGCCGGCCCAAAGGAAATGCAAGGGACGAGACGACTTCATGCATATGCTTAATCCCCACTGCGGTGTCGAACGTGACCCGCGAGGTATAGTTCGGCTGACGATCTGCAACGCCGGCTCACTCAATATTCTCAATTCAGCCGCAATCAAGGGCGTTCGCGAAGGCATCGAGGTATTGGCCACGGAACGCGCCATTCGCGCGCTTGTCATCGCCGGCCAGAGCGAAAAGAGCATGATTGGCGGCGCCGACATCAAGGAGATGGCGACGCTGGATCAGGCCTCCGCCGAGAAGTTCATTTCCGGCCTGCGCGATCTCTGCGAGGCTGCGCGCGCATTTCCCGCGCCCGTGATTGCCCGTATCCCTGGCTGGTGCCTTGGCGGCGGCCTCGAATTCGCTGCCGCCTGCGATTTCCGTATTGCTTCGCACGATTCCAAATACGCCATGCCCGAGGTCAGGGTCGGTATTCCCTCAGTGATTCACGCTGCCCTCTTGCCGCGCTTGATCGGTTGGGGCCGTGCGCGCTGGCTGATCATGACCGCCGCCACCATCGATGCACCGACCGCGCTCAATTGGGGTCTGGTCGATGTGGTTGCGGCCGAAGGCGCACTCGATGCCGAGGTTGAAAAGACGATCGAGGCCATACTCGAGTGTGGCCCCGAAGCCATGCGGTCGCAAAAAGCCCTGCTGAAACAGTGGGAAGAGCTGCCGCTGAAGGAATCCGTCAATCTCAGCGTCGGCGTGTTCGGCGAGGCCTATCTGACCGGCGAGCCCCAGCGACTGATGCAGGGTTTCATCAACCGCAAGCGCTAGCAGCTCGACCTCACGAGAATTTTGCACAGGCCGGCATTGCGTATCTTGCAGCGCATCATATGATGAGTGTCATCCAAATGATGCGCGCTTGCGCGAAGGAGCCTCCATCATGTCCGCAGCTTCAGATCCGGTCGTCATCGTCTCGGCCACCCGCACCCCGCTCGGCCGCTTCCAGGGCGAACTGTCGCCCTTCTCCGGCCACAAGCTCGGCAGCCACGTCATCGGCGCTGCCGTGGCACGCGCGAAACTGACACCCGAGCGCATCGACGAAGTCCTCATGGGCTGCGTGCTTCCCGCAGGCCAGGGTCAGGCGCCCGCCCGCCAGGCCGCCCGAGGTGCCAAGCTGCCGGATGCCACAGGGGCCACGACGATCAACAAGGTCTGTGGCTCCGGCATGAAGGCGACCATGCTTGCCCACGACATCATCCATGCCGGCTCGGCGGAGATCGTCGTCTCCGGCGGCATGGAGAGCATGACCAATGCGCCCTATTTGCTACAGAAGGCGCGCGGCGGTTACCGCGTCGGCCATGATCGCATCATCGATCACATGCTGATGGATGGGCTTGAAGATGCCTATGAGGTCGGTCGCTCGATGGGTGACTTTGGCGAAGCCACCGCTGAGGCCTATCAGTTCACGCGTGGAGATCAGGACGCCTATGCGATCGAGACGCTGACCCGCGCGCGAAAGGCCGTGGAGAGCGGCGCCTTCAAGGCCGAGATCACGCCACTGACCGTCGTCGAGAAGTCCGGACCGCGCGAGATCGCCAATGACGAACATCCGCTGAAGGTCGATCCCGCCAAGATCCCGAACCTCAAACCAGCCTTCCGCAGCAACGGCACCATCACGCCCGCTGCTTCGTCCGCTAACGCCGATGGCGCTGCTGCCCTGGTGCTGGCCAAGCGTTCCCTCGTGGATCGTGAGGGCCTGCCCGCGCTGGCCGTGATCCATGGCCACGCCACGCACAGCCAGGAACCACAATGGTTCACGACTGCGCCCATTCCGGCAATCCGCAAATTGCTCGACAAGGTCGGCTGGAGCGTCGGCGATGTCGATCTGTTCGAGATCAACGAGGCCTTCGCCGTAGTGCCGATGGCCGCGCAACGCGACCTTGGCATCCCTCGCGAGAAGCTCAACGTCAATGGCGGCGCCTGCGCGCTGGGCCACCCCATCGGTGCAACCGGCGCGCGGCTCATTGTGACGCTGCTGCACGCGCTGGAAGCCAGAGGCCTGAAACGCGGCGTCGCGGCACTGTGCATCGGCGGCGGCGAAGCGACGGCCATTGCCATCGAACGCATCATTCACTGAGACGCCCTTCCCAGATATGATCGTCGCGGCGATGGTCGTCGCGACGCCTATTCTCGTTGATTGCAGGATTACCGATGATTTCCGGATGGCTCTCGACTGCCCTCGCCCGCCGCAACATTCACTATGGATGGGCGATGATCGCCGTGACCTTCGTGACGGCGCTGGTCAGCGCTGCGGCGGTTGGCGCACCCGGCGTGTTCATCGTGCCGCTGCAGAAGGAGTTCGGCTGGAGCACCGCGGAGATATCCTCGGCCATGTCGATCCGCTTCGTGCTGTTCGGCCTGATGGCGCCGTTCGCCGCGGCGCTGATGAACCGTTATGGGTTGCGCAACGTCACGCTGATTGCGCTGCTCGTCGTTGCTGCAAGCCTCATCTTGTCGCTCGGGATGACGCAGGTCTGGCAGCTCATGGCGCTCTGGGGCGTCGCCGTTGGTATTGGCACCGGCATGACGGCGCTGGTGCTCGGCGCCACCGTCGCAGCGCGCTGGTTCAGCGCACGCCGTGGTCTCGTCGTGGGCATCCTCACGGCAAGCGCCGCGACAGGTCAGTTGATCTTCCTGCCGATCCTGGCCAGCATCACCGAGCACAGTAACTGGCGCTGGGCACTGGCGCTGATGTGCGTGATGCTGGCCATAGCCGCACTCGGCGTGCTGCTGGTGATGCGGGACCGCCCCAGCGATATCGGCATTCGCCCCTACGGCGACACCAGCACCGAACCGCTGGCCGTTCCACCACCGAACACCTCACCGATCATGGCGGCAGCGCTCGGCGCCTTGCGCGATGCTGCCCAGACCAAAGTGTTCTGGATCCTGTTCGCGACCTTCTTCATCTGCGGCGCCAGCACCAACGGGCTGGTCCAGGTTCACCTGATCCCGATGTGCCTCGACTTCGGCATCCCGCAGATTCAGGCGGCCGGCCTGCTTGCGGCCATGGGCGTGTTCGATTTCGTCGGCACCATCGCGTCGGGCTGGCTGTCTGACCGGTATGACAATCGTTACCTGCTGTTCTGGTATTATGGCCTGCGTGGCCTCTCGCTGCTGGTGTTGCCGTTCACCGACTTCTCGTTCTATGGTCTCTCACTCTTCGCGCTGTTCTATGGCCTGGACTGGATTGCCACCGTGCCGCCGACCGTGCGCCTCACCGCATCCAAATTCGGTCCTGAACGCGCGGGTCTGGTGTTCGGCTGGATCTTCGCCGGCCATCAACTAGGCGCAGCAACGGCGGCATTCGGCGCTGGCCTGTCGCGCACGGTCCTGCTCAGCTATCTGCCTGCCTTTTTCGCGGCAGGTGCGCTATGTATTATTGCAGCGCTGATCGTGCTGGCGATTTCAAGGGACAAGAACGTCGCGATCGCCTGATCCCCGCGGGATTCAGGCCGCTCGCCACTCATATCAGAACGGGAATACATCATGCGCCGCGTTGTAATTACGGGGATGGGAGCGGTGTCGCCGCTCGGTTGCGGCGTCGAGATCAACTGGTCCCGGCTGCTCGCCGGGCAATCCGGTATCCGCCTGTTGCCGGAGGCCATGACGGCTGATCTCACCGCCAAGGTCGGCGGCCAGGTGCCTGACATCACCAATGATCCGGAAGGCGGTTTCGATCCCGACAAGGCGGCGGCGCGCAAAGATCAGAAGAAGATGGATCGCTTCATCCTGTTTGCGCTGATGGCCGCCGATGAGGCCATCGCGCAGGCAGGCTGGCAGCCGAAGACCGCGCAAGAGCGCCAGCGCACCGCCACGATCATCGCATCCGGCATCGGTGGCTTTCCGGCGATTGCCGACGCCGTCCGCACGACAGATACCAAGGGCATCCGCCGGCTGTCGCCGTTCACCGTGCCCTCATTCCTGGTCAATCTCGCGGCCGGTCATATCTCGATCCGCTACGGCTTCGAGGGCGCGCTCGGCGCACCCGTGACAGCCTGCGCCGCCGGCGTGCAGGCGATCGGTGACGCTGCACGTCTCATTCGCGCCGGCGAAGCGGACGTCGCCATCGCCGGGGGAGCCGAGGCCTGCATCGACCGCGTCAGCCTCGGCGGCTTCGCCGCCGCTCGCGCGCTCTCCACCGACTTCGTTGCCAATCCGGAGCGCGCCTCGCGTCCGTTCGATCGCGACCGCGACGGCTTTGTGATGGGCGAAGGCGCCGGGGTCGTGGTGCTTGAGGAACTGGATCATGCCCTGGCACGCGGCGCCAAGCCGATCGCTGAACTGATCGGTTACGGCACGACGTCCGATGCGTTCCACATGACGGCCGGTCGCGAGGACGGCGATGGCGCCAGGCGCGCGATGGATATCGCTCTGGCACAGGCCAACATCACGCCTGCCGATGTCCAGCATCTCAACGCCCATGCGACATCGACGCCGGTCGGCGATCATGGCGAACTCGAAGCCATCAAGACCATCTTCGGCACGACTGGCGGGGTCGCTGTCAGTTCGACCAAATCCGCCACGGGTCACCTGCTCGGTGCAGCCGGAGGGCTTGAGGCGGTCTACGCGATCCTTGCGCTGCGCGACCAGATCGCACCGGCCACGCTCAACCTCGAAAACCCCGACCCCACTGCCGAAGGCATCGATCTGATCCGCGGCAAGGCACGGCCGATAGCCATCGACCATGTGATGTCGAACGGCTTCGGCTTTGGCGGCGTGAACGCCACGATCGTGCTGCGGCGGATGTAGGCCGCAGCTTACGGCCGCATCGCCAGCCGTGACGGGCCTGCATTGCGGAGCGGTTCGGCAAGACGCGCAAACTCACACAATAGCGAGCGCGTCTTCGTCGGGTTGATGACTTCCTCGACCCAGAATTTCTCGGCCGAGCGAAATGGCGAACGCAGCTTGTTGAGGCGGTCCTCGATTTCCTGCTGCTTGGCCTTGGGATCCTCCGCCGCATCGATCTCAGCGCGATAGGCAGCCTCGATGCCACCTTCCAGCGGGAGCGAGCCCCAATAGGCCGAAGGCCATGCGTAACGCATCGAGAACCGGTTGGCCGGCTGATGCACCACGCCAGCGACGCCGAAGGCATTACGAATGATGATCGTGCACCACGGCACCGTGGTCTGATTGACTGCTGTCATGGCGCGAACACCGTGCCGGATGGTCGCCGCCTTCTCCGCATCGAGCCCGATCATGAAGCCCGGGCAATCCATGAGATAGACGACCGGGAGATGGAACGTTTCGGCAAGGTCGACGAAACGCACGACCTTCTGGCAGGCTTCCGCCGTCCACGAACCGCCATAATGAAACGGATCGCTGGCGAGCAGCAGCACCGCACGGCCTTCGAGACGCGCAAAACCGGTGATGATCGGCCGGCCGAAATTCGCGGCCATCTCGAAGAACGAGCCCTTGTCGACCACCGCATCGATGATCGGGCGCATCTTGTAGACCTGCCGGCGATTGCGCGGCACGGCGTTCAGCAGAGATTCTTCCGCACGTTCGGGATCGTCATTGCAGGCGATCGTGGGCGGCAGGTCATAGACGGACGATGGCAGATAGGACAGGAAGCGCCGCGCGCAGGCGAAGGCCTCCTCTTCTGTCTCCACGGCATGATCGACGCCGCCAGCGCGCGTCTGGATATCGGCGCCGCCGAGCTCCTTCTTCTCAAGCGACTGGCCGAGGCGCGCGACAACGGGAGGCCCGGCGACGAACATCGCGGAATTCTTGGTCATGACCGAGTAGTGGCTGGCTGCAAGCCGCGCGGCACCGAGGCCGGCGACTGAACCAAGGCCGAGGCCAATGACTGGCACCTGCGCCAGATTGGACGTCGTGTACCAGTACCAGCGCGTGCCGCCGACACCGCCCGGCAGATTGGCTGCGCCCCTGGTCTCGATGGTCTTGACCGAGCCGCCGCCGCCGGAGCCTTCGATCACGCGAATGATCGGCAACCGGAAGTCATGCGCCATTTCCTCGGCCATCAGCGGCTTAGCCGAGATCGAGGCGTCTGCCGAACCGCCGCGCACGGTGAAGTCATCGCCAACAACGACGACGGGACGACCGTCGATCTTGCCACGACCGAATACACAATTCGCCGGCGTGAGGTGCTTCAACTCGCCGGATGCATCATATTCACCGATGCCGGAGACGGCCCCGACTTCGTGAAAGCTTTTTGCATCTATCAGTCTGTCGATACGCTCACGAACCGTGAGCCGGCCCTGGTCATGCTGTCGCTTGACCTTGTCAGCGCCCCCCATCTCCCGCGCGAAGGCTTCGCGCCGGGCGAGGTCGTCGAGTTCCGGCTTCCAGTTCATTCAATCCCTCCGGGAGCATTTTTTTCTGAGCTGTTGGCGCGGGAGGCGCATCTGGAACGGGCGCACTGGTCAGGCCGCTATCTGCATTCTGAACCATCATGCTGATCCTGCTGCTGAGCTGACGCAGGATCGGAGCGATCTCGTCCTGCAGGCGCTGCTCGTCATACATGGCGGCAAGCAGACCGATAGTGACGACCACATAGGTCTGATACTGCGGCGACCAGATCGGCGTCGCAATTCCGGTGATATGCGGCGACCAAAGGCCACCTGCGAGAACGTAGCCATTGTCACGCAGACATTCGCGATTGCTCGCGATTTTGCCGCGCAGGATCTTGGCGTCCTCGGGCATTTCGCGCGCGATATCGTTGATCAGGGCATTGCCGACGTCTTCATCGAGCGCTGCGGTGTAGGCGTGACCGGCTGCAGTCCGGCCCATGGCAATGCGGCTGCCGGTGGTCGAATGCAATCCGAGCGCGTGATCGGCGCGGGCATATTCGAGATAGACCATGTGGAAACGATCAGGAATCGTGAAGCCAATCGTGCCAGGTACCTGCTCCGCCACTTCCTGCAAACGCAGGCGGATCAGGTTGCGCACCTGAAGTCCCCGCATCATCGACGCGCTCATCGCGACCGCACTCGATCCGATGCGGTACTTCTGATCTGCAGGCAAATAGGCGAGCTGGCCCATGCGCGTCAGCGTATGTGTCAGGCGCGATACGGTGGAGCGCGGCAGGCCGCAGCGATTGGAAATTTCGAGATTACCCAGTCGGGCATCATGGCCCTCGAAGCAGCGAAGAATATCAAAGGCGCGCGAAACCACCTGGATCACATCGCCGTCGCCTGCCAGATCGCTGGCGAGCATGCCTTGTTTGCTGAGCCGTTCCGAACGTCGTCCCATGATGCGTTTCCCTTAAAACGACGCATCTCGCGGGGAGCCAATCCGTTGGATTGCCCCGATGTGCGCCGCCATCCCGTTCCACTCTGCGGAATTATATTCCACTTGCGGGCTACGCTACCTCAGGCAATCTGCGGCGACAACACCAAGCTGCTCGTTTCTTCTCATTCTTAGGGATTGTCCGGTCGCGTCGGCGCTACACCTATAGCGAGCAGCCGCCCGCGTGATCGCGGAGAACACCATGCCAGAGATCAAGATCCTCAGTGAAGTCGCCGGCCGCATCTGCTCACTACCGCTCGCAACCGGCGCTTCCGTGAATGAAGGAGACGAAGTGGCTTTTGTCGAAGCCATGAAGATGGAAATTCCGGTCGCCTCCCCTGCCGCAGGTAAAATCAAATCGATGATCGTCGCGGTCGACGACGTGGTCGCGGAAGGACAGTTGCTCGGCACAGTCGAGACGTGAGCAGTACCGATGTGCCGCGGCATTCTGTCTGAGATAGTGATCGTTCCTATCATCCAGCGAACTGCCTCAGGACATTGCCAGCGCCGGACGGCGATGACATGATCGCCGAACAATAAAAAGCAATTCGCAAAGCGAATGCATCTGGAGGGGAAAATGCTTCACCGGCTCATCACGCTGGCGTCCGTTGCCGTGTTCAGTTCGACCGGCGCTGTATGCGCACAGGATATCAAGCTTCCACCAACCATGGCGGTCACCGCCTATGACACCGGCACTGCCGGCTTCAACATCGCCGTCGCCGTCGGCAAGATGATGAAGGACAAATATTCCACCGACGTGCGTGTGCTGCCCGCCGGCAATGATGTCGCGCGGCTGGCGCCATTGCGCGCCGGTCGCGCCACAATTGCCTGGATGGGCTCGGGCATCTACTTCGCGCAGGAAGGCGTGTTCGAATTCGGCGTCAAGGAATGGGGTCCACAGCCAGCACAGGTCACGCTGTCGACCATCGACTGTAATGGCGCCTCGCTCGGCGTCGCCCGCGATATCGGCGTGAAGGAGATCAAGGATCTACGCGGCAAACGCGTCGGCTTCGTCGTCGGCTCACCTGCCCTGAACCAGAACTCGCTTGCGATCATGGCATTCGGCGGTCTCACAAAGGCAGACATCAAGCCGATCGAGTTCGCAAGCTACGGCGCAATGTGGAAAGGCATGGTGAACAACGACGTCGATGCCGCCTTTGCTACCACCATCACCGGCCCGGCCAAGGAAGTCGAGACATCGCCGCGCGGCATCATCTGGCCGCCCCTCCCCGCTGAAGACAAGGCCGGTTGGGAGCGCGTCAAGCGGGTGGCACCGTTCTTCAATCCGCATGTCGCGACCTGCGGCGCGGGCATCACGGCATCAGCGCCCGTCAACATGAGCACCTACCCCTACCCCGTCGCGACCGTCTACGGCTCGCAGGCGGAAGATCAGATCTACGCGATCACCAAGGCAATGATCGTCAACTTCGACGCCTACAAAGACAACGCACCAGGCGCTTTGGGCCTCGCCGTAAAAGCGCAGTCCATGAAATGGGTCGTTCCGTTTCATCCCGGTGCCGTGAAAGCCCTCAAGGAAGCCGGCAACTGGACGCCGGAAGACCAGACACACAATGACGGACTGCTGAAGCGGCAGGACGTCTTGAAGGCGGCATGGAGCGAATACGCCAAGGCCAGTGCATCAGCCGGCGAAAAGGAGTTTCTCGACGGCTGGATGAACGCCCGCGCGGCTGCGCTCAAGAAGGCCGGCATGCCGAACGGCTTCGAATAGCGTCGTCATTTCCAGCTTTACCCGCGAACACTGATCGGGGCCATCATGTCAGTTTCATCACCCGATCATGCGCGGCCCGCATCCGACATTCGCGTAAAAATGGAGCTCGACGATCCCCATGGGGTCGCCGACCTCCAGGAATCCGAGGTCTCGCGCGTCCGCGCCTTGCACGGCGTGTGGCGCTGGGCGCTCATACTGGCCACCCTTGCGACCATCCTGCTCTGCATCAACCAGCAATTTTCGCTGCGCTTCTTCGTCGATGTCACGCAACTCAACACCGAATATTTCTATCTGCTGATCGCACTGATGCTGCCGTTCACGTTCCTGATCTTTCCGGGAACGTCAAAGGCCGATCTCGACCGTGTGCCGTGGTACGACGTCGTATTATTCGTCGCCACTTTCGCAGCGGCGATCTTCCTGATGATGAACATCCGCAAGGCCGCCCAATTCGGCTGGGAATTCGACGGCGCACCTAAGCCGGTGATCGCCGCAGGCCTCGTGATGTGGTTTGTGCTGATGGAGGCGCTGCGCCGTACCGGCGGCTGGAGCCTGTTGCTCAGCGTCTTCCCCTTCACACTGTATCCGCTGTTTGCCGACGCAAAATGGCTCGGACCATTTCGCGGCACCCAGTCGACGCTGGAGCAAACCACGGCCTATCACGTGCTGTCTGGCGAGAGCCTGCTCGGCATTCCGATCCAGGCCTTCGCCGATACCGTAATCGGCTTCCTGGTGTTTGGCACTGCGCTGATGATGACCGGCGCCGGCAAGTTCTTCATCAACATTGCCTTCGCGATGTGCGGTACCTTCCGTGGTGGCGCGGCAAAGGTGTGCATCTTTGCATCCGGCCTGCTTGGCACCGTCGGCGGAAGCATCGTCTCCAACGTGCTGACCGCCGGAACAATGACGATCCCTGCAATGAAGAAAACCGGCTTCACGCCGTCCTATTCCGGAGCGATCGAAGCCTGCGCGTCCACCGGCGCCGTGCTGGCGCCGCCGGTGCTGGGCGCGACAGCCTTCGTCATGGCGCAGTTCATGAACACGAGCTATGCCGACGTCGCACTCGCCGCCACGATTCCGTCGATCCTGTATTACTTCGGTCTGTTCGCGCAGGTCGACAGCTACGCCGCGCGCCACAAGCTCGAAGGAATCCCGCGCGAGGAACTGCCCCGCTTCATGGATGCGCTCAAGGAGGGCTGGTACTATCTCTTTGTCATCGCGATCCTTGTCGTGATGCTGCTGTACTTCAAACGTGAGAGCCACGCGCCGTTCTATGCCACCGCTTTGCTGGTCATCCTGCATCAATGGTCAGGCCCCGCACAGTGGAAGAAGGGCAACACCGCCGTCCTGGCGCTCTCGATTGCGCTGACCGGGCTGATGGTCTGGCTCGATCTGCAGAACGCCTATCTATGGGGAATGTGCATCCTCGCTGCGCTCAATGAATTCTTCCCTGGCAAAAATTGGGGCGGCGTGCGCTGGATTCACTTCCTCGAACTCAACGGCAAGACCTTCGTCGAATTAATCGCGATCCTCGCCGGCTGCGGGTTGCTGATCGGCGCCTTTTCGCTCACCGGCGTAATCTCAAGCCTGGCCAACGACCTTCTGGCGATCGCCGGCGGCAACGTCTTCCTGCTGCTGATTATGTGCGCCTTCACCAGCCTGATCCTCGGCCTCGGCCTGACAACGACGTCCTGCTACATCTTCCTCGCCATTCTCGTCGCGCCGGCGCTGGAGAAGCTCGGCCTCAACAAGATGGCCGTACACATGTTCATCTTCTATTGGGGCATGCTGTCGTCGATCACGCCACCGGTCGCCATCGCGTCCTTTGCGGCCGCCGGTATTGCCGGCGCGCCGGCGATGAAGACTGGCTGGGAGTCGATGTGGGTCGGCAGCATCATCTATTTCATCCCGTTCTTCTTCGTGCTGAATCCGGCGCTGCTATTGCAGGGCGACAGCCCTTATCTCGAAGCCTTCGGCCTGACCGGCCTTGCCTGTCTCGGCATCATCTTCATCTGCGGCGGCATCCAGGGCTATCAGGCCTATGTCGGCGATCTCCGACGGGCGGGCGCGATGGAATGGCCGCTGCGCGTCCTGCTGGTGATCGGCGGCTTCGTGCTGGCGACACCAGGCGGCGGCATCAATCCGCTGTCGCAGTGGCAGATCATTGCCCTCGCCGCCTGCATTCTCGCGCCGACGGTGCTGGTCGCGCTGGCGCTGATCAGGCGCGGCGACGCGCGGCTCGCGGTGTCATGACCGCGAAGGCATTCAGGTCGATTGAAGATTGAGAGCTAGAAAAACTCTTCCGGGCATGGATCGACGATCTTCCAGAGATCCATGCCGTTCTTGATCTTCTTCATTTCCGGCGTGAGACCGCCGTTACGCGCAAGCCAGTCTTTCACCGGCGGCGGATAATAGGCCATCAGGTCCGAGGTGCCTTCGTAGCTGATCACCTTCATGCCGAAGGTGAAAGCCTTGTCGTAATAGGCCTGATGGAAGCCGAGACTGGCCCGCGGAGTCACGCAGACCTTGTTCATCGGCACGATGCCGAACACCAGCGTGCAGGCCGAATTGCAGATGCCGTCGATAATCACCCGCTCCTTGCGGTCGCGGATGCGCTCATACTTGGCCTTGTATTCCTCGACATAGCCGCCATGGTCGCGGGTGATGCGCAAATCGGCCTTGGCCGGAGCCACGGATAGCACCAACAACGACATCAGCACAGGCAGCAGCGAAAGGCGCATCACGCGATGAAACCGGTAAGGGGACCCAAGCCAACGCCCATTCCGGCATCAGCACACCGCCCGACTCTCGCCGGACAGTGCTAGTATTCCGTTAAGCATCGGCTTTGAGCGAAAAAAGGCAGAAATCGGCCCTGCCTCACTGTCTGCCCTACCCGGCCTAGCCGTTCAGGAACATCCGGTAGACCGGATTTTGCGTTTCGTCCTCATAGGGATAGCCGAGCGACGTCAGCCGCTGCGTCAGGGTCGGCCGGTCGGCCTGCGGAACTTCAATGCCAACCAGCACCCGGCCATAATCCGCACCGTGATTGCGGTAATGGAACAGCGTGATGTTCCAGTCCGCGCCCATCTGGTCGAGAAATTTCAGCAAGGCGCCCGGACGCTCCGGAAACTCGAAGCGCAGGATAACCTCGTCCCGCAAAGCCGGCGGTGCTCGCCCGCCAACCATATAGCGGATGTGCAACTTGGCGGTTTCGTCCGCGCTGATGTCCAGCACCTTGTAACCGAGCGCCTGCAACTGCCCGATCAGCTCGCCCTTGTCGTTCTTGGCGCCACTCAGCTTCAGGCCGACAAAGACATTGGCTTCCTTGGCGTCGGCATAGCGATAGTTGAACTCGGTGATGTTGTGATTGCCGATGGTCTGAATAAAGCGGCGATAGCTGCCGGGCTGCTCCGGAATGGTCACGCCCAGCAGGATCTCACGCGCTTCACCGACCTCGGCACGCTCTGCGACGTGCCGCAGGCGATCGAAATTCATGTTGGCGCCGCTGTTGATGGCGACCAGCGCCCCCGTGCGCGTGGGATTGTTCGCGGCATAGCTCTTCAGTCCTGCCAGCGCCAAGGCGCCGGCCGGCTCCGCGATCACGCGCATATCCTCGAAAATATCCTTGATGGCGGCGCACATCTCGTCGGTGTCGGCCGTGATCACATCATCAAGCAATTCACGGCAGAGACGGAATGTTTCGACCCCAGCCTGGCGCACGGCCACACCGTCAGCGAACAAACCGACGCGATTGAGAACGACGCGCTCGCCAGCATCTATCGCGGCTTTCATCGATGCGGCATCGACGGGCTCGACACCGATGACCTTGGTCTCCGGGCGCAGAAATTTGATGAAGGAGGCAACGCCGGCCGCAAGCCCGCCGCCGCCGATCGGCACGAACACCGCCTCGATGGGATCGGGATGCTGCTGCAGGATTTCCATGCCGATGGTGCCCTGCCCCGCGATCACGTCGGGATCGTCATAGGGATGCACGAAGGTCAGCTTCTGCTCGGCCTCGAGCTTGCGCGCATGCGCCGCTGCTTCGTCAAACGTGTCGCCGAACAGCACGGCATTGCCGCCCCAATATCTGACAGCATCGATCTTGATTGGCGGCGTGGTCACTGGCATCACGATGGTTGCCTTGATCCCGAGCCGCTGCGCCGACAGCGCCACGCCCTGCGCATGATTGCCAGCCGACGCGCAAATCACGCCGGCCGCGCGCTGCTCCGCAGACAGCCCCGCAATGCGGTTGTACGCGCCACGAATCTTAAACGAGAACACCGGCTGCAAATCCTCGCGCTTGAGCAGCACGGGGCTTCCCATGCGCGCGGTCAGCCGAACCATCGGGTCCAGCGGCGTCTGGATCGCGACGTCGTAGACGCGGCTGTCCAGGATTTTGCGAACGTAGTCAGTCACAGGTAGTCCTCGAACATGTGGCAGAGACCGAACTGGCCACAGAACGGCTTGCCGACAGCTTGTCGGCGCAGATGGGCACCGAAATGGCCGATAAATCAAGCCTGTTTTCCAGAAAAGCACCTATGAACGCCCGACCGCCATTTCATGGATCGGCGTTAACGATGGTGTACGGCTCTCGGCGTATGTTGTCTTGCTGATCCAGATATTCAGAACCAGCGATGTCCTACGATGCAACTATCGCCAGCCGAAGATGCAGAAGCACCAAGATCGCAGACCGATCGCACGCGTCAGGTCTGGATTGATTTTGCTCGCGGTATAGGCGTCATTCTCGTGGTCTATGGCCACGTACTCGGCGGCCTGATACCGCCACATCTGTTTCCTGACGGGCCGCTCGCGCAGTGGATGAGCTATACGCTCTACACGTTCCACATGCCGCTGTTCTTCTTTCTCGCGGGCCTGAACGTACAGCATAGCCTTACACGCGGCACTCGAGCATTCCTCAGCAGTAAGGCGTGGACGATCGCCTATCCCTATGTGCTTTGGTCGCTGATCCAGGGCGGCGTGATCATGCTGATATCGCGCAATGCCAATATTCCGATCACCACCAGCGACCTCGTGGCGATCTGGTATCGGCCGATGGCGCAATTCTGGTTTCTATATGCCCTGATGATCTGCCACATATTGGCGGTACTCATTCCCAATCGCACCATCATGATTGTCGTCGCGCTCGCTGGCCTGATCATATTCATGCTGTTGCCGATCCGGCCCGATCTTGCGCTCACGATGCATCACCTGCCGTTTTATGTCGCAGGTCTCTATGCAACCCGCATTGTGATGGCGTGGCAGCCTCGTGGGAGAACGGGCTGGACCATGTTGACCGTGATCGCCGCCGCTTTCACTGCTGGGGTTGCCGCTGGAGGACATCTCTCCGGCTTCGACGCAAATGGCATAGCATCGCTTCCGGCATGTATCCTCGGCATCACCGGCGTGGTGCTGCTTTGCAAGTTGCTCAACGAAACCCGGCATCGCTGGCTTGCACTCGTCGGCGTGATGTCCATGACGATCTATGTCCTGCACATCATGGCGGGATCCGGAACACGGATCATCATGCAGATGCTGCACGTGCCGCCAATGCCGTGGATCTATCTCCTCGCAGGCACCGCGGCCGGCGTGATCTTGCCCATGGTAGCCCATGTCGTGTTGCAGCGGCTGAACCTGCTCGCACCACTCGGGCTTGCGCCACTGCCGAAGCGCAAACCTGCACCCGCTCCGCTTGTCAGCCAGGCGGCCCGATCGGACTAAACTCTGCCGGTCCGCGCCTGCTCCAGGGGCATCGCGGCATCCTCGGCAGGTCTGGCAGTTTGGTCGTGCGGACAGGCCATCGCGAAGATCATCCAGAACAGGGCCGATATCTCACCTGACGAGATACTGGTCAGGGGCAAGTGAATCAGGATACCGCCGAGCGAGAGAGCACCGAGCACCACGCCTTCTTTGGTCGGCATCCGCCATGCCGCAGACGTGCTCCAGACCCCGACCCAAATATAGGCTGCCAAACAAAGTAGTCCGATGGGAATGCCGAGCGTGAGCCAGCTCGCAATGATCTGGCCATCGACCGGCATAGTGCCCGCGACACCGATATCGGTGAAGCTGAAGCCAGACCCCACCACCATGCTGTCAGGTGTATTCCACAGCGTCACGAATTCTTCGAGACGCTCGTTGCCGCTGCCATCCTCGGAACCGCTGCCGAGCGACTGCAGCCGCTCGGTGATCACATCGCCGAAGGGCGTGAACAGGACCGCGGCCATGGCTGCACCGACGATGCCAAGTCCGGTCGCAAGCGCCCGCCGCCGCGTGGATTGAAACACCATGCAGAACACCACGGCCAGCGCGAGCGCGATCCAGCCGGTCCGATACAGCGACAGCAACAGGCCCAGTGCCGCGGGCGCCAGGGCAATCAGCGACTGCCATCCCGGTCTCAGGAAGCCCAGCAACAGCAGTCCCGTTGCGGTGAAGGTCGCGTAAGTGGCGGGCCCGTTCATCGTGCTGAAGACGCGCACCATATAGGGCAACGGATACCCTGCCGACAGGATCGAGGCGTAGTTCATCCAGAACCGATCCCAACTCGGCGGATCGACATATTGCCAGATGCCGTAGAGACCCGTCAGCGGCAGCACGACCAGAAAGATACGCGCCATGGCATTGACGAGTTCGCCGTCGGACCTTGCGCGCTGCTGCAAAGCGATGCCGTAAAGCACAGGTGCCGCCCACTTCAACGCACCTGTCGCCGCGCTCATCCAGTCATTCTGAAAAACCGACAGCATGGCACCGTAAGCGATGCAGGCCAGCACGATAGCCGGCGCGATCAGCCAGGGATCGCGCAACTGCTCGCGGGACGACAGCAACGTCCACAGGCTCGGTAACGGCGTCAGGATAAATAGCAGCGGTCCGATCAGCATGATGCTGGCGGCGTCGTAGCCCACCGACACATCGACCACACGCCGCACGAATGGTGCGAAGGCAAACAGAAGGATGGCCGACTGGATATGGGCCGCGGTGCTGCGTTGCCAGGCCAGCCAGCCAGCAGCCGCGCAGCCGACCACGAAGAGCGGACGCGACAGGCCGCCCAGCGCGGGACCGACCACCAGGGTCACGATCAGAAGCAGCGCAGTCGGTAGCCACCCGGACAGGACGAAATCCGCCGGACCGGATTTGAGTCGGCCTTGATTCATAAAGGCAGACTATCGCGAGCAGCCCCCTGACGTTAGGCAAAACCGCTGCGCTCCTCATCGCGGGGCTAGCTTTTGCGACTTTCGCCGCTATGGTGCCGCCGTCGCACTCGTAGCTCAGCTGGATAGAGCATCGGATTTCGATTCCGAGGGTCGGGCGTTCGAATCGCTCCGAGTGCACCATGACAGGTGCCCTTAAACGCCTGTGTCCATTCGGCTTTTCCAGAGACTAAGCGCTCGCTTCGCGCTCGATCATCCGCAACCGGATGAATGCCGCCCAAGCGCGGGGAAACTCGGCACTCTTGGCATCGATGGCGATCAGAGCCCGAAGGGCCTCTCGAAGTTCGTCCAGCGAAGGCCGCTGAGATGAGGTTCCCGCTTTGGACTTTACCCAGAGATCTTCGACCGATTTTGCCAGCGCCAACGCCTCGGCATTCGTTCGTTTCTGGGCAGGCTTCGCCAATACGTGGTCCGGCGGAAAGACTGGCCAGGCGGTCGGCGGCTTGTCGGCACGCCAGTCGGCTTCGGGGCCGGGCGTGCGATTGAATGTCTGGGTTTCCGATTGTTGCCCACCCGAGCCGGGTTGGCCTGCCAGACGGCCGAGTTGCTGCTCGGTCGTCCCGGCCGGTCCACTGCCCGCTGGCGATAGTTGCGACGCCATGTTCGTGAGCACTGACGGATCGGCTGTCGGCAGTGTCTTTTGAACCAGCTTGATCGCCTGGAGCGCACTGGGTGATATGCCGATCTTCTGTTGAGCCAGCTTCTCTTCTTCTTCAGAGACCGGACAAGCCTTGTACGCATCGTGCCGTTGCGCAATCTCTCCATCGTCGTCGATACGCGCAAAGTCGATGGCGACCGTGTAAACGAAAGCTCGATGCCCGCTGTAAGCTCCCGATTTGTCCTTGGCGTTCACGCTGCCGCAAACATATTTCCTGGTATCGACCTGGACCGACCGCAAGCCATCGAATTGCGCAGATGACGGGTTGAGCAAGAGTCGCGTGACTGCAGCACGCGCCTTCGAGTGATTGGTTGTCAGGATGGCATCCAGCGCATAGTCGGGCCGAATGAAGGACGGCTGATAATAAAACACGGATGCGGCCGCAAAAAACGCTGCACCCACGCCGGCAGATATCAGGGCAGCTGGCGTGTTCATGCAGTAACGTGCTCCGCCGAGGCCCTTCAACAAGCCATGGATTCCACTTTACATTGCACCAGCTTGTAACCATTCCGTTAACGCGCACCTTCACAACCGCCGCGTCTGAAACCCGTCGTTGCGGTTGCACCATTCAACCGAATAAGGCTGTGCGCCGCGGCGCTCTTTGAAAACAACATCTTGATGGCGTGCTGAACCGCAAAGTCTGCCGTCAGCGGCATTTACCAGCCGTTACCACCATCCAATTTAAAATCCCCGGCGCCAAGGAAGCGTCGATGACCCCTGAAAAACCAAATGCTGGCCGCGTCGCGTTCGAGCGCGGTTTCCCTGTCTGGCTCATGGCCATTGATGGCACATGGCGCCGCAGCTGCCGCATCATGGACGTGTCCGAGACGGGCGCACGCCTTATCGTCGAGAGTTCGATCGAGGGTATCAATCTCAAGGAATTCTTCCTGCTGCTGTCGTCCACAGGACTGGCGTTCCGTCGCTGCGAGCTGGCCTGGGTCAATGGCGAGGAGATCGGCGCGACATTTCTGCGACAGGGCGCCAAGAAGAAAGCCGCCCGGCCGGCTGACACCGAATCCTGACATCCCTGCGACCATTTCTGGAACCTGGCGCCGACACGCGGCAGCCGACGCCGCTGCACGGATCTGCCCAACTTTGCGGCAGGAACGTTCGCGCACGCCAACTCTTGTCCCATTGACAGTTGGGTGCGTTTATCCGTTTGAACCCCGGAGCCGCCGTGAAAAACTTTTCCCATGCCGCGTTTCCGCCAGACACGATCTCAGTGATGAAACAGGCGCTGGACGGAGCTGTTTCAACGCTGCCGCATCCCGTCAACTCCGCTCACGTGCAATCCATCGCCGAAAGCATCCTGCGCACCACAAGCGAGGGCGAACGCGATCCCACGATGCTCCAGACCATGGCGCTGCTGGAATTGCAGATTACCCAGCGGGACTGACAGCCGACCGATCATCACGACCTCGTGGGTAACGAAAGTCGGGCTTGCTGCAGTGCAACCAGATGCCATATTCCGCGTTATCGCCTCATCACGGAGGTTGCCGCATGCCCTACGCGCTGTTTTCAAATTCGGTCAAAGTCAGTAAGGCCTTCCCCAACAAATCCGATGTCTGGCGGCATGCCGTCGAGAGTGGCTTGGTGACGGAGGTCGGCCTGGGCGAGGAAGATCCGCCGCGTCGTCTTCTCGATATCGGCTATGCGATCCATGCATGTGCCTCCGATGCAGTCGAAAAATCGGACGCTACAGGCATGAGCGAGCACGACATCAGCCAGATGATCGCAGCGTGTCAGCTCAATCAGCGGTCCGCAGCCGCCGCATCGTAAATTCAATGTCGCCGTCCGGCAGCTCGCGCCAGCGCTCGACTTCGCTCATGTAGGCTTGCTTCGGGAACCGATCCAGAAACGCCCGCGCCGTCTTGCGGGCATTTTCGCGTGGCTGTGTGAAGCTCTCGCGCACATAGCCGTCATCAATGGCACGCCGCTGCTGGCGCGCGGCCATTCTCTCCGCCAGATCGCGCGGTGTTCCCGGCATTGCTGCTACTCCGGACACAAGCAACGTCTGATAGATTGTCACGGATGACCGGCAGATCAAGCGTCATGTTTCACGGCGCGACAGGTTTGCGCTCAGAAGAAAGGGCGCACCGATCACTCGGCGCGCCCCTTCCCTGTTCTCGCTGAACCAGGCGCCGAGACGCCCTTCCGAAGCTCAAAGAGTGAGCCTAGCGGGCGGCCTCAGCGAGGTGACAGCGCTTGGAATTAGACACTGGACCACCTCCTTTCATTGTTCGTGACACCCTGAGTATAGGAAAGATTCGCGCGGTGTTAAGGGGCGCGATCCAGACGAGCCATGCAATCTCGCACAGGGCGCGCGAGCCAGCCGCCGTTGTGAAGGCCCGGCCGTACATGCATCATCTTCGTCCGCTGTTGCTCCGCGCATCACCTGAGCGAGCATTGGACAGCGGTAAATCAATCAAGGACGGAAGCGACCATTGGGCTTGCCCCACCTTGCCCATTAGGTCCCTTCCCCGATGTCCAGCAATCTCGACGCCCGGCCGAAAGGCGTGATGACGCGTCGCGCTGCCATTATTTTTCAGATCGCAACGCTCGGCACTGTCGCCATGTTCGCCAGCGCGCCGACACCGCTCTACCGGATCTATCAGGACCACTGGCATCTCTCGCCGGTTATGGTCACGACGGTGTTCTCCGCCTATGCGCTCAGTCTGCTGGTGGCGCTGCTGACGGTCGGTGGATTGTCGGATTACATCGGCCGTCGCCCCGTAATGTTCTCCGCGCTAATCCTGAATGTTGTGGCACTGCTGGTTTTCATCACTGCGGATTCCGTCGTTGCACTGATCACTGCCCGTACCATTCAGGGATTTGCGACCGGCATTGCCTTCGGCACCATCGGTGCAGCCATGCTCGACCTGAACCGCGTGCATGGATCGCTGATGAACAGCCTGACGCCCGTCACGGGCACAGGGATCGGCGCGTTGCTATCCGGTGTGCTCGTCAGCTACGCGCCAATGCCGACGCAGCTGGTCTATCTGCTGCTCCTCGCAGCAACGCTCATACAAGCCATTCTGCTGTGGTGGATGCCGGAAACGGTCGCCCGTCGATCCGGCGCATGGGCATCGCTCCGACCGATCGTGACCGTACCGCCTTACGTGCGACAACCCTTGACCCTGGTCTCGCCGGGCAACATTGCCGTCTGGGCGTTGGGCGGGTTCTATCTGTCGCTAATGCCCTCGCTGCTCCGGCTCATCACCGGATCGAATTCGCCTCTCCTTGGCGGACTCGCCGTGACAGCGCTGACCTTGAGCGGTGCCGCCTCGATGCTGGTGGCGCGCAAATGGCCTGGCACCATCATTCTGATCCGCAGCATGGCGTGTCTTATTCTCGGCGTGCTGATCACGCTGGGTGGGGTCTATACACAAAGCATCCCGCAACTATTGGTTGGCACCGTCATTGCCGGCTTTGGCTTCGGCGCCGGCTTCTTCGGCAGCATCCGGACCGTTGTGCCACTTGTCCCCGCGCATGAACGCGCTGGATTGCTCTCCGTGATCTTCATCATCTGCTATCTTGCCTTCAGCCTGCCGACTATCGTCGCAGGCTTGGCAATCCCGACGCTCGGCCTGCCGCTCACGCTCGATATCTATGGCGCAGTGGTCATTGTCCTCGCGACGATCTCGCTGATCGCCGCGCTCGCATCGGTCCGCCGGGCGTCGTGACCAGCTACGTCATGCTACCTGGCATGAAGCAACGGATCACTGTGCCGGACGAGCCCTGTATCGGCCACACCATAGTGCGACCGACGCGGTTCGGCACCGTGATGACAGCTTCGTCAGGTACATCGAGCCACGTCCCGTCGATCCGCACCTTGTAGTGCCCGCTATTGGATTCCCAATCCACATCGCTGACCGCACTGCCATCGGCATCGGAACAACACGGCCCCTTGCCGCTGCGCAGACTATCGAACCAGGCTTTCAGATCGGGGCTGGTGTTGGCGAATTGTCCGCGATCGCGCGCAGCGACCGATTGCATCAGCGGCACTGATAACAGAGCCGCAACACACAAGGTCGGCGCTCCCAGCTTCAGCCAGCCTGCACGACGCCGGACGCGTCGATCGTGAGAGATAGTAGTTAGCGAACACGGCGCGTCGGCGCCGGAAGTCATCCAGTCGCTCATTTGCTTGCTCCAGCCCCCGGCCGGCACAATGATGTTCAGGTTTGTCGCGGGCGAGACCCGCCTCTTCTGTAGTCACTCACGCAAAGCGCATCATACGACTATCGAAGAACGGCTGCGCTTCAACTTCGCGACAGACGCCCAATCAAACGATAGGCGATTCTCCGTTAGCACCCGCAGGCTCTCTTCGCACTGCAGCGAATTTGTGGTGATAACTTCAATGGCAGAGGTATTTAAGAACGCCCTCGTCGCGAAGTGCCAAGGCGGCAAGCGAGCGCGCCTGCGTCACTCGGTCTTTCGCTCGTGCACCAACAGCGCCCGCGAATGCGTTGACGTTGGTATATGGTCTTTGCAATACTTCTGATTGCGCAACCAAGGGACGGGTTCGCGCCATCGGGCTATTATGAAGAATGGACTCTACTCGATCCATGTCGAGCTTCTCGACGGGCGTTCAGGCAAGGGCAGCGGTGTTGTAACCTTTCGCGAAGGCGAACTGCTCGGCGGCGACGCGTACCTGTTCTATGTCGGTACCTATGTGCTCAACAAGGAAGCCGGCACCTTCAAGGGCGAGGTTTCTGTCATGCAGCATACGCCCAGTCCTGACATGAGCCCACTCTTCGGCGGCCAGAGCCAACCGGTCGGCATCGGTCTGTCGGGTACTTTCACGGATACGTCGGCGACGATGAACGGCACAGCGCTCGTCGGCAAGCACAGCCAGATATTTCGGGCAACACTACGCAAGCTTGCAGAATTTCAGCAGTAGCAGCGTCTACTATTCCGCAGCCATCTCCAGCGGCGCGACGCGCGGCAGGATGATCTGAATGCGCGTTCCCTGCCCCGGATCGGACTGCAGGTGCAGACGACCACCGAGGCGGCTGGTGACGATGCTGTAGACGATGTGCAGACCCAGGCCCGTGCCACCCTGATCCCGGCGCGTCGTGAAGAACGGGTCGAAAGCGCGCCGCCGGACCTCCGGGCTCATGCCGACGCCGTTATCCGCAAAAAGAATTTCCACATGATCGTTGCCGGCTTCCTGCACCTTGATCTCGACCGAGCCACCATTGCCATCGGGGAAAGCATGAGCGACGGAATTGAGGAATAGATTGGTTAGCACCTGACCATACGGACCCGGATAGCTGTTCATCGTCAGTCCCGGCTTGCAGTCGACCGAAAGCGCCAGCTTCTGTTTTCGTAATCCCGGCTTCAAACTCATCACCACCTGTTCTGTGAGATCGGCGAGATCAAAGACGCGCTGGTCGGAATAATTACGGTCGGCGGAAACCTGCTTGAACGACTGGATCAACTCAGCCGCGCGATTGAGATTGGCGACCAATTGTGCCGCCGCATCGCGGTTGGACTCGATGAATTCGGTCAGGGTCGAGCGGCGCAGCTCGCCGCGCGCAACCTCCTCGCCGAACAGCGCGATCTTGCGTTCCAGCGATGATGCCACGGTCAGGCTGATGCCCACGGGATTATTGACCTCATGAGCCACGCCGGCAACCAGCCGCCCAAGCGCCGCAAGCTTCTCCGCCTCAATCAAGGAATTCTGCGTCTCACGCAGATTGCGTAGCGCCGTCTCAGCGGCATCCTTGGCCTTGAGCATCTCCTGCTCGCTGCGCTTGCGCTGGCCGATATCGAGCGCCACGGTCACGATGTTCTGGATATCACCATCGGCCGTCAGCAAAGGCAGCTTGTTGACCAGCCACTGCCGCATCACGCCGGCAGCATCCTTGTATTCCTCTTCGTAGAAACCGAGCCCCTTTCTGGTCGCCAGCACCATCTTGTCAGGCGAGTCGGTCTTTGACGCACCAAAGCGCATCATCAACTCGCCAGTGGTTTTCCCGATCGCCTCACCGGGGTCTATGCCGAAAATTCCCGCCATATAGCGGTTCATCAGGACATATCGCAGATCGGTGTCTTTTACGTTGATGACGGCAGGAACGGTATCGATGACCTGCTGCAGCAACCTGCGGCCTTCCCTGATCGCGGCTTCGGCATGTTTCTGGTTGGTGATGTCACGGACTGTTCCCTCATAGCGCACAACCTCGCCATTCTCGTCGCGCACCGCCGTGGCGCTGTCGGACAGCCAGAGGACCGTGTCGTGCCGTTGACGGACCTGATACTCGAATTCGCGCACCATGCCGTCGCTTTCCATGCGCTGTTGATACTCGGCGCGTGCCGCGGGATCGACATAGATGTTGCGCGAGATATCGAGCGTGGCGCGGATCAGATCTTCCGGTGAATCATACCCCATCATCCGCGCCAGTGCCGGATTGGCATTGAGTAGCGCGCCTGCCGGCGTCGTCACATAGATGCCGTCGACGGATCCTTCAAACAGCTTGCGATAACTTTCTTCCGCCAGCCTCTGCTCGGCCAGCGCATGCAAGGCCGCCTCGCGCGCGGCATCGGCATCGACCAGCGTCTTGCGGAACACCTCCGCGGCGCGCGCGATGTCACCGATTTCATTCTCCAGATCCATGGCCGGGATCGGCGTGTGCTTGGCGCCGCCGGCCAGCGCACGGATCGACTTGGCAATCGCCTTCAGCGGCTTCACGATCCGCCGCACCACGAAAAGTGCCGCCAGCAGCCCGACCAGAACGCCCGCCGTGCCAAGAATGATACTTTGCCATCTCGCCTCGGTCAGCGTGCGCGCGAATTCACGCGACAGGACGCGGCCACGACGGGCGCTAAGCTCACGCAATAGTTCAGTCACCCGACCGATCAATCGGCCTTCGGCGCCAAGCACATCCCTGTCGAGATCGGCGATCTCGCTCTCGGTTTCCGAGATCGAAATGATTGCATCGGTGTAGGCATCGGCCGCCACACGAAGTGCGGGCGTGCTGATCGGCAGCGCACGCATGCGCTGTGCGGCCTGCTCGGCTCCGATCGGATCGCGTGCCAGCAAAGCCGCCGCGATCTCGTTCTGCGCACGGAACATGGCCTTGGCGGCATTTGAATTCGTCACATCCGGAACGGCGTTCTCGAATTGCTCGCGGAGCGGCGGGAGCGTCGCCAGCATAGCGGAGCGGCGTGCAATCAGCGATGAGACGCGCTCAATCCCTTCGCGGTACTTGGTCAACCGCGCGTCGACACCGTCGATCATGTCGCGCTGCTCGGGCGCAAGCTCGATCCGGGTCTTCTTGAGGAGATCACCGAGCGCCGTGGCAGCCTGCGAGACCTTTTCCGGCTGTGCGTCGGGATCGGTGACGAAATCGCGTGCAGCCAGCCGCAGGCTGATGAGGCGACGGTCGATATTTTCGGCCAGATCGCCGACGCTCTGCAGCCGCTCAAGCTCGGCGAAGGTATTGTCAATATGACGGATCGCAACCACGCTGGCGATGCTGGTGATGAGGATCACCGTCAACACCAGCAGGAACCCGCTGAAGGTCAGCTGGCCGATCGAGAGCGAGGACGATCGGACCCGCTGAAAGAATGCCGTAATGGCAGAGGACATGGTTGTGGGACCGGACTTCAGAGCGTCCCAATATATCCCGACTTCAGCCGCGGGGGGAACATGCTGGACGGCCCGATCGGGCCGAACCGTCCAGCATGGTGTTTATTTCGGCCTAATCGCGTCGGCCGTGCCCTGGATGAAGGCCTGGATCTTGACCACATCCGCTTCCGTGAGCTTGCCGGTAAAATCAGGCATGCCCTTGTCCTTGAACGGCCCGTTGAACACGATGTCCTTCAGGTTGGTGATGGTCTCGGTGGAGACATAGCCCAGGTTGGGCACATTGCCGCCCTTGTCCACGCCCGGCACACCGTGGCAGGTCGCGCAGGCGTTGACATAGATCGAGGTGCCCTCCGAGACGTGAGTGGGATCGTACTTCACGCCAGTCAGCAGATTGCCGATCTGGTACTTGGTGAAGGCCGGCAACGGCGCCTTGCCACCAATGGCAAAGGTGTAGACCGTGCCGGGCGCCTCACGATCCGTCGCGCGCTGAGTGATGCCGAACACGCCGCCCCACCCGACCGCCACCGAGACGTATTGTACGCCATCGACCATATAGGTCGCAGGTGCAGCCACCACGCCGGTGCCAACCGGCGTTTCCCAGAGCTTCTCGCCTGTCCTGGCGTTATAGGCGATGAAGCGGCCGTCCGCGGTCCCTTGGAACACGAGATTGCCGGCCGTCGTGAGCGTACCGCCATTCCAGGGCGCGATGTATTCGGCGCGCCATGCTTCTTTCTGCTTCACCGGATCCCACGCGATCAGGCGACCGAATGGCGGGTTCTTCGGCGGCTCGGCGTTGAGCGAGAAGCCGACATTCCAGCCGGTGGTGCCGCCGAACTTGTTCGAGCCCGGCGCATTCTGCACCAGCGTCTTCTCGCCCGTGAGATTCAAAGGCACACCCTGCGCCGGCAGATAGACCAGCCCGGTTTGCGGATTGAACGACATCGGATGCCAGTTATGAGCACCGAACGGTCCGGGAATGCTGTCGAAGGACTTGTCCGCCGAGCGCGCCTCCGGCACCTCGATCGGTCTTCCGCTGGCGTCGTAGCCGGTGGCCCAATTTACATCGACAAAGTTCTTGGCAGAGATGAACTTGCCGTTGGTGCGGTCGATGACGAAGAAGAAGCCGTTCTTCGGCGCATGCAGCACCACCTTGCGCGGCGCGCCGTCGATGGTGAGATCGGCGAGAATCATCGGCTGTGTCGAGGTGTAGTCCCAGTTGTCGCCGGGCGTTTCCTGATAGTGCCAGAGATATTTCCCGGTATCGGCATTCAGCGCGACAATTGAGCCGAGATAGAGATTATCGCCGCCTCCCGGACTGCGCAGATTGCGATTCCAGGGCGAGCCGTTGCCGGTGCCGATATAGACCATGTTCAGGTCGGGATCGAAGGTGATCGTATCCCAGGCCGAGCCACCCCCGCCATTGACCCAGTATTTGCCCGCCGGATCCCAGGTTTTCGCCGCGGCGGCCATCGAGTCGTCCTCGAACGGCTTTGCGGGATCGCCGGGCACCGTGAACCAGCGCCATGCCTGATTGCCAGTCTCGGCGTCATAGGCCGTCACGTAACCGCGCACGCCATATTCGGCGCCACCATTGCCGATCACCACCTTGCCGTTGAAGACACGCGGCGCGCCGGTGATCGTATAGGACATGTTGCGGTCGATGACCGTGTCCTTCTCCCAGACTTTCGTGCCCGTCGCCGCATCCAGCGCGACCAACCGGCCGTCATAGGCACCGACGAACACCTTGCCCTTGTAGAGCGCAACACCGCGGTTCACGACGTCGCAGCAGCCGCGATAGCCCTTCTCACGATCGACGTGTGGGTCAAATGTCCATAGCCGCTTGCCGGTGCGGGTATCGACCGCATGCACGACACTCCAAGGCGCAGATACATACATGATGCCGTCGACGACCAGCGGCGTCGCCTCAACGCCGCGGATGGATTCCAGATTATAGGTCCACATCAGGCCGATATCTTTGACGTTTTCGGCGGTGATCTGATTAAGCTTGCTGAAGCGTGTCTCGGCGTAATCGAGGCCGTAAGTCGGCCAGTCCTTGGACGTCGCCGTATTGGCCGTAATCGCGGCACTATCGATTACCGATGTAACCGCCTTGATATGATCTGGTGTGCCCTTGGTCTGTGCGTTGGCGGCACCGCCCAACAACGTTGCACCAAATGCGACTGCGATGGATGTTCGGAGCCAACGGTGCAGTATTATATGTGAGTTGAGTGTCCCGTTGAAAAATGGACGCGAAGACGCGCCCCGACGAGCAAGCTGTCTCATGCATTTCACTCCCAATGGCCTCTGGCGGGCCTGTCGCGATGTTACGCGCAGGAGTTGAATCGTCAACAGATGAGAACAGTTCCAGATTTTTCTCTGACGCGTTTTGCATCGCAAAGCTCGCGCAACTCCTTTGAACCATCTGGTGAGATATAAGCGATCGGC
The DNA here is from genome assembly GCF_032401055.1 of Tardiphaga sp. 709. Lineage (NCBI taxonomy): Bacteria > Pseudomonadati > Pseudomonadota > Alphaproteobacteria > Hyphomicrobiales > Nitrobacteraceae > Tardiphaga > Tardiphaga sp. 709. Next base: position 6,152,262 of record NZ_CP135529.1, on the reverse strand, counting down.
TACGCTTGCCCGCCCCTCACCTATGGTTATGATCGCGCGACAGAGATGCGCACAGCATCCGCAGTATCGAGGGGAAACGCCATGAACATCACGCAAGGCCTGCGCCGTGCGCTGCAAACCAGCCCGCAGACAATAGCCACCATCGACGGCGATCGCCGCCGGACATGGCGCGAGGTTGGAGACCGCGTCGCGCGTCTTGCAGGTGCGCTGCAAAAGCTTGGCGTCAAGCACGGCGACCGCGTGGCGGTGCTGATGCTGAACTCCGACCGCTATCTCGAACTCTATCTGGGCATCGCCTGGGCCGGCGCCGTAATCGTGCCGACCAATGTGCGCTGGAGCCAGGCCGAAATTCTCGAATCCCTGCTCGACTGCCGCGCCAGCGCGTTGGTCGTCGACAGTGTCTTCGCCGCCATGGGCGTCGAACTCGCCAAGGCCATGCCGCTCACGCTGGTCTATGCGGACGACGAAAAAGGTCCCGCGGAAGCGCACAACTACGATGAGCTGGTCCAATCGACGGAGCCCGTGCTGGATGCGATGCGGACACGCGAGGATCTCGCAGGTATCTTTTACACTGGCGGCACCACAGGCCGCTCCAAAGGCGTAATGCTGAGCCACGGCAATATCATGAGCAATTCGCTGCATATGATGAGCGAAGGGCTGCTGCCCCATGGTTCGATCTATCTCAACGCAGCGCCGATGTTTCATGTCGCCAATGGCGGGGTGATGTTCACCTCGCTGGCATCTGGCGGCACTAATGTCATCGTCCGGATGTTCAATCCGGAATTGGTGATGCAGACCATCGCCCGCGAGAAAGTGTCAGTCACATTGATCGTCCCGACCATGATCCAGATGCTGGTCGATCACTCCGCTTTCGCGACCGCCGATCTGTCATCATTGAAAATCATGATGTATGGCGCCTCGCCGATCAACGATGCACTACTGAAACGCGCGATGGCCGGCATGCCCGGCACCGAATTCCATCAGCTCTATGGCATGACCGAACTGTCGCCGCTGGCGACGCATCTGCCGTGGGATCAGCATATTGGCGAGCAAGCTGCGGCGAAGAACCGTCAACGCGCTTGCGGCCGTGCGGCAATCGGCTGCGAGGCCCGCATCGTCGACGCCAATCGCAAGCCCGTGCCGAATGGTGAAGTCGGCGAAGTCGCCGTGCGCGGCCAGAACGTGATGATGGGCTATTGGGAACGACCGGAAGAAACAGCCAGGGCCGTCATCGACGGCTGGATGCACACAGGCGACGGCGGCTACATGGACGACGAAGGCTATATCTATCTCGTCGATCGGATGAAGGACATGATCATCTCCGGCGGCGAGAACGTCTACTCCACCGAAGTCGAGAATGTCGTCGCACAACATCCGGCCGTGGCGCAATGCGCCGTGATCGGCATTCCCGATTCGCAATGGGGCGAGACCGTGCACGCATTTGTCATTCCGAAACCCGGTGCGAGCGTCAACGCCGCCGAGATCATCGCCTTCTGCAAGGAGAAGATCGCCGGCTACAAGTGCCCACGCAGCGTGGACGTGCGCAGCGAGCCCTTCCCGCTGTCGGGTGCCGGCAAGGTGCTGAAGCGCGAGTTGCGGCGGCCATTCTGGGAGAATGCCGCAGCGGCGCCGCAAGCCAAGGCGGGATAGACCAGCGCGCTATGGCGCGCCGGTGAGTTCGAACACCTCGCCGTCATAGCCGGCCTCCATCGGAATCCGCAACTGGCGCTTGTCGCCATCGCGCGTGACGATGGGCGTCACGCTGACGATCGTGCTGCGGTTGGCGTCGTCGATTGCGCCTGCGACGCTGGGCTGCTTGCCGAGTTTGATGAGATTGCGCGTGGTCGGGAACGGCAGCGTGAAACGGCCCGATGCGCCGCCGTCCAACGCTTCGCGCGGCGACAGCCAGATCGAATCCGTGGATTCCTTGCCGTCATGCATGCCGACCTGTTCGGGCGGCGCTTCGGCGAGGAAGAACCAGGTGTCGAAGCGCTTCTTCATGCCTTCCGGCGTAATCCAGTGTGCGTAGGGCACCAGCAGATCGAGCGCGAGCTCCAGATCGTTCTCGGCGATGATATCGGCGAATTTGACCTTGCCCTCGTTCAGCGCATCGCGATACTGATCGGCGATAGCGCTCGCCTTCGTCGCGGCGATCAGGTCTTTCGATCCGCGCGGCCGTGCCAGCAGGATGCGGCTTTCCTCGAAGGTCTCGCGGATCGCGGCGATCTTGAAAGCCAGCGCATCGGGATCGAGGCCCCGGCCGCCGCTATAGAGTTCGGGCCGTGTGCCGATCTCGCGATCGCCGGCATCGACGCTGCCGCCTGGAAACACCAGCGCACCGGATGCGAATTCGATCTGATAGTGCCGCACCATCATGAAGACGTCGATGGCGTCGGTTGCACCCTTGCGCAGCAGGAGGATGGTGGAAGCAGGTCGCACAACGCCGGGCTCGCTTGGCATTCAGTTTCTCCCTGATCGGCATTCTTTGATGCCTGTTGTGCCGGCGATTGCCGACCTCTCGTTTGTCATGCCCGGACTTGATCCGGGCATCCATCTTTTACTTGGCAACCCTGAAGATGGATGGCCGGGTCAAGCCCGGCCATGACACTTCTGGGGAGTTATTAACCCGCAGCACTCGACTGCGGTGCGATGTTCGCGCGCTTGTCGTAGCGCGCGACGCGCGAGAGGAGATAATCGACCTCCGCCTTCGCCTGCGCCGTGATCGCCACACCCGGCTTGCGCTGCGCGCTTGATGCAATAACGCCGCGCTTCTGCAGCACATATTTGCGGACCGCGAGACCGATGCCGAGCTGCTGCTCGTAGCGGATCAGCGGCAGATGAGCATCGAACAGATCGTGCGCCTTGTCGCGCTCGCCCTTCTTCGAGAGATTGACGACGTCGATCAGCAGCTCAGGGAAGGCATAACCCGTCATCGCGCCATCAGCGCCGCGTTCCATTTCGAACTCCAGGAACACACCGCCATTGCCGGTGAGGATCGAGGTCTCGCGCAAGCTGCCGTCCTTCTGGAAGTTACGCAGCGCGGTGATCTTCTCCAGGCCCGGCCAGTCCTCGTGCTTCAGCATCACGCAGGACTTGGAGTCCATGATGATCTTGCGGATCACCGCAGGTGTCATCACCACGGTGAGGGTCAGCGGATAGTCCTGCAGTACCCACGGGACGTCGTCGCCGATAGCGTCCACCGCCTGCTTGAAATAGTTGGTGATCTGGTCATCGGTGCGCAGATGCGGCGGCGGGGCGATCATGACGCCGGCAGCGCCGGCATCCATCGACTTCAGCGCCAGCGAACGCATGGCGGCAAAACCGGGGGCGGAAACGCCGACGATGATCTGCATCTTGTCGCTGGCGCGCTTGATGAAGCGGGTGGCCACGGCCTCGGACTCAGCCCCCTCCAGCTTCGGCGCCTCGCCCATGATGCCAAGCACGGTCACACCGTTGCAGCCGACCTGGGCGTAGAAATCCGTCAGGCCGTCGATCGATTTGTCGTCGATGCGGCCGTCGTCGAGGAACGGGGTCGGTGCGATGGCGAAGGTGCCGGCGGCTTTGGCGGTCAGTTTCATCATGGGCCTCTGTGAATGGATGCCGGCATTGTACCGGGAAATATCCGGTCTGTCCGCCCGAACCGGGCCTAGATGCCCCTCAAAAACGCCGTGCCCCGTGCTGGCTTGCCTCGTCCGAGAAGAAGATCTCGCCAGCATGGGTCACCACGTCCTGCGCGCTCCAGCCGTCATGGGGCGGCTTCCAGCCTTCTTTTTCCATCATCTTCATCTCGCGGACGCCGCGCGGGCCGGACACGCCGAGTACCTTCCCCGTTTGGTTGCCGGATAGATCGCTGACCATGTAGAGCACCGCCGGCGCGATACCGTCCGGGCCGAGCGCCGCACCGGGATTTTCGATGTAGCGCGGCAGGTCCGCCGTCATACGGGTCAGCGCGCCCGGCGCCAGCGTCCACACGCGGATATTGTATTTGCGCCCCTCGATGGCCAGTACGTTGGACAGGCCCCAGATGCCACCCTTGGCCGCGCCGTAATTGCTCTGGCCGAAATTGCCGATCAGGCCGGAGGTCGAGGACGTGTTGACGATGACGCCGCCGCCGTTTTCCTTCATCCACTTGAAGGCCGGCTGGGTGACGCAGAACGTGCCTTTGAGATGCACCTGCATCACCTTGTCCCACGCCGCCTCGGACGCCTTGGCGAAGGTCTGGTCGAGCAGGATGCCGGCATTGTTGACGAGGATATCGACCTTGCCGAAGGCCTTGATGGCATCGTCGAACACCGATTGGCCGCCTGATATGGTCGAGATGTCGGCGCCGTTGGCGGCGGCCTTGCCGCCCTCTTTCTTGATGGCGTCGACGACCTGCTGCGCCATGGAGAGATCGGAACCGGAGCCATCGCGTGGGCCGCCGAGATCGTTGACCACGACGGATGCACCCTCGCGTGCGAACAGTTTGGCGTAGGCTTCACCGAGGCCGCCACCGGCGCCTGTGATGATGGCAACCTTACCGTCGAGAAGACCCATGGCACGCTCCCTGCATTTTTACGATTTTGGTTTTTTGTTTTGCTCCGTCATGGCCGGGCTTGAACCGGCCATCCACGCCTTACGTTTTGACCAAGACGTGGATGCCCGGCACAAGGCCGGGCATGACGTCGAGAGGACTGAGTTTACGCCAGCACCGTCTTGCCGCTCTTGATCACGGTGACGCCGCGTTCCTTCACCTTGGCCTCGAACGACACGACGTTGCCGTCCTTCCACAAATCCATGCTGACAGTCTCGCCCGGAAACACCGGCGACGAGAAGCGCACCGCATGCTGCTTGAAGGCGGATGGATCGTAGTCGGCATAGGTCTGCAGCACGCCGCGGCAGGTGATGCCGTAGGTGCACATGCCGTGCAGGATCGGACGCGGGAAGCCGGCGCGCTTGGCGAATTCGGGATCGCTATGCAGCGGGTTGCGGTCGCCGCACAGGCGATAGATCAGCGCCTGGTCGGGCCGCGTCGTGATGTCGACGGTCTTGTCCGGCGCGCGCTTCGGCATCGCATGCGGCTCGGGCTGGCCTTCGGACTTGCCGCCGAAGCCGCCATCGCCGCGGGCGAAACGCGACGCCACGAGAGTCGCCAGCGCCTCCCCGGCTTCATCGCGCAGGATGGTCTGATGCAGGATTACGGCGCCCTTGTCGGCGCCCTTGTCGAACACGCCAAGCACGCTTGAGTCCGCGGTGATCTTCGCAGCCACCGGCAGCGGCTTGTGAAAGGTGATGTCGCGCTCGCCATCGACCACCAGCAGCTTGTTGAGACCCATCTCGCCCGGGCCCGAGCCCCATGCGGCAACCGATGCATAGGTCGGCACGACTTTCAGCGGACGCGGCGTATAGGTGCCCTCGTTGACGAAAGCGAGTTCACGCTCGTCCATCGGATCGGCGCCCATGCCGATGCCATAGGCGTAGAGCATCACTTCGCGATCGGTCCAGGCATATTTCTGGCCGATGTTCTTCATCGCCATCAGGGCTTCGTAGTTGATGGGCATTCGGTCGCTCCCGATTTTCTTGTTTGTTGCTGTTTCTCTCTCACTGTCATCGCCCGGCAGCGCGAAGCGAGCTTCGCTAGAGGACCGGGCGATCCAGTACACACAGGCCTTTCGGCGTTTACTGGATCACCCGCTTACGCGGGTGATGACAGCCTGTGTGCGTTGCTTATGCCGGCGTGAAGAACGGCAGCGGCGCGCCGTCGGTGGGCTTCCACACCAGCTTCACCTTCTGGCCGATCTTCAGACTGCCCGGATCGCAGTCGACGATGTTGGTCTGCACCGAGGGGCCTTCCTTCAGCGTCACATAGGCGATCACGTAGGGACCGGTCGCCGATTTGCGCATGTGGCTGTAGGTGTAGATCTCGCCCTCGCCCGAGCTCTGCTCCCATTCGGTCTTGTCGGAGAAACAGAACGGGCAGATCGCGCGCGGGAAGAAGTGCGCTTCGCCGCAGGTGGTGCAGCGCTTGATCATGAACTTGCCGTCCTTGGCCGCATCCCAGAACGGCTGCGATTCAGGATTGCCGGCCGGCGTCGGATACTTCTTGGCTTCAGTCATTACACGCGCTCCAGAATAGCGGTCGATGCGGCGTGACGTACGCCGAGCAGGCCTCCGGTGCCATGGGCGATCGCCAGATCGCAATTCGGCACCTGCACCTTGGGATGGGCTTCGCCGCGCAGCTGGCGCACGGCTTCGAGAATCTTGGTCATGCCGCCGCGATTGACGGGATGATTGCTGCACAGACCACCGCCATCGGTGTTGAACGGCAGCTTGCCGACGCCCGAGATCAGGTTGCCATCGGAGACGAACTTGCCGCCGTCGCCCTTCTTGCAGAAGCCCAAGTCTTCAAGCTGCATCAGCACGGTGATGGTGAAGCTGTCATAGATCGACGCGTATTTCATATCCTGTGGGGTCACGCCTGCTTCCTCAAAGGCGCGCGGACCGGACCACACACCGGCGGAGTAAGTGAGATCGAGATCCTTGCCGCCGCGCGGACCCTTCATGGCTTCGCCGTGGCCGATCAGGCGCACCAGCGGCTTCTTCAGGCTCTTGGCGATCTCGGGCGTGGTGACGATCATCGCGCCACCGCCGTCACTGACGACGCAGCAATCCATGCGGTGCAGCGGATCGGAGATCATCGGCGAGTTCAGCACGTCCTCGACGGTGACGACGTCCTTGAGCATCGCATGCGGGTTGTACTGCGCGTGATGCGAGGCCGCGACCTTGATCCAGGCGAGTTGTTCGCTGGTCGTACCGTAGTCGTGCATGTGACGCATGGCACACATGCCATAGGCATTGTGCGTGGTGGCACCATAAGCAGTCTCGAAATCGGCTTCGGCGCCCTGCAGACGCGGTGGCATTACGCCGGTGCGCGGCTTGCCGGCCAATGTGACGAGTGCGATCGAGCACTTGCCCGCGGCGATCGCCTGCGCGGCATGGCCGAGATGGATGATGTAGGAGCAGCCGCCGGTCTCGGTTGAATCGACGTGACGCGGCTTGAGGCCGAGATAGTCGACCATCGGCCACAGGCCCCCTTGCGCATCGCCTGCGCAGAAATAGCCGTCGACATCCTTATGCGTCAGGCCTGCATCCTCGAGCGCGCCCTTGGCGACCTCGGCATGCAACTGCGCAATGGATTTGTCCGGCGCATGCCGGGTCGGGTGTTCGTAGATGCCGGCGATATATGCCTTGCCCTTGATGCTCAAACGTCTCTCCGATTGGTGTTTCGTCCCAGTTCAGTTTTTTGTGACCTTTCACGGCAGCCTTGGCAAGCGACAACATTTCACGCTGCGGACGTGAATTTCACAGAGCGGAATGGATGGAGCGGGATCGCCGCGGTTTTTGCTGATGCGGTAGCGACTTCGTGGTGACGGCCTGTGAGCCCTCACAAAAGCGGAGGTCAGGATTTCCGGAAGCGGTGGGCTGAGTGGTGCTACAATAACGGCTTGCGCTACGCGCAGGCCGCGACGTCTGACATGAATTCAACTGTCAGGCAGCCACTCCATTTCAGACATGCGTCATCACCCCCATTGTTTGCGGCGCGGGGGCGCCGTCGTCTCTTGCATTCCCTGCCCCCTGTGAGAGGGCGTGCGGAACGCCAGGTGCCCGTTGCACCCTTGGGCCTGATGCGATGCGGTCTTCCGCAAGTGTGAGTGCATCAGGACTTTCGGAGGCGCCGAGCAAGTGCCCGACGTTCCGCATACGGTGTTTTTTTCAGCCTGCTTGCACTTTGCCTTGGCGAACGGTCCGATCACCAAAATGATGGTCCCACGGCGGAGGGACAGGGAGCCTCAAGCGAGTAAGCCGGACGCGTTTTGACTTGGTCGTCCGTCACACTGTCCAGGGGGTCTTTCCATCCCAAGGTCGGCCGTCTCCTTGCCAGTGGCAGTGCTGGCGCAGATCCGTCCTGCCCGACGACAGACGTCACCCCCAAACCGCGTAACGCCGCATCTCCGGCGTCCACCGCATCCCACCCCGCGAACGTGACGATCGCGATCGCCCCTCTCGGTGGGGCAGGACGAGGGGGAATATAATCAAGAAAGGGATATTGTCAACGGGAAATAGGAAAAAATGTTTAGGAACTGTCGTACCGCCCCACACAGTCATTCCGGGGCGGCTGCGCGCCTTCGCGCAGGCGAACCCGGAATCTCGACATGTTCAGCGCAAAACACTCCGGGATTCCGGGTTCGCGCTTCGGCGGCATTGCCGCCTTCGCGCCCCGGAATGACGGGCTGGAGCAATGATGACGCCCTGCCCTACAGCAGTCCCAGTTCCCGCAGCTCGCGCCGCATCGGCTCCGGCATCGCTTCGATACTCGCTGCGGCCTTGCCGAGATCCGGCGGGGCGTCCTTGTCGGTGAGGTAGCGCCAGCCCTGGAACGGGCGCAGCGGGCGCGGCGCGACCGTGACCGGCTTCGGCTGCATCACCAGGCGACAGCGATTGATACCGTCGCTGTCGCGAAACGGTTCGATGGCCAAAATCTTTTCGCGCAGCGCGATCTCGCCCTTGATCACCCAGTAGAGCGAACCGCCGTCGAGCAGTTCGGCATCGCGTTTCGGCACCATGCGGGTGATGTGGATGTGATGCTGAGGTGCGCCGCGCGCTTTTGCTGCGCGCATCCGTTCGGAGAGATAGCTCCTGAAATCCGCGATGGATCTCGCAGCCGACGGCGAGCTTGATGAGATGCAGGGGCATGGGTCAGAAATCGGCAGTGCGACGCGGTTTTACAAGGCGTTATCCACCGCTCAGTTATCGGCCGGCGGAGCCTCCGGTGCAAGCTGCACGGGCGCTACGGCGGCAGGCGCCTGTGGACGAGCGGCGGTCTTCGGCGCGGGCTGCTTCTTCGCGGCCGCAGGTGGCGGCGTTGTCGTGGCGGCGCGCGGCGCAGGCGCCTGCGCATTGGCGGCGGCTGGCGGCTTCACGGGCGTTTCCGTCATGATCGAGATCGGCGGGATCGAGGACGAGGACGGGAAATCGGCCGTGGTCGGCTTGCCGGTCGGAACCGAGGCCGGCAATCCGGCCAGCGCGCCCGTCGCAGCGGCCGCAGCCGCAGGCGGCGCATTCCAGCCGGGCGCATAGCGCGTCACGAGGCCCTCATAGGTCCGCTCTTCCATATTCGCGGCAATCCGCTTGTGATCGGTCAACGCGGCATAGGCAGCGCAGCTCTCCGGCATGCAGCGATCGCGCGATTGCAGCACATAGGCAATCAGGCCGTAGCGATCGCGTTCGATCGCGCGGCGCAGCCCCGCCAGTTCAGGCGTCATGGATTTATTCGCTGCGGCGACATCGCCATACGACGTCAAACGATTGATCTGCGCAGCCGAGGCCGATACGGCAGCCGCCACCGAATCCGCCGAGCCGAACAGCACCTTCTCGCAGCCCGCGAGTACCATATCGCCGGCGAGATCGTCGAGGCAGGACAGCGCCGGCAGCGAGGCAGTCACCTGAGGCGCCGCAACGGCGGCGTGCGAGGCGTCCTGCCCTGCGGTTTCGGATTTGCGCAGCGTCGCCGCGGCAGCTACGCCGATCGCCAGCAGCGTGATCACGGTCAGCGCACCGTTGGCGACAGACTTCTCGGCGCGCAGCAGCGTTGCCAGCACGATCAGGGCGAAGAAGATGGACGCAGCCAGCGCGAGCCACATCGGAAGCGTTGGCGCGCGCCAGATTTGATCGAGCGAATTCGCCCATACCCCGTTCATCGAGTCGTCCCCGCATATGTGGAAGCCATATTTCCGAAGGAAAATGCTTCCAAAGAAAGTCGGGCTGCCATGAACCCGCAATATGCGGTTGTTATGGCACGGCCCCGGTCATGACGAAATCGTGGCGGCGCGACCCGGGACCCGTTCCGACCGAAACGTTTCAGTCATCCTCGAAGCGCGGGATCACGATGGTTTCGGCGAGGCCCTCGTCGCTCCATTGTCGGAACGCCGGCAGCGCCTGCATCGTATCCATATACGCACGGGCTTCCGGCGTGACATCGATGTCGTAGGTCAGGAACCGGTGTACCACCGGCGCATACATGGCATCCGCGCCGCTGAAGGCGCCGAACAGATACGGTCCATACTTGCCATAACGCGCGCGGCAATCGGCCCAGATCTGCTGGATGCGCCGGATATTAGCCTTGGCATCGTCGGACAGCGCCTTCGCCCGGACCGGCCGGTGCAGGTTCATACCGCATTCGTTGCGCAGCGGCATGAAGCCGGAATGCATCTCGGCAGACACCGAACGCGCATGGGCGCGCGCGGCCCGGTCTTCCGGCCAGAGCTTTGCATCCGGAAAACGCTCGGCGGCATATTCGATGATCGCCAGCGAATCCCACACCGTGATCTCGCCATCGACGAGCGCCGGCACCTTGCCGGACGGGGTCACATCGAGAATGCGCTGCTTGTCGGCGGCATCCGTGTACAGCGGCACAAACACCTCCGCGAAGGGGATGCCGGCAGCCTTGAGCGCAACCCATGGCCGCATCGACCACGACGAATAATTCTTATTACCGATCACCAGCGACAGCGACATCAACCACTCCTTGCGAGACCGGTAAATTGCCACGCATGCGCCTCTGCAAGCAAGCCGCGTGCACAGGCTTGTTGCTGCATCACGGCATGCGTGGCAGAAGTGCCAACTGATACGATGGGTGCTTCATGATCAACTATTCCTGGGTCGACGTCTTCGCGCTGGGCTTCTTCATCCTGGAGTGGACGACCTATGCGATCACGCTGGAGCACACCAAATACGGCCGCGACAGCCTATCGGCACGCATGCACGCCTATCGTGAGGTCTGGATGCGCCGTCTGCTGGAGCGCGAGGCGCGTATCGTCGATACCCATATCATGACGTCGCTGCAGAACGGTACCGCGTGGTTTGCCTCGACCACGCTGATCGCCATCGGCGGCTCGCTGGCGCTGCTGCGCGCCACCAACGAAGTGATGCCGATGATGCAGAACCTGCCGCTCGGCTTCAACACGACGCCGGGCATGTGGGAGATCAAATGCTTCGGGCTGATTCTGATTTTCGTCTATGCGTTCTTCAAATTCGCCTGGTCATACCGGCTGTTCAACTACGTCGCGATCCTGATCGGTGCGATGCCGCTGGCCTCGAAGCGCGACACGCCGGAGGCCGAAGCGCATGTGGTGCGCACCACGCGGATGTTCGGCGCAGCGGCCCGGCACTTCAACCGCGGGCAGCGCGCCTTCTTCTTCGCGCTCGGCTATCTCGGCTGGTTCGTCAGCCCCTGGGTGTTCCTGGTCTCGACGGCAGCCGTGGTGATCGTGACCTGGCGCCGGCAGTTCGCCTCCAATGCCTGGCAGGCCATGGCGCCCGACGCCGAAATCAGGGTTACCCCGCGAAATCCTGCGGCGTAAAATCGAGATCGAGCACTTTCCACTCGTCGTATTTGTCGGCCGGCAGCATCGCATAGGGCTGGCAGGCTTCCAGCGCCTGCTTGGCTGCCTGCATCAAGAGCGCGGCCTTGGCCGGCCGCCGGACCTCGATCACCGTGGGCTCGGCAACTAGCCGGCCATCCGGCGAAAACACCGCGCGCAGCTTGACCTTGGCGTCATCGCCCCGCGCGACGGTGGTGGGCAATTTCGAACAGGTTTTGAGATGCCGCCGGAAAGCGGCGATATCCAGCTTCGACAGGTCCGCCTGCTCCGACGCGGCGCCGCCGCCGAAGCCTTCAGGCAGCCCCAGCATGACGCCGTATTTCACGGTGATATCGGCCTCGGGCTGTGGCGGCGCCTGCTGCGGGCCGGGCTGCGGCGCCGGCGGCTGAGCCTGCAAGGCAGCCTGCTGCTGCAGCGATGGCTGCGCGGCCGGTGGCGGTGACGGAGGCGGCGTTGCGGGAGTGGCCTGCGGCTGCTGGGCCTGTTGCTGCTGAGGCGGCGGCGGTTGCTGGGCGGCCTGTTGCTGCGGTGACGGCGCGGGTTGCTGCGGCGACGTCTTTTGCGGCTGCGGCGGGGTGTTATGCGTCGACGACTGCGGTTTGGCGGCGACGGCCTGCGTCTTCTGCTCTTCCAGGGTCGGCTTGTTGGTCAAATCGGGCAGCCGAAATTCCGGCTTTTCCGGTTCGGGCTTTTTCTCTGGCTCCGGCGGCGTCTCCTCGGCCTTCTTCTCCGCCTCTGCGAGCTGCTGCGGCGTTACCAGATCGACGGCAACGCTCTCCTCATGCTGCTCCATCGGACGCGCATCGGCGAAATAGACCCCAGCCGCCAAAGCGAGATGGCCGACCACCGAGACGGCAATCGCTGCGCGGATGAGGTGCCTTGGTTCCATGGGGCTAATGAGACTTCTGTACGCCGACTGGCCCGATCATAGCGTCGTGCCCTTCCCCGCGCCATGTCCGCCAAGCCACAGCTTGCGTCGCGCGGTGCGATCGGTCATGGCAGTGCATGGCCAAATCCCCTCCAAAGACCCCAAAGCCGTCAGCCGCCAAGCTGGCCCCGAAACCGAAGCCCTTGCCGCTCGACGAGGCGATCCTCGACGCGCTCACCCGCAACGGCACGGGCACGCTGAGCCCGCCTGAGATCGCGCATGTGATCGAGCCCGAGGGCGACTGGCACGCGCTGCTGATGCCGATCCGCCGCGCCGCCGTGGCGCTCGCGCTGGATGGCAAGCTGGTGATCTATCGCAAGGGCAAGCCGGTCGAGGATCCCAACGACTTCCGCGGCGTCTATCGGCTGGGGCTGCCGAAGGCGGAGTGACCTGTCACCGCGTCTTCGGCCCCGGCAGCAACTCGTTGCTGCGGCCCGCGAGCCAATAGGTGATCAGCCCCACCCATTCGTGAACCGCGATGTCGCTCCGGCCAAGGCCGGCGCTGGCGGAATCGAAGGTCTCGGTGGCGTCGATCCAGCCGCGCGTGCGCCAGTCCACCGGATAGGCGTCGACATCGAATCCGACCCTGCGGAACGCGCCGATCGCGCGCGGCATATGCCAGGCGGACGTCACCAGCAGCCAGCGCTCGCCAGGCTTCGGCGACACCAGGCCTGCGGTGAAGGCGGCATTTTCGTCCGTGGTGCGGGAGGCGGTTTCAAGCGTGACGCGTTCGGGGGCCACGCCGAAACGCTGCAGCAGCTCGCCGGCCACCGGCGCTTCGGACAGCGACTTTTCAATCAGGCTGCCGGCGCCGCCGGTGAAGACGATGCGCGCCTGCGGATAGCGGCGCGCCAGCTCCAGCATCGCCGTTATCCGCTCGCCGGCCGAATTGATCTCCAGCGAGCCGCGTGCCGCGGACGAATCCGAATCGATCGCGCCGCCGAGCACGATGATGCCGTCGGGTGCGCGGCCATCGTCCTGCCATTTCGGAAAACGCTCGGTCAGCGACAGCATCAGCACATTGCCAACAGGCGAATAGCCGAACAGCAGCAGCAACAGGATGCCAAAGGTGACCAGCAATGTTCCGACACGCTGGCGTTGCAGCAGCACCAGCACAATGCCGATCACGCAGATGATGGCGATCGCATTGGACGGCTCCGTGAAGAAGCCGAGCATCTTGGAGAACGTGAAAAACATGAGGCCCTTGGCTTGCCGGACGGTGTCACTGCATGAGCCATCCCGTCCACAAGATCAATGCGGCAAATGCCGGTTGGCCTGATGGATCAATCCCATTTCGGCGCGAAGCCGTAGTCGGTCAGCCGCCCCTTCGGGTGCGCCAGATGCGAAATCCGCGTCATCTCGTTTTCGGACAGCATGAAATCGAACACGTCGATATTTTCCGACAGACGCTCGACCTTGGAGGTGCGCGGGATCGCCGCCGCGCCCTGCTGGACCAGCCAGCGCAGGCACACCTGTGCCGCGCTCTTGCCATGTGCCTTGCCGATGTCGGAAAGCGTTTCGTCGCCGCGGACATTGCCCGGGCGATGGGGCTGTAGGCGACCATGGCCAGACCATTCTGCCGGCAGGCGCCCTGCACCTTCGCCTGATCGAGATAGGGATGGTACTCGACCTGATCGCAGACCAGCGGCGCGGGACATGCGGCGACAGCCTGTTCGATCAGCGCCACGGTGAAATTCGACAGGCCGATATGCCGGGTCAGGCCCATCTGCCTGGCATGCGCCAGTGCGCCAAGGGTTTCCTCCAGCGGCACCTGCGGATTGGGCCAGTGCAGCAACAGCAGATCGACCTCGGTCATCCGCAGCCTGGTCAGGCTCTCCTTCACGGAGCGTTCGAGATTGTGAGGCGCGAAATGCGTGGTCCAGACCTTGGTCGTCACGAACATCTCGTCACGGCGAATGTGCGACGCGTGGATGCCCTCGCCGACATCGCGCTCGTTTTCATAGACCTGTGCGGTGTCGATGTGGCGATAGCCGAGCCGGATCGCCTGTTCGACGACGCGTGCACAAGCGCGGCCACGCAGTTCCCATGTCCCGAGGCCAATGGCCGGGATGCGGGCGCCGTTTGCTTCCACGAACTGCATCATCTTCTCCTCTGACAGAGGAACGATACGAACGCCGACAAGCTTGTCCCGGACATGACCGGCGCGTCAGCGCAGGCGATAATCCACAACGATCGTTCAGGCGTCCGCAGCAACCGGTGCAAGCGCCGCGAACACCGTCTCCGGCGCGTGTGCGATCACCGCCAGCAAGGCCCGGGCCGGACCGCGCGGCATGCGCTTGCCCTGCTCCCAATTACGGATCGTCTCGACGGGAACGCCAAGACGCGCGGCAAATTCCATCTGGGTCAGCTGCGCACGGCGGCGCAGATTGCGAACTTCCGCTTCGCCGGGTCGCACCGCGACCGGCTCCGGCACAACAGGCATATCGGGCACCAGCGGCACTTCGTGCCCGTCCCGCAATTCGACGATCCGTCCGTCAGCCTTCAACCGCAAGCGCATGTTCGACCTCATTGCGCGCGATGGTCGACTATTACCGTTAAGGAGCGGTGAATGTTCCGTACCGGCATGGCGAGAAGGTGCGAAGGAGACTCCGTGATGGAAAACGACGTATTGGCGCTGCCGACTGAAGCACCGATGGATTCGGTCAACTTATCGTTCTTCGTTCAGGGTCAACCGATCCCATCGGGGACGATGAATTCGTTGCGCTATCGAAACAGCCCCTCATGAATCCGGCAACAGCGTTCCCATCTTGGGTTCAGTCCCATCAGCCACGAGTCATCAGGAATTGCGCGACACCTTGATCATTTGGTCTTAGCGATCTTGTCAGTCAGATACTCATTCAGATCGCGAAAGTCCTTAACCGTCCATGCGAACGGAGGCAATTTGACGCCGTTTTCGCGCAAGGTCCTTGGAATGAGATCGCCGTTGGGACGGAGTATCACGGACGATACAATGACACCGGGATAATCGAGCAGACGCTTCTTGAACTCGGGTGTCGTGAGATTGGGTGCAGGCGGACTGCTTTTATCAGCCAAAGGCCCTGTGCCCTTAACGTTGTTTCCGTGGCACATGGCGCAGCGGTTCAAGAAAATCCGCTCCCCATTCCTGCTGTCTGCAAAGGACATCGACGGCATACAAAGGGCTATCGCTATTGCAGCAGCAGCGAACCCCTTCGTAGCCATAATAACGCTCTGTCTCCGATACTGCCGAGCCAAATCCATCATCAGGTGCATTGAAAGCGATGGGTTTCGCTGCGCTTTATCCATTATACGGACTGCGAACTACTTCAGCCCGAACCACAGCGTCGCGATGCCGAGGAAGGCGAAGAAGCCGACCACATCGGTCACCGTGGTCACGAATGTCCCGGAGGCCACGGCCGGATCGGCCTTGACGCGTTCGAGCACCATCGGAATCAGGATGCCGCCGAGCGCGCCGGCGATCAGATTGCAGATCATTGCAAGGCCGATGACGATGCCGAGACCGGGCGTCCTGAACCAGGCATAGGCTGCGACGCCGGTGATCACCGCAAAGGCCAGTCCGTTGATCAGGCCGACAAGGCCTTCGCGGATCACGATGCGCATCGCGTTATTGGGGTTGAGCTGCCGCGTCGCCAATGCGCGCACCGCGACCGTCATGGTCTGGGTTGCGGCATTGCCGCCCTGGCTGGCGACAATGGGCGCCAGCACCGCCAGCGCTACCATCTGTTGCAACTGGTCCTCGAACAGACCCAGCACCGACGACGCGATGAAGGCCGTGGCGAGATTGATCAGCAGCCACGTAAAGCGGCCCTTGGCGATGGTCCAGAAATTGTCCGACAGTTCTTCGTCTGACGTGACGCCGCCGAGCGCCTTGAGGTCCTCGTCGGCCTCCTCCTCGATGACGTCGACGACGTCGTCGATGGTGATGACGCCGACCAGCCGGTCATCGGTATCGACCACGGGCGCGGCGACAAGATTGTACTTGCCGAACATCCGCGCCACTTCCTCCTGATCGTCCAATACCGAGACGCGGCGGCGGTCCTCGTCGATCAGATCGGCCAGCAGCACCGGACGGCGCGCGCGCAGCAGCGAATCCAGCGACACTGCGCCCTGCCAGCGCTGATCGGCGCCGACGGAATAGATCTCGTAGAACCGATCCGGCAGGTCCGGCGTTTCGCGCATATAGTCGATGACCTGACCGACATTCCAGTCCGGCGGAACTGCAATGAACTCGGTCTGCATCCGCCGGCCGGCGGAGTTTTCGGGGTAAGTGAAGCTGTGCTCGAGCGCCACGCGCTCGGACAGCGGCAGCTTCTCGAGAATCTCGTCCTGGACCTCCTCGTCGACGCCTTCCAGCAGCTCGACGGCATCGTCGGAATCGAGTTCGCGAACGCCCTCGGCCACGGTCTCCGGCTCAAGTTCCTCAAGCAGTTCCTCGCGAACGGCGTCGTCAACCTCGTTCAGCGCCGAGAAGTCGAAATCCGTGCCGGTCAGCTCGATCAGCGGTACGCGCTCGTCGGCATCGAGGGCTTCGATCAGGTCGCCGAGATCGGCTTCATGCAGCTCGCCGACGATCTCCTTGAGAAATGCGGTATCGGCCACCTGAACCGCGTGCGAGATCGCCTCGACAAATTCGGGGCGAATGTCGCCTTCGGCATCGCGCATAGGCATCTTGTCGAGCGCCGACAATTCCTCGGGAGCGACCGATTGGGCGAGATCGACGTCATCGGCCATGCCGCACCTCGCCTGCTTGTTTGGGGGGTGACGGAGCTAGCGCTATCCTGTCGGAAATGCGCTAATCCATCTGTGAACGGAAGCTCGCATCAGGCATTACCCAATGCGCAATGCCTGATGCAATCGGAAAAACGCGGTGCGCGAAATCAGCGGCCGGGAAAGTGTCGTGATCGTGTTGAAGGCCGCCATCTTTGCCTTGATTGCATCGACCGTTGTCGCACATGCCGAAGACTGCCCGCGCAAGGATACGCTCGGTACCGCGCGCATTCTCACCGTGGATCCGAAGACCTATCCACGCGTCGGCACCCAGAGCTTTCCGGATACGCTGCCGCTGGAAGACCGCGAGGTTGTGCTGACCTTCGACGATGGCCCGAACGCGCCGACCACGACGAAAATTCTCACGGCGCTGTCGCGCGAATGTGTTCGCGCGACCTTCTTCCTGATCGGCAACAGCGCGACGGCCAATGCGTCGCTGGTGAAGCGCATGGCTGCCGAGGGCCACACCGTCGGCCATCACACCCTCGCCCATGCCGACCTCAAGAAGATCAGCAATGCGGCTGCCGTCGAGCAGATCGACCGCGGCATCAGCGCCGACGAAATGGCACTGAATGGCAAGGCCACGACCGTGCCGACCACGCCGTTCTTCCGGTTTCCCTATTTCGAGTCGACGCCGGCCCTGTTGGACATGCTGCAGTCCCGCCGGATCGCGGTGTTCGGCGCGGATTTCTGGGCCAGCGACTGGAATCCCATGACCCCGCAGCAGCAACTGGAGCTGATTACCGGCCGGCTCAAGGCTGCCGGGCGGGGAATCATCCTGTTTCACGACACCAAGGCGCAGACTGCCGCGATGCTGCCCGATTTCCTGCGCTATCTCCGGGAGAACCGCTACCGCGTCGTGCATATCGTGCCGCCGGCCGCAGGGTCCTCTGCCCGCTCCAGTTCCCAATAGAACGCGCGATCATCAGGATGCGGAAAATACCGTCGGCGGCCGGACATGATTAACATTGCGTTCACAGCCGCCCCGGTAACTTCACGGCCGACATCAAAGCGAGTGACGGATCGACCAATGAACAAGGCGACGACTGACCGGGCACGACGCCTTCTGTGCCTGAGCCTGCTCACCGGCCTGACCCTGTTCACCGCCGCCGCAGCCTGCACCACCAGCGCTCTGTCGGCCGAGGCGTGCCCGGGCAATCCCGGCGCGCTCGGCACCTCGCGCACCATCGTGGTCGATCCCCGCGAACACCCCAAGATCGGCACCATGCAATATGCCGAGACGCTGCCGCTGCAGGACAAGGAGGTCGTGCTGACCTTCGACGACGGCCCGATCCCGAAACACTCGAATGCGATCCTCGATATCCTGGCCTCCGAATGCGTGAAGGCGACCTTCTTCATCATCGGCCGGATGGCGAAGGAGCATCCCGAAGGCGTGCGCAAGCTGATCACGCTCGGCCACACCGTCGGCACCCACAGCCAGAACCATCCGCTCAGCATGAACCGCATGCCGATCGAGAAGGCGCAGCAGGAAATCGACGAAGGCATCGCCAACACGACCGCCGCGCTGGGCGATCCCGCGCTGCTGTCGCCGTTCTTCCGCATTCCCGGCCTGCTGCGCGCCAGTGTGGTCGAGGACTACCTGGCCTCGCGCGGGATCCAGACCTGGAGCGCCGATTTCCCGGCCGACGACTGGCGCCATGTGTCGTCGCAGAAGGTCCATGACCTCGCGATCTCGCGCATCGCCGCCAAGGGCAAGGGCATCCTCTTGCTGCACGATATCCAGCCGCGCACCGTCGCCGCCCTGCCCGGCATCCTGCGCGACCTCAAGGCCGGCGGCTATCGCATCGTCCATGTCGAGGCAGCCACGCCCGACAAGCCGAAGACGCCCACGGAGCCGCAGCAGTGGCAGTTGCATCCGGTGTCGGAGACCGTGGCCGTCACGCGCTGGCACAAGGTGCCGACATTCGCCTTCGCCCATGACGACATGCTGCCCGCGCCGGCGATCTCGGCCTCCGACCAGATGCTGTCGCTGAGCAGGAATTTCGATCGGCGGCGGGGCGCCGTGCCATTGCCTGAACAGGCGCCGTGGCCGCGCGCCGCGACGCTGCATGCGATGACGAACACTGCGTCGTTGCCGGTACCGGCACAGGACCTGTTCGAGATCACCGAGCGCCACAGCAAGCCCGTCAATGCGCTGGTCCGGCTGCCGCATCACGCGCAGCAGACGGTGCCCGTCCGCGGCTCAGCTTCAGATGCGATCGGGCAATTGATCTCGCTCGATGCCAGTGCTGCCAAACGCACCATCCCCGGCGCCATTCCGCCGGGCCTGCATCCGACGGCAGTTGCCGTCCCGCGCTGAGCGCCCCGGGATCAGCTGACAATCTTGGCGATACACAGCACCACGATGATGCCAAGGAACAGCAGGTCGATATAGGACTTCATCTCGCCGGCCTGGCGCTGCTCAACCACGTCCTTCACAACCATCTTCCGTGTTGCCACGGCCGCCGGGCCTTCACCGGACAGGCCGCCGAGCCGGCGTGCTTCGAGTTCGAGCTTCTCGATCGCCTTGAAGAAGATGAAGGTGCGCAGCGCCGAGATCGCCCGCATCCCCGCATAGGCCAGCACCAGGGCCGCCACGATGGCGCGCTGCTGATAGGTGCCGACAAAATTCAGGCTGAAATAGACCAGCGCCAGGAAGGCAAAGTTGGAGATGAAACGATAGGCATAGCTCAGATATTTCATGTCCGCTCCGGAAGATCGACGCTACCGGCCATGTCTAGCTGCCGGACGGCGGCGTTGCTACTGGCAAGTCGTTACCCGAGCGCTAAAGGAAGATGACAACTACAATGCATCTGGAGATTTACCCGCAACGCGCAACGGACTTTTGTCAAACGACGGCGCGTGGCACCGACCGGCCGAACGAAGAGCGACATGTTCGGGCGCCGTGCCTAAGCGCGATCGTGCGGCAGCGCTTCCCGCACTATACAACCTTGACAGAGGAACCTGCTTCGCCGTAACCAGCCGCTTGCAGGGTGTCTCCCCGCCGTAAGCGTTAACGTCACTCAACGTGCTCAGCTCCGGACAGCCCCAATGTGGCTGGCCGCCTCGAAAGCACGTCGACATGAACCAGAACGCTCCCCCCAAAGCTGCGTCCAAGCTTGCACCGCTCAGCCGCGACGACCGCAAGAGCCTGATCAAGCAGGTGCTGATCGTCTTTTTCGGCTTCCTCTCGGTCGGTTTGCCGCTGCCGCCGATCTCGCTCTACATCCATGACCAGCTCGGTTTCTCGGCCGGCGTGATCGGCTTCGCCATCGGCATCCAGTCGGTGGTGACCGTGCTCACCCGCCACCGCGCCGGCACCATGAGCGACCATCACGGCGCGCGCTACGTGATCCGGCTTGGCCTGCCGCTGTCAGCGCTGGCCGGCCTGTTCTATCTGCTGGCTGCCACCCTGCCGCTACCGGCCGAAGGCAAGCTCACGCTGCTGCTGATCGGCCGCGTCGCGCTCGGCTTCGGCGAAAGCCTGTTCATCACCGGCGCCATGAGCTGGTGCATCGGACGGCTCGGCCCGCATCGCACCGGTCTCGTGATGTCGTGGCAAGGCATCGCCATGTATTCTGCGATTGGGTTGGGCGCACCGATCGGCCTCGCGGTCTATGCCTCCATCGGCTTTGCCGGCGTCGGCGTGCTGGCGGCGATCTCGCCACTGATCGCACTGGGGATCGCCTACGCCATCCCCGACGTGCCTGTGTCGGGCAGCACCGAACGCACGCCGTTCTACAAGGTGATCGGTCTGATCTGGCGTTCCGGCACGGTGCTGTTTCTCGCCACCATTCCCTTCGCGGGGATTACCGGGTTTCTGGCACTGACCTTTGTGGAGCGCGGCTGGTCCGGCGCAGGCATCGCGCTAGCCGCCTTCTCAGCCGGATTTATCTTCGTGCGCCTGGTCGGCAGCCACCTTCCCGACCAGTTCGGCGGCGCGCGCGTGGCGATGGTGTCACTGGCGATCGAAGCACTCGGTCAGGCGCTGATCTGGCTGTCTACGAGCCCGATGCTGGCACTGCTCGGCGCACTCGTCACCGGCATCGGCTTCTCGCTGATCTTCCCGTCGATGGGCGTCGAGGCCACGCGCCGCGTGCCCATCGAACAACGCGGCCGCGCGGTGGCGAATTTCATCGCCTTCTTCGATCTGGCGATAGGCCTGACGGCTCCCGCGGTCGGCTATGCGGCTGGGTTGTTCGGCTATGGCACGACGTTTGTGATTGGGGTTGCAGCGGCACTCTGCGCGCTGGTGCTGGCAGCGAGCGGGTGAGCCCGCATAGCCGCGCCCCGGAGATCACCCCGTTTCGCAACTTCTTCCGCCAAATCATTGGATTTATTGAGGTCTGTGGTGCGCTCGGAGGGACTCGAACCCCCACCCTGTTACGGACTGCCACCTCAAGGCAGCGCGTCTACCAATTCCGCCACGAGCGCTAAAGAAATCCGGCGAGGGCAAATCGCCCGGCCGGATCAACCGGCGCCGATGTAACAAACCAATGATGGGGAGACAAGGCCTCTTGGCCTCTCCCGGCCACCTATCTGTGGTCAGGCGACCGCGGCAGCATCTGCTTGACCTCGACCGCAATCCGGTTGCGATCGACCATCACCACGCCACTGGCGACAGGCAGGTTATTGGCGAGGATTTTGACCTCGTCCTGCTCTGTGGCATCCAGTTCGATGATGGCGCCGCGGCTCAGCCGCATCACCTGATGGACAGGCATGGACGTGGTGCCGAGAACCACCATGATATCGACGGTAATTTTATCGAGGGTTGGCACGTCGGCCTCAAATTCCCAGATGCAGGATCGCACAGACGCAAGATTGCGGTGCCTGCGAGATCAACATGTTATGGTTAGCCAATGGTTAATGACCGCCAAACCCTCGATTTGACACCATTTTCTCGAGGCCTCGCCGGCCGGCCGGTGGAATGGCGGGTGTCCGATGCCCCGATTCCCTATCCGGACGCCGTGGCCGAGATGGAAGCCCGGGCCGCCGCCATTGCCGAGGGCACGGCGCCGGAACTGGTCTGGCTGCTGGAACACCCCCCGCTCTACACGTCCGGCACCTCAGGCAAGTCGGACGACCTGCTGGATGCCCGATATCCGGTGTTCGAGACCGGCCGCGGCGGCCAGGTGACCTATCACGGCCCCGGCCAGCGGGTGGCCTATGTGATGCTCGACCTGAAGGCGCGCCGGCCGGACGTGCGGGCCTATGTGGCGGCGCTGGAAGACCTGATCATCCGGACGCTGGCCGCCTTCAACGTGAAGGGCGAGCGGCGCGAGGACCGCGTTGGCGTCTGGGTCGCCCGGCCCGACAAGGGCGCAGGATATGAGGACAAGATCGCCGCCATCGGTGTGCGGTTGCGGCGCTGGGTCTCCTTCCACGGCATCGCCATCAATGTGGAACCGGATCTGGCGCATTTCGATGCCATCGTGCCCTGCGGCGTGGTCGATCCGCGCTATGGCGTCACCAGCCTGGTCGATCTCGGCCTGCCCGTCAGCATGACCGACGTAGACGTGGCGCTGCGGCAGGCGTTCGGAGAGGTGTTCGGCGAGGCCGAGCAGTTCGCAGCGGAAACAACGGTCTGAGCGACGCGATCGAAATTACAGCGTCGGCAATTGCGAAAAAACCTCGCCGTTGACGCGCAGGGCAAGCATGTCTGGCGTGGCATCGCTCGTCACGACGCTATCGACACGCGCGGCCGTCGGACCACGACGACACGCCTCGATCATGTCAGTGACAATGTCGGCCGGCCCCGCAAACACAGCCTCGACGCTGCCATCGCGGCGGTTGCGCACCCAGCCTTCGAGGCCGAGCAACGAGGCTTGTTGGCCGGTCCAGTAGCGATAGCCAACGCCCTGCACGCGGCCGAGGATCATCACGTGACGGATCACGTCGCTCATCTATTTCTTGAGTCCCAGGAAATCGATGCCGCGCTGTTTCACGACGGCACCGCGGGTGACGCTTTCCATCAACTCGCTTGAGGCAAGATTCTTCAGCTCCTTCGGCCCCGCACCTTCGCGTACCGCCTTAAGAGTCGCATGAACGGCGGCGGTCGCCGCGGAGATCGGCGCATGGCCCTGAATGGCGATGCGCACGCGCTGGGCGCTGAGGAAATCCCAATCCATGTCATCGGTGGGGTTGCCGAGCACGATCGGCAGCGTCGTCGCAGCAGCTGCCGCCTGCAGCTCGGCGCGGCTCTTGAGGCCGGTGAACATCAGCGCGTCGACGCCGGCGGCTTCATAGGATTTGGCACGCGCAATCGCGTCATCCACGGAGGTGATCGATGCAGCACCAGTACGCCCCACAATTACGAGCGCCGGATCCTGTCGCGCATTCAGTGCAGCCTTGACCTTGCCGAGCCCCTCTTCCGGAGAGATCAGCTGCGCCTTGGCTTCGCCAAAGGCGGCGGGCAGCAGCGTGTCCTCGATGGTCAGGCCGGCGGCGCCGGCGGCTTCCAGCTCCTCCACCGTGCGGCGGACATTGAGCGCATTGCCATAGCCGTGATCGGCATCGACCAGCACCGGCAGCGATCCGGCGCGTGACATGCGCCGCATCTGCTCGGTGAGTTCGGAGAGCGTGATTAGCGCGATGTCGGGATCGCCGAGAATGGCAAGCGACGCCGCGGAGCCGCCGAACATGCCGACCTCGAAGCCGAGGTCTTCCGCAATGCGCACCGAGATCGCGTCATAGACCGATCCCGGACGCATGCAACGATCGCCGGACAGGATTGCCCGGAGGCCGTAACGGCGTTGCCGGAACGTGGTCACGCGAATTCAAGAATGAGTGCATCCACCGCCAGCGTTGCGCCGGCAGCGGCATGGATTTTCTTGACGGTGCCGTCACGTTCGGCGCGCAGCACGTTCTGCATCTTCATCGCCTCCACCACCGCGAGGGTTTCGCCGGCTTTGATGTCCTGACCTTCGGTCACAGCAATCGACACAACCAAACCCGGCATCGGGCACAGCAGCTTCTTGCCGGTATCGGCCTTGACGCCAACCGGCATCAGGCGCGCAGCAGCCGCCTCGGCCTCGGTGAAGACATTGACCGCGACCTCGTAGCCCTGATGCGCGATGCGGATACCGGACGCCATCGGGCGCACCTGCATGGCCACGTTGTGTCCGTCAATGGTGCCTTCCCAGACCGGCACACCGGGCTTCCAGGGCGACGACAGCTTGTGCGGCGTACCGGTCTTGCCGTCGGCGCCGACGAAGGCCACGGTGACGACATCGCCGTCGCGCGCAACATCGAGCGCGATCTCCTCACGCTCCAGCCACACGGCGCGGCGGCCGGCGCGCAGCACCGGACGGCCGATCATCTGGCCGGAAATCTGCCGCTTGCGCTCGCCGTAGATGGAGTCGACGGCAGCGGCCACCGCAGCGATACGGCGGGCGACTTCACCCTCCGGCGCCCTGGCGGCGAAGCCCTTCGGGAATTCCTCGGCGATGAAGCCGGTGGAGAGATTGCCCTCGCGCCAGCGCGGATGGCTCATCAGCGCCGACAGGAACGGAATGTTGTGTCTGATACCGTCGATATAGAAGGCGTCGAGCGCATGAGACTGCGCCTCGATGGCGGCGGCGCGCGACGGGGCGTGGGTGACAAGCTTGGCGATCATCGGATCGTAATAGATCGAGATCTCGCCGCCCTCCTGCACGCCGGTGTCGTTGCGCACGGTGATGTTGTCGGACTTGCTCTCGGCCGGCGGACGATACTTTACGAGGCGGCCGATCGACGGCAGGAAGTTGCGAAACGGATCCTCCGCATAGACGCGGGATTCCACAGCCCAGCCGGTCAGCGTGACGTCCTTCTGCGCAAGCTGCAACTTCTCGCCAGCGGCGACGCGGATCATCTGCTCGACGAGGTCGACGCCGGTGACCAGTTCGGTGACCGGATGTTCGACCTGCAGACGGGTGTTCATTTCGAGGAAGTAGAAGCTCTTGTCCTGGCCGGCGACGAATTCGACGGTGCCGGCGGAGTCGTAGTTCACAGCCTTGGCCAGCGCCACGGCCTGCTCGCCCATCTTGCGGCGGGTGGTCTCGTCGAGCAGCGGCGACGGCGCCTCCTCGATGACCTTCTGGTTGCGGCGCTGAATCGAGCATTCGCGCTCGCCGAGATAGATCACGTTGCCGTGCTTGTCGCCGAGCACCTGGATTTCGATGTGGCGGGGATCGACGATGAACTTCTCGATGAAGACACGGTCGTCGCCGAACGACGACTTCGCCTCGGCCTTCGCGAGGTTGAAACCCTCGACCACTTCCGAAGTCGAATGCGCGATGCGCATGCCCTTGCCGCCGCCGCCGGCGGACGCCTTGATCATCACGGGATAGCCGATCTCGTCGGCGATCTTCACGGCGTGTTTGTCGTCCGTGATGACACCGAGGAAACCCGGCACCGTGGAGACATTGGCCTTCGCGGCGGCCTTCTTGGATCTCGATCTTGTCGCCCATGGCGGCGATGGCGCCGGGATTGGGGCCGATGAAGACGATGCCGGCGGCCTCCAGCGCGCGCGGGAAGGCCTCGCGCTCGGACAGGAAGCCATAGCCGGGATGCACCGCCTCAGCGCCGGTCTTCTTGCAGGCCTCGACGATTTTCTCGATCAGGAGATAGCTCTCGGCCGCGGCCGGAGGTCCGATGAACACGGCCTCGTCGGCCATCTCGACATGCAGCGCATCGCGATCGGCTTCGGAATAGACGGCGACGGTCTTGATACCCATCTTGCGGGCGGACTTGATGACCCGGCAGGCGATCTCGCCGCGATTGGCGATCAGAATTTTTTTGAACATGAGCTGTCTTACTTGCAACCTTGAGGCGGGATCGGAAAGATGGGGTCGACGGTACAATGTGGCATGGCGCCGCAGTCGTAACAATTCTGTCGCGGACAAAAACTAGAGAAGACGTCTGGACCGGATCGGCCGAGTTCTTTCGAAGCGAGGTTTCTCATGCGCTGCGCCACCATCCTCTCCCTCAGTCTTACCCTTATATCCGCAACAACGGCTTTCGCCCAAAACAGCCCTCCCCGCAACCTCATTTTGTTCGTACCTGATGGGCTTCGGGCGCTGAAAGTGACGCCGGAAACGGCACCTGCGATGTCCGCAGTGCGGGATAAAGGCGTCAATTTCCAGAACTCGCATTCGCTGTTTCCGACCTTCACCATGGCCAACGCGTCGGGCATGGCCTCGGGCCATTACCTCGGCGATACCGGCGTGTTCTCGAACTCGATCTATACCGGCCACCCCACCCCGGTGCAGAACAACAGCCCGATCCCTTTCATCGAACACGACCAGGTGCTGGGCGATCTCGACGAGCAGTTCAATGGCGACTACCTCAATGAGGAAACGCTGCTGAAGGCCGCGCGCAAGGCCGGCTATTCCACCGCCGCGATCGGCAAGGTCGGCCCGACCCTGATGTTCGATCACACCGAACGCACCGGCAAGGAGACGATCACCATCGACGACCAGACCGGCGGCGTCGACAAAGCGGGCAAGCTGCTCGGCATTCCCCTATCTGACGAGATGAAGGACGCCCTGGCGAAGGCTGGCCTCGCGGTGGAAACACCTGGACGCGGCGACAATGGCAAGGCTGGCGATGCCAAGACGCCGGGCACGGTCGAGGCGAATATCAAGCAGCAGGCCTACATGGCCGATGTCGCGAGCAAAGTCGTGCTGCCGATGTTCAAGGCACGCAACAAGCCGTTCGTTCTCATCTTCTGGTCGCGCGATCCCGATGGCACCCAGCACAATCAGGGCGACAGCCTCAACAAGGTGGTGCCCGGTATCAATGGCCCCTCGTCGCTGGCCTCGATCAAGAACGCCGACAACAATCTCGCGCAACTCCGCAAGACGCTGGACGATCTCGGCCTCGCCGCCAATACCAACATCATGATCTCGGCGGATCACGGCTTCTCGACGATCTCCAAGGAGAGCAAGACCTCGGCGACCATCAAGGGCACCTATGCGGATACGCCGGAAGGCTTCCTGCCGCTGGGCTTCCTGGCCATCGATCTCGCCAAGTCGCTCGACCTGCCGCTGTTCGATCCCAACGACGGGTTCAAAACCGTCGCCGACAATGCGTATCCGAAGGCCGGCAATGCCTATATCGGCAAGGACAAAGACAAGCCCGAGCTGATCATCGCCACCAATGGCGGCTCCGACCTGATCTATCTGCCGACCGAGGACAAGGACCTCGCCGGCCGCACGGTGAAGGCACTGCTGAAGCAGGATTACATCAGCGGCATCTTCGTCGACGATACGCTCGGCTCCTTCCCGGGCGCGCTGCCGCTGTCGTCGATCAACCTGTCGGGCAAGGCGGTCACGCCGCATCCCGCGATCGTCGTCTCATTCCGCTCCTATTCGGAGGGCTGCGAAGAACCGGCGGCATGCCAGGTCGAGGTCGCCGACACTGTGCTGCGTCAGGGCCAGGGCATGCATGGCTCGTTCGGGCGCGGCGATACCCACAACTTCATGGCGGCGATCGGACCGGACTTCAAAGCCGGCTTCGTCGATCCCCTGCCGGTCAGCAATGCCGATACCGGCATGACCGCCGCGCACCTGCTCGGCCTGAAACGCGACGCCAAAGGCAGCCTGATCGGCCGCGTGATGAGTGAAGCGACGGTGACGGGCGAGACGCCGACGGCAACGACCGACGTGATGCGTTCAACGCCCGACGATCAGGGTCTGATCACGGTGCTGCAACTGCAGAAGGTCGGCGAGCACAAATATTTCGATGTCGCCGGTTTCCCGGGCCGGACTGTCGGACTCGACGCGAAGTAAGTGACAGCCCAAACAAAAAACGGCGGAGCCATGCTCCGCCGTTTTCCAATTCTGAAGATCTGCGACCGGCTTACATGCCGATGTCGAACACGTTCGGCAGTTGCAGCGTCGCGGCGCCGACCACGGTCGTGACCAGCGTCATGACGGCAGCATTGCTGACGCGCTTGGCGCGCATCTGCGACGCGATCCATTCGAGCACTTCGATATTCACACCGACGGCCTTGGTCGGCGCCCAGGTCTCGATGGCCACATCGGGCGACAGTGCAATGGTACGCGATGGCACCGGCAGTCCAGACGCGGAGGCGGCGTGATGCACGACAGCCTTGGCGAACAGGTCGTCGAAACGTCCGTCATCGCTGCGCTCGGCTGCAGCTTCGTTGATCGCAAACAGTGCCTCGGCCTCGTCGCGGCTGACCGGCTGGCTGGCCAGCGCCGACGCACCCAGGATGCGCTCACACCAGGCGGCGTCATCGGCATCGAGTGCACGGGAGAAATGGATACGGCCACGGGTGGTCGGGCCTTCGCCGGTGATGACGCCGTCGCGCACGATGGCGAGGGCCTGCGCCGCGGCGCGATGGTTGTCGATGGTGGAGGTTTCGATGGCGCCGAGTACGTCGGCAGCGGCAGCGGATGACATTTCAAGCTCTTCTGTTTGCAGCATATTTCTCAACATAGCCCAGCAATTCCATGGGCGACTTAACGCTCGGTTAAGAGATCGACAGGAGTTCTTCTTATCCCTAACCGTTGCAGTTCAGTCGCGCCGAGACGCTGCTGGGTTCGATCAGATGTGGCGATGCGGTCAGGCGGGATTGCGCCGGACGGGAGGCAACATCACGGCATCCGATAACATCATGTTGCGTGGGTATTTTGCCGCAGCCGCCTTGCGTGAAACTGAATGCCAGTGCGCGCCGAATTTGAAGAAAGTTCTTGTCCTTTTTGCCGGACAGTTCCATTTACCAGCGTGCGCCTTTATAATGGCCCACGAAATTCATCTGTAATCAGAATGACATGAGGTCCATCATGACGCTCCAGATCAACGCCGTCGCCCCCGATTTCGAGGCCGAAACCACGGCTGGCCGCATCAAGTTCCACGACTGGATCGGCGATAGCTGGGCTCTATTGTTCTCGCATCCGAAGGACTTCACCCCGGTCTGCACCACCGAGCTCGGCGCGCTCGCCAAGCTGCAGCCGGAATTCGACAAGCGCGGCGTCAAGCTGATCGGCCTTAGCGTCGACCCCGTGCACAAGCACGCGCTGTGGGTCGACGACATTAACGAAACCCAGGGCGCCCGCCCGACCTTCCCGATGATCGGCGACACCGATCTCAAGGTCTCGAAGCTCTACAACATGCTTCCGGCCGACGTGGCGGGCGATGCCGACAGCCGCACCGCGGCCGACAATGCCACCGTGCGCAACGTCTTCATCATCGGGCCGGACAAGAAGATCAAACTGGTGCTGGTCTATCCGATGACCACCGGCCGCAACTTCCAGGAAATCCTGCGCGTGATCGATTCACTGCAGATGACCGCCAAGCATCGCGTCGCCACCCCCGCCGACTGGAAGCATGGCGAGGACGTCATCATCGCAGGCTCCGTCACCAACGACGAAGCCAAGACGATCTATCCGAATGGCTGGAAAGAACCGAAGCCCTATATCCGCATCGTGCCGCAGCCGAAGTAACGCTGCGACTGATTTGCAAGAACGAGAGAGGCGCCGCGACATCGCGGCGCCTCTTTTCTTTGACTCGTCCAATCGATGCTGCAGGCACTCTCCGTCGTCATGGGGCCGCCTTCTCCACGTCATTGCGAGGAGCTCTCGCGACGAAGCCGAGGAAGAGCAGATCCAGCGGCAGCATGGCGGCGAACGTCGTCGCGTACCGGATCGCGTGTCGCTTCCAACCGCTTCCAGTACCAATTCGGTAATAAATATCCTGATACTAGGCGCCCATGAGCGCAGGGTTGCAAAGCCTCTCGCGGTATTCGCGGCCGGATCAATCACCCGACATCCGCGTTGGATGAGTGATGACCGATCAATCTTCGACCTCAACACCGGCGCAGGCACCTATCGTCGTCTGGTTTCGCGACGACCTCAGGCTATCTGATCACCCTGCCCTTCATGCCGCAGCCAGCCGCAACGTGCCGGTGATCTGTCTCTACATCCTCGATGAACAGAGCAAGGCATTGAAACCACCGCAAGCGCGGCCGATGGGCGGCGCGACGAGGTGGTGGCTGGCGCAGTCGCTGCGCGCACTCAGCGCAAGCCTCGACGCCATCGGCGGCACGCTGGTGCTGCGCAAGGGCGCTGCGGCCGATGTCATCGTCGACGTGGCGCGCGCAGTCGATGCCAGCCACGTCTTCTGGAACGAGATCGCGCAAGCGCCACATCTCGCGGTCGCCAATGGCGTCACCGAAGCGCTCGCCGATCTCGATGTCGGCACGCAGAGCTTTCCGGGTGACCTCCTGGCACATCCTGCGACCATCCGCGCCAAGGAGACCGGCACGAAGGAGAGCCGCGGCCTGCGCGTGTTCACACCGTTCTGGCGGCGCGTTCAGGCGATGGGCGAACCGGCGAAGCCGCTTCCGGCGCCGAAGAAACTCATACCCGCACCGAAAGTGAAGAGCGATAAGCTCGCCGACTGGGCGCTAGAGCCATCGAAGCCCGACTGGGCCGGCGGTCTGCGCGAGATGTGGACGCCAGGCGAAGCCACCGCGCAGAAGCACTTGAAGCGTTTCCTCAAGGAGATCGCGGGCTATAGCAGCGATCGCGATCGGCCCGACCGCGAGATCACATCCCGCCTCTCGCCGCATCTTCGCTTCGGCGAGATCAGTCCGCGTCAGATCTGGACTGCTGCGCATTTCGCAGCTGCAGAAACTCCGAAGCACAGTAGCGACATCGCAAAGTTCATGAGCGAAGTCGGCTGGCGCGAGTTCTGTCGCCATCTGCTGTTCGATGTTCCCGATTTGGCCACGCGCAATCTGCAATCATCCTTCGATGAGTTCCCATGGAAGACCGATCGCAAGGCGCTCCGCGCGTGGCAACGCGGTCTGACCGGCTATCCGATCGTCGATGCGGGCATGCGCGAGCTCTGGCACACCGGTGTGATGCACAATCGCGTACGCATGGTGGTCGCATCCTTCCTCGTCAAACATCTGCTCATCGACTGGCGCGAGGGCGAGAAGTGGTTCTGGGATACGCTTGTCGACGCCGATGCGGGCAGCAATCCCGCCAACTGGCAGTGGGTCGCAGGCTCCGGCGCGGATGCAGCACCCTACTTCCGCGTCTTCAATCCGATCCTGCAGGGTGAGAAGTTCGATCCCGGTGGTGTCTATGTCAGGCGCTGGATACCCGAACTGACAGAACTATCCACAAAACAGATTCATCAGCCTTGGACGGCTTCACCGCTCGAACTCAAAAACGCGGGAATCACTTTAGGCAAAGACTATCCGTCGCCGATCGTCGATCACAAAGTCGGTCGCGAGCGCGCATTAAAGGCGTACACAACGATACGAAATAGTTGACTGTCGATCACACACCCTTCAACACGCGCCCGAATCGGACTAACGTGAAAAAGTCGACAATGTTGGGGGATACTATGAACGACGACACTCCTGTCCTGGAGCAAGTGACGGACGCGCTTAGCAGCGCAGCCGAAGCGACTAAGGAAGTCGCCACCACGGTGGCGAAGAAGGTCAAGAAGGCCGCAAAGAAAGTCGCAAAGAAAGTGACCCCGGCTAAGAAGACGAAGAAGTCCACCAAGAAAACTTCTGCGAAGAAATCTTCAAAGAAGAAAACCCAGAAAGCGAGACCAATGGCTAAGAAAGCAGTGAAGAAGACCGTCAAGAAGGCCGCCAAGAAGACCGTGAAGAAGGCTGCCAAGAAGACCGTGAAGAAGGCCGCCAAGAAGGCCGCTCCGAAGAAGGCCAAGAAGGCCAAGAAGGCTGCCAAGAAGAAGTAAGCTTCTTCGCAGATGTGAAAGCCTCCGGGTCCAAGCCCGGAGGCTTTTTCATGTCCGGGGTCTGGATTGACGCAGGATGGCGTCAGGCCCTGGCGCGGTTGACCAGCAATACCGCAGCGCCGCAGGCAATCATGCCGATGATGGCGACGGCATCGAGCTTTTCGCCGAACAGAACGAACGCCATCAGCGCCGTCACGGCCGGCACCAGATAGAACAGGCTTGCCACCTGGCTCGAGGCCTGGCGGCGCAGCAGCCAGTAGAGCAGCCCGACGGTACCGATCGACAGCACCACCGCGAGCCACACCACCGACAGCACGAACTCCGCCGACCAGTGGATCACATTGGTCTCAAGGGCCCACGCGCCGATACCGAACAACACCAAAGCTGCGAGTTGCTGGATGAAGCTGCCGGTGCGCCAGTCGATGCCGCCGCAATAGCGCTTCTGATAGAGCGTGCCGACGGTGATCGTGATCAGCGAAACGCCGGACGCAAACCATCCCCAGCCCGCCTCGCCCGCCATCGGCCGACCATGCAGGATCAGCAACACGCCGGCGAGGCCGAGCGCCACCCCGCCCCATTGCAGCGGCGTGACGCGCTCGCCGAGAAACCGACTGGCGAGGATCGAGGTGAGGATCGGCTGCAGACCCGGGATCAGTGCCGACAGACCGACCGGGACCTCGTGCGCGACCGCAAACACGGTACCGGCGAGATAAAGCCCCTGCACCAGCAGCCCGGCGACGATGCTGTGGCCGATGCCCGCGCGATCCGGCCACGCCGGTCGCACCCATGCGACGATCACCGCCATGATCGCGATCACCAGCATCATGCGCACGGTCAGATAGGTCAGAGGTTCAGCGCCGTTCAGCACATATTTGGTGCCGATGAAACCGGTGCTCCACAGCAGCACGAAGACGATGGGTGCGGCGCGTCCGATCAGGATTTCAAGATCGCTTTTCTGAACCTGTTTCATGGGCTGCTCACTGCCCCATCATGTGCTAAGCGGCAATGGCTGTTTGCGCGGACCTGCCGCCTGACATCACGACACCGAGACCATTATCGAAGGAATTTGCCATGGACGTTCGCGCCGCCGTTGCCGTCAGTGCCGGCAAGCCGCTGGAGATCACCACCGTTCAGCTCGAAGGCCCACGCGACGGCGAAGTGCTGATCGAGATCAAGGCCACCGGCATCTGCCACACCGACGAGTTCACGCTGTCCGGCGCCGATCCCGAAGGTCTGTTTCCGGCGATCCTCGGCCATGAAGGCGCCGGCGTCGTCGTCGATGTCGGCCGCGGCGTCACCTCCGTGAAGAAGGGTGACCATGTCATCCCGCTCTACACGCCGGAATGCCGCCAGTGCCCGTCATGCCTGTCGCGCAAGACCAATCTCTGCACGTCCATTCGCGCGACGCAGGGACAGGGCTTGATGCCCGACGGCACCTCGCGCTTCTCGCTCGAGGGCAAGCCTGTTCACCACTATATGGGGACCTCGACCTTCGCCAATTACACGGTGCTGCCGGAGATCGCGGTGGCGAAAATCCGCGAGGACGCGCCATTCGACAAGGTCTGCTATATCGGCTGCGGCGTCACCACCGGCATCGGTGCGGTGTTCAACACCGCCAAGGTCGAGCAAGGCGCCAAGGCCATCGTGTTCGGGCTCGGCGGCATCGGCCTCAACGTGCTGCAGGGCCTGCGCCTTGCCGGCGCCGACATGATCATCGGCGTCGA
This sequence comes from Tardiphaga sp. 709, assembly GCF_032401055.1. Classification (NCBI taxonomy): domain Bacteria; kingdom Pseudomonadati; phylum Pseudomonadota; class Alphaproteobacteria; order Hyphomicrobiales; family Nitrobacteraceae; genus Tardiphaga; species Tardiphaga sp. 709. The sequence continues at coordinate 6,118,699 of NZ_CP135529.1, read as the reverse complement.
CATCAACAATGACCGCAAGGCCTGGGGCGAACGCTTCGGCATGACGCACTTCGTCAATCCGAAGGAGCTCGGCAAGGATCTGGTCCCGCATCTCATCGACATGACCAAACGCGGTGCAGACCAGATCGGCGGCGCCGACTACACCTTCGACTGCACCGGCAACGTCACGGTGATGCGTCAGGCGCTGGAAGCCTGCCACCGTGGCTGGGGCGAATCCATCGTCATCGGCGTGGCGCCTGCCGGCGCGGAGATTTCGACGCGTCCGTTCCAGCTCGTGACCGGCCGCGTCTGGCGCGGCTCGGCATTCGGCGGCGCCCGCGGCCGCACCGATGTGCCGAAGATCGTCGACTGGTACATGCAGGGCAAGATCCAGATCGACCCGATGATCACCCACGTGATGCCGCTGAGCGACATCAACAAGGGGTTTGATCTGATGAAATCAGGGGAGTCGATCCGCGGCGTGGTGACGTTCTAGGCTACAAGCGCCTAGGCCGTAGGATGGGTTTCGCGAAGACGCTCAACCCATCCTACGGCACGGCGTTTTGGGTCACTCCCCCTTGAACACCACGCTCTGTCGAAGTCCTTTCGAAGAACGGTACGAGGCGGCCGGTGAATCGCCGATAGCCGGCTTTTACCTTGTCGCCGATGACGAGATCGTTAGCACCGTGGGCCATCATGCGAAAGCCTTCGGCGGTGTCGATAAGCAAAATATTGTAGGGCACGTGCTCGCGCGCTTCCGGCGTTCCGGCGCGCAGTACGAGCGATGTCGCATAGACGGTGCCCTCGCCGCTCGCTTGCTTGTCGTCCAGATCGGGCGACCCGCAGGCCGCGCAAAAACTGCGACGGAAATACTGGATCGATTTGCAGGCGCGGCAGGACTGATAGCCGATAGCTTCAGTCCCGGTGGTCCAGTCGGCGGCAGGCTTGAGCTCGCTCATGACACGCGCTCCAGGAACATACTGACATGGGACGACAGCACGCCCCCGTCGCCATGCAGCAGCGCGACGGACGCATCCTTGACCTGGCGATTGCCTGCCCGGCCCGTCATCTGCAGATGTGTCTCGACCAGATGCGCCATGGCACCACCGACGCCGCAATGACCGTAGCTGAGAAGACCGCCATGGGTGTTGAGCGGCATCGCGCCATGCTGACTGAAATGACCGGCGCGTACCCGTGCCGCCGCCTCGCCGCGGCCGGCAAGACCGAGGTCTTCCAGCAACATCGCCAGCGTGATGGTGAAGCTGTCATAGACCGCGGCGTAGCGGACGTCGGAGATCTCCATACCCGTCGCCTTCTTCGCACGAGCAACGGCGATCTCGGCGCCGAGTTCGGACAACGCCGGTGCCGCGGTGATGTGCTGATGGGTATGCGCCTGTGCGGCGCCGCGCACGCGGATTTTCGTCGGGCTCGTCGGCTCATAGCTGACGACGAAGGCCGCCCCGCCGTCGGACACCGGGCAGCAGTCGAGCAGCTTCAGCGGTGTCGCGATGGTCTTCGAGGCCATCACGTCAGCGACGGTGATCGGGTCGTGGAATTGGGCACCGGGATGGGTCATCGCGTGCTGGCGCATCAGCACGGCGAACTCGGCGAGGTCTTCCTGCGTCACGCCATATTCATGCATGTAGCGGTTAGCAACGAGACCGTAATAGGCCGGGATCGTCGGGCCAAGCGGCACTTCGTAGATGGGGTGCCCCACCTGTGCGAGCGCCTGGATCGAGGCGTCGCGGCTCTGGCCAGTGAGCCGGTTCTCGCCACCGACGACGAGGACATGTCTGGCGACGCCGCCCTCGACCAGCTGATGCGCCAGCATCGCCATCGCCATGCCGGTGGCGCCGCCAACCTGGATGGCATGGGCGTAAGACGGCGTGATGCCGAAATGCTCGGCGAACACGGTGGCCAGCATGATGTGCGGCATGGTGGTGGAATAGCCGCACAGGAAGCCGTCGATGTCGCCACGCTTGAGGCCGGCATCAGCGAGCGCCAACTCGGCGGCGCGGCTCATCAGGTCGATGGTCGATGAGCCCTCGTGCTTGCCGTAAGGGAGAAGACCGACGCCGGTGATGTAGCTCATGCGTCGCTCCAAACTCGATTGTCGTCCCCGCGGAGGCGGGGACCCATAGCCTCGGGAAGCGAAGTTAGAACGCGGCCGTAACCACAGCGCCTCACTACAAACTCGGAGGTTATGGGTCCCCGCCTTCGCGGGGACGACATGCTGAGTGTGTTGGCGCGATCACGCATCAATACGACTTCGGCAAACCGAGCGCCTTCTCGGCGATGAAGCTTAGGATCAGTTCGCGGCTGATCGGGGCGATGCGCGGGATCAATGACTCCCTGAGGTATCGCTCCACATGATATTCCTTGGCATAGCCAAACCCGCCATGGGTCATCACCGCCTGCTCGCAGGCATGATAGCCGGCTTCGCCTGCGAGATACTTTGCCGAATTCGCCGCAGGACCACAGGGCAGTCCCTGATCATATTGCCAGCCGGCCGACAGCACCATCAGCCAGGCAGCCTCGAGCTCCATCCAGTTCTTCGCCAGGGGATGCTGGATCGCCTGGTTCTGGCCGATCGGACGGTTGAACACGTTGCGCACCTTGGCATAGTCAGCCGCCTTCCTCAGTGCAGCCTTGCCGAGACCGACGGCTTCCGCGGCGATCAGGATGCGCTCGGGGTTCATGCCGTGCAGGATATATTCGAAGCCGTGGCCCTCCTCGCCGATGCGATCCTCCAGCGGAATCTCGAAATCGGCAATGAACAGCTCATTGGAGTCGACGGCCTTGCGGCCGAGCTTCTCGATCTCGTGCACGGCGATCTTGGACCGATCGAGATCCGTGTAGAACAGGCTAAGCCCATGCGTCGGGCTCTTGACGTCTTCCAGCGGCGTGGTGCGCGCCAGCAACAGGATTTTTTCGGCGACCTGCGCGGTGGAGATCCAGACTTTCTGACCATTGACGATGTAGCGATCGCCCTTGCGCACGGCGCGAGTCTTGAGCTGTGTGGTGTTGAGGCCCGTGTTCGGCTCGGTCACCGCGAAGCAGGATTTCTCGGTGCCGTCCACGATCGGCGGCAGCATGCGCGCACACTGTTCGGGCGTGCCGAACACCACGACGGGGTTGAGGCCGAACACATTCATATGCACGGCTGACGCACCCGACATGCCCGCGCCGGATTCGGAAATCGCCCGCATCATGATCGCCGCCTCGGTGATCCCCAAGCCCGAGCCGCCATATTCCTCGGGAATACAGATGCCGAGCCAGCCGGCATCGGCCATCGCCTTGTGGAAGTCGATGGGGAAACCGCCCTCCTTGTCCTTCTTGAGCCAATAGGCATCGTCGAAGCGCGCGCAAATCTTCTCGATAGCGTCGCGGATGGATTCCTGGTTGGCGTCGAGGGCGAAGTCCATGCGTTATAGCTCCGACGTATCCGGGATGGCGGCCTGTTTGAGCACGCCGTCCTTGTGCATTTTCTCGATCTGATCGGGCGTATAGCCAACCTCGGCCAGCACCTCGGCATTCTGCTCGCCGAGATGCGAGGCAAGACGCGACAGATCGACCGGCGTCTTCGACCAGGTGGCGGCGACCTTCATGTTGCGCACCGCGCCTTCGGTCGGATGCTCGACCTGCTGGAAGAAGTCGGTCGCCAGCATATGCGGATCCTGCATCATGCTTTCGAGCGTATGCATTGGCGTCGACGGCACGTCGGCCTCGTCGAGCAGCTTCGCCCACTCCGCCGTCGTCCTAGTCTTGAAGATGCGCGACAGTTCAGCGTTCACCGTGTCGATATGCTGGATGCGCTGCGGGAAGGTCGCAAAGCGCGGATCGTCGAACAGTTCCTCGCGGCCGACATGCCTGAGGAAGCTCTTCCACTGCTTGTCGTTATAAACCATGGCGCAGATATAGCCGTCCGAGGTCTGATACGGCCGCCGGTCCGGCGACAGGTGGCGACCATAGCCGCCTCTGTCGAGCGGCGGATCGAAGGTGAGACCGCCCATGTGGTCGCCCATCATGAAGCCCGCCATGGTCTCGAACATCGGAATATCGACGCGCTGGCCCTCGCCGGTGCGGTCGCGATGCACCACGCTGGCGAGGATGGCGCCGAGCGCATTGAGGCCGACAATACGATCGACCAGCGCATTCGGCACATAGCGCGGCACACCGTCGGGACTGATCCGCGCATTCAGGGCCGCGAGCGCGGTGGCGCCCTGGATCAGGTCGTCATAAGCGGGCTTGGCGGCATAGGGGCCGGCCTGGCTGAAGCCGAACACGCCGGCATAGATCAGGCGCGGATTGATCTTCGACACCGCGTCATAGCCGAGATTGAGCCGCACCATCGCCGCCGGGCGGACATTGTAGACCAGCACATCGGCCGTCGCGACCAGCTTCAGCAGCGCCTCGCGGCCCTCTTCCTTCTTGAGGTCGATGCAGACGCAGCGCTTGTTGCGGTTGGTGTTGAGGAAGATCGGCCCCATGCCGGGATTGCGCATCGGCCCGATTGCGCGGACCACATCGCCATCGGGAGACTCCACCTTGATCACATCGGCGCCGTAGTCACCCAGCGTCTGGGTGCAGTAAGGCCCCATCATCACCGAAGTCATATCGATGATCCTGATCCCGTGAAGTGGTCCCGTCAAAGTCGTTTGCTCCCGAAAAACGTGATCAGGCGCTGATCTGCGCCGCTATTGCCTTCGTCTTAGCGGCAGGCGTTCGGCGGACGCAAGGGCGCCAGACGCGGAGCCGTATGCGTGGGATGCCGGTACGCGTCAAAGTGGTAACGACTAGCCGGCCCCCGCCGACGCCGAAGCGCGCATCATCTCCCGCAGCTCGGTCTTGAGCACCTTGCCGTAATTGTTCTTCGGCAGCGCATCCAGATAGACGTAGCGCTTGGGGCGCTTGAAACGGGCGATATTGGCGAGACAATGCGCGTCGAGCGCAGCATCGTCGGCTGATGCGCCGGGCTCCAGCACCACACAGGCCACTACGATCTCGCCCCAGTCAGGCTCGGGCACGCCGATGGCCGAGACTTCCCGCACGGCGGGATGTGTCAGCAGCGCCTCCTCGACTTCGCGCGGGTAGATATTGGTACCGCCGGAGATGATGACATCCTTGGAACGGTCAGACAGCGTGAGGAAGCCGTCCTCGTCGAGCCGGCCGACATCGCCGGTGCGCAGCCAGCCGTCCTTCAATGTCTCGGCATTGGCCTTATCATTGTTCCAGTAGCCGAGCATCACCGCCGGCCCCTTGGCCTCGACCTCGCCGGTTTCGCCAACTGGCAAAGGCTTGCCATCGGCATCGGTGATCCGCACCGACATCACGCTCTGCGCCGGGCCGACCGAAGCGAGGCGTTCGAGATAACGCGGGTGCTCGGTATCCGCATGGAACGCACGCGGCAGCGAGGTGATCGTCATCGGCGATTCACCCTGGCCGTAAATCTGCACGAAGCGCTGCCCCATGGTGCTGATGGCGTCGCGGATGTCGGCCAGATACATCGGCCCGCCGCCATAGACGATGGTGCGGATGCCCTCGCCGCTCTCGCCGCGCTTCTTCGCCGCATCGACCAGGCGCCGCACCATGGTCGGCGCCGCAAACATCGCGACATCGCCGAGTTGCTTGCCGAGATCGAGCACTTCTTCAGGCTCGAAACCCTGGCTCTCCGGCACGACGTGCCGCGCAGCCATGCGGACATGGATCAAATTATAGAGGCCGGCACCGTGCGAGATCGGCGCGGCGTAGAGGATCGCGTCCGTCTGGTGCACCTGATCGACATCGGCGAGATAGCACATGGACATGGCCACCAGATTGCCATGGCTGAGCATCACGCCCTTCGGCCGCCCCGTGGTGCCGGAGGTGTAGAACAGCCAGGCGAGATTGTTGTCTTCGCGGGACAGCGGCACTATCCCGACCGGCTCGCCATGCTGCAATTCGCGATAGGTCTCGCTGTCGATCGACAGCATCTGCATGCCGGTCGGCAGGTCTTCCTCGACCTGAACAAGCGCAGCACGGCTGTCGTCGTCGACAAAGGCCAGCCTCGCACAGGCATTGTCGCAGATCCATGCGGCCTCGCGGCCATGCAGCTTGGCATTAATGGGGATCACGACGGCGCCGATCCACCACACCGCATACATGCATTCGAGATATTCGGTGCAGTTTGATGCAAACAGTGCGACGCGGTCGCCAGGCTGAATGCCGTAATCACGCACAAGGCCGGCACCGATGGCGGCGGTGCGGCGCGCGAAGGTGGCGTAGTCAGCCTGAACGGTGGTGCCGGTCAGCAGCGCCGGCGCCTGCGGATGCAGACGCGCCGACGATGCCAGCCATTGTGCGACATTCATGACGTCGCCCGCGCGTTACTTCGCCGGCTCGAGGATGGAGACGTAGTTCGCCACTGCGGCGCCGCCCATATTGAAGATGCCGGCGAGTTTTGCATTTTTGATCTGCATGCCCTCGGGCGCCTGCCCCAGCAATTGCATCGCGCTCAGCACATGCATCGACACACCGGTGGCGCCGATCGGATGGCCCTTGGCCTTGAGACCACCGGACGGATTGACCGGCAGCTTGCCATCCTTCTGGGTCCAGCCTTCCTTGATGGCGCGCGCACCCTGCCCGCGCGGCGTCAGGCCCATCGCTTCATATTCGATCAGTTCGGCGACGGTGAAGCAGTCATGGGTTTCGACGAAAGAGAGATCGCCGATCTCGACGCCGGCAGATTTCAACGCCTTCTGCCACGCCACGGTGCAGCCCTCGAATTGAAGGATGTCGCGCTTCGACATCGGCAGGAAATCCTGCGCATGGCCGGTGGCCTTGATGTTGACCGCCTTGCCCATGGTCTTGGCGGTCTCGGAATCCGTCAGCACCAATGCCGCGGCGCCGTCGGACACCAGCGAGCAGTCGGTGCGCTTCAAGGGACCGGCGACGAACGGGTTCTTGTCGCTTTCGGAGCGGCAGAATTCGAAGCCGACATCCTTGCGCATCTGCGCATAGGGATTGTGGACGCCGTTGGCGTGGTTCTTGGCGGCGATCATCGCCAGCGCATCTGACTGGTCGCCATATTTCTGGAAGTATTTTTGTGCGATGCCGCCGAACACGCCGGCGAAGCCCGCAGGCGTCTCGCCGTCTTCCGGCAGATAGGACGCTCGGAGCAGGTTCTTGCCGATCTCGGGACCCGGCGTGCGGGTCATCTGTTCGACACCGACCACGAGGACGATCTTGGCAGCGCCGGCGGCGATCGACTTGATGCCCTGATGCACGGCGGCGGAGCCGGTGGCGCAGGCATTCTCGACGCGCGTGGCGGGCTTGAAGCGCAGCGCCGGATCGGCCTGCAGCACCAATGATGCCGTAAAATCCTGCGGCGAGAAGCCGGCGTTGAAATGGCCGAGCACGATTTCATCGACGTCAGATGCGGAGATGCCGGCATCGGCCATGGCTTCGGTCGCAACGCGGACCACCATGCTCTCGACAGTCTCGGCGTCGAATTTTCCGAACGGCATATGCGCCCAACCAACGATGCTGGCAGTCATGGTCGTCTCCCTGATCGATTTCAAATATTGAGCCCGTTATAGCCCGGCTTCATGGCGCTTGCAGGGTTTTCATGGTCCGCGCGCACATGGCGGTTATGCCTGCCCAATCGCCGGAACGTACCATCGACGACGGGCAGATCCAGGACCCGCCGACCGCCAGAACCATCGGCTCGTCGAGCCAGCTCGCCGCATTGGCCTCGCCGATTCCGCCCGTGGGGCAAAACCTGACATCCGGAAACGGTCCCGCCCAGGCGCGCAGCATCGCGATTCCACCGGCCTGTTCCGCGGGGAAGAACTTCAGCACATCAAAACCGCGCTCGCGCGCCTGCATCAGTTCCGAGGCCGTGGCGACGCCCGGCAGGAACGGCAGATCGCTGGACGCTGCGATGTCCAGCAATTCGCGCGTCGCGCCGGGACTGACCGTGAAGCGTGCCCCGATGGCATAGGCCTTCTGGAAATCCGCCGGCGTCAGCACCGTGCCGATGCCAACAATGGCCTCCGACACCTCGGCAATGACGGCCTTCGCCGCCTCCACTGCGGCCTCGGTGCGCAAGGTGATCTCCAGCGTGCGGATACCGCCTGCGACTAACGCACGCGCAAGCGGTATCGCGTCCGCGACGCGCTCGATGGTCAGCACGGGAACGACGAATGCTGCCTTGAGCAGCTTTCGCAGATGATCCTGACGCTGACCGGCATCGAGAGGCTTGTTCATGCGGATGGTCCTCTCATGAGGGGGTGTCGAACGCGATCATATCGGGCATCGCCTCGCGCGGGATGATCGCGCCGGGATGGCAGACGACCGTGCCGGCAAGATAGTGACCAGCCTTAGCGGCGGCGACGGGCTGAGTACCGCTCAGACGTGCGTGCAGATAGGCAGCGGCAAAACTGTCGCCGGCGGCAGTGGTATCGATCACCGCACCACTAACCGGCTCGGCCTCGATACGCCGCGACTGGCCGTTATGCCGTATGATGCTCGCGGGCGAATCGAGCTTGAGCACGACTTCATCTGCTTCAACGCGCGACAGCAGCTTCTCCTCAGCCTCGCCAGGATAGAGCGGCAGCAGGTCCTCGACCGACGCCAGCACGATATCGGAGACTGCAAAAGCCCCCTGAAACGCAGCGCGCGCCTGATCGAGATCGGGCCAGCCGCGGGCGCGGAAATTGGTATCGAAGGCGACACGGACGCCTGCAGCGCGCGCACGCTGGAGCGCCGCAATCAGGCGGCCGCGGCCAGCCATGTCGAACAGCGACAGCGTGATGGCGGACAGATAGATCAGATCATAGTCCGCGAGCGACGCCAGCAGCGCGTCGGTCTCGGGCAGACTTAGCAGGCTGCGGACAGCTGACGCATCGCGCCAGTGATAGAAGCGGCGCTCGCCCGCCTCATTGGTCTCGATCATATAGAGGCCGGGTAGCTTGCCCTTGAGGCGCAGCACCCGCTCAGTGCCGATGCCCTCATCCTGCCAGCCGGCGATCATCTCGTCGCTGAGCGGATCGTCGCCGAGCGCCGTCACATAATCGACGCTGGCACCAAGCCGCGCCAGATAGACGGCGGTGTTGAGCGTGTCGCCGCCGAACGACCGCGTCAGGTGCCCATCCGGCATCTGACGCAGCTCGATCATGCATTCGCCGATGCTGGCGATCCGCATCGTATCCTCTGACCGATCTAGACGATGCCCTTTTTCCTGAGCGCGCCGATCCGTTCGCTGTCGTAACCGATGGTAGCCAGGATTTCGTCCGTATTCGAGCCGAGAAGCGGCGGCGCGCGATATTCGGTGACCGGCGTACCCGAGAACATCAGCGGATTTCGCACAAGCGAAAGCGCCGGCTCGAAAGGATGCTCCGTGTGCACACGCATGCCGCGGGATTGGACATGAGGGTCCGCAAAAACCTGATCGAAATCGTTGATCGGGCCGGATGGTACACCGACGGCCTCCAGGCGTTCGAGCCAGTGGGCAACGGGCTGCTTCAGGAAGAGACCGGCAAAGATGGCCATGATCTCCTTGCCGTGCTGGACGCGATCGTTGTTCTTCAGGAAGCGTGGATCCTTGGCCAGGTCAGGCTCTCCGAGCACTTCGCAGGTCCGCTGAAACTGGCCGTCATTGCCATTGACGATCATCACCTCGCCGTCGGTGCAACGGAAGACGCCGGCAGGCATCCCGCCATTGCCCCAGGTGCCGCGGCGCGGCGGGACCTTACCACTCATGAGATAGGGTTGGAGCCAATGCGACAAAGAGGCGATCACCGTATCGAAGAGACAAGCATCGACATGCTGTCCCTCGCCACCGCCAGCGTCGCGGTGATAGAGCGCCGACATCACGCCGATGGAGGCGTTCAGGCCGGTCATATAGTCCACGATCGAGGGACCGACCTTCATGGGGCCTTCGCCAGGCTCGCCGTCGAGATGGCCGGTGACGCTCATGAGACCGCCCATCGCCTGCAGGATCGCATCGTAGCCGGCACGCGTGGCATAGGGACCTGTTTGTCCGAAGCCCGTCACGGAGCAGTAGATGATGCGCGGGTTGATGGCCTTGATCGCGTCGTAGTCGAGGCCATACCGCTTAAGGTCGCCTACTTTGTAGTTTTCCAACAACACGTCGGCCGTCTTGACGAGTTCGCGAATGATCTCCTGGCCTTCAGGCTTGGCCACATTGACCGTGACCGACTTCTTGTTCCGATTGGCGCAGAGATAGAACGAATTGTCGTGCCTGCCACCGTCCGGGTCGTTCAGATAAGGAGGGCCGAACGCGCGGGAATCGTCGCCGGTTCCAGGGCGTTCGATCTTGATGACCTCAGCGCCGAAATCGCCGAGCATCTGACCGGCGATCGGGCCGGCAAGCACCCGCGTCATGTCGATAACCTTGATGCCCGAAAGCGGCAGAGCCGGCATGCATTCCTCCTGCTATATTGTTCGTCGCGTCGGCCACGGTGAACGTGTGAGGCGAGCGCTTACAGGAAAATCAGCCCGCGTGCACTGCTTTGTGAGCATGAGGGCTATCCCGTTCCAGCGGGCGGAACGGTGGGCTTCGCAGCGGGCTTGGCGCGCGTGGCGAGCGCTCCCCGCCCGTCGAAGCCAAGCGTCGCGAGGCGGGAGAGCATTCAAGACTTCAATCGAAGAACTTGCCGCCGAGTTCATCCTCGATATGGATGCGGATGATGTCGTCGAAGGTTTTCTCGGCCGTAGTGAAGCCGAGCTTCAGCGCGCGCGCGGTGTCGAAATCGCGCGGCCAGCCAGACACGATACCAGTGATGACCGGATCAGTCTCACGCTTGATGCGGGCGACGACGTTCTTGCCGGCGACGCGATCCAGTGCGGCAATCTGCTCGCCGACGGTCACCGACATGCCGGGCATGCTGAGATTACGCCGCGGGCCCATGGCCTGAAGATCCATCGTGCCGGCGTGAACTAGGAAGCCCACGGCAGAGCGCGGCGACGCGTGCCAGTGGCGGACGTCCTCGGACACCGGCAGGATGGCTTCCTTGCCGGCCAGCGGCTCGCGGATGATGTTGGAGAAGAAGCCGGAGGCGGCCTTGTTCGGTGCGCCCGGACGGACGCAGATGGTCGGCAGGCGGATGCCGATGCCGTCCAGGAAGCCCTTTCGGGTATAGTCGGCGATCAGCATTTCGCAGATCGACTTCTGGGTGCCATAGGAGGTCAGCGGCGTGTGGATGAACTCGTCGCCAATCTTGTCGGGAAACGGCGCACCGAACACCGCAATGGACGAGGTGAAGACCAGCCGCGGCTTGTAACCGCCGCCGATGGCGCGGATAGCGTCGATCAGATAGCGGGTGCCGTCGAGATTGATGCGATAGCCCTTGTCGAAATCGGCCTCCGCCTCCCCCGACACGATGGCGGCGAGGTGAAAGATCACCTCCGGTTTGTGGGCGACCAGCGGCGCAGCCGTCTTTGGATCGGCGAAGTCCGACGTCACCAGTTCGATCGGGATCGACGCGCCCGCTGGCTTCGCCGGCGCCACCACATCCTGCAGGGTCATGCGGGTGATGTCGCGATTGCCGAGACGGCCGTCGCGAACCAGTTTCTCTGTGAGCTTGCGGCCAACCATGCCGGCGGCGCCGAGGATGAGGATGTGCAAGGGAGGTTTCCTTTTCTTGATTGTGTTCTGATCTACCGACGGCCTCTCAGTCGTCGTCCCCGCGAAGGCGGGGACCCATAACCACAGAAGCTAACGGCGGGAATGAAGGCCTCTCCTCCCCAGCCTAAGCTGAGAAGACTGAGGCTATGGGTCCCCGCCTTCGCGGGGACGACAGCCTACTCCTTCACCGCGCCCGTCATCGCCGATACGTAGTGCTCAACGAAGAACGCATACAGGATCACCAGCGGCAATGATCCGACCAGCGCGCCGGCCATCAGCGAGCCCCATTTATAGATGTCGCCGTCAACGAATTCGTTGACGATGGCGACCGGCACAGTCTTGTTCTGGGTCGATTGCAGGAAGGTCAGCGCATAGATGAACTCGTTCCAGCACAAAGTGAACGAGAAGATGAAGGCCGAGATCAGGCCGGGCACCGCCAGCGGGATGATGATCTTGACCAGGATCTGCCAGCGCGAGGCGCCGTCGATCAGGGCGCACTCTTCGAGCTCGAACGGGATGGTCTTGAAATACCCCATCAGCAGCCAGGTCGAGAACGGGATCAGCAGCGTCGGATAGACCAGGATCAGTGAGATCGGCGAGTCGAACAGGCCATAGGCCTGGATGACGGTCGCCAGCGGAATGAACAGGATCGACGGTGGCACGAGATAGGCCATGAAGATCAGCGCGCCGACCGTCTGCGCGCCGCGGAAGCGCAGCCGCACGATCGCATAGGCCGCGAGAACACTAGCGACGATCGACAGGAACGTCGCCGCCGCCGCGACATACATCGTGTTCCAGAGCCACTGCGGATAGTTGGTTTCGAACAGCAGCTTTTGAATGTGCTTGAAGGTCGGCTTGATCACCCAGAACGGATTGAACCGCTCCATGTCGATCAATTGCTCGTCGGGTTTGATCGAGGTCAGCGCCATCCAGTAGAACGGGAACAGCAGGATCACCACGATGATGAACAGCGGGATGTAGAGCGTGACGATGCGCCTCGGAAGCGACTCCAGATAGGCCATGCCCTCGCTGTGATCGTCTTTCTCGACGGTCGGCGCTACGGCTGTGCGGTGATCGACGGCGTGATCAGTCATTGTCAGTGCCTTGCTGCCACTTGCGGCGTTGCATGCCGAACCAGGAAATGGCGATGGCTGCCAGGAGGAACGGGATCATGGCGGTGGCGATAGCTGCGCCCTCGCCGAGCCGGCCCGAAAGAATGCCGCGCTGATAGCTCAGCGTCGCCATCAGATGCGTTGCATTCACCGGACCGCCGCGCGTCAGCGCCCAGATCAGCTGGAAGTCGGTAAACGTAAACAGCACCGAGAAGGTCATGACCACGGCGATGATCGGCGTCAGCAGCGGATAGGTGATGAAGCGGAAGCGCTGCCACGACGTGGCGCCGTCCAGCGTCGCCGCTTCATAGAGCGACGGCGACACGGTCTGCAGGCCCGCCAGCAACGTAATCGCGACGAACGGCACACCGCGCCAGATATTGGCGAAGATCACGCTCCCTCGTGCCCAGTTGCTGTCGCCCAAGAAATTGATGTTGTGGTCGATCAGGCCCATTTTGATCAGCGACCACGAGATGATCGAAAACTGCGAGTCGTAGATCCACCAGAAGGCGATGGCTGAAAGCACCGTCGGCACGATGAACGGGATCAGCACCGCCGCGCGGATAAGCGCCTTGAACGGCATGTGGCGGTTGAGCAGCAGCGCCAGATAGAGGCCGACAGCGAATTTGATGGCCGAGGCGACGATCGTATAGAGCAGCGTATTAAACACCGAGAGCCAGAAGATGCTGTCGTCCTTCAGCCACTCGTAATTCTCAAGCCCGACGAACACGCCGCCGCGGCCGATGCGGTCATCGGTGAAGCTCATCCAGACGCCGAGGAACAGCGGGTAAGCTAGAAACAGAATCAGGAACGCCGCTGCCGGCAACATGAACCACATGGCGAGCCAGTTGCGGTTGATCCGTAGTCGGTCCCAGGCCGAGGATCTGGGGATCACTTTCCCTGCCCCCGGCATCGATGTCTGGATCGTGGTCATTGCAAGATAGCTCCAGTCGGATGTCGGCTTCGGTCTGATGTCGTGCAGTCAGTCATGCGTCATGATCCGGTTACGGCAGGATCGCTTCGCCCTCGATCTCGACACGTGCGTGCGGATCGATCAGGGCGGAAACCTGAACCAGTGTCATTGCTGGAAAATGCTTGCCGAGGGTAGCGCCCCAGGCCTCGCCGACGGCGGCGCCGGACGTCTTGAATGCGTTGATGTCGGTGACATAGGCGCGCAGCATCACGATTTGCTTGGGTTCGCCGCCCGCAGCCTTCAGCACGGTGACGAGATTCTCCATTGCATAGCGCCACTGCGAACCGAAGTCGGATCCCTCGGCAACCTCGCCCTGCCCGTTCTGCTTGCCGAGCTGACCGGAGATGCGGACGCTCCGCGTGCCGCCGGCCACCACCGCATGCGCGAAACCGCGCGGCCGCGCCCAGCCTTCCGGCAGAACAGTCTTGTAATCGATCTCTGGCATTCCCATTCCCATCGTTCAGGCAGCCTTTTGCAAAACGCAATTCACGGCTGCTGCAGAGAGTTGCCGGCGCGGGTCGCTCCGCGCCGGCAAGGTCGTCCTCAACCGCGGAAAATCCGCTTCGCCGCGCGCTCGGCAGACGACATCGCGGTCTTCACGTCCTCGCGGCCCGTGCAGTAATTGGCGTACATGTCGACGACCACGAAGTCGGCAATCGCCGCGGCCGCGTTTTCGCTCATCTGCGCCTCACCGGCGGGGGTCGATGCCGTCGTGGCCACGTCGCGATACGGCGTGTTTTTAGGATCAACGGTCCAGATCGGATTCTTCTCGAAAGCGAGCTGGAACGGCGACAGATAGCCCTGGGCCGACTCGACCCACGGATTGAACTGCTCGGGCTCCATCATGAAGGCGGTGAATGCCTTGCACGCCTGCGGGAACTTGGTGAAGGAGAAGATCAGGATCGGAAAGCCGAGATGAAGCTCACGGCGCTTGCCATCCAGCCCCTTCGGCAGATGGGCGTGGTTCATGTCCTCAGCGATAGCCGGAGCTTCCTTCTTCGCCGTCACATAGACCGAGATGCCGTTTGTGGTCAGATGCAGCTGACCGGCCAGGAATGCCTTGTTGTTCGACGAGTCGTTCCAGGACGCCGTGCCGGGAATGAAGTTGTCATAGAGCGACTTCACATATTCCAGCGATTTGGCCGTTTCCGGCGAATTGATCGTGACCTTGTTGTCCTTGTCGATCAACTTGCCGCCATGGGCCCACAGCGCCCAGTGCACCCAGCCGTTGGCGTCGCCCGAGGCGTGACCGAGCGCCATGCCAGCCGGCGTGCCGTTCTTGTTCATGCCCTTCACGAGATCCTGGAAGCCGGCGAGATCTTCCGGGAACGTCTTGTGCCCGGCCTTCTCAGCTGCTGCGACGCGGTAGTTCACGAGGCCGCCGGTGGCCGCAACCGGAACGCCGATCCACTTGCCGTTATAGATGCCGTATTGCTTGCCGGATTCGGCCCAGCCGCCGTTCTTCTTGCCGAGATAGTCCGCGACGTCGGAGACGTCCATGCACTTGGTCGGGAACAGGAACGGCAGCGAGTACAGGCCCCAGACCATGTCGAGGCCCTGCCCGGTATTCGCCGCGACCGAAGCCTTTGGCTGAATGTCGTCATAGGATTCGTTGGAGACGGTGATGGTGACGCCGGTCGCCTTCTGGAAGGCGTCGACGATCTTCATGAAGGCCACATCTTCGGCTTCGACGAAGCGCTTCCAGCGCAGCAGGTTGATCTTGGCGCCGGCTTCCGGCTTCCACTGTGAGGCCTGCGCCCAAGCTTTTGCGTAGCCCAGCAATTGATCCGCGGACATGGTCGCCGCAGCAGCAAGCGTCATCGCGCCGCCCTTGAGCAGAGATCGGCGATCCGGTGTAAATCCAGTCATCTTTCGTCTTCTCCCTGTAATATTGGTTCGTTGATCGACCAATGTTTTGAAATTGATTTGGTGGAAAAGCGCGTCAGTTGACGCGCTTGCCGGTCTCCTTGTCGAACAGATGCGCCGAATTCGCGCGCGGCCTGAGATGAATCTTGTCGCCCGGCGCGACCGGACGACGATCACGGAAGATCGCGATGATATCCTGGGTGCCGATGCGTGCGACGACCTGAGTCTCCGACCCCATCGGCTCGACCACCACGACCTCGGCCTCGATGCCGTCATCGGCGAATTCGAGATGCTCGGGGCGAATGCCGTAAGTGACTGCCTTGTCGTTCCCTGCCGCAGGCGCTGCCGTAATCGGCAGCTTCGCGCCATTGGCAGTTTCCACCCAGGGCTGGCCACCATTCACCTTCAGCGTGCCTTCGAGAAAATTCATCGCAGGCGACCCGATGAAGCCGGCAACGAACTTGTTCTCGGGGCGATCGTAGAGTTCCAATGGTGCGCCCATCTGCTCGACGATGCCGTCCTGCATCACCACGATCTTGTCGGCCATGGTCATGGCTTCGATCTGGTCATGGGTCACATAGACCGTCGTCGTCTTCAGGCGCTGATGCAGTTCCTTGATCTCGGCGCGCATGGCGACGCGCAGCTTGGCATCGAGATTCGACAGTGGCTCGTCGAACAAAAACACCTGCGGGTCACGCACAATGGCGCGGCCCATGGCCACGCGCTGGCGCTGACCACCCGACAACTGCCGGGGGAAACGCTCGAGCAATCGCCTCAAATCCAAGATATCGGCAGCGCGATTGACCTTCTGATCGATCTCGCTTTTGTCGGCGCCACGCAGCTTGAGCGAAAAGCCCATATTCTGGGCAACCGTCATATGCGGATACAGCGCGTAATTCTGGAACACCATGGCGATGTCGCGCTCTTTCGGCTGGACATCGTTGACCACGCGATCGCCGATCGAGATCGTGCCGGAGGTGATCTTCTCCAGCCCCGCCAACATGCGCAGCAATGTGGATTTTCCGCAGCCGGACGGCCCAACCAGAACCACGAATTGGCCGTCCTCGATGGGGACCGATACGCCGTGGAGAACCTCAAAACCGCCAAAAGACTTACGAACGTCGTGAATCTGCACGGACGCCATACATTTCCCTCCCAAATGTCCCATTTTAGAGACTGCGTCCTCCGGGCCAGTTATTTGGTTGCCGGAGCCGCCTGTTCTTACTTGTCTGACATCCTACCAGATTTTCTGGCGGCGTGTCGTTGGATCATAGTCGTAGAAAAACTTCGCAGATGCAAACGTTGCGAAGCAGCCAGTGGCGTGCAAACATTCGTGACCAATCAAAAGAGACGACGCACCAGGATATAAAGTGTGCGCTGCGGGAGAAATGATGACCAAGTCGACTTCGTCCACGCCGACTGCGGGGACCTCGCCTGCAAAGGCAACCAAGCGCAAACTTCGTTCGAGCGAATGGTTCAACGATCCCCACAATCCCGGAATGACTGCACTCTATCTTGAGCGCTATCTGAACTACGGCCTGACGCGTCACGAATTGCAGTCCGGCAAGCCGATCATCGGCATTGCGCAGACCGGTAACGACCTGTCGCCCTGCAATCGCCATCATCTCGAACTCGCCAAGCGCGTGCGCGAAGGCATTACCGCCGCCGGCGGTCTGGTGATGGAATTCCCGGTACATCCGATTCAGGAGACCGGGAAACGGCCGACTGCGGCGCTTGATCGCAACCTCGCTTATCTCGGCCTTGTGGAAATCCTGTTCGGTTATCCGCTCGATGGCGTCGTCCTCACGACCGGCTGCGACAAGACGACTCCCGCCTGCCTGATGGCTGCGGCTACCGTGAATTTGCCCGCCATCGTCTTGTCGGGTGGACCGATGCTGAATGGTTGGCACGAAGGCCAGCGTACAGGCTCCGGCACCGTGGTGTGGAAATCACGTGAGCGACTTGCCGCTGGCGAGATCGACTACGAAGAATTCATGACGCTGGTGGCATCGTCCGCGCCGTCGGTCGGCCATTGCAACACAATGGGCACGGCCTCGACGATGAATTCGCTGGCCGAAGCATTGGGCATGTCCCTGCCCGGCTGCGCTGCCATCCCTGCTCCCTATCGCGAGCGCGGCCAGATTGCCTATGAGACGGGCATGCGGATCGTCGACATGGTGTGGGAGGACCTCAAGCCGTCCGACATTCTGACCCGCAAGGCGTTCGAGAACTGCATCGTGGTCAATTCCGCCATTGGTGGCTCGACCAACGCGCCGATCCATATCAATGCGCTGGCGCGTCATATCGGCGTCGAACTCGACATCGATGACTGGCAGAAATTCGGCCATGACGTACCGCTGCTGGTCAACATGCAGCCGGCCGGCTTCTATCTCGGCGAGGAATATCATCGCGCCGGTGGTGTGCCTTCGGTGGTCCGCGAGCTGATGAAGCACAAGCGCATCCATGAGGATGTGATCACGGTGAACGGCAAGACCATGGGGGAGAATTGCGCCGCCTCGCCCAAACCGGACAACGACGTCATCTGGTCCTATGACAAACCGCTTGTGGCTGATGCCGGCTTCCTCGTGTTGCGCGGCAATCTGTTCGATTCCGCGATCATGAAGACCTCGGTGATCTCCAAGGAATTTCGCGATCGCTATCTGATCAACCCGAAGGATCCCAACGCGTTCGAAGGCCGCGCCATCGTGTTCGAGGGGCCGGAGGATTATCACCATCGCATCGACGATGCCTCGCTCGATATTGACGAGCATTGCATCCTGTTCGTGCGCGGCACCGGACCGATCGGCTATCCCGGCGGCGCGGAAGTCGTGAACATGCAGCCGCCGGCAGCGCTGATCAAACGCGGCATTCTATCTCTGCCCTGTATCGGCGATGGCCGGCAGTCGGGCACATCCGGCTCGCCGTCGATCCTCAACGCGACGCCCGAAGCGGCAGCCAACGGCGGCCTCGCAATCCTGCAGACGGGCGACAAGGTGCGCATCGACCTCAACAAGGGCTCGGCGAATATCCTGATCTCCGACGAAGAGCTGAAGCGACGTCGCGCCGAACTGATGTCCAATGGCGGCTTCAAATATCCAGCCAACCAGACACCGTGGCAGGAGCTCTATCGCAACACCGTCGGCCAGCAGGCCACCGGCGCATGTCTCGAACTCGCAACGCGCTATCGCGATATCGCCGGCACGGTCGGGACGGCGCGGCATAATCACTAATCCCTCGGTCGTCATTGCGAGCGCAGCGAAGCAATCCAGTCTTTCTTCTTGGCTTCTGGATTGCTTCGTCGCTTCGCACAGGGAAAAGCCTTCGGCTTTTCCCGACCTCGCAATGACGGCGGAGAGTGAATGAAACATTTCAGGGAGATCTCACATGTCTGACCGCTTGAAAGGCAAACGCGCCTTCGTCACCGCGGGCGCCGTCGGTATCGGCCGCGCCTGCGCACTGGCATTTGCACGCGAAGGCGCAACGGTATTCGCCACCGATATCGACGACAAGGGCGTGGCGCTGCTGACCAAGGATGGTATCGCCGAGACTGCACGGCTCGACGTGCGCGACACAGCGGCCGTCGAAGCGATGGCGAAGAAGGTCGGCGATATCGACATCCTGCTCAACGCCGCCGGCTTCGTGCATCACGGCGCAGCACTGGAATGCTCCGATTCCGACTGGGATTTCTCGTTCGACCTGAACGTCAAATCGATGCACCGGACCATCCGTGCGTTCCTGCCCGGCATGCTTGCGCGCGGCAATGGTGCAATCGTCAACATTTCATCCGCCGCCGGTGTCTTTAAGGCAGCGCCGAACCGCTACGTCTATGGCGCAACCAAAGCTGCCGTCGCCGCCCTCACCCGTGCTGTGGCTGTCGACTACATCACCAAAGGCATTCGCTGCAACGCGATCTGCCCCGGCACGATCGAAACGCCGTCGATGCTCGACCGCGCCGCGGCCGCAGGCCCGAATGGCCGCGAGCTGTTCGTGAGCCGGCAGCCGATGGGTCGTCTCGGGACCGCCGAGGAAATCGCATCCCTCGCCGTCTATCTCGCCAGCGACGAAAGCGCCTTCACAACTGGCGTCGCGCACATCATCGACGGCGGCTGGACGCTGTAACCGAGGACATCGCATCATGAACAAGATCGATCTGAACGGCCGCTACGCCGTGGTCACGGGCGGCGCCCAGGGCTTTGGCCGCGCGATCACTGAACGCTTCGTTGCTTCCGGCGCCAAGGTGGCGATCTGGGATCAGGATATTGACCTGGCCGTAAAAACGGCGAGCGAAATCGGCGACGAAGTGATTGCCCTCAAAGTCGATGTCACCGACGTGGCTTCAATTGATGAAGCTCGCGCTGCGACGCTTCAGGAGTTTGGCAAGGTCGATATCCTGGTCAACAATGCCGGCATTACCGGATTCAACAAGCCGGTATGGGAGATCGATTACGACGATTGGCGCAAGGTGATGCGTATCAATCTCGACGGCCCGTTCCTGTGTTGCAAGGCTATCGTCCCCGTGATGCTGAAGCAGAATTACGGCCGCATCGTCAACATCGCCTCGATTGCCGGCAAGGAAGGCAACCCGAACGCCTCGCACTATTCGGCATCCAAGGCCGGTTTGATCGCGCTGACCAAGTCGCTCGGCAAGGAACTGGCCGGCCACGAGATCAACGTCAACGCCATCACGCCTGCTGCGGCGAAAACGGCGATTTTCGACCAGATGACGGAACAGCATATCAACTTCATGCTGTCGAAGATTCCGAAAGGACGTTTTGTGCTGGTGCAGGAACTGGCCGCGATGGCTGCCTGGCTGGCCTCGGAAGACTGCGCCTTCTCGACCGGCGCCGTGTTCGATATTTCGGGCGGACGGGCGACTTACTAGTCGCCCTTTCCTATCCCTTGCCCTTGACGCGGAAGATCACCGGCACGGTGAAGCTCAGGCCGTCGTCGGCGATCAACGGCGGCGGCGCCGGCAGCGGGTCTGAGCGGCGGACCATGGCAACCGCGGCCTCGTCGAATGCGGCGTCGCCGGAGCCCTTCACCACCCGCACAGCCAGGACCTTGCCGACGCGGTCGATCTCGAAATTCACCGTCACTTCGGCCGTCTTCTGCTGGCGATCCTGCGGATAGCGCTTGTTCTTTTCGAGATAGGCGCTGAGCTGCTTGGACCAGATTGTCGACAGGCGCTTCTTGTCGGTGCCGATGCCGCCCTGCTGCGCTTGCGCTTTCTCGCCGGTCTTGGAATCATCGAGCTTCTGCTGCGCGGCGGCTTCCGACGCGACGGATTCCTGCGACGCCTGCTGCTGCTTTTGCGCCTTTTCGGGTGTCTCTTCTTCCGGCTTGGTCGCCTTGCTCTCGGTCACGACCTGATCGGGTTCTTCGCTCTCGTGCGGCGTCTCCTTGGGGAGATCGCTCTGCTTCTCGACAGCCTTCTGCTCCTGAACGGCCGGAGATGCGGTCGAAGCCTCCGAATCCGGGCCCTGCGGAAGATCGGTCGGCTCGACGTCGGGCGACACCATTTCCATCCCGACTTCGATGGCATTGGCGCCAAGGCCGTCGTCGTCCTCTTCCTGCTGCATCTCGAACACAGCCGCAGCGATGCCGCCGACATGCAGCAGCACGGCGACAAGCGCCGCGATCAGCCACAGTCGCCAGGACGACTTTCTATCGAGCTCGGACATAGCGCTTCCGTAACGTCAGGGCTTCGGTGCATCAGATGCAGCGGTTGGCGTCGGCGATGCCGCAGCGGCATCCGGAACACCTTCCAGTGCAACAAGCTTGGTCTTCTGATAGCCACCGGCACGCAGCCGTTCCATCACATCGAAGAATTCGCCATAGGGCACCGCGCGATCGACGCGCAGAAAGATCGGCCGATCCTTGTTGCCATCGCCCATCGCATCGAGCTGACGCACCAGATCGACGCGCTTGACCATGTTCTCGCCGATCGCGACCGCGAGGTCGGGCTTGATGCTCACATAGGTCGGCTTGTCCGGCTTCTTTTGAGGCGTCACCGTGGAGGACGGCAGATTGATCGGCAGGTCCACCGTCGACAGCGGCGCTGCCACCATGAAGATGATCAGCAGAACCAGAATGACGTCGATGAAGGGTGTGACGTTGATTTCGTGATTTTCACCGAAATCATCATCGTCGTCTGCACCTTCGGAAAGCGACATACCCATGATTATTCAGCCGCTGCGCGAGCGTGTGAACTCGAATGCGTGCGATCAAGATCGCGTGACAGCAGACGACCGGCGGCGCCCTGCGCACGGCCGACGATTTCCATGTACGCCTTCGTCACGCGCGAGAAGTGATTATAGATGATGACCGCCGGGATCGCCGCAACGAGGCCGATGGCGGTGGCCAGCAGCGCTTCGGCGATACCGGGCGCGACGACGGCGAGATTCGTGGTCTGCGACTTCGAGATGCCGATGAAGCTGTTCATGATGCCCCACACGGTGCCGAACAGCCCGACGAAGGGTGACGTTGCACCAATGGTCGCCAGGATGCCCATACCGGTACGCACCTTGCGACCTTCAGCGCGAACGATTTCGCCGAAACTCGACGCGGCGCGCTCCTTGATGCCTTCATCGCTCGAAATGCCGGCGGACATCCGTCCTTCCCGCATCGCCGCCGCCAACAGGCGCGACAGGATCGTACCGCGCTCGCCGAGCGCCATCTGCGCTTCGGACAACGAACGCGATTCACCGATCTTGCGGAGCGCACCCTTCAGGCGACGCATGGCCCAGCTCAGTTCCATCATCTTGAAAATGCCGACCGTCCAGGTGACGACCGAGGCGAAAGCCAGACCCACCATCACCGCTTTGACGATGATGTCGGCGCCCATGAACATCTTCCAGGGCGACAGATCGTGCTCACCCGTCGCGACCATCGGCCGGGGCGCGGCCTCCGCCACCGGGCTAGCAAGAGCTGTGGAAGCGGCCGGGCTCGCCGCCGGACTGCTTGGCTGTGCAGCTACCGGCGCCGGCGCTGCCACGGGGGCTGCTTGAGTAACCACTGGCGCCGCGGGCTTTGCAGCCTGCTGCGCAATGATGGGCGAAGCAAACGCGACCACTGCCAGCACAGCCAGCGACTTAAGAACGGTTCTAAACAAGCTTATACCTCGGCCCAGTAGCGGATGAGATTATGATAGATGCCCGTCAATTTGACCGTTTCTGGGTCGTCTCTTCCGAGACGTTCAACTAGGCTCTGAATCGCGCTGTCGAGATCGAAGATCATGCTGCGCGCATGAGCATCACGTATCATGCTCTGTAGCCAGAAAAAAGACGCTACGCGCATACCTGCCCTTAGAGGCGTTACAAGGTGCAGACTGGAAGCAGGATAAAGTACGAGGTGGCCGGCCGGCAGCTTCACCTCGTGCGAGCCGTAATTGTCTTCAATGACAAGCTCCCCGCCCTCATATTCCTCGGGCTCGGAGAGAAACAATGTCACGGACAGATCAGTGCGGATACGCATGCCGGTCAGATGATCGCCACGCACTGCATTGTCGACGTGCACGCCGAAGTGATGTCCGTCCGACGAGACGTAGCGATTGAACAGCGGCGGGAAGATATGCAGCGGAATTGCTGCAGATAAGAACCGCGGGTTCGTCGTCAGTGCCGAGATGATGCGATTGCCGAGTGCACGAGCCACATCGCTGTCCGGTGGCAATTGCTCGTTCCTCTTGACCAGTGCCGACTGCGCGCCCGCAGTCGAGCGGCCGTCTTCCCAACCGGCCGCGTCCATGACGCGGCGGAACTCCGCCACATCACTTTTGCTCAGGACATCAGGGATGCAGATCAGCATAACGACAGACGATCACAGTGACCCCATCAGAGTAAACCAGACGGACCGCCCCGGCGCGATGAACGTGAACGGCGTATTGCTGCGATAGAATGCGTCGTAATAGACCGTATCGAAGATATTGTTGACCGATACTTTCGCCTTCAGGTGCTTGTCGAACCTGTACTCTGTAAAGGCGTCAAACCGCCAGTGCGACGGCAACACGTTTCCGTTAACCGCACCGAAAGTGCCACCGTAGATCTGCGAAGCATAGGTTGCTTGCCCGCCAATCTCCCATGGCTCGGTGATCTGATACTTGGTCAGCAAGTTGAAGGATTCGTGCGCGATATTGGCGAGTTGCGCGCCGACCTGCGTCGGATCGATTGACTTCAGTACCCTAGATTCCATGAACACGGCACCGGCGAACATGCTCCAGCGCGGGGTGATCTTGCCGCCCATACCAAGATCGACACCGCGCACGCGATATTGCGCACCAGCAATGATGTCATTTCCGCTTGTTTCGCGAGCATTGCTCTTGACGGTCTCGAACAGCGCCGCGGTGACCAACAGGTGGCGATCGAACAGCTCCCACTTGGTGCCCACTTCCGACGATCGGTTTTCTTCGGGAGCCAAGGCCTGGAAAGTTGTATTGTTGACTACAAGTCCGCCATACGCCGTGCCAGTCGCATCGAGTTCCGCACCGACCGGATTGGACGATGTGGCGAAGGCGCCATACAGGCTGCCATACGGCACCGGCTTCAGGACAGCGCCAAGGTTGTAATTGACCATGCCGGTCTTCACGCCCGTACTTGAAGTCCGGTTAGAGCCGTTGATCTCATAGTCGTCGTAGCGGATGCCCCCATTGAGGATCACAACGTCCTGGAAGTTCGCCGTATGAATGGCGTAAGCCGCCTTGGTGTCGACGTTAATGTTGGTCGGATTGTTGGCGCGCTGGGGCGCATTGTTGAATGGGAACAGGTTGGGCGGATTGGCGATCGGCACGATGAGCTGGGTACCGGTCAAAATGCCGTTCAGCTCCGACGTAAGCCCCGTATAGTTATCGCGCATAACGCTTTCCTGCGAAATCTCGACGCCGGTCACCAGCGTGTTCTTGATTCCGTAGGCGTCAAACTTGAACGTCGCGTCCGTGACGTTGGCGACCACATCCGTAACCTGGTAGCGGCTCTGCGCGGAGAGCGTCGCAGTAGTTGCCGTGGCGTTGCTCGGCAGTGTTCCAACGTAGTCGAGGATCGAGCGCTCCAGTCGGGTCTTGTTGGTGAGCGTGATATCGGGCGTGATCTTCAATTCGCCGATCACTGTACCGAAATCCTGCCGGGCCTTCTGAAAGTCACGGTTGACGAAGCCGTAATAGGTTTCCCGCGGCACGTTAATGTCGGTAACGGGCGCACGCGCCGTGCGGTTATAGGGTACGCCGAAATCCGGCAGGCCGCTGAGATCTGTGTGGACGTAGTTGGCTGTGACCTTGAAGGCGTCCGTCGGCGTCCATTTCAGAGCGCCGAATGCGCCCCAGCGATCGTCCGTCACGTAGTTCCGGCCAGCCACTTCGGCATCCTGATAAAGTCCGCCGCTACGCAGGCTCAAGGTCGGGCTGACGACCTGATTGACGTCAAAGGTAATCCGCTTGGTCTGATCGGTGCCATAGGTCGTTTCGACCTTCTGGAAATTACGGTCACCGGCCTGTTTGGTCACGATATTGATGGCGCCACCTGCCGTGCCACGACCAGCAAAGGACGACGCCGGGCCACGTAGAATCTCGACCTGCTCAGTGAAGAAATTTTCACGAATGCTGATGGCCGGATCGCGCACACCGTCAATAAAGATGTCGTTTCGTGCATCGAATCCGCGGATAAAAAAGCGATCGCCGAAAGCGTTGCCGCCCTCCCCCGTACCGAGCGTGACACCAGCCGTGGTACGCGCGACTTCCTTCAGGCTCGTTGCATTCTTGTCTTCGAGGATTTCCTTGGTCAGCACCGTGACCGTGCGCGGCGTGTCGATCAGCTTTTCGGAGAATTTGGTTCCCGCAAGCCGGTCGCCTTTATAAGGCGCTGCAGCGTCGGCATAGGGATTGGCGTCTGCCGCGAGACCGCCTGCATTCGGATAGGGCACCGGCGCCACTTGCACTGGCTGGCTGCGGCGTGCGGCACGTCGCAGTGCAGTTCGCGCGCGTATCTGATCGGGTGTCGGGCGCACCGCGGGACGCGGCCGCGCGACCGGTGCATCGACCGTCACCGGTGGGAGTACCGATTGCTGGGCTTCCGCGCCGCCGAACGAGGCGACGGCAATCATCCCGGCAACAGCAGAGGTCTTGCGGGCAGAGTGATTGCTATCGGATCGCTCGTTGGTGGTCGCCGTGACGCTCGAACGCAACGACGATGGAATCTTCGCAAAACCCATAAAACCTGCCCCTGCCGTCTCATACGCAGCTAATTCTGCGCCAATTCGACGCAGCGGTAGCTTGGCACTCGCTGGAGCGTCAACACATTCGGGCGGAATCAAGACGATTACACGCTTGAATACATCCAGATAAAAACGATTCTAAACTGGTGTTAAAACCATTCTAATCTTTGACCGCGACCGAGGAGGCGGCGCCACAGATCTGCGGGAAATGCGGCCAATATTGAAATCTTTCAATCCGAGCTCGGCGGCTTCATCAGCGAGAACATCTCGTCGACGGTCTGAAGCGCCGACTGCCTTACCCGATCCGTATTCTCCATCCCGGCGATGTTGATGCCACGCACGACGGCTTTGATCTCGTCCCGATAGTCGGTCAGGAAGCGCAGCGGATCCGGCGAGTCATTGGCGACCCGCGCGATCAATCCGGTAATCAAAATCTGACACGCGATCATCCGCCCATTCAACTCGTCCATGTCCCGCTCCGGATCGATTACATTTGCAAGCCGCGATGTCGGCTTCGACGAGCCTATGGCGGATACGACGCGCAGTTACAACACCAGGCGCTTCGCACTGCGCAGATGGATTGTCCAAGACACCGCACAAAATGGAGCGCAGTGTCTCCTCGGAACGATGCGAGAGATCAGGCGTCACTAATTGCGAACATGAAGATTTGGCAATGAAGCACGCGTTCAAGCGGTCGTGTGTTTACAGCATTTGAGTCGAGACCTAGCTGATCAGGAGCCGCCCAAGCGGGCGTGCATTGGATGCGCATGTCCGCGTCAGTGGCTGCCAAGAGATTGATGAGATCACCATGACAACGCTTACCCGTTTTCGATGGACTGGGCTGATCGTTCTGGCGCTGCTTGCGGCCGGCGGAATTACCGCATGGCGCCATTACGAGACTACCGGAGCACAGCAGGCGAATGCCGACAAACCGCGCGGCCCTGCTCCCGTCCCGGTGAAGATTGCGTCTGTCGAAAAAGCTGATTTCCCCGTTTATCTCGGCGGTTTGGGCACCGTGCAGGGTTTCAATACCGTCGTCGTGCGGACCCGTGTCGATGGTCAGATCGACACCATCGCTTTCACCGAGGGACAGATCGTCAAGGAAGGTGACCTGCTCGCGCAGATCGATCCGCGGCCGTTCCAGGCGGCGTTCGATCAGGCCAAGGCCAAGAAGGCGCAGGACGAAGCCAATCTCGCCAATGCCAACCTGGATCTGCAGCGCTTCACCAAACTCGGCGAATTCGCGACACGGCAACAGACAGACACACAACGCTCCACCGTGCAGCAACTGACTGCGCAGATCGCTGCCGATGATGCCGCGATCTCGAACGCGCAGACCCAGCTCGCTTACACCACGATCAAGGCGCCGATCTCCGGCCGCGTCGGCTTTCGTCAGGTCGACCAGGGCAACATCGTCAATGCCGCGACCCAGACCGGTATCGTCACCATCGCGCAGATCGAACCGATTGCGGTGATCTTCACTGCGCCTGAACAGAATCTCGTCGACATCAACCAGTCACTCGCTGCACGTCCGCTCAAGGTGATCGCACTGACGACTGACGGAAAGCGAGTGCTATCGGAAGGCACGCTCTCGGTCGTCAATAATCAGGTGGACACGACCAGCGGCACCATCCGGCTGAAGGCGGTATTCGACAACAAGGACCACGTGCTGTGGCCCGGCCTGTCAGTCTCGACGCGGCTGCTGGTGACCACGCTGAAGGATTCGACCGTCATTCCCGACGACGCCGTTCAGCATGGCGCCGACGGGCTCTACGCCTTTGCGGTTGGCGCCGACAACAAGGCCAAGCTGAAGAAAATCAAGGTCGGCCCTTCCATGGACGGCCGCACCGTGGTCGAGGACGGGTTGAGCGCCGGCGAGCGTGTGATCGTCGCCGGGCAATATAAAGTGCAGCCGGGCGTGCTGGTGGCGACATCGGTCGCAACATCCGCAGCCAGCCCGGCGAAAGGCGAATAGCCATGAACGGAGGAATTTCAGCACCGTTCATTCGCTTTCCCATTGCGACCTCATTGCTGATGGCCGGCATCCTGTTCGTCGGCCTGGTCTCCTATCCCCTGCTGCCCGTCGCGCCTTTGCCGCAGGTCGACTTTCCGACCATCCAGGTAGCCGCCAGCCTGCCCGGCGCCAGTCCCGAGACCATGGCATCCTCGGTGGCGCAGCCGCTGGAGCGACAGCTCGCGCAGATCCCCGGCGTGGCGCAGATGACCTCCACGAGTTCGCTCGGCACATCCGCGGTCACGATCCAGTTCGATCTCAACCGCTCGATCGACGGCGCCGCCAATGACGTGCAAGCCGCGATCAATGCCGCTGGCGGACAATTGCCGAAGACGCTTCCGAGCCCGCCCACCTATCGCAAGGTCAACCCGGCCGACTCGCCGATCATGCTGCTGTCGGCGACATCGGACACGCTGCCCATTACGACGGTCAGCGATAGTGTCGATGCGCAACTGGCGCAGCAGATCAGCCAGATCTCCGGTGTCGCCCAGGTTACGATCGGCGGCCAGCAAAAGCCGGCGATCCGCATCCAGATCGATCCCGCCAAGCTGGTTGCCAAGGGGCTGCAACTCGAGGACATCCGCAGCCAGATCGCGATCACCACTGTCGACAGTCCGAAAGGCAATATTGACGGTGCGACCCGCAGCTACACGATCTACGCCAACGACCAGTTGCCGGAATCGAAAGACTGGAACGACGTCATCATCGCCTATCGCAATGGCGGCCCGCTGCGCATCAAGGATATCGGCACGGCGGTGACAGGCCCGGAAGACGCCAAGCAGGCGGCCTGGGCCAATGGCAAGCGCGGCGTGTTTCTGGTGATCTTCAAGCAGCCCGGCGCCAACGTCATCGACACCGTCGACAAGATCAAGGCCGAGCTGCCGCGCCTGGTGGCCGCGATCCCGCCGACCGTGAAGATCGAGGTCCTCAGCGATCGCACGCAGACCATCCGCGCCGCCGTGCAGGATGTCCAATTCACACTGCTGCTGACCATTGCCCTCGTCGTGATGGTGATCTTCGTCTTCCTGCGCAGCGTCTGGGCCACCGTCATTCCCAGCGTGACCGTACCGCTCGCATTGCTCGGCGCCTGCGCGCTGATGTGGGTGTTCGGCTATACACTCGACAATCTGTCGCTGATGGCGCTGACCATCTCGGTCGGCTTCGTGGTCGACGACGCCATCGTGATGCTGGAAAATATCACTAGGTATATCGAGGAGGGCGAAACACCGATGGCTGCCGCGCTGAAGGGCGCCGGTGAAATCGGCTTCACCATTGTCTCGATATCAGTCTCGCTGGTCGCGGTGCTGATCCCGCTGCTGCTGATGGGTGGCATTATCGGCCGCCTGTTCCGCGAATTCGCTGTGACACTGACCATGACGATTTTCGTCTCGCTGGTGGTGTCGCTGACGCTGACGCCAATGATGGCCTCGCGCTTCCTGCGCGAGGAGAAACACGCCAAGCATGGCCGGCTCTATCAGCTCAGCGAGAATGCCTTCGACGCTCTGCTGCGCGCCTATGAGCGTGGCCTCGACCTCGTGCTGCGCTGGCGCCTGACGACGCTGATGGTGTTCTTCGCTACGCTCGTCCTGTCGGTCTATCTGTTCATGATTATCCCGAAGGGCTTCTTCCCGCAGCAGGACACCGGCCTGATCACGGCATCCTCCGAAGCGTCGCAGGATATTTCCTTCGCCGACATGAAGGTCCATCAGGAAGAACTCGGCAAGATCGTGCAGGCCGATCCCGACGTCGCCAGCGTCGCCATGTCGATCGGCGGCAGCGGCGGCGCGCTCAATACCGGGCGCATGTTCATCACGCTGAAGCCGCGCGACGAACGCTCGGCCAGCGCGCAACAGATCATCACGCGGCTGCGGCCGCAGCTGGAGAAGGTCCAGGGTGCACGGCTATTCATGCAGGCGGCACAGGATATCCGGCTCGGCGGCCGGGCCACCCGCACCCAGTTCGAATACACCCTGCAGGATGCAAACCTGTCCGAACTGAACGAATGGGCGCCGAAGATTCTGGCCAAGATGCAGACGCTGCCAGGTCTACGCGACGTCGCCACCGACCAGCAGACCAAGGGCACGACACTGACGCTGACCATCGATCGCGACAACGCCTCGCGCTACGGCATCCAGCCGCAATTGATCGATGACACGCTGTATGATGCGTTCGGCCAGCGTCAGGTCGCCCAGTATTTCACGCAGTTGAACAGCTACCACGTCATTCTCGAGATATTGCCCGAGATGCAGGGCAAGCTCGATTCACTCGACAAGATCTATATCAAGTCGCCGACGACAAGCGACATGGTGCCACTGTCGGCCTTTGCCAAATGGACGACGGTGCCGGTGCGGCCGCTGTCGATCAGCCATCAGGGACAATTTCCGGCGATCACGATCAGCTTCAATCTGGCGCAGGGTGTTGCGCTCGGACAGGCGACAGATGCTGTGCAAAATGCCATGCAGGATATCGGCGCGCCGTCGACCCTGCGCGGCACCTTCCAGGGCACGGCGCAGGCATTCCAGCAATCGCTCTCGACGGTGCCGCTGCTGATCCTCGCTGCACTGGTGGTGGTCTATCTGATCCTCGGCATTCTCTATGAGAGCTACATCCACCCTCTGACGATCCTGTCCACCCTGCCCTCTGCCGGCGTCGGTGCGCTGGCGATCCTGATGGCGTTCGGTTTCGATTTCAGTCTGATCGCGCTGATCGGCATCGTGCTGCTGATCGGCATCGTGAAGAAGAACGGCATCATGCTGGTAGACTTCGCAATTGCTGCCGAGCGCGACGAGCATCTCGAGCCAGAGGAAGCCATCCGCAAGGCAGCTCTCCTACGTTTTCGCCCGATCATGATGACGACCATGGCGGCGCTGCTCGGTGGTGTGCCGTTGATGCTCGGCACTGGTACCGGTTCGGAAATCCGCCAGCCGCTCGGCTATGCGATGGTCGGCGGCCTGATCGTCAGCCAGGCACTGACGCTGTTCACCACGCCGGTGGTCTATGTCTATCTCGACAAGCTTTCCAACATGATGTCGGGCTGGGGACGATCGAAGCGCGACAACGATAACCGGTCGGACAAGCAGATGGTAGCGAAACAGGCCGCCGAATAGCGCAACGGCGCGCTATGCGGCCTCTTCGATCCTGGTGCCGATATAGACGGTGTTGGACACTTCCTCGTCGGCGTTCAGATTGTCGAAGGCCACGACATGCGCGGTGACGGCGCCAAAGACACTCTCCATTACGGCCGTGAATGCAGCCTCTGGTGGGTCGTTCGACCACAGCGCAAACACGCCGCCGGGCTTGAGATGCTCCGACAGACGCTGCAGTCCGGCCGCCGTATAGAGCACAGCATGGCTCGGATGCAGCAGGTTGTCCGGCGCGTGGTCGATATCGACCAGTATCGCATCGAAGCGACGACCGGGTTCGTCGGGATCGAGATGACCACCCATCGAGGTCGCCATCTCAAAGAAATCGCCATGGACGAGACGGCAGCGCCCGTCCGCCGACAATTCACGGCCGATCGGGATCAGGCCGGCCTGGTGCCATTCGATCACTTCAGGCAATGCATCGACGACAATGAGCGAGCCCACCTTCTCATGCGCGAGAACCGCCTGCGCGGTGTAGCCCAGACCGAGACCGCCAACGACGACATCCAGCCCGCCGCCGCTTAGTGACGCCAGACCAATATCCGCCAGCGCGATCTCAGCAGCCGTGAATGCGCTCGACATCAGAAATTCGTCGCCGAGCTTGATCTCAAAGATATCGATGTCCGTGCCCGGCTTCCGCCGACGTCGCAGGGTCAGGACACCCATCGGCGTCGGGCGATAATCCAGTTCTTCGAACATCATGCTCATATCCGACCATGTACACGGCGCGTGCGATGCGGCAACAACGAAATGCCCTCAGTGTGCAAATCTGGACAGACACCTCCGGCGAAATGGCTAAACACTTGGCGTCGTCGGCGATTCGTTGCGTCACGGTTGCGTGTTGCGTGGAGGGTGACTGCAGGCTCACTCCAGCGCGCGGGGGCGCCGCCATGAAACGCATTCTGGTCGTCGACGACGACCCGCTCGTGTCCATGTCATTAGGCTGACACTGGAACGCGAGGGCTTCGAAACCGTCTTGGCCGATGGTGGCCAGATCGGTCTATTGGCGTTGGAAGATACAAGCTTCGATGTGATGATCGTCGATATCTTCACGCCGCAAATGCGCGGGTTCGAATCCGTGCGCGCGTTTCATCAGCGTAGGCCACGCGCGCCGCTGATCGCGATCTCCGGCTACACTTTCGCGCAATTCACTGCACCGGCATCCGATTTCCTGCGCATGGTGACTGAGCTTGGCGCCACAAGCTGCCTGCGCAAACCCTTCTCCGCCGCGGCCCTGATCGCAGCCGTCCGCGAGTGCCTTGCGACACACAAGCGTCGGAGACGCTGATGACCGATGATCAGGCGTCAGCCATATCGCCGTGATCGCTTTTCGCCGGCGATTTCTTCTTGCTACCTTTGGTGTTCAGGAAGCGAATATCGATCTGCGCACCGTTCACCTTGACCAGTTCGCAGCGGCGATAGGCGAGTCCGGTCGATGACAGCAGCAGGAAGAACTCTTTCAGATTGAGGCCCTCGATGGAGGTCTCGAGTATCAACTCAGCATCATGACTCGACACAGCCTTCAGCACGCAACTGCGCCGCCATGTGCCGTCGATGGCCATGATCCAAACATTGTAGCCACGCCCGAAAATGACGCGCCCGTTCGTTACAGCTTCTTCTGCCATGACCGCTCCTACGCCCGCATACTGGCGGGAGACGTCTTCAGTCCGGCACCCATGTCGGGCACGATCGATGGCGACGCTTGCGCACTCACCGGCAGATAGACACCGCGACGATTGGAGCAAACCCGATAGCGGTCGGTGAGACCGACCACGGTCTCGGCTGCGCCCAGGAACAGATAGCCGTCAGGTTCGCTGGCTTTTGCAAGCCTGCCGAAGATCTCGGTCTTGGTGGCCTGATCGAAATAGATCAGCACATTGCGGCAGAAGATCACGTCGAACTTGCCGAGATGCGCGTAGTCCTGCAGCAGGTTGAACTGCTTGAACTGAACCATCGCGCGGATGTCGGCATTGAGCTGCCATGTCGTGCCGGTCTGCTTGAAGTGTTTCACCAGCAACTGGATCGGCAGGCCGCGCTGCACCTCGAACTGGGTATAGATGCCGGTGCGCGATTTCTCGAGCACTTCGGGCGAGAGATCCGTGGCCACGATCTCGACGCGCCACCCCGTCAGCACGGCGCCGAGTTCCTTCATGATCATGGCGAGCGAATATGGTTCCTGCCCAGTCGAGCCAGCCGCGCACCAGATCCGCAGGCTGCGCTTGCCTGCGCGCGCCTTGATCAGGTCGGGAATGACCGTGTTCTGAAAATGTTCGAACGGGGTCTTGTCGCGAAAGAAGAAGGTCTCGTTGGTGGTCATGGCTTCGACCACATCCGAGATCATCGACTCGGAACCGGCTTTCATCTTCTGGACGAGTTCGCTGATCCGGGCGACACCGGCCTTACGCGCCAGCGGCATCAATCTGCTTTCGAGCAGGTACTTCTTGTCGGCCGATAGCATCAGTCCGGAACGATCTTTCAGGATCTTCTGCAAATACTCATATTCGATAGGGGTCATGGTCTCTTTCTAAGACGCAACGCCGGTCCAAATAACTTGCAGCGACGACTGTATGCCGCTCCGTGCAAAAAGCGCGTACTACAACGATTGCAGCAAATGACTAAGAGATCGCCAAGACGCCGCGGGACGTTACGCGAGATTTGCTGCCTCGGGCACAAAGTCGACAAGCGCGGCAACATAACCGCCGCCCCGCGGTAGCCAGTAACCTGCACAAACAGAGTACACCCAGCGAATGGACGACAGGCGGCGCAACTAACATGAAAAAAGCCGGCGCTTTCGCGCCGGCTTCAATGTCTCGATATCTCGAAGCGTCAGGCCGCGCGTACGGCGTTGAGGAACTTGCTGACCTCGACCTTCAGACGCGTGCTATCCGAAGACAGCGATTGCGCGGCGGAAAGTACCTGCGTGGAGGCCGAGCCGGTCTCGCTGGCGCCACGCTGCACGTCGGTGATGTTCGACGAGACTTGCATCGTGCCCTGCGCTGCCTGCTGAACGTTGCGGGAGATTTCCTGGGTCGCAGCGCCCTGCTCTTCCACCGCCGACGCAATCGTCGAAGCGATCTCGGACATCCGGCCGATGGTGTCCCCGATCTCCTTGATCGCACCGACCGATTCCTGCGTCGCCGCCTGAATTCCGGAGATCTGCGTCGAGATCTCACCGGTGGCCTTCGCCGTCTGCTCGGCCAGCGCCTTCACTTCCGATGCCACCACCGCGAAGCCACGACCGGCCTCGCCGGCGCGCGCTGCTTCGATAGTTGCGTTGAGCGCCAGAAGATTGGTCTGGCCGGCGATGTTGTTGATCAGCTCGACAACGTCACCGATGCGAGCGGCCGCACTGGCAAGCGCGCTGACGCGATCGTTAGTCAGGCGTGCCTGATCGACGGCCTGGTTGGCGATGCTGGCCGATTCCTGCACTTGACGGCTGATTTCGTTCACCGACGAGGCCATCTCCTCGGTCGCCGAAGCAACCGACTGCACATTGGTCGAGGCTTCCTCCGAAGCGGCTGCTACGGTCGTTGTCAGCTCCTGCGCACGTTCGGCAGTCGCGGTCAGCGTGCTGGCAGAGGCTTCCAGTTCGGTTGAAGCCGACGATACCGTCTCGACGATCTCGCCGATCATCGTTTCGAATTCGCGGGTGATGCTATCGACGCGGCGACCGCGCTCGATCTTGGCTTCCGCATCGGCTGCTGCTGCTTCGTCCGCCGCACGCTTGTCGATCAGCGCCTGCTTGAAGATCTGCAGCGCGTCTCCCATCGTGCCGATCTCAGTCTTCATGCCCTGATGCGGCACGATGGCGGTCAGATCGCCCTGGCCCAATGCCTGCATCGGCTTGACGATCGATGCGATGCCGCTGGAGACGTCCCGCACAAGATAGATGCCAATGCCAATACCAAGCATGGCCGAGACCACGAGGATTGCGACAACCATCATGAAAGCAGCGTCGTAATTGGCGAGAGCGTCTGCACCGGCAGTGTCGGAGCCCCTGAGATTGAGCTCGATGTCCTTGTTCAGAAGTTCGTCAGCTTTCAGGCCAATCGGATTCACAGTCTTGGTGTTCAACGTATTGGCTTCCTGTGGCATCTTGCCAGCGCTCTTGCGCGACAGATCCATCACATCGAGCGTGCCCTTCTTGTAGCTATCCCAGAGCTTGCTCCATTCCTCGTAGAGCGCGCGTTCTTCCGGCGAGGTGATCAGCTTCTCATACTTCGCACGGATGCCGTTGTTGCTCGTGACCACCGTCTCCAAGGTCTTCTCATTGGCCAGCTTTTCTTCGAGCGTCTCGGACAGCATGTGCTGACGGATCACATTGCGATAGGTGATCGTGCCCGAGCGCAAATCACCGAGCAGACGAACGCTCGGCAGCCAGCTGGTCTGGATATCCACCGCATTGGCGTTGATCGCCTGCATCTTGCGAACCGCGATAAGGCCGAGACCCGTCATCGCCAGCAGCAAAAATGAAAGAACAATGGTGATCTTGGCGCGAATAGACAGGCTGGCGAGCATGACGAAGGGTCCCTCGGTTTTCGACCGTTGGTCCGCAATGTGCGGGGTGTCGTGGAAATGAAGCAGTCAGCAGAAGTGCAATGGCAGAGCGACGAACACGGGGTTCGATGACTTTCTTGTTATCAAGTCCCGCTCCTGCAATTTGTAGGTATTATGTAAACCGTTGGTAAAGGTGCGACATTCTGACTGGACAAAAATGAACCGAAGCTCTCTTTTTCGATGGCCTGCAATATCAGCCAGTTAAGAGCGATCATCTGAGGTTGATAGCCACAATTTCACTACTTATGGACGCGCGCCTGCGTAGTGCGGCGACGACGTACGACCTCCGGGCAAAGCAGCGAATCAAAATCGCACTTTTGGTTCCAGCAGCCCACATACCTACCTGAAGTTTATCCGTCGCTCGACGCGGAGAGGACGCAGCGAGCACGACTGAGCGTGCCGGCTGGAGATCAGGAACAATCTGGTCCGGATATTTTCCAGTCAGATCATAGTCGCCCAATTGCATCTCAATCTGAAGATAGTAGCTGCGCCCCGTGCCGGTTGATTTGGTAGGTCTGGGACGACATGCAGCTGGGACACCGGAACGTCCTACGATCGCCGGGCAGACTGGCTCTAGGCTGCGCCACAATCTTGATAAGAGTGCGTGCCCCCCGCAACGGCGGCACAGCAACAGATCGACTGCTGGTAGTTTCGTTGCTCTCACATCGATACCTCCGCGGGATGAAGTCATCGACTCAAGTCTGGTTGTCCCGTTCCGTTCCACAACTTTTACTACGCGGTACCACGCTGCAGCGCTCTTGATGATCGCCCGACAGCTTTCAGAGAGTTCCTTCGCCTCAGCTTGGAGCGGGCCGGTCATGGTGAAGGTGCGGCCCTCAAGCACCTTTCTGAACATGTCCCGGACGACATACTGCACCCAGTCGTCATCACAGCGCTGGGCATTCATATCGAGCTGGTGTTCAGCGCAGCGCCTAGCTTGCTACTTTCCAGCAATCGCGGAAATCAATGAAGCTCAGCGGCAGTGCCGCCGCGACATAATGGCACATCGTTGCCCCATCTGTCGGCGGCGTCCTTCAAACGCAGGATGTCGAAATTTCCATGGCCGGCGATAACAAGTCTTGGGCTCGGCAGGTGACCAATGGCTCGGACTTATCTCCAACCGGAAGTAGCGGAACGACCGGCCGATCCGTTCGTCAACCAGAGGCTGCGGCCGTCGAGGGCGCAGGGACGCGAGCCGACGATCTATCAAATCGTGCGGGATGCCCAGTCCACAAGTTTCAACACTCCCAACATGCCTGGAACCTCGGAGGAAGCCGACGATTTATCAAGGCTGCAGCGGTGCATTCAGGAGATAGAGAGCGCCACCGGGCTGGAGCTCTCGATCGCACACTTCGCGCTCGATATGACAGCCGCAGAGATGGTCAAGGCGATTGTGTCCGGGAAGGCAACCGCCAAAGCCGTGGGCGTGCAAGCCGATCTGCGTCCCATCCTGTTCCTGTTGCCGGGGTCCCTCGGTTACGGTCCGAGCATGGCCGCTTTTGCGGCGGGGCTCGGCAAGATCGCCCGGGTCGTCCCGATCAAATACCCCGACCTGGGGAGCATCCTCGCCGGAAACAACACGGTCGCCTCGATGGCAGATGCCGCGGTGGAGCAAATCCGCCGGAGCCAACCCGTCGGACATGTTCGCCTTCTCGGCCATTCCCTTGGTGGTGTGGTGGCATTCGAAGTTGCGGCGCGGCTGCTGGAAGCACGGCGGTCCATCAAGTTCCTGGGGATTCTCGATACAGCGATCATCAACGAGGGCCGCGATTACCGGGAGACGCTCGCCCGAACGTTGCGGCGGCTCCGCGCCAATCGTGTGAATATTTCGAGGATAGCCTGCCGAGCACTCGCAAAGGTCACGGCGGCAATCGGTGGCGAGGTCCCCCTTACCTGGATGCTTCATCGCTATGCGCGAGGGAAGTTCAACGCCACCTGCTTCCGCATCAGGCTTGAGCTGCAAGAGGTGTTGCGGTCACGAGCTTTCTACCAATGGCTGGCGTCGCCCAGGCCGTCTTTGCCGATCGGAGCTACACTGTTTCGCTGCAACCGAGATGGAGCGCCGCAATCGCTCGGCTGGGATTGCTCACTCGCAAGCCTGGACGTGATCCCCGTCGCAGGCACGCATATCGAGCTCGTCGTCGAGCCCTACCTCGCCACCAACCTCCCCTTGGTCGAGAGTGCGGTCGTGCAAACCTACACGCCGGCCGAATTTTGCAAGCGGAAAGCGCTGTCATGACCCTTGCTGCGCACATTCCGACTGCGCGGGAGTTTGGCAATAACGTATTGGCGCTCGATCCCGCTGCCGAAGTCGAGAGGATTGTCGAGACGCTACGTCAACAGGTCTTGGGCGTGTTAGGGCGCCGCGGCGCTGTCGTTGGTCTTTCCGGCGGCATCGACAGCTCCGTCGTCGCGGCGTTGTGCGTGCGTGCATTCGGCAACGACAAGGTCTTGGGCATCTTCATGCCCGAGCACCATTCTTCGGACGATTCGCTGAGGCTCGGCCGCAGCTGGGCGGCGCAGCTTGGCATCGACACCGCGTTGGAAGACATATCGCCCGCCCTCGAGGGGCTCGGCGCCTATCGCCGGCAGATCGAGGCAATCCGGACCGTCGTTCCCGAATATGACGACGGCTGGAAATGCAAGCTGGTACTACCGTCGGTTTTCGCGAGCAACGGATTGAATATCACCCGTCTCACGGTCCAGAGCCGCGACGGCAGCACCCGCACCGTTCGTCTTTCGTCAAACGCCTATCTCCAGATCGTCGCCGCGACCAATTTCAAGCAGCGCGTCCGCAAGATGACGGAGTACTACCACGCCGACCGCCTCCGATACGCGGTCGCCGGCACACCGAACCGTCTCGAGCACGACCTGGGCTTTTTCGTCAAGCAGGGCGACGGAATTGCTGACGTCATGCCGATCGCCCATCTCTACAAGACGCAGGTCTATCAGCTCGCGGAATATCTCGAGGTCGAGGAGGAGATCCAGCGCAGGCCACCGACCACGGATACGTTCTCGATGCCGCAGAGCCAGGAGGAGTTCTATTTTGCGCTGCCTTATCACCAGATGGATCTGTGCCTTTACGCGGTGAATCACGGGATTCCGTCAGACGAGGTCGCAGAGGCTATCGGACTGACAGCAGCCCAGGTCGATTTGGTATTCAGGGATATTGACGCCAAGCGTCGTGTCACGCGCTATCTCCACGCACGCCCCCTTCTCGTCACTCAAGTATTCGAGGACTGACCTGCATGTGCGGTGTCGCGGGCATAGTGTCAGTAAGCGCCGCCGCAGGGCCCCCCTCCCGCGAAGCCTTGATGCGCATGCTCGGCGCGCTGGCCCATCGCGGCCCGGACGAGCGCGGCCTATACCGGGACGAACGCGCGGGATTGGCACATGCCCGCTTGTCCATCATCGACATTTCGAGTGGTCAGCAGCCTCTCGCGGACGCGAGCGGCACGACGTGGATCGTGTTCAACGGCGAAATCTTCAACTACGTTGAGTTGCGTGAGAAGCTGATCAGGCTTGGCTACAGGTTCCGGACCCGCAGCGACACGGAGGTCATCGTCAACGCCTATCGGGCCTGGGGCGAGGACGCCTTCGAGCGGATGACCGGACAGTGGGCGCTCGCGATCTGGGACTCGGTAGACCGTCGTCTGGTGTTGGCGCGCGATCGCACCGGCATTTGCCCTTTGCATTTCTGCGAGCGCGAAGGTCGACTGTATTTCGCCAGCGAAGTGAAGGCCATCTTCGCGGCGGATGCAGCGATTCCCCGCACCTTCGATCCAGTCGGCATCGATCAGACATTCACTCTCTGGACCGTTGTGCCGCCGCAGAGCGTGTTTCAAGGGATCAAGGAGCTCGTCCCGGGACATTTCCGCATTTATGAAAACGGAAACGTTCGCGAGAAAGCGTTCTGGAAGCCACGATATCCCCAATTGTCCAGTTCGCGCGACGGCCAGTTTTCCGGTTCGCTCGACGATGCCGTGAAGCAGGTGCGCAGCGCTTTGGAATCCGCGACGTCGCTTCGAATGGTGCGCTCCGACGTAAGCGTCGGCAGCTATTTATCCGGCGGGCTCGACAGTTCGCTTATTGCGGCGATGGGATGCCACTTTGCCGGCGAACGCTTCCAGACTTTCTCACTGCGTTTTGCTGACGCCGAATACGATGAGACCGAGTTCCAGCGATTGGTCGCCCGTGTCACCGGGAGTGAGCACCATGAAGTGGTGGTTTCGCGCAGCGACATCGCCGAGATCTTTCCGCAGGTCATCTACCACACCGAGCGCCCGATCTTGAGAACGGCGCCGGCGCCGTTGTTCCTGCTGTCGCGCCTAGTCCGCGCGTGCGGCGTCAAGGTTGTGCTGTCCGGCGAAGGCGCCGACGAAATGTTTGCCGGCTACGATCTCTTTCGCGAAGGCAAGGTCCGCCGTTTCTGGGGCCGGCAACCCGCTTCGACACGCCGCGCGCGACTGCTTGAGCGTCTCTATCCTTATCTCACACGCTCGCCGGTACGGCAGCAGGCAATGGCCCGGCAGTTTTTTGGGCGCAATCTGTCGGAGCACGCCGCGCCGGGCTTCGCGCATGACACCCGCTGGCGAACGACCAGCGGCATCAAACGACTGTTCTCCAGCGACATGTGCGCGGAGTCGGCGAGGCACGATGCGGTTTCCGAGTTGATCGCCAGTCTTCCTCCGGAATTCACGCAATGGAGCTCCCTTGCGCAGGATGAATATCTTGAAGTCCAGACACTGCTGTCGGGATATCTCCTGTCTTCTCAGGGCGACCGAATGCTCATGGCTCATTCGGTTGAAGGACGCTTTCCTTTCCTTGACGAGGACGTGGTCGCGCTGGCGAATTCACTGCCGCCCGCCTACAAGCTCCGCGTCCTTGACGAGAAGCACGTTCTGAAGCGCGTCGCAGCGCCGATCGTGCCGTCGGACATCATCGCCCGCAAGAAGCAGCCGTTCCGCGCGCCCGACGCTCTATGTTTCGTTGGCCGCGATACGCCTGCCTATATCGACGACGCGCTTTCGGAAACGGCTATTCGCGAAGCAAACGTCTTCGATCCTGACGCGGTCGCGCGCCTGCGGAGCAAGTGCCGGACACAGGCCACAACTGGCAACGGCGATCTCTCGAACTCCGACAACATGGCGATGGTCGGCGTGCTATCGACCCAGCTCCTGCACCAACAATTTGTCGCAAGCCGTCCTGGCGGGCGCCACGCTCTGGAACTGACCGTCGATATCGATCGCGAGCACCGGGTTGAGGGGGCCCTTTCCTGATGCATGGTCCTGTACCGCTCCTGCACGATTACCTCATCCACTCCGCCCGTCATCTCGGTGAAAAGGTGGCGCTGGTGTGTGGCAAGCATCGCGTCAGTTATGGTGAGCTCGAGGCGCGCTCCAACGCGATCGCACATCACCTGGTCGCGAGCGGGGTCGGACGTGGCGATCGGGTGATTATCTTCGCCGACAACACTGTCGAGACCGTCGTCAGTTTCTGGGCCGTGCTGAAGGTGAATGCCGTGGTGTGCATCGTCAATCCGCTCACCAAGCGCGACAAGCTTGGCTACCTGCTTCATGATTGCCAGCCGTCGGCACTTATCACTGACAAGCATCTCTTGGCTATATTCAAGGAGCCCGCGCAGGAATGCCCGTCGTTACGCCGGGTGATCGTTTCCGGCCCCATCGACGATGCCGAGCTGACGGAGCTGCCCCATGCAGTACGCTGGGGCGAGGCAGGCGCCGCCAGCCACGACGCACCGCCGGCGCGCCGCTGCATCGATATCGATCTCGCGGCCATCGTGTACACCTCCGGATCGACCGGCGACCCCAAGGGCGTGATGCTGACGCACCGGAACATGCTGAGCGCGTGCACGTCGATCGCCTCATATCTCGCGCTATGCGAAGACGAGGTCATTTTGAACGTCCTGCCGCTCGCCTTCGATTACGGCCTGTATCAGATGATCATGGCGTTTCGCATGGGAGCGCGGCTGGTCCTCGAACGGTCGTTCGCTTTTCCGGCACAGATTCTCGGGGTTATCGCCGAGGAGCGGGTGACCGGCCTGCCCGGCGTGCCGACGATCTTCTCGACGCTATCGGGGCTCAAGTCGATAAGGGAGCACGATCTCTCGAGTATCCGCTATGTCACGAACACCGGAGCTGCGCTGCCGATGAAGCACATTCGTCTGCTGCAGGATCTATTCCCGGAAGCGCGCATTTATTCCATGTACGGCCTCACTGAATGCAAGCGCTGCACCTTTCTGCCCCCGGAGGATATCGATCGAAAGCCGCTGAGCGTAGGGATCGCCATCCCGAATACCGAGATGTGGATTGTCGACGAGCGTGACAGACGCGTGGGCCCCGATGTGGTCGGGCAGCTTGTCATTCGCGGCGCGACGGTGATGCGAGGCTATTGGGGCAAGCCAGAGGCCACAGCCAGGAAACTCAAGCCTGGTCCACTGCCAGGCGAGCAGGTCCTGTACACCGGTGACTACTGCCGGATGGACGCGGAAGGCTACCTCTACTTCGTTGGCCGCAGCGACGAGATCATCAAGTCCCGAGGCGAGAAGATCGCTCCCAAGGAAGTGGAGAACGTGCTGATGGATATTCCGGGCGTGAGGGAAGCCGCCGTCATTGGTGTTCCCGA
Source organism: Tardiphaga sp. 709 (assembly GCF_032401055.1). NCBI lineage: Bacteria > Pseudomonadati > Pseudomonadota > Alphaproteobacteria > Hyphomicrobiales > Nitrobacteraceae > Tardiphaga > Tardiphaga sp. 709. The sequence goes on along the minus strand of NZ_CP135529.1, from coordinate 6,076,584 downwards.
CGAACTCCTCGGGCAGGCGGTTAAAGCGTTTGTCGTTATCGAACAGGGAACAACACTGAGCGAGAAGCAGATTCAGAAAGAGTGCCAGCGACGCCTCGAAAGCTTCATGGTGCCGAAGTGTATTGTGATCGTGCCCAGCCTGCCGCGAACAAATACAGAGAAACTCAACAAGAGAGCACTGCAGGAGTCGATTTCCGAATGATCCGATCGTGACTTTTCTTTACGCATTGGAGTTGAATCATGTTGCTAGTCAGGGAACCGCTCGAGACCTATCGAAGGCAAGTTCGTGATTTCTTGCTGTCGAACTTCTACATTGCTGAAGCGAACTCGCTTGAGGTCGACACATCGCTGCTCGACCAGGGCATCATCGACTCGACGGGAGTGCTCGAGGTCATCGGATTCATCGAGGAGACCTTCGGCATCACAGTCGAAGACAGCGAGCTCTTGCCTGAGAATCTCGATTCCATCGAGGGAATTGCGCGCTTCGTCATGAGCAAGAAGAGCTGATGTTTGTCTGCAGCGTCCAAACCGCGCCGCGAACGCCACCGCAGCGGTTCAGGTTCCTGTGCCCTTGCGGTATCCCATAACGACGCGGCCTTCGCCCGTTTCGTTCGTCACCACGCTGATGCTCTCGTAGCTCTTGTTGCGCTCAAGAAGGGTTGTCACCTGCCGCTCTTGACCGGAGCCGACCTCGAACAAGAGGATGCCACCCGGCCGCAAATATCGGACTGCGTCCTTCGTCACCCGCATATGGATACTAAGTCCGTAAGGACCGGCTGCGAATGCCTCACGCGGTTCGAGTTCGAGCAAGGGGGCACGGTCGCCCCTGAGCCGCGTTTCCGAAATATAGGGTGGGTTGCAGACGATCAAGTCGATGGTCCCATCCAGCGGCAGACCTGAAAAAGCGTTGAACAGATCGCCCTGAAACACCGACATGCGCTGCGTGAGTCCGTGATAGGCGACATTGCGACGTGCGACAGTGACACATCCATCGGTTAGATCGCTCGCCCAGACGCGCGCGCCGGGGATCTTGAGAGCGATGGCGCATGCCAGATTGCCTGCGCCGCAGCACATGTCGATCACCCGCGGCTCCGCCACGTTCAACTGAAGCAGAGCATCGACAGCGCTCGCGCAAAGCAATTCGGTTTCCGGCCGGGGCACGAGCGCACCGGGTGCGACCAGCAGCTCTATTCCCATAAATAGAGTGCGTCCCTCATCGTAAGCTTTGGCGACATTGATCACTTCGCTCATTGCGGTCACCCTGCCTGGACGTTGCGCGACAACTGTTGCATGCGGCCTAATCATGCATCGGACAGAACCATGCCCTGTCCATGTGGCAATGGCGGTAGTCACAACGGGGTAGACGGGCCAATAGCGACAATGCAGTTGTTTTCGGCAGCGCTCCTTACGCATTTGTCGATGCGGCAACCTACCGGCTGCATGGTCATCCGACGACGCAGACCTCGCTCTGACTTCGGCCACTTAGAGGCTGAGTGGTATTTGTCTGTTCCGCTTTCGAGTTCTTATGAACGGGGCCGCGGCGATCCGGCACACTGTCCGGCGAGCTAACGATTCGTGGCGATGGCTTCGTGGGCCGTTTGCTGCTATGGCGCTCTTGGTATCAACGGGGCTGAGGCCTTAAGTTGTTTTTCGTATTGTCCAAGACTCTTGGCAACGCGCTTGCACCGGTCAATTTCCTGATCGGCCTCGGTGTGCTCGGCGCGGTCCTTTCGGCAACACGACTTTCTTCGCTTGGCCGCGGGCTTATGATCACAGCCGCCGTGCTGCTTGTGGTGGCCGCGTTTTCGCCGGCTGGAAGATTGCTGCTCTCTCCGCTTGAATCGCGCTTCCCGCCCTGGGATCCCGGACAGCGTGCGCCTGACGGCATCATCGTGCTCGGCGGCTCGATCGATGCCGATGTTTCACTTGCGCGCGACACGCCGGTCGTCCGTCGCTCGCCCGACCGCATGATCGCAGCCGCAGCACTGGCGCGACAGTATCCGAATGCACGCGTGGTGTTCACCGGCGGCAGTCCGAGACTGGTATCGGATGCCAGGGAGGCTGATTACGCCGCCGCGCTCTTCGAAAGCCTTGGAGTTGACAGATCGCGGTTGATCATGGAGCGGCAATCGCGCAACACGCATGAGAACGCCGAGTTCACCAAGGCGCTCGTGGCGCCGAAGCCGGGCGAGCGCTGGGTTCTGGTAACATCGGCGTTCCATATGCCGCGATCGATTGGCTTGTTTCGCAAAGCGGGATTTCCGGTCGAGGCTTATCCGGTCGACTGGTTGGTCGGCGGTCGGCGCGACGCACTTTCCTTCAACACCCTCGCCCTTGACGGGCTGTCGCGGACCGACATCGCGGTGCGCGAATGGTTCGGGCTCATTGCTTATCGAGCCACGGGGCGGATCGACGACTTGCTGCCCGGCGCCGATAAACATTGATTCTCTGGGCCCGAGATATGGCAAGCGGCAAGCGCCGCAGGCCGTCGGAAGCCAAAAGCCATATATGGCCACGCCGCCGCAGGTACCGACCGGACGCCATTCGAGCCTCGTGTGGGCCATTGTTGTGGGCCACCGAATTTTCTCGAAAAGGCTGCGGGTTAGAAGTCTTTGATCTGCGAAGGGAAATTCGAGTGTGGCTGGGGAACTAGGATTCGAACCTAGACAAACAGAGTCAGAGTCTGTTGTGCTACCGTTACACCATTCCCCAAACGATTCAGAGACTTACGGAAAATCCGGTCTGGAATCGGTCGGAACAGAGATGCTCATCTCGTTCGGGCGCGTTCTAGCCCGTCCGCCGGACAAAGCGCAAGGGCTCTGGACGGAAATGACGGCTCATTGACACCACTGGCAATGGACAGGCCACACAAGGCGCGGCCTGCCCGGTCGCCTCGCCCTATTCGCCCGGCCCACCGACCGGGATAGCCATCGGCTCCGGCGCCAGGCGCCTGCTGACCGCCAGATAGACACCGCCGCCGACGGCGATGCCCGCCAGCCAGCTCAGATCCGCGCCGCCGAGAAGGTTGATCGAAATCGGCCCCTGCAACGCAGGCACCAGGCCATCCTGGAACAGCCAGGTGGCGATCAGGCCCGCGAAGAATGCGATCATCCCGCTCCAGTTGATGTCGCCATAGATGCTGGTCTCCGGCGACTTGTAGAGCTCGGCGATATCGATCTGGCTTTTCCGCCTGATGAAGAAGTCGGCCAGCACCACGCCGGCATAGGGGCTCATCCACATCAGCAGGCTGATCAGCCAGTTATCGAACGCCTTGGCGAAAGACGGCGCGAAGATGAAATACACCGTCACCGCATAGCCCGCGATGCCGACGATCAGCGCCAGTGCTGTGCGCGAGAAGCGCACGCCCATGCTGAGCGCCGCCAGCGCCGACGAATAGACATTGAGGATGTTGGTGGCGATCGGCCCGTGCAGCACCAGCAGCAGCACGAGAATGCTGGCGATGCCACCGAACACCGCCGACACCATCTTGGCAGGATCGGTGTCGAGCGTCACCGACGCGATGGTGGCGCCGAGAATGGCCAGCCACACCGACGGCACGAACATGCCGAGATAGCTGTACCAGAACACGGCCTTCGACGATGTCGAACGCGGCACGAAGCGCGAATAGTCCGATGCCCAGGTCACCCATGAAATGCCCCAACCGACGCCGACGGCGGTCATCAGCAGCGACAGCATCGCCAGATGCGGTCCCGGCGGCAGCGACGTGGTGTGGTTCCAGTTGACGACGCCGGGCTGGCTCCAGGCCAGCACGCTCATCAGCACCATGATCACCACCGTGACCGGCACGGTGTATTTCTCGAAGGTGCGGATCGCATAGAAGCCGTAAGTGCCGATTACGACCTGCGTGACCATCACGATGGTGATGACCACGAGGTTGGCGAACCAGCTATCGGCGATCCCGAACTGGCCGAGAATGGCCATCGAGATCTTGACCGGAAAATACGTATTCACGCCGATCCAGCCGAGCGTCATCAGGAACATCAACAGGCTCGGCAGATAGGCGCCGCGGCGCCCAAAGGCCGAGCGCGCGAGGACCATCTGGTTGACGCCGGTCTTGTGGCCCATGACCGTGAAAGCCGCGAAGATCGCGGAGCCCGCCGCGTTGCCGATGACGATGACCGCGATCGTCTCCCACAGACCGAGCTTGAGAATGATACCAAGCGCGCCGAGCGCCCAATTCACCGGGGCGATATTGGCGCCGGCCCAGATCCACATCTGCTGCGGCCCGGTGGAATCCCGGTCGGCATCGGGGATCGGTTCGATACTGTGGATGTCTGCCCGCAACTCAGAGTTAGTCATGCTCGCCCCCACGTCAGAAACAACCTGGGGTCAACAAAGCAAGACGCGTACCAATCCCGGCAGTGCGGCTTGCTACTTGTGGGGCACCGGCGGCGTGCCGTGGGTGTGGAACGACTCGATGGTCTTGAGGCCCCAGGCCTGGCCCTTCTTGCGCTCCTCCTCGGTCCAGACGATGGGCTTCCAGTCCGGGGCCAGGATCAGCCGTGCGCCGGCATTGGCGACTTCGACGCGGTTGCCGCCGGGCTCATAGACATAGAGGAAGAAGGTCTGCTGGATCGCATGTTTGTGCGGTCCGGTCTCGATGAAGACGCCGTTTTCCAGAAAGATATCAGCTGCGCGCAGAATGTCTTCGCGGCTGTCCAGCGCGTAGGTGACATGGTGAAAGCGCCCTTTGGTGCCGGAGTGATCGCGCGAATAGGCGAAGTCGTAGCTCTTGTTCGACATGGTCATCCACATCGCGGCTTCCGTGCCGTCATTGAGCACGATCTGCTCGGTCAGGCGGAGCCCCATATAGTGCTCGAAAAACTCGCGGTTGGCCTTGATGTCCACCGCAAGGCAATTGAGGTGATCGAGCCGCCGCACATTGATGCCGCGCGCCGGATAGCGCTGCGCCTGATTTTTAAGCGCCGGCTTGAGTTCCGGCGGCGCCTCGTACCATTCGGTCTCGTAATAGAGTTCGACGATATGGCCGTCGGGATCACGGCAGCGAAATGCCGGCCCATGGCCGAGATCGCCGTCGGTCCAGCCGATATCGTAACCAGAGCCCTTCAGTGCCGCCACGCGGCGCTCAAGCGCCTGCGGGCTGCGCGCCCGTAGCGCCATATGCTCCATACCCGACGTGTTCGACGCCGTCAGCTTCAGCGAATAGCGCTCATAGTCGTCCCAGCCGCGCAGATAGACCGACTCGCCCTGCCGGCCCGACACGGTCATGCCCATCACGTCGACGAAGAATTTCAGGCTCTCGTCCGGCTTCGGCGTCAGCAGTTCGAGATGGCCGAGATGGGCGAGATCGAAGATGGGTTCGGGAAGCATGGCCATATCCTCTTAGAAACCTCACGGCCTATCCCCGTCATTGCGAGGAGCCCTTGCGACGAAGCAATCCAGTCTTGCTTCACTTGCGGCTCACTGGATTGCCGCGTCGCTTCGCTCCTCGCAATGACGGCTGAGAGGCCAATTCATCTCAGCTTTCTGGTCACGTCGTCGAACAGTTCATCAACGCTGAACCTGCGCGGGATCAGTCTCTGCTGTGCGGAATAGTCCGTGATCAGTTCCAGCGATCGCGTCATGTCATCCTTGCTGAAGGCCGGCACCTTGCCCGTTGCAGCCGCCCTGCTCGCCTCCAGCATGCGCTGCAGCTCGCGCACCACGTCGGGCCGCGTATCGGACAATTGCTTGCTGACGACTACCATATGGTTGATCGGCACCACGCCATGCCTGGCCAGCCAGGCTTTCTCTTCAGCGGCCACGTCGGGGAATAGGTGCGCCACCCGTGGATCGTCACTCTTCTCGCCGAGCACGGCGTCCAGTTCGCCATCGAACAGCATCTGCATGATCGCCTTGCCGGCAGGCGCCTTGGTTGTGCTGTCGACATATTCGGCGACGTGGGGTTCCTCGAAGGTGACCCATTCGATCGCATCGAGATTGACGCCGTAGTCATTGGCGAGCATGCCGCGCAGCCACGCGCCCGTCGTCGTCGTAAAGGAGCGGATGCCCACACGTTTGCCCTCGAGGCATTTCGGCCCGATGATGCGAGCTGCCGGGTTGGTGACCGCAAAACCAAACTGATGCCGCGCCATCATCACGCTTGGCATCAACACCATCGGTTTGTCGTAACTCCTGGCCATCAGATAGGTGACGATGGCCATTTCGGCGACGTCGAAAGCGCCGTCGCGCACCATGGGCTTGAAGCCCTTGTTGGTCGGCGTGTACGTGGCAAAGTCCAGTTCGACGAGATCAGACGTGATCGCGCGGGATTTCAATGCAGTCGTATGCGGATGATCGCCGAGCAGAATACGAAGCCGCATGCCAGCCTCCTTCCCGATCAAGCCTGATCGGGATCGTCGACGTAAACCAGACCCGCTTTCGCCAGCGGCTCGCGCATATTGTACATGTCGAGACCGAGAATGCCGGATGCCAGCTTCTGGCGCTTGGCGTCTTCTTCGGCAAAACGCTTCTCGCCCTTCACCGCAACCTCAGTGGCATCTTTACGGGGGATCACCACGACACCGTCTTCATCGGCAACGATGACGTCACCCGGCATCACCTGCGCGCCGGCGCAGACCACAGGCACGTTCACCGCGCCGAGCGTCGCCTTGACAGTCCCCTTGGCCGAGATCGCGCGTGACCACACCGGAAAGCCCATCTCACGCAGCGTCTTGATATCGCGGCATCCGGCATCGATGATCAGGCCAACGCCACCGCGTGCCTTCAGTGACGTCGCGAGCAGATCGCCGAACATGCCGTCGGTGTTGTCAGTCGTGCAGGCCACCACCAGCATGTCGCCGGGTTTGCACTGCTCGATGGCCACATGCAGCATCCAGTTGTCGCCGGGCTGTGCCAGCACCGTGACCGCCGTGCCTGCGGCCTCCGCGCCGGACCACACCGGGCGCATATAGGTCTTCATCAGGCCAAAGCGGCCATAGGCCTCGTGCACCGTGGAGACGCCGAGCGCGCCGAGCCGCTGCACGACGTCGGCATCCGCGCGTTGAATATTCCTGACGACGACGGGTTTCATGCCAGTGTCTCCACGGTCATCGGGAACAGGCGCTGATAGGCTTCCCCATAAGTCATGGCCGCGCCGGTGTTGCGGCCACCCTGCATGCCGCGCTGCAAGGCTACCCGCTCATAATAGGCCCAGAGGTGCTTTTGCGCCGCGAGGATTTCAAACGTCTTGCGCTTGATGTCCCAGACCTCATCGATGTTGAGGATCACCTGCGGCTTGAAATTGCACATCTCCGGCTGATGCGGCTCGAACAGGAACACCGGCGGCGCGGAATAGCTGTATTCCGCTTCAGGTTTATGCCCCATCGCCTGCGCGATGATGCGGGCCTCCTGCGCGGCGGCGGTCGCCGCGGGATGATCGACATTGTAGGGATCTTCGAGCGAATGCGTCAGCACGAATGACGGATTGAGCTCGCGATAGACATCGATCAGCCGTTCTTTATGCGCTTCGGTCAGATGCAACGGATAGTCGCCGGCATCGAAAAATTCGATCTCGGCGCCCAGCGAGGCCGCCGCACGCTCGGCTTCGTCTTTCCGCCCAGCCTTGACCTTGTCGAGCGTCATGCCCGCCTGCTTCCAGGCAAATTGCGACTCGCCGCGCTCGCCGTAAGCGAGGCAGACGATCTTGACGCGGTAGCCCTTCTTCGCATGAAGCGCGATGGCGCCGCCGGCGCGCCAGACGAAATCGCCGGGATGGGCTGAGACCACGAGGCCGGTCTTGGCTTTGGACATCGGATGTTCCTTCGGATTTTCGCGTCGCTTAAGTGTCGAATTCAAACAATCGTGCGGGATTGTCGACGAGGATCTTCTGCTGGATCACCGGATCCGGCGCGAAGAGCGGGATCAGATCGACGAGATCACCGTCGTTCGGCATCGCCTTGACGTTGGGGTGCGGCCAGTCGGTCCCCCAGATCACGCGATCCGGCGCAGTCTCGCAGATTTTCTTCGCGAATGGCACCGCATCGGTGAATGGCGGCCCCATCGAGGTGACGCGCTCGCAGCCGGAGACTTTCACCCAGCATTTCTCGTCGCGCTGCATCAAGTCGATCAGCGTCTGGAACGGCTTCTGTTCGAGGCCATCCGCAGCCTTCACGCGCCCCATGTGATCGATGGTGTAGATCACCGGCAGTTTTGCCAGCAGATCAGCATAGTCGGGGAGATCGATCGCATCGAAATGCAAATCAACGTGCCAGCCCATCGGCGCGATCATGTCGATGATGCGATGGAACACCTTCATGTCAGGCGTGCCGCCGAGATGCCGTACGAAGTTGAAGCGGCAGCCACGGAAGCCACCTTCGTGGAGTTCGCGCAGCCCCTGCTCCGTGATCGTGCCGTCGATATTGGCCACCGCGCGGTAACGTCCGCCGCTCACCGCAATGGCGTCGAGCGCCACGCGGTTGTCGGTGCCGTGCACGCTGGCATTGACGATCACCGCGCGGCCGATGCCGAGCTTCTTGTGCAGCGCCTGGAAGTCTTCTAGCGGCGCGTCCGGCGGAATGTAGGAGCCGACATATGGGTACTTGGCGCCAGGCCCGAAGATATGCGTATGCGCGTCGCAGGCCAGCGGCGGCAGCTTGAACTTCGGCACCTTAGTATGCGGATCGGGACCGGGAACGGTTGGTTTCGTCATTGTTTCGGAATTCCTGCCTTGTCGATCACGGCGGTCCATTTCGCGATGTCGTCGACCAACCGGGCCTTCAATTCCTCGGGTGAACTGGCTTTCGCCTCGATGCCGAGATCGAGCAGCTTCTGCTTCACATCGGACATCGCCAATACTTCGCGGAGGCCCGCATTCAACCGCGCAATCGCTTCCGGTGGCGTACCCGATGGCGCGAACAGCGCATTCCATGACACGACGTCATAGCCCTTCACGCCGCCTTCGATCATCGTCGGCACGTCTTTCAGGATCACCGAACGGGATTCGCCCGTGGTCCCGACGGGACGCATCTTGCCATCCTGCAGCGCGGATTTCATCCCGACATAATTGTCGATCATCACATCGATGTCTTCGCGCAGCAGCCCGACAATGACTTCCGGCGTTCCGCGATAGGGCACGATCTGGAAGTTGATCCCGGCCGTGGATTTGAGCAATTCGGCCGACAGGTTCTGGGTGCTGCCAACACTGATGGTGCCGACATTCAGTTTGCCCGGATTGTCGCGCGCGAACTTGATGACGTCAGCCAGCGTCTTGTGTTGCGAATTCGTATTGGTGCCGACGATGAAATCGAAGAAGCCGATGCTGGAGATCGGCGCAAAGTTCTTCACGGGATCGAATGGCAGGCTCTTGAACAGCGGCACGCTGACGGCGGTGCCATTGCTGAGCAGCGCCAGCGTATAGCCATCCGGCTGCGACGACAGCACTGCGCGCGCCGCAACGACGCCGCCAGCGCCCGGCATGTTCTCGATCACCAGACGCTGGCCGAGATTGTCGCCGAGTTTCTCGGCCACGATGCGGATGGTGATGTCGGCGACGCCACCGGCTGCGAACGGCACAATCACGCGAATGGGCTTGGTCGGATAGCCGGACTGGGCCTGTGCCACAGGTACCGCGGTCGTGAGGAATATCGCACCGAGTGCCAAATGCGCGGCGCTCAGCAGATGCTTGAGCCTGGTCGGGAAGCGGAGCGTCATGATGGATTGAAGACGCTTGATGCGTCCACCCTTGCCGTTTTTATGTCGGTACCCATGGCCGTCACGTCATCGCGACAGGGCCATGGACCGTTCTGCTCCCGCAGTAGCCAATTCCGATATATGAAACAAATGAGAAATCTGGGATAATCGTGCAGTTTCCTGCATATATCCTACCGAGCGGATTATCCCGCAGCCTGGAAGTATTTGCGGGTCAGGTCGATCAGCGCCTGCGCCGGCTTGCTCACCGGTTGTCCGCGCTTAACGATGATGCCCACCGTGCGGCTGACGCTGGGATTACGCAGCGGCACAGCGACCAGTCCGGCAGTTCCCTGCGTCGCCACTGCGATACTGGGGACCACGGCGATGCCGAGCTTCTCGAACACCATGCCCACCGCCGTCTGCAGATGCTGCACCTCGTAGCGCCAGTTCAGCTTGTCGCGGCGATGGCCGAGCGCGTCGTCGATCAGGGCCCTATTGCCAGCCTGCGGGCTGATACGGATCAGCGGCATATCCTCGAGATGCGACCAGGCCACGAACTTGCGCTGCGCAAAGGCATGGTCCTTGGTGCACAGCAAAACAAAGCGTTCCTTGATCAGCGGGGTCACAGCCAGATCCCATATATTGGTCGCCGTGATCGTGATGCCGAACTCTGCCTGCCCGGACTGCACCAAGGTGGCAATCTCGCTGGCTGAATTGTCGTGGATCTTGATCGAAATCCCCGGATGCACCGCATTGAACTGCTTCAGCACCCGCGGCAGGTGATAGGCGGCGATGGTCGGCAGGCAGCCGAGCGCGATGTGTTCCTGCCGCTTGCGGCCCCGTGCCCGCAGCAGATCGATGGAATCGGACAACTCCCCGATCATCCGCCGCGCGGTCGGCAGCAGTTCCAGCCCGGCCGGGGTCAGTGCCACCTGCCGCGTGGTCCGGGCCAGCAGCTGAAAGCCGAGATCCTCTTCCAGTTTCTTGATCCGGTGGCTCAGCGCCGTCTGCGACAGATTGAGGTGCGCGGCCGCGCGCGAAAAGCTGCCCCGCTCCGCGATGCTCAGAAACGCCTGCAGGCCGGGAAAATCGATGCGCATGAGAGGTCCGTACACGGGCCGAAGGCGACCGCGCTGAGATAACGCGGCGACGACGACCCATGCAAGGTCAGGACGCCAGCCTGTGCCGACCTCGCGGGCTGGTTAAAACCGCGTAAAGCCGGATCGCCAGCCGTGAGCGACAAGGTATCCAGTGCCGGAGTTTCCGCGTTCCAGTGCGGAGCTAATTCCGCAATGCAAGTTTGACGAGCAGAGCCCGCCGATAGCCCGCGGACGCGCCTTAACAATTTGTCCAGTCCCTGACCCGCATAGTCGGCCCAACCGGGGCGTGAGACGCGAATTCATCAATGACCAGTTTAAACGCAGCGGCGTCGTTCGGGCGCATTATCTCAGTTCGCGGCTCGCTGGCCCGGGTCGGCCTGCTCGCCGTGAACCCGATGACGCCTTCGGAGATGCGCGGCACGGTCGGCCGCTTCGTCAGCATCCGTTGCGCCTCCTCGACCATCATCGCCATGATCACGGAAGTGTCCGCCGAGAACATGCATGCATCGGACATGTATATCGCGAGCGCCTCGGTCGATCTGCTCGGCGAGATCATGGGGCATGGAGACAAGGCCAAATTCCAGCGCGGCGTCACCAACTATCCCACGATCGACGACATCGTCGATCTGATCAGCAATCACGATCTGCGCACGGTCTATGCGCCGTCCGGCTCCGAGCAGATCAACGTGGGCACGCTGCAGCAGGACAAGTCGGTCGCCGCTTATGTCGACGTCGAGGAAATGCTGAGCAAGCACTTCGCGGTGCTCGGCTCCACCGGTGTCGGTAAATCCACCGGCGTGTCACTGCTGCTCAACGAGATCCTGAAGTCACGCCCACATCTGCGCATCTTCTTGCTCGACGTGCATAACGAATATGGCCGCTGCTTCGGCGACAAGTCGCTGGTGCTGAACCCGCGCAATCTGAAACTGCCGTTCTGGCTGTTCAATTTCGAGGAAATCGTCGACGTGCTGTTCGCCGGCCGCCCCGGCGTGCCCGAAGAGCTCGAAATCCTCTCGGAAGTCATCCCGATCGCCAAGGGCGTCTACACGCAATACCAGAACGCCGACCGCATTGGCCTCAAGCGCATCGATCCCAAGACCATCGGCTACACCGTCGATACGCCGGTGCCTTATCGCCTGGTCGATTTGATCTCGCTGATCGACGAGCGCATGGGCAAGCTCGAGAACCGCTCGTCGCGCATCCAGTATCACAAGCTGATCTCGCGCATCGAAGCGGTGAAGAACGATCCGCGCTACGCCTTCATGTTCGACAACGCCAATGTCGGCGGCGACACCATGGCGGAAGTGATCAGCCATCTGTTCCGCCTGCCCGCCAACGGCAAGCCGATGACCATCATGCAGCTCGCCGGCTTCCCCGCGGAAGTCGTCGATAGCGTGGTGTCGGTGCTGTGCCGGATGGCATTCGATTTCGGCCTGTGGAGCGACGGCGCCTCGCCACTGCTGTTCGTCTGCGAGGAAGCGCATCGCTACGCCTCCGCCGACCGCAATATCGGCTTTGGCCCGACCCGCAAGGCAGTGTCCCGCATCGCCAAGGAAGGCCGCAAATACGGCGTCTATCTCGGCCTCGTGACGCAGCGTCCGGCAGAACTCGACGCCACGATCATTTCCCAGTGCAACACACTGTTCGCCATGCGCCTTGCCAACGAGCGTGACCAGGCCCTCCTGCGCTCCGCGGTGTCGGATGCCGCTGCCAACCTGCTATCCTTTGTGCCTTCACTCGGCACGCGCGAAGTGCTCGCCTTCGGTGAAGGCGTCGCATTGCCGACCCGCCTTCGCTTCAAGGAAGTGCCACCGCATCAGCTGCCGCGCTCCGAAGCCACCATCGCGACAGTGCCCTCGGTCGCCGCCGGTCACGACATGCAGTTCGTCAGCGCGGTGCTGGAACGCTGGCGCGGCGCCACATCGCATCGCGAGGTGCCGAACGATCCCGGCTTCATCGAGCGGCCGCTGGCGACGCCGAGCCGCAGCGTCGAAGCCCCGATGCTGCAACCCTCGCTCGGCCTCGATCCGGATCGCTTCTCGCTGCTCAAGAAACCGCTGCGCTGATCGCACTGCTGGCGCGCCGCTAGCGCTTTGCCGTGGCGGCTTGATCGCCTATGGTCTCGTGAAACAGAAACGTTCACGGGAATGCCAGATGACCCAGCCGATTGCGAAACGCTTTCCGACACCCGCCCTCGACAAACTGCCCGAGGACATCCGCACGCGCATTATGGGCGTGCAGGAAAAGTCCGGCTTCGTGCCGAACGTGTTCCTGTCGCTGGCCTATCGCCCTGACGAATTCCGCGCGTTCTTCGCCTATCACGACGCGTTGATGGAAAAGGACAGCGGGCTGACCAAGGCCGAGCGTGAGATGATCGTGGTCGCTACGTCAGCCGCCAACCAGTGCCATTATTGCGTCATCGCGCATGGTGCGATCCTGCGCATTCGCGCCAAGAACCCGACCATCGCCGACCAGATCGCCGTCAACTACCGCAAGGCCGACATCACGCCGAAGCAACGTGCGATGCTGGATTTCGCCATGAAAGTGAGCCGGTCTGCCGAGACCATTGGCGAGCAGGATTTTGCCGAAGTCTCCTGCCACGGCTTCAGCGACGACGACATCTGGGACATCACCGCGATCTCGGCCTTCTTTGCGCTGTCGAACCGGATGGCCAATGTCACCAACATGAAACCGAATGACGAGTTCTATATGATGGGCCGGCTGCCGAAGTAATGGCACGGGTTTAGAAGGATTTCGTAGTGCTCGACTGGTCGGACATCATCTTGCGTCTGGGCGTCGCCGCCCTCGTCGGCGGCGCCATCGGCCTCAACCGCGATCTGCACGGCAAGCCTGTCGGCGTACGCACGCTGGGGCTCGTCAGCCTGGCCACGGCCATGATCGTGGTGCTGGCCGATCCGCTCGGCAAAGGCGGCTTCACGGATGCCGGGAGCCGGGTGATTCAGGGCATCCTCACAGGCGTCGGCTTTCTCGGTGCCGGCGTGATCTTTCATGCCGAGCGGCATTTCCGCGTCCGCGGTCTGACCAGCGCCGCCTGCGTCTGGCTGACCGCCTGTGTCGGCATCATGTGCGGCGCCGGCCACTGGCGCATCGTCACCGTCTCGGTGGTGATCGCCTTCCTTGTGCTGCTGCTCGGCGGAAGGATCGAACGCGCCCTGCATCGCGTGCTCGGCGGCAAAGGCGATCCCGCGGCGATTCCGATGGATGCGCCTCAGTCGTCCGACGCCGGTCCGCACCAGCCGGGCAAATAGATCGCATCCTTGCTTTTGGCGATCGCCAGCGCCTTCTCCAATGCCTTGGCGAAATCCGCATCGACCTCCTTGGTGGAGAGCCGGCTGCGAAACAGGTCCGCCCAGAGGAATTCGCTGAACGGCGTGGTGTCCTTGGCATAGCCGCCGGCGCGGCGAATTTCGCCGGCCAGGCTGCGGAACGGATCGTCCTTCAGGCCCGTCACCGATTTCGGAATATCCTTGAAGTGCCGTCGCTCGCCCTTGGCGTCATAGGGATAGGCCCAGCGGCGGTGATCGAGCACGCCCCAGAAGGCTTTCATATCGACCATCGTGAGATCCGCGATCACGGTGACGAGCACATCCTTCACGCCTTCGTCATGCAGCGCACGTGCGAGATGATGGTGATCGACCACGTAGTGGCGCTGATCCGGCCCCAGCACTACGGGGATCATGTGCTGGCCGAGCAGCTCGGCCTGTTTGCGCTTCGATTTATGCGCACGCCATCGTTTGCGCTTCTCCTTCACCTCGCGCATGCCCACCGTCATCTGCGTTGGCCGCAGCGACAGGATCGGGACCGGATGCAGCAACGGTTCGCGTGTATTCGGCATGTGGCCTCCCATATCTGACGCCTGTTCAGAACAAACTATGGCATGGCGGTCGCGCCGATGCCGATCAGTTCCACGTCATCTCTGCCGATCGCCGCATCCGTGCCATGCGGACTTTATCTGCGCGAAGCGGCCTCCTCGTGTTAGACTGCGACATCGCATGCGCAGACCCACGACCATGAAGACCCAGCAGCCAATTATCGGAGAAGATGACGAGCACCGCGTGCTTCGCTTCGTGCCCCGCACCTCGGCTACGCTGCCACACCATCCCACCGCTCCTGCCGACCAACCCCGCCGCCGCCAAACCACCGGCGCCAGCGACCTGTCCCGCTATCAACAGGCACAGGACGACCCCGACGACTTCCGTCACCGGATGCTGGCCAATAGCGCGGCCTTTGGCTTTACGGTGATCCTTGTGGGTGTCGGGATCTGGCTGGCGGTCAGCATCGCCGATCTCCGCAAAACCCAGGATTGCGTGTTGATGGGCCGCCGCGACTGCGCCCATATTGTTGCGCCGCACGGCTGAGGCGCGCCAAACCCTCTTTCCACAGCCTACCGGGGCTGGTGAGCGGGCGCTCAACTGCATTGAACTGCCGCCCCCGCTCCGATATACGGGCAATCGACTCTATACGGCGGACCGGGACTACCCCGGGGCGGAGCCCTGTCTTTGCGCGCGCCGATCGAACATTATCTTCAATATATCAAAGGCTTAGTAATGTCCTCCACATTCGATCAGGTCGCCACAATCATCGCCGAGACTTGCGACATTCCCCGCGACACGATCACGCCGGAAAGCCACGCCATCGACGATCTGGGGATCGACAGCCTCGACTTCCTGGATATCGCTTTCGCGATCGACAAGGCGTTCGGGATCAAGCTGCCGCTCGAAAAGTGGACCCAGGAGGTCAACGACGGCAAGGCGACCACCGAGCAGTATTTCGTCCTGAAGAACCTCAGCGCGCGCATCGACGAATTGGTCGCGGCCAAGGGCGCGTAACGCCCCGCCATGAACCTCGAATATTTTCACCTGATCGACCGCATCACCGACCTCAATGTCGGCGAACGGACGATCACGGTTGAAGCGAACGTCCCCGAGACCAGCACCATCTTCGAAGGCCACTTCCCGGGCTACCCGCTGATGCCCGGCGTGCTGCTGATCGAGTCGATGGCGCAGACTTCGGGCTGGCTGCTGATCGCGCTGATGAAGTTCAAGCGCATGCCGTTCCTGGCCGCGGTGAAGGAGGCCAAGATGCGCACCTTCATCACGCCGGGTACGAAGCTGGACATCAACGCCAGCGTGCTGCACGAAGGCGACGGCTTCTACATGACCACTGTCAAAATCAAGGTCGACGGCAAGCTGACCTGCAACGCGCAGCTCACCTTCAAGACCGTCCCGTTCCCTCATCCGGATTTGCGCGGGCACATGGACATCGTGGCCGAGCGCATCGGATTTCCCCTACAGGCGATCACCAATGGCTGAAACCCGACCGATGACATCCGAGCCGGTGGAAGCGTGGATCACCGGCATTGGCCTCGCCACGTCATTGGGCGAAGGCCCTGACGCGCATTGGGATGCGTTGAACAACAAGCGCATCAACGTCGATGAAACCGGCTTCGCTCCGAACATCGTCCACCCCCTCGCGCCGGTCTCTTACGACGCGCAGATCCCCAAGAAGGGCGATCAGCGGCAGATGGAAGCCTGGCAGCGGATCGGCACTTATGCCGCCGGCCTTGCGCTGGATTCGGCTGGCGTCAAAGGCAACAAGGACATCCTGTCGAGGATGGACATGATCGTCGCCGCCGGTGGCGGTGAGCGTGATCTCGCCGTCGATTCCGGTATCCTGAATTCTGAAGGCTATGGCGCAGCATCGCCGGGCCTGCTGAACGAAAAGCTCCTGAACGATCTTCGTCCGACCCTGTTTCTGGCGCAGCTCTCGAACCTGCTGGCCGGCAACATCGCCATCGTGCACGGCGTCACCGGCTCGTCGCGTACCTTCATGGGCGAGGAAGCCGCCGGCGTCGATGCTGCGCGCATTGCGCTGGCACGCATCGCCTCGGGCCAGAGCGACATCGCACTGATCGGCGCCGCGCATAACGGCGAGCGCAAGGATCTGCTGCTGCTATACGAATTCGACGACTTCAACCTGAAGAACAAATTCGAGACCGTGTGGGCACGCGAGGCGAATTCGGGCTTCGCGCTCGGCTCCGCCGGTGCATTCCTCGTCATCGAATCCAGGTCGCATGCTGAAGCGCGCGGCGCCAAGCCGCTGGCACGGTTGAAGAGCGTCGTTGCCGATCAAGCCCGTCGCAAAACGCCCGGCGAAGTCACGACGTCGCTGCAAAAACTGTGGTCGCAGCTCGGCGCCAGGAGTGACGCAGCGATCATCACCGGCGCGACCGGCGCGGAGCCTGTCACCTCCGAAGAGCGCACCTTCCTGAAGGATCATGCCGATGTCGCCATCCGCGGCACCGGCACTCTCTTCGGACATACGCTCGAAACCCAATTCCCGCTCGGCCTCGGCCTTGCGGCCCTCGCGATCTCGCGCGGTGCGATGTTTCCGCCGAACGATTCAACCGGCCTCGAGATTGAAAAGTCCGGCAAGCCCACCCAGATTGTCGTGATCGGCGCCGGCCATTGGCGCGGCGAAGGCATGGCGCTGGTTGAAGCCATCTAGAGCCGATTGGGCTCTAGATTTTTCTTATGTTTGAGCAAGATCTTATCCGAAAACCGGCATCCACTTTTCGGGATCATGCTCAAGTTAAGCGGTCGACGCGGCCGACGGAGAGAGCATGACTGCAACGCGCGATAATTTCGGCCGACCGATTGTTGTTGTCACAGGCATGGGTGTCGTGACATCGCTCGGCGCCGGCAAAGAGGACAACTGGGCCAAGCTCACCGCTGGCGAGTCCGGCATTCGCACCATCACCCGCTTTCCCATCGACGGCATGAAGACGACGATGGCCGGCACGATCGATTTCGTGCCGGTCGAGCCGTTCTCCTCCACTGACCTCTCCGAGAAGCTCGGCGAACTGGTCACCGAGGAAGCGATCGCGCAGGCCAATATCGGCAGCAAGGGCGACTTCCCCGGCCCTCTGTTCCTCGCGGTTGCGCCCGTCGAAGTCGAGTGGCCGCAGCGCCAGGTGCTGGCGAAGGCCGCCGGCGCCAATAGCGATATCAATTACGACACGCTGCTGCGCGTCGCCGGCGGCGGCAAGTTCGTTCAGTATCACCGCCGCTTCCTGTTCGGCTCGGTCGCCGACCATCTCGCGGACACGTTCGGAACCAAGGGCTCACCGATCTCGCTGTCGACCGCTTGTGCCTCCGGCGCTACTGCGATCCAGCTCGGCGTCGAAGCGATCCGCCGCGGCGAAGCCGATGCGGCGCTGTGCGTGGCCACCGACGGTTCGGTGAACCCGGAAGCGCTGATCCGCTTCTCGCTGCTATCGGCACTCTCGACCCATAACGACCCGCCGCAGAAAGCTGTCCGTCCCTTCGCCAAGAACCGCGATGGTTTCGTGATGGCCGAAGGCGCCGGCGCGCTGGTCCTGGAAAGCCTGGAAGCCGCCACTGCGCGCGGCGCCAAGATCCTCGGCATTGTCGCCGGTTGCGGCGAGCTCGCGGACTCCTTCCACCGCACCCGTTCCAGCCCGGACGGCAAGCCGATCATCGGCTGCGTGAACAATGCGCTGGTGGATGCCGGTCTGACGTCGGACCAGATCGACTACATCAACGCCCACGGCACCGGCACGCCGGAAAACGACAAGATGGAGTATCTCGGCATTTCCAGCGTGTTCGGTGAGCGCGCCAAGGAAATTCCGGTTTCGTCGAACAAGTCCATGGTCGGCCACACTCTCCCGCCGCCGGCGCAGTCGAGGCGGTGTTCTCGCTGCTCACCCTGGAACACCAGCGGATCCCGCCGACGATCAATTACGATGTTCCCGATCCGGCCATTCCGTTCGACGTGGTTCCCAATACCGCCCGCGATGCACGCGTGACGGCCGTGATGTCGAATTCCTTCGGCTTTGGCGGCCAGAATGCCTCGCTGATCCTCACCGGCGAGCCCGTTTAAGGCTCCCCGGCCCTGTTGGCCGCCCCTCGCCGGTTGACGTCATGACGTGAACCGGCGATACGCAGGCCATCCAGAATCAACCTTTCTTGCCGGAGACGCGGTTCATGCGTGCGCTCAATCTTGTTGCCGATCGTGAGCTCGTCGTCGTCGACGTGCCGCCGCCCCCGCCGCCTGGTGCCGGCGAAGTGCAGATCCGCGTCAAGGCTGTCGGCCTGAACCATATCGACGTCTGGGGCTTTCGCGGCATGGCCTTCGCCAAGCGCAAGCTGCCGCTGTCGATCGGCGCCGAAGCTTCCGGCGAGGTCGCTGCCGTCGGTGAGGGCGTCACCCATGTGAAGCCCGGCCAGAAGGTCGTGATGTATGGCGCTCTGACCTGTGGCCACTGCAAGGCCTGCCAGGAAGGCCGTGACAATTTCTGCGAGAACGTCGGCGGCCTCTATGGCTTTCACATCGACGGCTTCTCGCGTGAGCTGATGAACATGCCGGCGCGCCTCGTGATCCCCGTCCCTGACGGCATCAGCTTCCGCGACGCCGCCTGCGCGCCAATCGCCTTCTCCACCGTGCAGCACATGCTGTTCGACAATGCCAAGCTGCAGCCCGGCGAGACCATTCTTGTCCATGCCGGCGGCTCCGGCATCGGCACCGTCGCCATCATGATGGCGAAGAAGATCGGCTGCACCGTCATCACGACCGTGGGCGACGATTCCAAAATCGAGGGCGTGAAGGCCCTCGGCGCCGACCACGTCATCAACTATCGCAAGGATCGCTTCGAGGGCGAGACGCGCAAGATCACCAAGAAGAAGGGCGTCGATGTCGTGTTCGAACACGTCGGCGCCGATACCTTCAATGGTTCGCTGCTGGTGATGAAGCGCGGCGGCCGTCTCGTCACCTGCGGCTCGACCTCGGGCCCGACCACGACGATCAACCTGATGCAGCTGTTCCAGCAGCAATACCGCATCTTCGGATCGTTCGGCGCCACCATGAAGAACATTGCCGAGAGCCTCGACAAGATGGCCGACGGCATGCTGCCGGTGATCGATACCGAAGTGCCGATCAGCGATGTCGAGACCGCGCTGAAGCGGATGGAAACCCGCCAGGTGTTCGGCAAGATCATCGTTCACTTCTGATGCTCCGCCTGCTGCTTCGCACCAAGGCCCGCATTCGCGATGCCCTGAAGCCTGCAGGCGACGCCGCTGTCGGTGCGCTGACGATCGGCATCCTGCGCACCACGCGCTATTTCGATCCGGTCAAGACCGCCAATCGGTTCGGCAAGATCACCCAGCGCATCGGCCCGCTGTTTCGCGAAGACAAGATCGGCCGCGCCAATCTCACTGCCGCCTTCCCCGAGAAATCACCGGAAGAGATCGACAAGATCCTCGCGGGTGTCTGGGACAATATGGGGCGCATCGGTGCGGAATTCGCCCATCTCGACAAGATCTGGGACTATGACCCGGCCAATCCGACCAAGCCGAGCAATGTCGAATTCTCGGCGCGCACCGGCGAGATTTTCGATCAGTTGCGCGACGACGGCAAGCCGGCACTGATTTTCGCCAGCCATCTCGGCAACTGGGAAATTCCTGCGCTCGCCGCCGTGGCCCACGGCCTTGACGCAGCCGTGCTCTATCGTCGGCCGAACAGCGCCGCCGCAGACCGCGCCATTCATCAGACGCGCGCGATCAACATGGGCAATCTCATCCCGGCCAGCCATGACGCACCGCTCAAGCTCGCGCACGCGCTGAACGAGGGCAAGCACGTCGCCATGCTGGTGGATCAGTGGTTCACCAACGGCGTCCCGGTGGATTTCTTCGGCCGCAAGACCAATGCCAATCCGATGCTGGCGCGGCTGTTGCGCCAGGTCGATTGCCCGATCCACGGTGTTCGTATCATCCGCCTCCCCGATCATCGCTTCCGCATCGAAGTCTCCGAAGAGGTGAAACCGGTGCGCGATGCCAATGGCAAGGTCGACGTTCAAGGCACCATGCAGGCGGTGACGTCCGTGCTGGAAGGCTGGATCCGGGAATATCCCGAGCAGTGGCTGTGGCTGCACCGGCGCTGGCGATAACGCTTAGCGCCCCGTCTTCACTTTCGTCCACAGCCGGTTGATCACGCGCTGCGTCGCCGGATCGCGCGCCGTAATGACGAACAGCTTCTGCAGCATCGCCTCATCCGGATAGATCGTCTTGTCATTGAGGATTTTCGGATCGATCAGCTTCTGGCTGGCGAGATTGCCATTGGCATAACCGAGGAAATCCGAATTCTTCGCGGCGACGTCCGGGCGGTAGAGATAGTTGATGAGCGCATAGGCCTCATTGACGTTCTTCGCATCGGCGGGGATCGCCAGATTATCGAAGAACATCTGCGCGCCCTCCTTCGGCACCGCATAACCGATCTCGACGCCGTTCTTCGCTTCATCCGCCCGCGCACGCGCCTGGATGATGTCGCCGGACCAGCCGACCACCAGACAGATCTCGCCGGTCGCAAGCGCGCTCAGATATTCAGACGAGTGAAACTTGCGAACATTGCCTCTGATCTTGCCGACGAGATCGGCGGCCTTTTCGAGGTCCGGCTGTTTGATCGAGTTCGGATCAAGGCCCAGCGCATTGAGCGCCGCCGGCAGAATGTCGTCGGCGGAATCCAGCATATGGACACCGCAATCCTTGAACTTCGCAAGGTTCTCCGGCTTGAAGATGACGTCCCAGCTATCAATCTCCGCGTCAGGCCCGAGGATTTTCGCGACCTGCTTGACGTTGTAGCCGATGCCCGTCGTGCCCCACATGTAGTTCGCGGCGAATGTATTACCGGGATCGTAGATCGCGAGGCGCTTGGTCACCTCCGGCCACGCGTTGGCAAGGTTCGGCAGCTTCGCCTTGTCGAGCTTCTGGAACACCTTTGCGGTGATCTGGCGCTGCAGGAAATACGCCGTCGGCACCACGACGTCGTAACCGGACTTGCCGGCCAAGAGACGCGTCTCCAGCGTCTCGTTGGCGTCGAAGGTGTCGTAGACAACCTTGATGCCGGTCTCCCTGGTGAACGCCTCCAGCACGCCGGGCGCCATATAGTTCGACCAGTTGTAGAAGTTGACGACGCGCTCTGCCTTCTGGTCTTGCGCCTGCACCGGCAAGGACCACAGCAGCGCCGCTCCGACGACCCACGCGATCCCGTACTTGCCTATGCGCATCAACTTCCCCTAGCGGCGATGAACGGCGTTGTGCAGACGCTCCAGCGCCGTATCGAGCGTCGCGTCGTTCTTGGCGAAACAGAAACGCACCACCGACGTCACCTTGTCCTGCTCATAGAAGGCCGACACAGGAATCGCGGCGACCTTGTAGTCGTAGACAAGCCGCCGGCAGAATTCCTCGTCGGTCTCGTTCAGCCCCAGCGGCGACAGATCGACAGTGAGGAAGTACGTGCCCTGCGACTTGATGACGGGAAAGCCGATGCTCTCCAGACCGGCAGCCAAACGATCGCGGCTGCGCGCGAGATCGGCGCGCATGGTCTTGAAGTACTCGTCGGACTTGCCGAGACCATAGGCCACCGCGACCTGCAGGTTGGGTGCGGTCGTGAAGGTCAGGAACTGATGCACCTTCGCGCAGACACGCAAGAGATGCGGCGGGGCACAAACGAAACCGATCTTCCAGCCTGTCAGCGAGAAGATCTTGCCGGCCGAGCCGACCTTGATAGTGCGGTCGCGCATACCGGGAATGGTGATCAGCGGGATATGGTCGTGGCCGTCAAAGGTCACGTGTTCCCACACTTCGTCACAGATCGCGATCGTATCGAATTCCTGGCAGAACTTCGCCAGCAATTCGAGATCCTCGCGCGGCGACACCACCGCGGCGGGATTAAGCGGGCTGTTGAACAGCACGGCCTTGGTCTTGTGATTGAAGACCGCGCGCAAATCTTCTTCCGTGAGACGCCAATGGGGTGGCTTGAGGCTGACGAGACGCGGAATGCCGCCGGCCTGGCGGATGATCGGCAGATAGGAATCATAGACCGGCTGAAAGCACACGACTTCGTCGCCGGGCTCGACCACCGCAAGGATCGACGAGGTCAATGCCTCGGTACCGCCGGAGGTCACCATCACCTCCGTCATCGGATCGAGCGAGAGCTTGTGCCAATGCTGGTAATGCGTGGCGATCGCCTGACGCAGCTCCGGGATGCCCATCATCGACGGATACTGGTTGTAACCGTTCAGCACAGCATCGGCGGCCGCCTGACGGATATCGTCGGGGCCGGGATGGTCGGGAAAGCCCTGCCCGAGATTGATGGCGTTATGGTCGCGCGCAAGCTGCGACATCGCCTCGAACACCGTGACGGGCAGCTCAGAGAAGATCTTGTTCATCGAGCGATCAGCCAGCCTTGGTCGGCAGGCCCGCAGCCTTCCACCCCAGAATGCCGCCGGCGAGATGCTTGTCATAGGCAAGGCCATCGGCCTGGGCGGCCAGCGAGGCGGTCACCGAGCGCTTGCCGGAGCGGCACGCAAACACGATCTGCTTGCCCGCCGGATCGGGCAGATCGGCGCTATCGAAGCCCGACAGCGGCACCACCACGGCATCCGGATAGGCCTCGACCGCGACCTCGTTGGGTTCGCGTACATCGACCAGCAGATACTTGCCGTCGGCGATCCCCTTGGACACTTCCTCCGGCGTCAAATCGTGAACGGTATGAGCTTCGCCTGCCACCACAACCTCCTGCCGCCCCGGTGTCCGGAGCGAATACGAAGGGGCGGAAACGCCCCTGTTTTCGGGCGCCAACGTCGCCTCTCGCGCCGCGAAAATCAAGCGTCGGAAGAGCTTATTGTCGGGCCTGATCTTGCCCGAAAGCCGCAAGCCCACTTTTCGGGATCAGGCCTAGATAGTCACCTGCGTGCCCACTTCGACCACCCTCCCTGTGGGGATCTGGAAATAGTCGGTCGCGTCATTGGCGGTGCGGCTGAGCGCGATGAACAAATGGTCCTGCCAGCGCGGCATGCCGGAATGCGCCGCAGGCTTCAGCGCCCTGCGCGACAGGAAGAACGACGTCGACATGATGTCGAACTGCCAGCCGGTCTTGCGCGCAATCGCCAGGGATTTCGGCACATTCGGCGATTCCATGAAGCCGAAGCGCAGCGTCACTTTCGAGAAGGTCGCGCTGATCTCTTCCATACGCACGCGTTCGCTCGGATCGATGCGCGGCGTCGGTGCGGTTTCGATGGTGAGAATAACGTTCTTCTCGTGAAGCACTTTGTAGTGTTTCAGACTATGCATCAGCGCCGTCGGCGCACTCTGCGGATCACTGGTGAGAAATACCGCCGTGCCGGCCACGCGCTGTGGCGGACGTTTCTCCAGCATGGCCACGAGATCGGCCAGCGGAAACTCCAGCTTGCGCGACTTCTCGAACAGCAGGCGGCTACCGCGCCGCCACGTATACATCATGAGAATGATCACGCCGCCCATCACCAGCGGCACCCAGCCGCCGTCGAACACCTTCAAGAGATTCGCGGTGAGGAACGTGACGTCGATCACCAGAAACGGCACGATCAGCGCCGCAGCCGCGATCGGCGACCACTTCCAGCCGCGCCAGATCACCACAAAGCCCATCATCGCAGTGACGACCATGGTGCCGGTGACCGAGATGCCATAGGCCGAGGCCAGCGAGCTCGATGACTTGAACAGCACGACAAGCACGATCACTGCAATGAACAGCAGCATATTGACGCGCGGAATGTAGATCTGGCCGGAATGCGACTCCGATGTGTGCCGGATTTCGAAACGCGGCAGCAGGCCAAGCTGGATCGCCTGCTGCGTCAGCGAATAGGCGCCGGTGATCACGGCTTGGCTCGCAATCACAGTGGCAGTCGCCGCGAGGATCACCATGGGGATCAGCGCCCAGTCGGGAAACATCAGATAGAACGGATTTTCCAGCGCGGTGGGATCATGCATCACCAGCGCAGCCTGGCCGAAATAGTTGATGGCCAGCGACGGCAGCACGAGAAACAGCCAGGCCAGCTGGATCGGTTTTTTGCCGAAATGGCCGAGATCGGCATAAAGCGCTTCGGCGCCGGTCACGGCGAGAAACACTGCGCCCAACGTCACGAAGGCGATGATGCCGTGATGGAACATGAAGTAGATCGCATGCACGGGATTGAGTGCCGCCAGCACTTCAGGATGCTTCACAATCTGCGGAATGGCCGCTACCGCGATCACGACGAACCATAGGCACATAATCGGTCCGAAGAACGTCGCGACCTTCGCAGTGCCGCGCGATTGCACGGCGAAAAGCGCCACAAGGATCACGATGGTGAGCGGTACGACATAGGGATCGAAGGCGGTGGTGACGAGCTTGACGCCCTCAATGGCTGACAGGACCGACAGTGCCGGCGTAATCACGGCGTCGCCGTAGAACAGCGCCGCGGCGATAATGCCGAGCATCACCACCACCGGCCCGCTCGATCCGATCGCGCGCTGGGCCAGCGCCATCAGGGCCAGCGGGCCACCCTCGCCGTTATTGTCGGCGCGCAGCAGCAGCACGACATATTTGAGCGTGACCACGATGATCAGTGCCCACAGGATCAGCGAGAGGACGCCCAGGATTGCTTCATTGTCGATGCCGGGCGCCTTGTGGCCCCCGGCCGCGACCAGCGCCTCACGGAGCGCGTAAAGCGGGCTGGTGCCGATGTCACCATAGACGACGCCGATACTGCCCATGACGAGCGAGCCGAAGCTGGCCGTCGAGTGCCCATGGGTAGGGTCCGCCGGGGATGCCGCGGCGGGAGATGCGCTATCGATGGTCATGGAAACGGCCTCGAAGACTTCTGAATCGCAGGTCTCTGAACAGCGGGGCAGCGAGGCCGTTCCCGGCCCCGATGATCACACCCGTTATAGCGCAAATCGGGGAACCGGACATGACAAAAGATGCTTAGATCGTCACCTGAGTACCGACCTCCACCACGCGTCCGGTGGGGATCTGGAAATAGTCGGTGGCGTCGTTCGCCGAACGGCTGAGCGCAATGAACAGATGATCCTGCCACAGCGGCATACCGGATTGCGCCGACGGCTTCAGCGAGCGCCGCGACACGAAGAACGACGTCGCCATGATGTCGAATTGCCAGCCGAGCTTACGCGCGACGACCAGCGCCTTGGGGACGTTTGGCGATTCCATGAAGCCGAAACGCAGCTTCACCATCGAGAACTTGTCGCTGATATTCTCCATACGAACGCGTTCGCCGAGATCGACCTTCGGCGTCTGCGCGGTCTCGATGGTCAGGATCACGTTGTGTTCGTGCAGAACCTTGTTGTGCTTCAGATTATGCAGCAGCGCCGTCGGCACGAATTCGGGATCGCTGGTGAGAAACACCGCGGTGCCCTTCACGATATGCGGGGGGCGCTTTTCCAGACTCTTGATGAGATCGCGCAACGGCACTTCGATACGGCGCGTCTTGGTGATCAGGATCGCCGCGCCGCGGCGCCAGGTCCAGATCATGCCGGCCATCAGCACGCCGAACAGCAACGGCACCCAAGCGCCTTCCAGCAGCTTCAGGAGATTGGCGCTGAGGAAGGCCAGATCAACGAACACCAGCGGCGCTATGATCGCAGCGGCAGTCGCGGCCTTCCAGTTCCACAGCTTCCAGATCACCACGAAGCCCATGATACCATCAGCCACCATGGTGGTGGAGACCGCGATGCCATAGGCCGAGGCCAGACCACTCGACGATTTGAACAGCAGCACCAGCAGCAGCACACCGATCAGCAGCAGACGATTGACCCGAGGCAAATAGATCTGGCCGGCATGG
Organism: Tardiphaga sp. 709; assembly: GCF_032401055.1. Classification (NCBI taxonomy): domain Bacteria; kingdom Pseudomonadati; phylum Pseudomonadota; class Alphaproteobacteria; order Hyphomicrobiales; family Nitrobacteraceae; genus Tardiphaga; species Tardiphaga sp. 709. The sequence goes on along the minus strand of NZ_CP135529.1, from coordinate 6,050,139 downwards.
GTCTCGGAGGTGAAGCGCACTTCGAAGCGCGGCAGCAGGCCAAGCTGCACCGCCTGACGCACCAATGAATAGGCACCGGTGATCACCGCTTGGCTCGCGATCACGGTAGCGGCCGTCGCCAGCGCGATCAGCGGCAACAGCATCGATTCAGGTGCCATCCGATAGAACGGATTTTCGATCGCGGCCGGGTTCGACAGCACGAGCGCGCCCTGCCCGAAATAATTGATCATCAACGCCGGCAGCACGAAGAAGAACCAGCCGTATTGAATTGGTCTGCGACCGAAATGGCCGAGATCCGCGTAGAGCGCCTCACCGCCGGTCACGGCCAGGAAGACTGCGCCCAAGGTGACGAGACCAATGGTGCCGTGGCTCAACATGAACTGTACGGCATAATATGGATTGATCGCTTTCAGCACGGTCGGATCATCCGAGATGTGCGAAGCACCCATCAATGCCAGCGTCGTGAACCAGATGATCATCACCGGCCCGAAGGCGGATGCCACCTTGGCGGTACCGATCCGCTGAACGGAAAACAGCACCACGAGAATCGCGACCGTAACCGGCACGACATAGGGTTCGAGCGCGGGCGCCTTGAGTTTCAGACCTTCCACCGCCGACAGCACCGAAATCGCGGGAGTGATCATGGAATCGCCGATGAACATCGAGGCGCCGATCACGCCCAGTACCATCAGCGGCAAGCTCCGCCGACCCAAGGCACGCTGGCCGAGCGCCATCAGCGACAGCGTCCCGCCCTCGCCATTGTTGTCGGCGCGCAGCAGGAACAGCACGTATTTCGCTGTCACGACGATGAACAGCGCCCACAGGATCAATGAGAGCACGCCGAGCACGATGACGGGCGTCACCGGGGCGCCATGCGTCGCGCCGTGTACCGCCTCGCGGAAAGCGTAAAGTGGCGACGTTCCGATGTCGCCAAATACGACGCCGATACTGCCGACCGTGAGCGACCAGAAGCCGGTATGAACCGGAACTTCGATCGGTCCCTCGCCTGTTGTTTCCGTAACGGCCATTCTGCTCGTAACGCCTCTGGACAATCCGGACCCGGCTATGGCGCGCCGGGCAATGCCAGTCAACCGGGACACTAGCCTATACTGCCGCAGATCGCTTATCGGGAGCGCAGCAAAAATCGGCATTGCCCAGCAAAAAAGAGGCTGGAGCAGTAAAAAAGGAATTGACTGTTTTACGGCTTGAGGTTTGGCGGCAGCGGGGGGTCTTCCCGCATCAGCGTAATGGTCACCCGCCGGTTGGCAGCCATGGTCGGATCGTCGGGGAATAGCGGCTGGCTGTCCGCCTTGCCCGACACCGAGAAGATATGGGACGACGGCAGCCCTTCCCGTTCCAGAATCTGTCGAACGACATTGGCGCGATCGGCCGACAGATCGAATGCATCGTATTCGCTGCGCGCCGGTACGAAGCCCGCGGCGGTGTGACCGACGATAGCCACGCGCAGCGGTGTTGCCTTTAGTGGCCCGGCGAGCTTCTGCAGCAACAGACGTGTGCGCTCATAGGGAACCTTGGATCCGTCAGCAAACATCGAGCGGCCGTTCTGGTCGATGATTTCCAGATTGAGGCCCTGCTTGGTTTCCTCGAACATGATGTTCTTGGAGATCTCGTTGATCTCCGGCATGTCCTGCAGCGCCTGCCGCAGTGACGCCGAGGCGAGCGCGAATTCGCGGTCCATCTTCAGCTTGGCGCCCGCGGGACGGCCGCCCTTCTCGCTCGGACTGGTGACGTTGGACGCATCGTCCGGCGACACATGGTCCTTGTTCTTCGTCTGGCCGCGCGTCGGCAGACCATCGGATTCGATCACGCCCGAATATCGCGCATCGGATTGCACGCCGAAGGCTTCGCGGACCGAGCCGGCAACGATCTTGAGTTTGGCGCCGTCAGGGCTGGAGAATGCCACGAGCATGACGAAGTAGCTGAGCAGCAGCGCCATCAGGTCGGCGAAGGTCACGAACCAGCCGTGGCCGCCGTGTGCTTCTCCGCGCTTTTTCTTCGCCATCGGACGTGCTCCGAGCCTGCCTCCAGTGTATTACGCTGGGACCGGCTCACTTTCGTCATGGCGGTGCTTCTCGGGCAGATAGGCCAGCAGCATTTCGCGCACCAGCGCCGGGCTCTTCGAGTCGCGGATCATCAGGATGCCGTCGATGATGAGCGTGCGGTTGGTCTCTTCATCGAGCACCTTGACGTGCAGTTTGTCGGCGATGGGCAGACAGATCAGGTTGCCGACGATCGCGCCATACAGCGTCGCCAGCAGCGCGACGGCCATGAACGGTCCGAGCTTGGACGGATCGGACATGTTCGAGAACATCTGCACCATGCCCAGCAGCGTACCGATCATGCCGAAGGCCGGCGCGCAATCGCCGATGGCGCGGTAGATCTTCGAGCCTTCGTCGAGATGCATGAGGAAATTGTCGCGGTCGCGCTCAAGATTGTCGCGGATGAATTCGAGGTCGTAGCCGTCGGCAACGAAGCGGATTCCCTTGGCGAGGAATGCATCATCAGTTTCGACTTTTTCGAGTCCGACCGGTCCCTGCTTCCTTGCGATTTCCGCGATGCGAGCGAGTTCGTCAACGAGATCACGAGCGTTCAGACGGCTCAGCGTGAACGCAAATTTGGCGCCGAGCGGAATGCCATGAAGGATGGACGAGAGCGGAAAGCGGATCAGCGTCGCGGCAAACGAACCGCCGAAAATGATGATAACGGCATGGATGTCGTAGAACATCCCGAAGCTGCCGCCCATGAGGACCAGGGTACACAGCACAATGATGCCAGCGACAAAACCGACGAGTGTTGTGATATCCATGTCAACTCCGACGCTATACACGTATCGAACGACGCCCGTCCTGGACGGCGGCACGCCTCGAGATCAGGCCGCGCGAAGGTACCTTAGCGATACTGCGATTAAGGACGCGTTACCGCTTCACGGTTCATTAACGACAGATTAATGACGCGCGAGCGTGCGTGGAACGATACTGAAAGTTCGTTCAGCAGACAGATTGAGGGCGACTGTGCGGCGTCAGACAGCGCGCCGGACGACCACGAAGGTACGTGATCCCGGTGCGTGGGTCGGGTCATCGAGAAACTCGATGGGCTTGAGCCCAGCGGCCACGCAGAAGTCGGCGATCGTGCTCTTCGGCAGCGGCTTTGCACCACGCCACGACGTATCCGCCGTCAGCGGATCCTTGCCGAGCATCATCTTCAGGCGCTGGATGACAGGCGTCGGGACGAACTTGGCGATATGCCAGAGGATAGTCGGATACTCATGCGCCGTTCGGAAGTGAATGAGTCCAAGCGCGGATGGACGCAGGATGCGGGCGACCTCGACCAGATTGGCCTTCACGACGTCATGCGACGGCATGTGCTGAAAGACCTCATATGACCATACGAAATCCGCAGTTTCGGACGCCAAGGGAAACACGACGCCATTGCCGGCGACGAAGTCGAGATTGCTGAACGCCGCTGCCGCCGCCTTGGCCTTTTCCACCATGACGTCAGACACATCGATGCCGACAGCCCTGGTGAAACGCCGGCCAAGCGCCTGCGTGAAACGTCCGACGCCGCAGCCGATATCGACCGCCGTCTTGCCGACGGGATCAAGTGCATATTTTGCGAGAACAGGATCGATCAGCAGCGTTGCGCGTTCGCGACCGAGTGCGAAGAATTTTTCGGGATCGTGATCCCACAGCTCGGTCTCGACGTAAAAGAACGGGTCACGATTTGCTCGCTCATTCCAAGCTTTCTTCATATCCTTGGTCTGAGGCAATACCGTCTCCAATACCCGTCTCCACGGCGGAACGGGCAGTTAGCCCGAAGCCCTCCGGCCGCGCAAGCAACCGGAGCTGGTTCGGGTTGATCGGCATCTAACCTTTATCGTTAGTCTTAATAGCCCCGGATTTCAGTGTATTTCCGACGAGCGCGCCATCGCCTCTTTCAGCTTCTCGAGCGTGAATGACGGACTGCGCGCAATATCGAGAATGGGTGTCTCGCGCCGCCCGCACAGCTCCGCCGCTTCCGGCAGTTTCGCGGCGACATCGAGCGGGATCACAACCGCGCCGTGTTGATCGGCATGGATCAGATCGTCCGAACGAACACTCATGCCGGCCACGCGTATTTCATTGCCGAACTCGCTTACATGCACATGCGCATGCGACGGACCGATCGTGCCGGCGAGCGCTTGGAAGTCCGGGGCCCATTGCGGGATATCGCGGATCGAGCCATCGGTGACCACACCGAGGCAACCGAGCGCCTTGTGTACGGCGCTGTTCACCTCACCCCAGAACGCGCCATAGCCCGCGTCGGGCCCGTCGATATCCTGGATCACGCTGATGCGCGGACCGATGCCCGTACCGACATACTCGTAGTAAGCGAGCCGCCGCGCCTTCTGCTCCGCGGCAGGCAGACCAGACGCCATGGTCGCGCGAATGCTCGCGGTGCGCGCATAGCCGACGATGGGCGGCAGATTCGGAAACGGACAAACCAGCGGACGCGTGGTGTAGCCGATCAACCGGCGCTCGGGGGCGACGATCTCCATCGCATTGCAGATGGTCGGCGTGTCGTAGCGGCCCAGTGCTTCCAGAACGGATGCGGGCAGCGGACCGGTCGCGGAATTCGTCACGGCGTTTCTCCTGTGTGTGATTATCGCATCCCGTCTTCGCGGGACGTCGTCGTCGCTGAGTGACTTCGGATATAGCCGACTTCACTGCATGCCCAAAACGAAATGCAGCCGCTTTCGTCGTGGAAAGCGGCTGCATGAATTGTTCGCGAGATGGACAATCAGTTCAGGCGTGCGGGCCGATCATCCGGTGCGATCTCAGGTGCCCCCGGCGTATAGGGCGTCGACGCATGGGGCGCCGCCGGATCGACAGGGACCACCGACTGCGCGGCGAGCGCACGTTCCTGATCGCGATACGATTTCCAGCCCAGCGGAAGGCTCAGCAGATACATGATCGAGAGCGCCGACAGGATGTGCCAGGGGTAGCCGATCAGCAGCGCGATGAAGAGCACGACGCCGACGAACACCGGCAGCACCAGCTCACGCGGCACCCGCATGTTCACGGCCTTGCCGGAGAACACCGGCAGCCGCGACACCATCAGGAAGCCGACCAGCAGCGTGTAGAGGGTCGTCAGGATGGCGGGCGGCATCGGCATGCCCAGGAAGCCCAGATAGATCGGCAGCATCACGGTGAGCGCGCCCAGCGGCGCCGGCATGCCCGTGAAAAAGTTCGCGGCAAAGGCCGGCTTGTCCGGATCGTCCATAGTGGCGTTGAAACGCGCCAGCCGCAGACTGCCGGCGATGGCGAACACCATCGCGGCGATCCAGCCAGCATTGCTGAGATCATGGAGCTGCCAGAAATACAGGATCAGGCCAGGCGCAACGCCGAAATTGACGAAGTCAGCCAGGCTGTCGAGCTCGGCGCCGAATTTGGACTGGCCTTTGATCATGCGGGCGACACGGCCATCGACACCATCGAGCACGGCCGCGAAGACGATGGCCGCAACCGCGAGTTCCATCCGGCCCTCGGTGGACAGGCGGATCGCCGTCAGGCCGGCGCAGATCGCCAGCAGCGTGATCATGTTCGGCACCAGCATCCGGATCGGAATGGTCCGGAACCGGCGGCGGCGCGTCTCGGGAGACTGGTCAGGAGGCATTTGCATGGCGTGATCCTAGCAAATCCCACCCTGCTCCGCCATTGTGGCGTCCTGCCGCCCAAACCGGCAGGAAATCGGGGTTAATCGACGCGGTAGGTCCGGCCGCCGTCACCGATCCGGAAATCGGCCAGCACGGTCTCGCCGGCAATCGCGGTCTGCCCCACGGCCACCAGCGCCTTGCTGCCTTCCGGCAGGTAGATATCCAGCCGGGAGCCGAAGCGAATGAGGCCAAAGCGCTCGCCGGCGCTCAGGGTCTGGCCCTCGCGCACGAAGGACACGATCCGGCGCGCCACAAGCCCGGCGATCTGCACCACGCCGATCCGGCCGCCGGGGGTCGAAATCACCAGCGAATTGCGCTCATTGTCCTCGCTGGCCTTGTCCAGCTCAGCATTGATGAACTTGCCCGGCCGATAGGCAATGCGCTCGATCCGGCCAGCCACCGGGCTGCGGTTTACGTGGACGTTGAAGACGCTCATGAACACCGAGATACGCAGCAGCGGCTGGTCGCCAAGGCCGAGTTCGGCCGGCGGCAGCACCGGCTGCACCATCGACACTTTCCCGTCGGCGGGCGACACCACGACACCCTCGCGGGTCGGGGTTACGCGGACCGGATCGCGGAAGAACAGCGCACACCAGACCGTCAGGACCGTGCCGATCCATCCGAGCGGCGTCCAGATCCAGAACAGCACCAGGCTCGCCAGCGCAAAGGCGCCAATGAACGGATAGCCTTCCTTGTGGATCGGCGGGATCTGGCCACGGATGGAATTTGCGATGGACATGGGTGCTTAAAACCTGGGTTCGGGCAGAATCTGGCCCTGCTTTAGCAGAGATTATTCCGCCGCGTCAGGCGTCATCAGGCGATCGTCGTCGACCGGCGGCGGAGTGCGATTGGGGGCGATGGCATCGTCGCCTATCTGGGCGAGCCGTTCGCGGGCCTCCTGGGCCTCGCGCTGCCGGTTCCACATGCTGGCATAGAGACCGCCGGCGGCCAGCAACTGGCCATGGGTGCCGCGCTCGGCGATCCGGCCCTGGTCGAGCACGATGATCTCGTCGGCGCCGACAATGGTGGACAGTCGATGCGCAATCACCAGCGAGGTACGGCCCTGCGAGACCTTCTCCAGCGCGTCCTGGATCTCCTGCTCGGTATGGCTATCGAGCGCCGACGTCGCTTCGTCGAGCAGCAAGATCGGCGGGCCCTTCAGCACGGTCCGCGCAATGGCCACGCGCTGCTTCTCGCCGCCGGAGAGTTTCAGTCCGCGCTCGCCCACTTCGGTCTCGTAGCCCTTCGGCGACATCCGGATGAACGGGTCGATCTGCGCCATCCGGGCAGCTTCCTCGACCTCTTCGTCCGTCGCGTCCCAGCGGCCGTAGCGGATGTTGTAGCGAATGGTGTCGTTGAACAGCACGGTGTCCTGCGGGACCATGCCGATCGACTGGCGCAACGAGGCCTGCGTGACATTGCGAATGTTCTGGCCGTCGATGGAGATCGTGCCACCGGACACGTCATAGAGCCGGAACAGCAGCCGCGAGATCGTCGACTTGCCGGCGCCCGACGGGCCGACGATGGCGACGGTCTTGCCGGCCGGCACCTCGAAGGAGAGCCCCTTCAAGATTGGCCGCTCCGGATCGTAGGCGAAACGTACATCGTCGAAGCGCACAGCGCCGGATGTCACCAGCAGCGGCTTGGCTCCTGGAATATCCTTCACTTCCGGATTGCGGTTCAGGACACCGAACATCTTCTCGATGTCGATGATCGCCTGCTTGATCTCGCGATAGACCATGCCCATGAAATTCAGCGGCTGGTACAGCTGGATCATCATGGCGTTGATCATGACAAAATCGCCCACCGTGTGGGTGCCGTTGCGCACGCCGACCGCACACATCAGCATGGTCGATGTCAGACCGAGCGTGAAGATGATCGCCTGCCCGGTATTGAGGACAGCCAGCGAGGTATAGGTCTTGACGCTGGCGCGCTCGAAGCGCTCGACGGTCTTGTCATAGCGTTCGGCCTCACGCGTTTCGGCGCTGAAATATTTGACCGTCTCGTAGTTCAGCAGCGAGTCGATCGCCTTGGTATTCGCCTCGGTATCGGACTCGTTCATATTGCGGCGGATGGCGATGCGCCACTCGGTCGCCAGATACGTATAATACATGTAGACGACCACGGTGATCGCTACGACCAGCACATAGCGCCAGTCGAACTGCCAGAGCAGCACACCCATCACCAGCAACAGCTCGACGATGGTCGGCACCAGTTGCAGGATCACCATGCGCACGATGACTTCGATGCCTGCGCGGCCGCGTTCGAGCACGCGCGTCAAACCACCGGTCTTGCGCTCCAGATGAAAGCGCAGCGACAGTTCGTGCATATGGACGAAAGTGAGATAGGCCAGCTTGCGCACTGCATGCATCGCCACTTTGGCAAAGATGCCGTCGCGCCATTGCGTGAAGATCGCCATCAGCACGCGGATCGCGCCGTAGCTGACGGTCATGGCGACCGGCGATGCGATCAGCCACAGCGTCCAGTTCGAGGACTGGACCGGAGCCGTATCGGCGCCGGTCAGCGCATCGATCGCCCATTTGAAGGTGAACGGCACTGTCAGGGTGGCCGCCTTGGCGACCAGCAGCAGCAGCATGGACCAGACGACGCGCATCTTCAGGTCGTCGCGGTCGCCCGGCCAGATATAGGGCCACAAATGGGCGAGCGTTCCGAACAGCGTGCCGCGCTCGATATAGGCCGGGTTGGGAGCTGTCTCGTCGTTCAGCGCGGGATCGGAATCAGACATGCACGGCGCCTGGAGCGAACGGAGCTGCGGCCCGGGGCCGGCTCAAAATGGAGGTCGATTTCATTAGAATGCATATAGGCGCTTTGCCGGAACGTCGCACCCTCGCGGAGCATTCTTTTCCCTGCGGAGAGGTGTCCCGGGCAGGAATTTCCCGTATCGCGTTCATTCCGTGTCTTGACGCTGTTATCCCGCAGTGCCACATGGATTCCATGAGCACAATTAAAACGATTTGCGTCTATTGCGGCTCCGGCCCCGGTACCAATCCCAGTTTCGTCGAATCAGCCGTTACGCTCGGCAAGATCATGGCCGAGCAAGGTATCGGCCTAGTCTATGGCGGCGGCTCCATCGGCCTGATGGGCGCGGTAGCCAAGTCCGTGCTGGACAATGGCGGACGGGTCACCGGCATCATCCCGGAATTCCTGACCAAGCGCGAAAACGCGCTGACCGCCGCCCAGGAACTGATCGTCACCCACGACATGCATGAGCGCAAACGGCTGATGTTTGAGCGGTCGGACGCCTTCGTCGCCCTGCCCGGCGGCATCGGCACGTTGGAAGAGCTGGTCGAACAGCTCACCTGGCAACAGCTCGGCCGCCACAGCAAGCCGATCCTGATGGCCAATATCGATAACTTCTGGGAGCCGCTGCTCGAGCTGCTCAAACACATGCGCTCGACCGCCTTCATCCGGCCGACACTGCCGCTGGACGTGCTGACGGCCGACCGTGCCGAAGACATCCTGCCCCGGCTCCGCACCGCTGCGGCACTGGCCTCCGACGAAGCCAAGAAGCTGGCTCCGGACGTCGCGACGCGGCTCTGAGGCCTTCTACGACGTGGTGGCGTCGTCCTTCGGGAACGTCACCACCTCGATGCGATTGCCATCGGCATCGGCGATGAAAGTCGCATAGTAGCGCACGCGATCATGCGGCCGCAGCGAGGGCGCACTTTCCGAGACACCGCCGGCGGCCATGGCTGCCGCATAAAACGCATCAACCTCATCCGTCGTCTTCGCGCGCAGACAAAGATGCACACCGCTATCAAGCGGTAGCGGTGCCATGCCTGCACGCAGATTGAGCCAGATTTCGGGATAGGTCTTGCCGAACCCAACCATTGCCGGCCGTGTTACCAGCCGGGTCATGCCAAGCGGCGCGAAACTACGCTCGTAGAAGGGCACGGCACGTTCGAGATTGCTGACCGCGATGGAGATGTGATCGATCATCGGTCTTCCTCCCCTGCCTTCTTCATTCGATTTAGGACACCCCGGCTTCGCCCAGCGTCTTCTGCATCGTGGTGTTGGCAAGCCACTCATCATTCAGCGGCACGCTGTTGCGCTGTGTCGGGATATATCCGCGTTTCTTGAAGAAGGGCTCGGCGGTGTCGCTGGCATCCACGGTCAGCAGCTTGGCGCCGCGTGCACCTGCCAGCTTCTCGATCGCATCGATCAGCAGCGATGCCACACCCTGCAGGGCGGCATTGGGATGCACGTAAAGCAGATCGATGTGGTTGGCGCCTTTCAGCGATGCAAAGCCGACCGGCACGCCGTCCAGCGTCGCGATCAGCGTGAGTTGCGACGCCAGCCGCTTGCCGAAGGCCACCTCGTCGTCGACCGTTGCAGCCCAGGCTTCCTGCTGCGCTTCGCTGTAATCGTCGCCCGTCAATTCCTCGATGCTGGCCACATAGATCGCAGCCGCAATCGCGGTGTCATCCGGCAGGAACGGCCGCAGTGCCGGTTTCGCCTCGCCCATCGCGCTCACCAGAAATCCACCAGCTTCAGCGCCAGCGCTATCGCGCCGATGATCAGCGCCCATTTCAGCGCAATGTAATATTTCCAGTGCTTTGGAAACGGTGTGTCGGGTCGGCTCATCGCGCGATCTCCCAAGTGGTGCCTTCCTTCGAGTCCTTGATGACGACGCCCATGGCGGCAAGTTCGTCGCGGATACGATCGGACTCCTTGAAGTCCTTGCGAACCCGCGCGGCTGTACGATCCGCAATCAAACCATCGACCTTTGCTGCATCGATCCCGCTGGCCTGTTGTTTGCGTCCATTCCATGCAGCAGCCGTTTCCGACAGGAAACCGAGCGCACGCAACGACGCTGCAAATTGACTGCGATCGCCGTCATTGCCTGCTGCCGCACTGTTGCGAAGACCGTGCAACGCCGCAACAGCCAGCGACGTATTCAGATCGTCGAACATCGGCTCCATCACCTTGTCGGAGACGTCGCCACCTGTTGCATCCGCTGCGACCCAATACCAGTCATCGAGCGTCTTGGCGCTTTCTTCCAGACCTTTCACGGTCCAGTCGATCGGCGAACGATAGTGTGTCTTCAGCATGTTCAGGCGCAGCACTTCGCCCGGCCAATCTTGCAGCAGTTCACGGATCGTGAAGAAGTTGCCGAGGCTCTTCGACATCTTCTCGCCTTCGACCTGCAGGAAGCCGTTATGCATCCAGTAATTCGCCATCGCATGCGTACCGTGCGCGCAGCGCGACTGGGCGATTTCGTTTTCATGATGCGGGAAGATCAGGTCGAGGCCGCCGCCATGAATGTCGAAGATCGTGCCAAGATAGGCCTCCGCCATTGCCGAGCACTCGATGTGCCAGCCCGGACGGCCCCTGCCCCACGGGCTTTCCCAGCCGGGTTCTTCGGCGGATGACTGCTTCCACAACACGAAGTCGGTCGGATGCTTCTTGTGCGCATCGACGGCGACGCGCGCGCCGGCCTGCTGGTCTTCCAGTTTGCGGCCGGAGAGTGCGCCATAGTCGGCCATCGACTGGGTGTCGAACAACACTTCGCCCGCAGCCTCATAGGCATGGCCGCGCGCGATCAATTCCCTGATCAGCGTGACCATATCGGTCTTGCCGTCGGGCCGCGGCAGCACGAAGTCCGTCGCCCGCGGCTGCACTGTCGGCGACAAGCATCCCAGCGCCGCGACATCCGCCTGAAACTGGTTGGCCGTGGTCTCGGTGACCCGGCGGATTGCCTCGTTCAGCGGCAGGCCCGGAAAATCGCGCAACGCGCGGTCGTTGATCTTGTCGTCGACGTCGGTGATGTTGCGGACATAGGTGACCTTGTCGGCGCCGTAGATGTGCCGCAGCAGCCGGAACAGCACGTCGAACACGATCACCGGGCGCGCATTGCCGATATGGGCGAAGTCGTAGACCGTCGGCCCGCAGACATACATCCGGACGTTGTCGGCATCGATCGGCGTGAAGACGCGCTTCTCGCGGGTCAGAGTGTCGTAAAGGCGCAGTTCCATGGATGTCCGTCCCTTGCGGCCGGGCGTCTCCTCATCCCTCTTGAGATTGATCTCGTGTGAGAAAAGACGGCCTCAGCCAGCGAATCGCTAGCTCTTAATCTCGCGGCAAATGCCACAAATGGCGAGAGAACCGTTCATCGGGGCACCATGGGGCAACCCCAGGTGGCCCGTCAAGGGTGTGGAACTATGCCGTAAAGGGCTGATTTCGGCCTCAATCCATCGCTACGCCGCTCATGGTTAATGATTGTTAATCTTTGGGGCGTATCGAATGAGGGCGAATTTCCTCATTCATTCGGTGAGTTATGAAATCCATTTCAGTCGTTCTGACGGCGGCATTTGTTCTGGCCGCTTCCTCGGCCTTTGCCGATTCCCGCGTCTTCATCATCGCCAACCAGTCTGACGGTTACGGTATCGACCAGTGCCTCGCCCGCGGCGAGAAATGCGGCGCGCATGCCGCCCTGTCCTATTGCAAATCGCGCGCCTTCGACCAGGCCGTCGCCTATCGCCGCGTCGATCCCGATGAAGTGACCGGCTCGGTCCCGACGTCAGGCAGCGCCTGCCATCACGGCAAATGCGACGAATTCGTTGCGATTACCTGCCAGCGCTGACATCCCCCGGCTTGCGACTTTCTTGCGTCACGCTTGCGGCCACAGTGAGGCCCCGGAAACGACGTGACCCTGCCGCGAGAAGCAGCTATGGAAAGCCGCGTTCGCCGCCGCATTTTCATCGCGCGCGTCTGGCAACGTCGGCGAGAGGTTGGCGGCGGTATCGAAGCGCGATGCCGCACCACCCCGCTTGTTTCTGTCTCGCTCGCTTCTGACTCGCGCATTGGCCGGATATGTCTGACACTGTGACTGCTTCCCTTTCTCGCTGGGCTTTCGTTGGTGCCGCACTGGTTGGTGCGCTGTCGCTGGGCACTCCTGCATCGGCGCAGAACGGACCGCCCCCGGCCTATCCCGCGCAGCAGGTCTATCCGCCGAGCCAGGCGCAGCAGCAGGGCTCTGGCAATCCGATGTGCGGGCGCCTCGAGGCGCAGCTTGCGACCATCGATCGCGGTAACGGCCTCGATCCCGCGCGCGCCGAACAGCTTCGCCGCTATGAGGACGCCGCGTCCAAGCAGCAAAGCGAGCTCGACCGCGTTTCTGCGCAGGCCAAGCGGATGGGCTGCGACAGTTCCGGCTTCTTCTCGCTGTTCAATGGACAGTCGCAGCAGTGCGGCCCGGTCAACAATCAGATCCAGCAGATGCGCGGCAATCTGGATCAGATCACCAGCAATCTCGAACGCCTGCGCGTCGGCACGCCCGGCAGTTCGGACCGTGATACCCAGCGCCGCTCGGTGCTGCTGGCCCTCGCGCAGAACAATTGCGGCCCGCAATACGCCGCCGCTGCGCAGCGCGCCGCCCCGCAGAATTCAGGCCCCGGCGGTTTCCTGAGCAACCTGTTCGGCAATAACGAACCAAGCCCCGGCGCGCCGCCGCTGGACGGCAATATGTCGCCCGTTCCGTCCGGCACCTACCGCACCGTCTGCGTGCGCACCTGCGACGGCTTCTATTTCCCGATCTCGTTCGCGACGATCCCGGCGCGTTTCGGCGATGACGAGCGGACCTGCAAGAATCTCTGCCCGGCCTCCGACGCCAACCTGTTCACCTATCGCAATCCCGGCGAGGACATGAACTCGGCCGTCTCGGTTTCGGGGCAGCCCTATTCGTCATCGCCGAACGCTTTCAAGTATCGCACCGAATTCAATCCGTCGTGTTCCTGCAAGGCGCAAGGCCAGACCTGGTCCGAGGCGTTGAAGAATGTCGACGACAAATCAGCAGCGGAGAATGGTGACATCATCGTCACCGAGGAACGTGCCAAGCGGATGTCGCAGCCGCAAAAGGGCATGCCTGCCGCCTTGAAGAAGGGCGCAGCACCGGAGGCGCCAGCAGCAGCAGTTCCCGCGCAACCGGCGGCGCCGTCCACACCGGGCCAGATCCGCACGGTCGGTCCGCAATTCCTGCCGAACAACGCGCCGCGGTAGGCCCCGTGACGTCGCCCAGCCAGGCAGGGCGACGAGCGCACGGCCCCTGCGTCCAGCTTCGGACAACCTCCGAACGGTAGGCTCACGCCAAACCGCGAGGGTGTTCGGATGGTCTCGACTTATCTCAACTATAATATCGTCTCCCGCAATCTCACCCAATCGCTGACGCGGGTCTCGCAACAGGCCACCGTCTCGCGGGATACGGCCTATTACAAAGAGAACATCGGCAAGGTGAAAACCGTCGATGATCTCCTGAATGACTATCGGCTCTATACTTATGCAACGACGGCCTATGGTCTGGAGGACATGGCCTATGCCAAGGCCTTCCTGCGCAAGGTGCTGGAAAGCGATCTCTCCGACGCCAACAGTTTTGCCAACAAGCTGAGCGACAAACGCTACCGGGATTTCGCAGCGGCCTTCCCCTTCGGGACCACCAGCAGCAGCACCAACACCGCCCAGTCCGAGAACCAGGCCGACGACATGATCGGTCTGTACACGGCCGTAGCGCAGCGCGGGGTCGATGCCATCGACGCGAACAAGAACTACTACAATCTCACGATCGAAAAGATCACCAACGTCAATGGCCTGCTCGCCGACGACAAGCTGCGGAATTATGTTTTCTCGGCCTTCGGCATCGACAAGAATCGCTGGTCCCAGGACACGATCAGCAAGGTGCTGAGCAGCGATCCGTCCGATCCGAACAGCTATGTCAATTCCGTTTGGGTGTCGCAGAAAGCCGACATCAATGCGAATATCACCAAGGCCCAGGCAGCGATGCTCGACGCCGCCAGCAAGATCGACACATACATGGCGGCATTGAAACAGCCGGGCGCCGATATGGCCGACCTGCGCCAGAAGATCGAGCTGGAGCGCGCGCGCGGATCGATGAATGAGGTCAGCATCCTCAGCTATAAGGATGCACTCGAGACGATCGACAGCTATGTGGCGCTTGCGGGCGCTTTCGAGTTCTCGCCCGACGGCACGTTGCCCACCGGAACGTCTGCCCAGACAGCCGCGCAGCTGAGCGACACCCATGCCAAATATGTCAACAGCCAGGGCGCGACCTATCTCGCAGCGGACGAAAAGTACGCGGCATCGCTGATCAAGCAGTATCGCGCCGGTCTCGCCAAGGTGACCACGGTCGATGCTTTTCTCAAGACGCCAAACGTCTATAATTTTGCTCTGAAAGCATTTGGCCTTGATCCCGAAGAGGTTTCGCCGACGATCATCAAAAACGTGCTCAAAAGCGATCCGGACGATCCAAAGAGCTACGTGAACAAGCTGCACGACGACCGATACGTTCAGCTCGCTCGGGCATTCAATTTCGACAGCAGCGGACATATCACGACGCCTGTGGTGGCGCAGGACGCCGCGGAAGTCACCCAGGTGATGAAGGACTACATCATCGCCAAGACACGCTTCACGAAGGACAAGGAACAGGCCGAGCTGCGCAAGGCGGCCGACAAGGACGCGGTCTATTATCAGAAAAACATCGCCAATATCGAGAGCGTGAAGGATCTGCTTGCCGACAGGAAGCTCATCGACATCGCGCTCGTCGCCAAGGACCTCGACCCCGCCAAGGTGACCACCGCCGATCTGCGCAAGATGTTCGATTCCGACCTGAACGACCCCAAGAGCTTCGTCAACACGCAGAAGGATCCGCGTTTCGCGGAGCTGGTGGCCTCGTTCAATTTCGACGACGACGGCGAGATCGCGCGGCTACCGAAATTCGGGCCGCAGACCCGCGACCAGTTCATGGAAACCCAGCACAAATATCTGCAACAGACGCTGGAGACGCAGCAGGGCGAAAGCAATCCCGGCGTGCGGCTCGCGCTCTACTTCGAGCGCAAGGCGCCGAGCATCACCTCGGCATATGACCTGCTTGCAGACAAGGCGCTGGCGGAAGTGTTCCGCACCATCTTCAGCCTGCCGGACGAGGTCGGCGCGATGGATATCGATCAGCAGGCCAAGGTGGTGGAGAAACACCTCAATCTGAAGGACCTCGCCGATCCCGCCAAGCTGGCCAAACTGCTGAACCGTTTCTCGGCGCTGTATGACATCAAGAACAGCACCAGCGCCGCATCCTCACCCGTCGTCACCCTGTTTCAGGGCGGTGGCGTCCTGAGCGATTCAACCTTTGCGGCGGTGGCCAAAACGGCGCGGTGACGGGATCACGCGCCGATACACGACGGGTTTGTAGGGCGTCATTCGCCCTACAGCTTCATTCGAACGCTTCGCTGGTGCCCTTGCCGGGCCGCGTCACCAAGTCCTCATCGGGCCTCGGCAATGGATTGGCCAAATCGCGAAACTTGTTGGTGATCGGATAGCGGCGATCCCTACCAAAGTTCTTCCGCGTTACTTTCACGCCCGGTGCCGCCTGCCGGCGCTTGTATTCGGCGATGTTGAGCAGCCGGTCGATCCGCGTCACCACGTCCTTCTCGTAACCGGCGGCCACGATCTCCGACAACGGCTCCTCGCGTTCGACCAGGCGTTCGAGAATGCCATCGAGAATACCGTAGGGAGGTAGCGAGTCCTGGTCGGTCTGGTTTTCGCGCAGTTCGGCCGTGGGCGGACGGATAATGATGTTGTTGGGGATCACTTCGCCATCGGGACCGAGCGCGCCTTCGGGCTTCCATGAATTGCGCAAGGTCGAGATACGGAACACCTGGGTCTTGTAGAGATCCTTGATCGGATTGAAGCCGCCATTCATATCGCCATAGAGCGTGGCATAGCCTACCGACATTTCCGACTTGTTGCCTGTCGTGACGACCATCGCGCCGGTCTTGTTGGAGACGGCCATCAACAGCGTACCACGGGTGCGCGCTTGCAGGTTCTCTTCGGTGATGTCGCGCGCGAGACCCTTGAAGGTATCGGCAAGGATCTTCTCGAAGCCGTTGACCGCATCGGCGATGGGCAGGATCTCGTAACGGAAACCCAGCGCCTTCGCGAGCTTGTCGGCATCGTCGAGCGACACCTGCGCGGTGTAGCGGAATGGCAGCATGATGCCGCGCACGCGGTCGGCGCCGAGCGCATCCACGGCGATCGCGGCGCAAAGCGCGGAGTCGATACCGCCGGAGATGCCCATCAGCACGCCGGGGAAGCCGTTCTTGTTGACGTAATCGCGCAAGCCAAGCACACAGGCGGCGTAGTCGCCCTCGTCGCCTTCCGGTACCGGTGCGATCGGTCCGTCGCAGCGCCAGTGGCCGTCGATCTTCTCGAATGTCAGCGTCGTGATGCTCTCGGTGAAGGACGGCAATTGCGCGCCCAGCGAGCGGTCGGCATTGAGCACAAAGCTCGCGCCGTCGAACACCAGTTCGTCCTGACCGCCGACCTGATTAAGGTAGACCATCGGTAGATGGCTCTCGGTGACGCGGGCGACCTGCACCGACAAGCGCAGATCCGTCTTGCCGCGGGCATATGGCGAACCGTTCGGCACGATCAGGATTTCGGCGCCGGTCTCGGTCAGCGTCTCGACCACGTCTTCGTAATCGGCGGACTCTTCCATCCAGGTGTCTTCGCAGATCGGCACGCCGACGCGCAGGCCGCGGATGGTGACGGGTCCCGAGACCGAGCCGCGCGCGAAGACGCGCTTTTCGTCGAACACACCGTAATTCGGCAGATTGACCTTGAAGCGGATCGCGGCGATGCGGCCTTCGTCAAGCAACGCGCAGGCATTGTAGAGCTTGCCGCCGTCGACCCAGGGCGAACCGATCAGCACGGCCGGACCACCGTCCGCGGTCTCGCGTGCCAGATTCTCGATGGCCGCCCGGCAGGCCGCCTGAAAGGCCGGTTTCAGCACCAGGTCTTCCGGTGGGTAGCCGGCGATAAACAATTCAGGAAACACGATCAGCGTCGCGCCGTCGGCTTGGGCCTGCGCCCGCGCGGCGCGCGCCTTGGCGGCATTGCCGGTGATATCACCGACGATGGGATTGAGCTGGGCGAGCGTGACGGTGAAGCGCGTCAATTCTGTCATGGAAACATCCAAGCCTACCGGCTCACCCTTCGCAACTGCGGGATTAGAAGATGCCTATGCGCTCACCGAGCGCATACAGCCAGGTCATGCCGGCAATCACCAGTGCGACGCCGACGGCCGCCGATCCCATGTCCTTCACACGCCCGATCTGCGGATCGTGTTCGGTGGTGAGCCGGTCGGCCAGTTTCTCGATGGCGGTGTTGAGGAGTTCGACGGTGAGCAGCAGCAAAACCACCGCCACCAGCTCGAGCCGGCGCGCTGCGGTGGTGCCGATGAGGAATGACAGCGGCACCGCGAGGAGCAGCGCAAACAGCTCCTCGCGAATGGCCTGCTCCGATCGCGTTGCGAAGGTCAGGCCATTCCAGGTGTTGATGGTGGCCCGCCAGAGGCGCGACAAGTTTAGAGACCCGATGCCACCGGCAGCGGCTCCGCCCTGTCGACGCGGGACGTCTTCAGCAGTTCGGCGATCAGGAACGCCATGTCGATGGACTGCTCGGCATTCAGGCGCGGATCGCAGACCGTGTGGTAGCGGTCGTTGAGGTCCTCGTCCGAAATAGCGCGCGCGCCACCGGTGCATTCCGTCACGTTCTGGCCGGTCATCTCCAGATGTACGCCGCCGGCATGGGTGCCTTCGGCCGCATGAATCTGGAAGAACGACTTTACCTCGGACAGGATGCGGTCGAACGGCCGGGTCTTGTAGCCGGAATTCGACGTGATCGTGTTGCCGTGCATCGGATCGCACGACCATACCACCGAGCGCCCTTCCTTCTGCACCGCGCGGATGAAGCCCGGCAGATGCTCCCCCACCTTCTCGTGACCGAAGCGGTTGATCAGCGTGAGGCGGCCGGGCTCATTGTCCGGATTGAGGACGTCGATCAGCTTCAGCAGTTCATCAGGCTTCAGCGACGGGCCGCACTTCAGGCCGATCGGATTCTTGATGCCGCGGAAGTATTCGACATGGGCATGATCGAGCTGCCGCGTACGGTCGCCGATCCAGATCATATGGCCCGAGGTCGCGTACCAGTCGCCCGTCGTGGAATCGACGCGCGTGAAGGCCTGCTCGTAACCGAGCAGCAGCGCTTCGTGGCTGGTGTAGAAATCCGTCGAACGCAGTTCCGGATGGCTTTCCAGATTGAGGCCGCAGGCGCGCATGAAGTTCAGCGCGTCCGAGATGCGGTCGGCCAGTTCCTTGTAACGGCGCGACTGCTGCGAATCCTTCAGGAAGCCGAGCATCCACTGATGCACGCTGCCGAGATTGGCGAAGCCGCCGGTCGCGAAAGCGCGCAGCAGATTCAGCGTCGCCGCCGACTGGCGATAGGCCATCAGCTGGCGCTGCGGATCGGGCACGCGGGATTCTGGCGTGAAGGCGATGTCATTGATGATGTCGCCGCGATAGCTCGGCAGTTCGACGCCGTTGAGCTTCTCCATCGGCGAGGACCGCGGCTTGGCGAACTGACCGGCGATACGGCCGATCTTCACCACGGGCAGCGCGCCGGCATAGGTCAGCACCACCGACATCTGCAGGAAGGCTCGGAAGAAATCGCGGATATTGTTGGCGCCATGCTCGGCAAAGCTCTCGGCGCAATCGCCGCCCTGCAGCAGGAAGGCTTCGCCGGCAGCCACGCGGGCGAGCGACTTCTTCAGATTGCGCGCTTCACCTGCAAAAACCAGCGGCGGAAACGTGGCAAGCTGCGCCTCGACATCGCCAAGGGCCTTGAGATCCGGGTATTCCGGCATTTGCAGCACGGGCTTGCCGCGCCAGCTGTCGGGCGTCCAACGCTCGGACATCACTTCTCTCCTGAAAACCGCGCTTTATGGCTGCGGAGGCCGCGTTATACACAGCACAGATGGGGATCGCCAGTTCGAAATCCACATTGCGCCCCAAGCCCTTGCAGCCAAAGCCGAATTCGCATTTGCTAGGCTCGGGTAAGGAACATATGGGACACCATGGGAGAAACTGCGGTGTCGGAGGCTGCACTGGACGACGCTTTTGCCGATGACATTACCTTCCAGGCGACCGACGGCTATTCGTTGGGCGCGACGCTGTACCTGCCCCGCGGCGCCCGCACTCACGCGGTTCTGATCAATTCCGCAACCGCCGTTCCCCGCAAAATCTACAGAGGCTTCGCCAGCTACCTCGCGAGCCGTGGCTGTGCCGTGCTGACCTATGACTACCGCGGCACCGGGGATTCGCGGCCCAAGGCCGATCCCCTGTCCGGCCGGTCGAACGCTCTGGTGGGTTTCAAGGCGTCCATGACCGACTGGGCTGCGCTCGATGTCACCGCCGCGGTGATCTGGATGCGCGAGCGCTACAAGGCAATGCCACTTGCCTTTGTCGGCCATTCCTTCGGCGGTCAGGCGCTCGGCCTGATCCCCAACAATTCCGAGGTGTCACGCGCCCTGCTCATCGCGGCACAGGCCGGCACCTGGCGACTGATGACGCCGCCTGAGGGCTACCGCATCTACGCGCTGATGAAATTCGTCGGCGCACCGCTGGCGCGCGTCATCGGCTATGCACCCGGCAGGATCGGCCTCGGCTACGACCTGCCACGCGACGTGTTTCTGGAATGGGCGGGCTGGGTCACCAGCGATCGCTACTTCTTCGACGACCGCAAGCTCAGGGCGCTGGTGAATTTCCCGCGCTATCGCGGCGAGATGCGGGCCCTGAGCTTCTCGGACGATCCATGGGCCACACGCGCCGCCGTGGAAATGCTCTGTGCCGGCTTCACGTCGATCAAGCCGGAGATCGACAGTATCCGCCCCATCGAAGCCGGCTCGAAAAAGGTCGGCCATTTCGGATTCTTCCGGCCGGAACACCGCGACACACTGTGGCGCGGCGCTGCCGAATGGATCCAGATGGAGAAATAGCGGAGATCGTAGGATGGGTAGAGCGCAGCGAAACCCATCAATCTCTTCGGTGAAAGCGATGGGTTTCGCGAAGACGCTCTACCCATCCTACGATCGCAACGACGACGCCCTGGTCAAACTATTCCGCGGCAGCTTCACGCACGTAGCGCGCGGTCGGCGTGCGCATCGTCACCAGCTCCTCGGCCGCACTCGGATGCACGGCCACCGTGGCGTCGAAGTCAGCCTTGGTCGCCTTCAGCTTCACGCAGATGCCCAGCACCTGGATGAGTTCGGCCGCTTCCGGTCCGACGATATGGGCGCCGACCACGATATCCGTCGCGCCGTCGACCACCAGCTTCATCAGCACCCGGCTTTCGCTGCCGGAGATGGTCGACTTGATCGACCGGAAATTGGTCTTGTAGATATCGACGTGGCTGAAGGTGGCGCGCGCCTCTTCTTCGCTCATGCCGACGGTGCCGACCTCCGGCTGGGTGAACACGGCGGTCGGGATATTGCTGTGATCGACCTTCACGGTCTTCTTGCCGAATACCGTATCGGCAAAGGCGTGGCCTTCGCGAATCGCCACCGGCGTCAGGTTGATGCGGTTGGTGACGTCGCCGACCGCGTAGATATGCGGCACATTGGTCTGCGAGAACTCGTTGACGATGATGCCGCCATGGGCGGGCTTGAGTGCAACGCCAGCCTTCTCAAGACCGAGATTGGCGGTGTTCGGATTGCGGCCGATCGCGAACAACACCTGATCGGATGCGATGCTTGCGCCACTGGACAGATGCGTCGTGAATTCGTGCCGGTGTTTCTCGACCTTGGTCACCGTGCAGCCGGTCAGGATGGTGATGCCATCCTTTTCCATCTCGCTGCGGACATGGGCGCGCACGTCTTCATCGAAGCCGCGCAGGATGTTGTCGCCGCGATAGATCACCGTCACGTCGGAGCCCAATCCTGCAAAGATGCAGGCGAATTCGAGCGCGATATAGCCGCCGCCTTGGATCACGATGCGCCTCGGCAGTTCGGGCAGATGAAACACCTCGTTGGAGGAGATCACATGCTCAATGCCGGGAATCACAGGCCCATGATTGGGCGCGCCACCGGTCGCAATCAGGATATGCTTGGCGTTTACCGTCTCGCCGGTGCCGAGGCGCAGCGTGTGCGGATCCTCGAATACTGCGCGGGTCTTGACGGTCGTCGCGCCGGTCTTCTCCACATTGGACTGATAGATGCCCTCGAGCCGGGCGATCTCCTTGTCCTTGTTTGCGATGAAGGTCGACCAGTCGAACGTCGCCGTCGGGATCGTCCATCCGAAGCCCGCGGCATCGTCGATCTCGCGCTGGACGTGCGAGGCATAGACCATCAGCTTCTTCGGCACGCAGCCGCGTATCACGCAGGTGCCGCCGAAGCGATATTCCTCGGCCACCATGACCTTCGCGCCGTAGCCGGCAGCGATACGGGCGGCGCGCACGCCGCCTGAACCGCCACCAATGACAAACAGATCGACGTCGATGTCAGCCATGATCGCTCCGAACTGCGGACTGAGGCCCGGGATGACGGGCCTCAGCTTACGCCCTTAGATTTCCTTGCCGCGCTTGCGCATTTCAGCGCGGAACAGGCCGTTGACCTGCTCCGAAAACTGCTGCGCCCACTGCTGCATATAGGTCATGCTGGCGGAAATCGACTGGGGCTCCTGCACCAGAAGTTTCTGGCCAAGCGGCGATTTGTAGAAGGTCGCAAGGTCCTTCAACTCCGCCTCGGTGAAGTCGCTGGCATAGATCTTCGCCATCTGCTCGGTGATCTCCTTGTCGCGCCCGGCCATCGTCTGCGCGATGGTGATGGCGACCTCATTGAGATCCTTCTGATAGTTCAGATTGCTCTGCAGCAGCGAATCCTTGACGCGCTGAACCATGTTCGGCACCGCATTGGCATACATCGCGCTGGCGTTCTTCATCGCCAGAATTTCCTTGGCGTAAGCGATCGCAGCTGGCGATGCCGGCTTGATCGGACGAGCCTGTCCTTCCGGAGATGCCTGCTGCGCGGAGACCGGCAGCGCGATCACTGCAACGCTGAGCGCCAGACCAGCGGACAGCAGCATGTGCGAGAGCTTCTTCATTCCAATTCTCCTTGATTGCGCCGTTACGGACGCTCGAAAACGCGAATTCCCTGCGATCCTGCCAGCATGGCGGTGCTTGCCAGACTGATAAACAAACCGTGCTCGACCACTCCCGGAATGGCGCCGAGCAGCCCAGCCAGTCGGGGCGCATCGGTGATGGTCCCGAGCCGGGCGTCGATGATCCAGTGGCCACCATCGGTGACGAAAGCATGGCCGTCCTTGCCACCACGAATAGTCATTTCGCCGTGCAACCCGCACTTGGCGAACACATCGGCAATCGCGCGGCGCGTTGCCGACAGGCCGAACGGGATCACTTCCACAGGCAGCGGGAAGCGGCCGAGGGTCGGCACCCATTTGGAATCGTCGGCGATGACAATCATGCGGTCGGACGCCGCCGCCACGATCTTCTCGCGCAGCAATGCGCCGCCGCCGCCCTTGATGAGATTCAGCGCCGGATCGACTTCGTCGGCACCGTCGACCGTGAGATCGAGCCGATCGACCTCGTCGAGTGTGGTCAGCGGCACGCCGCAACGTTCGGCATCGGCCCGCGTGGCCTCGGACGTCGGAACGCCAATAACCTTGAGACCACCCGCCACGCGTTCACCGAGCAATTCGACGAAATGCTTCGCCGTCGATCCCGTGCCGAGTCCGAGCTTCATGCCGTCGCGTACGTGCTCAAGTGCCTTGGCGGCAGCCTGTCGTTTCAGCTCGTCCATATTCATCGGCGCGGCGGTCCTTGCAGTTCAAAAACGGTCCCGCGGACGGGATGCGCCGCATATCTAGCGACGTTTGGGGGCAAGGAACAGGGCGAAGGACGTGCTTTCCCTTGGAATGCAGGCCTGCATTCCAAGGGGGATGCTGGGCTACGTCCGCCCCCCTTGCGGGATCGGCCGCGGACCGGTAGCGATCCGCTCATGACCCAAGCACCCCTCGTCGTTTTCGACCTCGACGGCACCCTCGTCGATACCGCCCCTGATCTCATCAGCGCGCTGAATCATGTGCTCCATCAGGAGGGGTTGGCCCCCGTCCCGCTGGAATCCGCGCGGAAAATGATCGGCCAGGGCGCCCGGCGCCTGATCGAACGCGGGCTCGAGCTGGAAGGGCGCGAAATGAGCCCGGATGAGGTCACACGCCTGACCGAGGATTTCATCGCTTATTACGCGGAGCATATCGCCGACGAGTCGCGCCCCTTCGAGGGGCTGATTGCGGCGCTCGACGAGATGGCGGGGCGTGGCTACCGCTTCGCGGTCTGCACCAACAAGCTGGAATGGTTGTCGAAGCTGCTGCTCGACAAGCTGGAGCTGACGGACCGATTCGCGGCGATCTGCGGCGCTGACACCTTCGGCGTCGCGAAGCCCGACCCCGTCATCCTGCAGCAGACGGTAGCGCGTGCCGGTGGCGTGATGTCGTCCGTTGTCATGGTCGGAGATGCCGGCCCCGATGTCGGTGTGGCGCGGCGGGCCAATGTCCCGGTGATCGGCGTTACATTCGGCTATACCGATGTCCCGATTATCGATCTCAAGCCCGACATCGTGATCGACCATTTCCGCGATCTACCGACGACCGTCGACTGCCTGTTGCCCCGCCGCCTCGCCTAGCCTGTTCAGATAATTGAGTTTCTCAGATTATTTGGCGACTTCGTTAACCATCAATTAACTATAAGCGGCCTGCGTGTTGCGTCATATGTACGACGCTCCTATGGTTGCCGGGGATGGCGGCTAGCCGCAAAACGTGACGGATATACCCATGCGTAGAGTAATAGTTTTGGCAGCGGCAGGCCTGAGCCTGGCCGGTTGCACGTCGTTCTCCATGGACGCATTCAAGTCGGCACCGGAACCGGTTACCGTGCAGTTCGACTCGGTTCCGCCCGGCGCAGAAGTGGTCACGTCGATTGGCCCGAGCTGCAAGACCCCGTGCTCGCTGCCTCTGGCAACGGAAACCGGGTTCAGCGCAACCTTTACCCTCGCAAAATTCCAGCCGATGACAGTTCCGGTGACCGTCACCCGCGTTCCCGGGGATTTCACCTCACCGGCACGGACCACGGTCGATCCGAGCCCGGTCGTCGCCGAACTGCAGCCCGCAACGCCGCCACGCCGCGCCCGCAAGGCTGCAAAGCGTGCAGCAGCGCCTGCCGCGGCCCCGGCCGCCGCGGCATCTGCGGCGGGCTCGCCGTTCCCCGCCCCTCGCTGATCCACCAAACATATACGTTGGCGTGATTGTGCCAGCTGCAACCCGTGACTAGATTGAACGTGCGGCGTTTTTCGCCGCGCGAGCAATTCATGTTTTGCAGTCAGGCATCTGAATGACCGTCTCCGAGTTGAGCCCCGCCCTGGCCTCCTCTGCCATGACCGACCCCTTCGGTCGGCGGATCAGCTATTTGCGTGTCTCGGTCACGGATCGCTGCGATCTGCGCTGCTTCTACTGCATGTCGGAAGATATGACCTTCCTGCCCAAGGCCGACCTGCTGACGCTGGAAGAACTCGACCGGCTCTGTTCCGCATTCATCGCCAAGGGCGTCACCAAGCTGCGACTCACTGGCGGCGAACCGCTCGTCCGACGCAACGTCATGGGCCTCGTGCGTTCGCTGTCGCGCCACCTCAAGACCGGCGCACTGAAAGAGCTGACGCTGACCACCAACGGCTCGCTGCTGTCCAAATATGCCGCTGAGCTGGCCGATTGCGGCGTGAAGCGCATCAATGTCTCCCTGGACACGCTCGATCCCGCGAAATTCCGCACCATCACGCGCTGGGGCGATCTCTCCAAGGTGCTGACCGGCATCGACGCCGCGCAGGCAGCGGGCCTTGCCGTGAAGATCAATACCGTCGCCTTAAAGAACATGAATGAGCACGAGATCCCCTCATTGGTCGAATGGGCGCACGGCCGCGACATGGCACTGACCCTGATCGAAGTGATGCCCATGGGCGATATCGGCGAAGGTCGCATCGACCAGTATGTACCGCTGTCGCTGCTGCGCACGCGGCTCGCGGGTCAGTTCACGATGACGGATCTCCCGGACGACACCGGCGGTCCCGCCCGCTATGTCCGCGTTGCCGAAACTGGCGGCAAGATCGGCTTCATCACACCGATGACCCATAATTTCTGCGAATCCTGCAACCGCGTCCGCATCACCTGCACCGGCACGATTCACACCTGTTTGGGCCACGAGGATGCATCCGACCTGCGCAAGCCGCTGCGGGCTTCCGCCGACAATGACCTCCTGAACGCCACGATCGACCGCGCCATCGGCCTGAAGCCGAAGGGGCACGATTTCATCATCGATCGCCGCCACAACCGGCCGAGCGTCAGCCGGCATATGAGCGTGACCGGGGGGTAACCCCACCGGCGGTGCTCCGTCCTCCCCCTCGACCAATGGCCTGCGACAAACCGTCAATTTCCGATTGACGATTGCATGACGCGCTGAAATGGTGCCGCCGAATTCTTTCGCCCAGCGGAAAAAGCTACGCTTTCTCAGTGAGAAAGACGTGATGAGCGGACAGCGGGGCGACTTTCGGGGGAAACTGTGGACGTACTCAAATTCACACGTGCGATCGATGCACTGAGCGATGTGTTCGGCTTCATCGCCAAGTGGCTCGTGCTGCTCGCCTGCCTCGTCAGCGCCGGCAACGCCACGATCCGTTATCTCTTCAACTATTCGTCGAACGGCTGGCTCGAAATCCAGTGGTACATGTTCGCCGGCATCGTGTTTTTCGGCGCGGCGCAGACACTGCGCCTCAATGAGCATGTGCGCGTCGATCTGCTCTATTCGGCGGTCTCCGATCGCGCGCGGCTGTGGATCGACATCATCGGCCTCTGCATCTTCCTGCTGCCAGCGATGACATACCTCACTTACATGACGTTCCCGTTTTTCCTGAATTCCTGGAATTCGCAGGAGGTCTCCAGTAATGCGGGCGGCCTGATCCTGTGGCCAGTGAAGCTTGTGCTGCCGCTCGGCTTCGGTCTGCTGCTACTGCAGGGTCTGGCCGAACTCGCCAAGCGCATCGCCGCGCTCGCCGGCGTCGTCCAGATCGACACCCATTACGAAGCGCCGCTGCAATAGCGGCGTTCGCTTTTTCAGCCTCTCGCATTTCGACCAATCCGTTCGATAGAACCAGTTCGATAGTCAGGACCACCGATGTTTTCCTACGGCGTGTTCCCCCCGCTGATGTTCGGCACCATGATCTGCTTCATGGTGTTCGGCTTCCCGGTCGCCTTCTCGCTGGCCGCGGTCGGCCTGTTCTTCGGCATTCTCGGCATCTTCACCGGTCACTTCGATCCGTCCTTCCTGCAGGCGCTGCCGTTTCGCTTCTACGGCACGATCTCCAACGACCTGCTGCTGTCGATCCCGTTCTTCACCTTCATGGGCGCGATCCTCGAGCGCTGCGGCCTTGCTGAAGACCTGCTCGAAGGCACCGGCCAGTTGTTCGGCAAGATCCCCGGCGGTCTCGCTTATGCGGTGATTCTCGTCGGCGCCGTGCTCGGCGCCATCACCGGCACCGTTGCTGCTTCGGTCATCGCCATGGGCGTGATCTCGCTGCCGATCATGATGCGCTACGGCTACGACATGAAGCTCGCCACCGGCGTCATCGCCGCATCGGGCACCATCACGCAGCTCATCCCCCCGTCGCTGGTGCTGATCGTGCTCGCCGACCAGCTCGGCCGTTCGGTCGGCGACATGTATCTCGGCGCCATCGGCCCCTCGATCATCCAGGTCGTGATCTTCATTCTCTACATCGTCGTATTGTCGATCCTGAAGCCGAGCGCGATGCCGCCGATCCCGGAACATGCGCGCGAGCCCATGAACTGGAAGCTCATCAGCCGTGTGCTGTGGGGCATGATCCCCTCAATCGTGCTGATCTTCCTGGTGCTCGGCACCATCGGCCTCGGCCTCGCGACGCCAACCGAAGCCGGCGCCATGGGTGCGGTTGGCGCCATGGTGCTCGCCGCGCTGCATCGCCGCCTGACCTGGCCGCTGATCGACCAGGCGATGACATCGACCATGCGCCTGACCTCGATGGTGGTGTTCATCCTGATCGGCTCGACCTGCTTCAGCCTCGTCTTCCAGGGCATGGATGGCGCACGCTGGATTGAACATCTGCTCACCGGCCTGCCCGGCGGTGCGATCGGCTTCCTGATCTTCGTGAACATCTTCGTGTTCTTCCTGGCGTTCTTCCTCGACTTCTTCGAGATCGCCTTCATCATCATCCCGTTGCTGGCGCCGGTCGCGGCCAAGCTCGGCATCGATCTCGTATGGTTCGGCGTGCTGCTCTGCGTGAACATGCAGACGTCATTCATGCATCCGCCGTTCGGCTTCGCGCTGTTCTATCTGCGCGGCATTGCACCGCCCGAAGTGAAGAGCCGCGATATCTATCTCGGCGCGCTGCCATGGGTTGGGATGCAGATCATCCTGGTGATCATCGTGATCTACTGGCCCGGTCTCGTGACCTACTGGATCGACAACACGGCTGTGGATACGTCCAACGTGAAGATCGAGATTCCGCAAATCGAAATGCCTGCGATGCCCGACTTCGGGCCGGCAAAGTAGCGGATGACGTCGCTATCGCGCATGACGATCAGGGGATAGCCGATGCTGCATGAAGGAAGCTGCCATTGCGGCAACATTGCCTTTGAAGTCGAGGGCGACTTCAATTCGGCCATCGACTGCAACTGTTCGATGTGTCGGCGACGCGGCGGCCTGCTCGCTTTCGTTCCACGCGACAAACTGGTGCTGAAGACCGCGAAAGAAAGCCTGTCGACCTATACGTTCAATCACCACGCCATTCAGCATCACTTCTGCAGCACCTGCGGCATTGCCCCGTTCGGCGAAGGAAAAGCACCCAACGGAATGATGATGGCATCGGTCAATGTGCGCTGCCTGCCTGCGGTCGATCTGAGCGCTCTGGAAATCCAGCAGTTCGACGGCAAGGATCGCTAACGCGATCAGCCGACAAACATTATCTCGGCCTCGCCGAGCTTTTCAAATCGCACCACACAGCGATCGCCAGGCTTCAGGAACGGCAGCCCGGTCCAGCTGCCTGTGGTCACGATCTGACCGACCTTCACGCCGCCACCTGCGCGCATCATGTTCGCCAGCGCGACAGCGCCCGCGATGGGATCGTCGGTGGGATGGCCACCCTTGCGTTCGATCCGGATTTCACCATTCACGATGAACGTCATCTGCAGGTTCGGCAAATCGAGATGTGACCAGTCGGCCATCTCAGGCCCGAGCACCAGCCCGCCATTGATGCCGCAATCGGCAAGCTGCTCGAGCTTTGGCCGGCTCAGCGGCTCGCGAAAACGACTGGAGACCACCTCGATCACCGGAAGCACCGCGACGGCCTCTGCGATCTCGTCGCGGGTGTAAGCCTCGCTGCGCGCCGGCAGATTGCGGGTAAAGCGGAAGGCGACCTCGCCCTCGACGCCGAGATGCGGGACTTCAGCCACCGACATACGCGCCGGGCTCGAACGGATCATTCGGGCTTCGATCAGACCGCGCGTCGGTTCACCCTCGGGCGGCGCACCGGCCTTGAAGGCACCGATGGGCTGTCCAACGAGAAAGGACACGCGATCCTGAATCTCGTGCGCCTCTCCAACCGAAGATGGCGTGACCGGGAGTCCCTCGATCTGCGTCCCACTGCGGCGCGCCTCGGCAAGGATTTCTGCAGCGGCGGCGATCTCTGATTCGGTCATGGCGGCATCTCTCAAGGACACAGGCTTCGCGGTGTGTGCGAGACTTAGCGGATTTCTACGCCCGGCAATACCGCGCGGCACGCGCGCGTGCTCCAACAAAAAGCCCGACCTTCTCGCGAAGGCCGGGCTTCATGTTTGATCAAGGCTTAAGATCAGCCGCGGGTACGCGAGCGGATCATGAAGCTGTCGAAGGTGTATTCGGCAACCTGCCACCACAGATATTCGTCCGAACGATAGGCCTGCATCGCGTCGATCGACTTCTTGAAGTCGGCGTTCTTCGCGGAAATTTCAGCCCAGAGTTCGTTGGTGGCCTTGAGGCAGGCGTCCAGAACTTCATTGGTGAACGGACGCAGCTGCGTGCCACCGGCGACGAGCTGCTTCAACGCCGCCGGGTTCTGCATGTCGTAACGAGCGGCCATCCAGCTGTTGGCATTGGCGCAGGCATTGGTGAGGATCGCCTGATAGCTCTTCGGCAGCGCGTTGTACTTCTCGAGGTTAGTGAAGGCATGGACCGTTGGGCCGCCTTCCCAGAAACCTGGATAGTAGTAGTACTTCGCGACCTTCTGGAAGCCGAGCTTCTGATCGTCATATGGACCGACCCACTCGGCAGCATCGATGGTGCCTTTTTCCAGCGACGGATAGATGTCGCCGCCGGCGAGCTGCTGCGGCACGACGCCGACCTTCTGCAACACCTGACCGGCAATGCCGCCGATGCGCATCTTGAGGCCGGAGAGATCGGCAACAGTCTTGATCTCCTTGCGGAACCAACCGCCCATCTGCGTGCCGGTATTGCCGCAGGGATGACCGATGACGCCAAATTTCTTGAAGAACTCGTTGCCGAGCTGTTCGCCGCCGCCCTGATACCACCAGGAATTCTGCTGGCGCGCGTTCAGGCCGAACGGCACCGACGCGTAGATGGCGAAGGTCGGGTCCTTGCCGACATAGTAGTAAGACACAGTGTGGCACATTTCGACGGTGCCGTTCGAGGTCGCATCGAGCGCCTGCAGACCGGGGACCAGTTCACCGGCCGCGAAGACCTGGATCTGGAATTTGTTGTCGGTCATTTCGGCGACCTGCTTCGCCATCATCTCGGCGCCGCCATAGATGGTGTCGAGCGACTTCGGGAAGCTCGATGCGAGGCGCCATTTGACCTCGGGCGCGGACTGCGCGATCGCCGGCGAGGCAACGGCGGCCACCGCGGCGCCGGCCGTCGAAACCTTCAAAAACTCACGACGCTTCATTCAAGCTCTCCTTTTGCGGGCGTTTTCCCTAGAATTCCTTTGAGCATATTCAGCGGCAAATCGTTACGCGATTCAACCGAAGACGCTCTGGTGCAGAGGCTGTCTAACACGGTTATTCAGCCGCGGAAAACACGACGAACGTCGTTGCCAGCCCAATTGAACGAAAGTTCTATGCGACATCTCGGCCGCGGCCACCGGCCGGCTTACGCAGCCGCAATAACGCCCTGCAACCGGTCGCGGATCTGCGTGCCGATGGCCCGATAGATCGCGGCGTGGGGGCCGTTGGGCTCGCTCACGACCACCGGCGTGCCGGCATCCGACATGGCGCGGATGGACATGTGCAGCGGCACTTCGCCGAGGAACGGCACCTTGAGCCGCTCGGCCTCATGACGGGCGCCGCCATGGCCGAAAATGTCCGATCGGGTGCCGCATTCCGGGCACTGGAAATAACTCATGTTCTCGATGATGCCGAGCACGGGCACGTTGACTTTGGTGAACATCGCAAGGCCGCGCCGCGCGTCGATCAGCGCCAGATCCTGCGGCGTCGAGACGATCACAGCGCCCTTCAGGGGGACGTTCTGCGCCAGCGTGAGCTGTGCATCTCCAGTGCCAGGGGGCATGTCGACGATAAGGACGTCGAGCGTGCCCCAGGCGACATCGCGCAGCATCTGGGTGATCGCCGACATCACCATCGGCCCGCGCCAGATCATCGCGGTTTCCTCCTCGACGAGGAAGCCGATCGACATGATCGACAGACCGAAGCGTTCGATCGGGATCATCTTCCTGTTGTCGTCCAGGGTCGGCTTTTCATTGATGCCGGTCAGCCGCGGCACCGAAGGACCATAGATATCGGCGTCGAGCAAACCGACCTTCAGGCCGAGATCGCGCAGCCCCAGCGCCAGATTGAGTGCCGTCGTGGACTTGCCGACACCGCCCTTCCCCGAGGCCACCGCGATGATCGCGGCGACGCCAGGAATCTCAGCCTGTTTTGACATTGGCGAGTTGGCCGGGTTGGCGTGCGGGCGATGCGCCGAGACCGGCTGTACGCCGCCGGACTGCGGACCGTGCGAATGCCCGCCGGGGCCATGAGAATGCCCTGCATGGTCGTGGCGCTGCGGCGCAGGCGGTGCGCTGCCCGGCTTGCGCTCGGCGGTCAGCGCGACCATTGCGCCGGAGACACCAGGGATCGCTCGCACTGCGGCTTCCGCCTGCGCGCGCACGCTTTCCCAGGCCCGCGCTTCAGCGGCGTCCACATTGATCGAAAACAGCACCTTGCCGTCCGTCACGACGATCTCGGACAAAACATCCGCATGGATCAGCGGCACGCCGCGCGGCGATGTCACCTTGGCCAGACCATCCAGAACCTGCTGCTTCGAAACGCTCAATGCGTGTCTCCCGATCGACGGACAAACTAGACCGCACAGATAGAGAACTTCCGCCCTAAGTCCATGCCGTTTCTAGGCTATGTTGAGAATTCCGAGATTGCTCTGGCACAAGACCGGCATGAGATTTTCTTTCGCAGCGCACCATAAGCGACTGCAGCCATGAGTGGTAACGGGGGCTTTGCCGCGTCCTGTGCAGCGACTATGCTGGCGCTCCTCATCACCCGCGATCTCGCCGCCACGAACCAGGGCGGCGCCTCACTTCCCAACAGTCGACGTTCGGCAGCAAAGCCGACAGCATCCAAAGGGTACGGACATGGCTAAAGTTGCATTTATCGGTCTCGGCGTCATGGGTTTCCCTATGGCCGGTCACCTTGCCGCCAAGGGCGGCCACGAGGTCACCGTCTACAACCGCAACGCAGCCAAGGCCAAGGCATGGGTGGAGAAGTTCGGCGGCAAGTCCGCACCAACCCCGAAAGCGGCTGCCGAAGGCCAGGACTTCGTGATGTGCTGCGTCGGCAATGACGACGACCTGCGCTCGGTCACCACAAGCGCCGATGGCGCATTCTCCGGCATGGCCAAGGGCGCGATCTTCGTCGACCACACCACCGCCTCCGCCGAAGTGGCGCGCGAACTCGATGCGGCTGCGACCAAGGCCGGCTTCCACTTCATCGACGCGCCGGTGTCCGGCGGCCAGGCCGGCGCCGAAAACGGCGCCCTCACTGTGATGTGCGGCGGCGACGCCAAGGTCTATGCCAAGGTCGAGCCGATCATCACGGCCTACGCCAAGATGCAGAAGCTGCTCGGTCCCGCAGGCTCCGGCCAGCTCACCAAGATGGTCAACCAGATCTGCATCGCCGGCCTCGTCGAGGCACTGTCCGAAGGCATTCACTTCGCCAAGAAGGCCGGTCTCGACGTCAATGCGGTGGTCGAGGTGATCTCCAAGGGCGCCGCGCAGTCGTGGCAGATGGAGAACCGTCACAAGACCATGAATGACGGAAAATTCGACTTCGGCTTCGCCGTCGAATGGATGCGCAAGGACCTCTCGATTTGTCTCGCCGAGGCCCGCCGCAACGGTGCCAGCCTGCCGGTCACGGCAACTGTCGATCAGTTCTACGGCGAGGTCGAAGCACTCGGCGGCAAGCGATGGGACACTTCAAGTCTCTTGGCAAGATTGCCCCGGTAACCATCTAGGTTTCCTGAACAAATCACGGTGGAGCGGCGCCCTACAGGCGCCCTCCGTCGATACCATTTTTATTGAATATTAACCGGATTACTTCGTTCTTTAAGGCACCTCTTAATGATTGTGCGGCACAGATAGGGTCTGTGAAAAACCGCACGCGTTTGCGTGCAGGATTTGTGTACGAGTGATGAGTGAGCCCGCCGCCAGGCCCGAGGTCGTCCAGCTTCCGGCTGAAACGCCCGTCGCTGTTCCGCCGCGCAATCGCCGGGCGGCACAACAGCGGGTGCGCGAAGCGCGCGACCGGCTGACCTCGACTTCAGGAACACGCCCCGCATTCGATCGCGAACTGCTCCGCCAATACGCCCAGACCCGCCTCTCCGCCTCGCTTGTCATCACGCTGCTGGTCGTCGGCACAGGCATCCTGTTCGGGTTCTGGATGCAGCCGCTGCCGGCCGCCGCATGGTCATGCGGCATGCTGTGCATTCACGCGGTGATCCTGCGCGCCTGCAATCGCTATCTGGCGGAAACACCGACACCCAGCAGCACGCATAAATGGCGGCTGCGCTTTATCTTTCTGGACCTGCTCTACGGCCTGTCGTGGACAGTGATCCTGGTGCATCCGACCGGCGTCGACGTCGTCTCCAATTCACTGATGATGTTCCTGATGCTGCTGGTGGTCGCGGTCTCCAGCATGCTCGCCGCGAGCCTCCCGATTGCCGCCTTTGCCGCCACCGCGCCGGTGACCCTCGGCGTGGCGCTGAGCTTCATCCTGCGCGGCACCTTCGACAACTACGTGCTGGCCGTTCTGGCTGTCGCCGCCGAAGGCTATTTCGCCCTGCTCGCACAACGTCTGCACTCGACGACGCTTGCGACGCTGGAAGCTCGCGCCGAGAAAGACGCGCTGATCGGCGAACTCGAACAAGCCAAGGCAATCTCCGACGAAGCACGCCACCGCGCTGAAGCCGCCAATGTCGCCAAATCGCGCTTTCTTGCGCAGATGAGCCATGAATTGCGCACGCCACTGAACGCCATTCTCGGCTTCTCCGAAGTGATGAAGAGCGAAATCTTCGGCGGCCATGCCGTGCCAGTCTACAAGGACTATTCCGCCGACATCCATAATTCCGGCGTGCACCTTCTGAATCTCATCAACGAGATCCTCGATCTGTCACGCATCGAAGCCGGCCGCTACGAACTCAACGAAGAAGCCGTCTCGCTCGTGCATGTCGTCGCGGACTGCCATCATCTCCTGAAGCTGCGCGCATTGAGCCGCGGCATCACCATCCACGAAGTGTTCGAACACGGCATGCCGCGGGTCTGGGGCGACGAGCGCGCCTGCCGGCAGATCGTGCTGAACCTGCTGTCCAATTCGATCAAGTTCACGCCGCAGGGCGGCGAGATCTGGCTCAAGGTCGGCTGGACCGCCTCCGGCGGGCAGTATTTGAGCTGCAAGGACACTGGCTCGGGCATCGCCGAAGAAGAGATTCCGATCGTGCTGGCGTCGTTCGGTCAGGGATCGAACTCGATCAAATCTGCCGAACAGGGCGCGGGTCTCGGTCTGCCGATCGCCAAGAGCTTGGTCGACATGCATGGCGGCACCTTCACGCTGAAATCGAAGCTGCGGGTCGGCACCGAAGTGATCATCACCTTCCCACCGGAGCGCGTGATGTCGGCACTTGCGCCGATGACGCCCGATGCACCGCCGTTACAGCCGGAATACGAGACGAACATCGCCGATGAAAAGCGTCGGGTCCGCAACAAACCCATCATGAATGCAGGAACCGGGCTGTGATTTCGACGCTTGCGCAAGCAAGCCGATCCGCTTCAATATTACGGAATGAGCAAAGAAACACCGTGCATCGCAGTCTGCTTCATCGATCCCAAGACCAAGCTCTGCCTCGGCTGCGGACGCACGCTGCCGGAGATCGCGCGCTGGGGAAAAATGGACAGCGCGGAGCGTCTGGATACGATGGCGCTGCTGCCGGCCCGCATGGCCGAGGCCGGGCTGGAGCCTTCGTCGACATACGCAAGGAAGACATCCGCGGCCACCTGAGAGGCTCGCCATGAGCCGGGTCTTTCTTCTCGTCGCCGTCATCGTCGCGACCGCGGGCGCCGCCCTCGCTTATGGCGATCCCAAACAAATTTCCAAGGCCGGCAATCTCGTCACAGAAATTTTGCGCAAGCAGAGCCCGCCGCCACTGCGGCTGGTCGACGTCCCGCGCGGCAACACTGGCGAGTTCGGACTTCAGGTCAAGATCAACGGCGTCAAGACGGCGATGGTGATCGATACCGGCGCAACCTCGGTGGTGCTGACTTATGAGACCGCAAAGGCCGCGGGCCTGCCGCTCGAATTGCTCGACTACAATGTCGACGTCGAGACTGCCGGCGGTCGCACCAAGGCGGCACGATTGACGCTGGATCGTCTGGCCGTCGGCAAACTGGTGGAGCGTTCGGTGCCGGCACTGGTGGTGCCGCGTGGGCAGATGAAGACCAATCTGCTCGGCATGAGTTTTCTCGATCGCCTGGAAAGCTGGGAAGTCCGCGCCGACAGGCTGATGCTGCGCGGCTATCCGTAACCGGATTAGGCCGCTTCTGACACCGCCGGTTCATCCTCGACCAGCGCTATCGCATCGCGCAGTACATTGATGCCAGCGCCATGCTTGACGCCGTTCTCCGCAAGATGGCGCCGGAACGCGCGCGCACCGCGCACCGCGTGAAACGCGCCGACAAAATGCCTAGTGATCGAGTGCAGCCGCGTGCCTTGCGCGAGCTGATCCTCGATATAGGGCATCATCGCCTCGAACGCGTCTTTCATCGTCGCATGCGGCGCCGGCTCGCCGAACAATTCGGGATCCACCGACAGCAAGCGCCAAGGCTCCTGATAGGCGGCACGGCCGAGCATCGCGCCATCCACATGCACGAGATGAGCAACGGCTTCAGTGACACCGACGATGCCGCCATTGATCACGATCGGCACGCCGGGCATCGCCGCCTTCAGCCGATAGACACGGTCGTAATTCAGCGGCGGAATGTTGCGGTTCTCTTTCGGCGACAGGCCATTGAGCCACGCCTTGCGCGCATGCACGATCAGGCCGTCGGCGCCGGCGGCGACCACCGCTCGTGCCAGCGTATCGAGCGCCACTTCGGGATCCTGATCGTCGATGCCGATGCGGCACTTCACGGTGACCGGCACGTCCGCGGCCTGCTTCATCGCGGCCACACCGCGCGCCACCAGATCGGGCTCCGCCATCAGACACGCCCCGAAGCGCCCGTCCTTCACGCGATCCGAAGGACAGCCGACATTGATGTTGATTTCGTCATAGCCGAAATCCGCACCGATCTTTGCAGCCTCTGCGAGGTGCGCCGGCTCCGAACCACCAAGCTGCAGCGCCACCGGATGTTCGCTGGCGTCAAAGCCAAGCAACCGCCTACGATCGCCATGGATCACGGCGCCCGTCGTCAGCATCTCCGTATAGAGCCGCGCCCGCTTTGACAGTATCCGGTGAAATACCCTGCAATGGGTATCCGACCAGTCCATCATGGGCGCGACGGAGAAACGGATGTCCTCGTACTTCAAGCGTTTAATCCATGTCGTTCGTGCAGCAGAACTACCGCTCAGTCCTTGTATTCATACAACAAGCGGGCGCGGATGGTACCTTCCAGCGCCCGAATATCCGCCAGCACCCGCTCGCTGTCCGCCGCCGATGCATCGGCATCGAGCACGACATAGCCGATGTCGTTGTTGGTCTCGTAATATTGCGCGGCGATGTTGACCGCATGACGCGCCAGTACCTCGTTCAGCCGCCCCAGCATGCCCGGAACGTTGCGCTGGACCTGGATGAATCGTGTACCTGACGGGCGCGCCGGCAGTTGTACCTGCGGGAAGTTCACCGTGCCCATAGTCGACCCGCTGTCGCTGTAGTCGATCAGTTTGCGTGCGACTTCCGCGCCTATGCGCTCCTGAGCCTCTTCGGTGGAGCCGCCGACATGCGGCGTCAGGATGACGTTCTCCAGACCCTGCAGCGGCGTAACGAAGCGCTCCTGATTGGAGCTGGGCTCGACGGGGAATACGTCGACGGCTGCACCACGCACTTTGCCCTGGCGCAGTGCATCGGCCAGCGCATCGAGATCGACCACCGTGCCGCGGCTGTTGTTGATGAAATAGGCGCCGTCCTTCATGGCGGCGAACTCGTCGTGACCGATCATCCCCTGCGTGGCCGGTGTCTCCGGCACATGCATGCTGACCACATCGCTCTGCGCCAGCAGTTCCTGCAGGCTTCCGACAGGTTCGGTGTTGCCGTGACGCAATCGATCGGTGTGATCGTAGAAGATCACGCGCATGCCCAGCGCTTCCGCCAGGTTCGAGAGCTGCGAGCCGATGCTGCCGTAACCGACGATGCCGAGCGTCTTGCCGCGCACCTCATAGCTGTTATTGGCGGATTTCTCCCAACCGCCTTCATGCGCCAGATTGGAGCGCGAGATAATCCGGCGGAACAGCATGACGATCTCGCCGATCACGAGCTCGGCGACCGAGCGTGTATTCGAGAACGGCGCATTGAACACGGGAATGCCGCTGCGGCGCGCCGCGTCGATGTCCACCTGATTGGTGCCGACGCTGAAGCAGCCGATCGCGATCAGCCGGTCCGCGGCATCGAGCACGTCCTGGGTGATCTGCGTGCGCGACCGGATACCGAGAATGTGTACGCCCTTGAGCGCTTCCTTCAGCTCATTGCCACCGAGCGCCTTGGAGAGCCGCGTCACGCTCGAATAGCCCGCCGCCTCGATCAGCTCGACCGCGCTGTCGTTCACGCCTTCGAGCAGAAGGATTTTGATCTTGTCTTTCGGGAGGGAAAGCTGCGGCAAAGGCAGGCTATTCATGGTCACGGTCGCGGCGTCCTTTGAGCAATGAATGAGATAGAAACCACGCTGGAGCGGTAAAGCCCCGGTTGGTCCGGCTCACATCGTCTGGTTTGGTTTGGCGCCTGTTTAACGTCACCGCGCCGATCTTGCTACGGGTATCTAACCCGTTGAAATCACTTATCTCTGATCCAAAGTCGGAAGACCCCGCCTGGCTACCTGCCCCGGGTCGGCAAGAATCTGGCCCCAGCCAGCACGCACAACGAAGTCCCGCAAGGAACGGAACAGGGCCCGGGAAATTGTCAGTGCGCGGCGCGGACAGCGCCTTCCTTCCCCAGCCTCATGGTGCCCCATTTCCGATCTCGATCCCGATACCACCGAGCACGCTGATTTGCGCGGCGGACATTCGCCGTGGTTTGCCGGCCCGCAGCATGCCCCCCGTCCGTCCGTCACCGAAGACATCACATGCGATGCGCTGATCGTCGGCGGCGGCATCACCGGCGCCCTGATGGCCGAGCAACTGACGCGGCAAGGACTGGATGTGGTCATTGTCGACCGCGAATTGCCGGGGCGCGGCAGTACAGTAGCGAGCACGTCGATGCTGCTGTGGGAGATCGATCGTTCGCTTCAGGAGCTGACACATCTCTATGGCTATGAGCGCGCCGCGCGTGCTTATCGCGCCAGCTATGACGCCGTCTATGGATTGAAGGCGCTGGTCCGGACGCTCGACCTGCGATGCGACATGCGCGCGAAGGAATCGCTCTATCTTGCCGCAGGCGAGAGTGCCAAAGGGCTGATCGAAGAACACGCGCTTCGCGCGCGCGCTGGCCTGCCCGGCACACTTCTCGATCACAAGGCCCTCCTGTCCGAATACGACATTGCCCGGGCGGGTGCCATCGTCTCGCCGGACTCGGCGGATTCCGATCCGTTACGACTAGCGCTGGCGCTGCTGAATGTTGCGACGTCGCGCGGTGCGCGATTGTTCGAAGCGGAGACGGCCACGTTCGACTCCGCAGGCCACGCCGTCGGCGTTCAATTGACGGACGGCCGTACCGTCGAGGCGCGCCACGTCGTGCTGGCGACGGGCTATGTGATGCCCGACATCGTGCAAACCACCGTGCAAAAGCCGTCATCGAGTTGGGCTATCGCGACAAAACCGCAGCCGGATAGAACTCTGGCGTGATGGCGTGCTGATCTGGGAAGACAGCAAGGATTATCTCTACGCCCGAACCACCGCATCCGGCCGCATCATCATCGGCGGCGAAGACAGCGACGAGATCATCGATCCCGATGCACGCGACGCCCTCATCCCGGCCAAGGCGCGCGCGCTGACGGACAAGCTTGCTGCCCTTTGGCCACGCGCCGAGCTTGCCATCGACTATCGCTGGGCCGGCACCTTCGACACCACGCGCGACGGCCTGCCGCTGATCGGCCCGGTGCCGGGTCATCCGCATCTCTATGCCGCCTATGGCTATGGCGGGAACGGCATCACCTTCAGCTATCTCGCAGCGCAACTGATCGGCGGGATGATCGCGGGCAAACGCTCGCCATTACTGGATGACTTCGCGCTGCAGCGCGATATCGCCTGAAACTTAGCGCGCTCGACTCGGCAAATTCAGCTATCCCCGTGTGATCAAAACGCAGGCGGCGAACGCTCCGTTTTGCGTCAGCGACCCTGATTGACTTCCAAAAGGCGATTGTTAGCATACAAGTGAATTTTGGCCCTCCTGCTCGGGGTTTTCCGCATGAAGCCGGCGCCGTTCACCAGGCATGTTCCACGCACCGTGGATGAGGTTGTGAGTGCATTGGCCGAGTTTGCGCCGCTCGACGGCCGCATTCTGGCGGGCGGCCAGAGCCTGGTGCCGATCATGGCGTTCCGCATGGCGCGGCCGGCGCATTTGATCGATATCAATGAGGTCGAAGGGCTCGACCGCCTCGCTGTCGACGGCGATTATCTCTCGATTGGCGCGCGGGTGCGCCACGGCGCATTCCACAAGCCTGTCATCGACGGTCCGCTTGGTAAGCTCCTCGCTTTCGTGGTCAGCCACATCGCGCATTATCCAATCCGCATGCGCGGGACTTTTTGTGGCAGCCTCGCCCATGCCGACCCTGCATCGGAATGGTGCCTCGTCGCAGCGACGCTGAACGCGCAACTGGTCGTGAAGAGCGTGCGTGGTGAGCGCATCGTCCCTGTCACCGACTTCCTCGAAGGCATCATGTCGACATCGCTGGCCGAGGACGAGTTCCTCGCCGAAGCGCGCTTGCCGCTGCTGCCCGACGATACCAAGTTCGGCTTCTACGAGTTCAGCCGCCGTGCGGGCGATTTTGCGATGTCTGCCGCGCTCGTCACCTATCGCCTCGTCAATGGCGTGATCACCGATGCGCATGTCGGCATTGGTGGTGCCGAAGACCGTGCACGACGGATCACTGAGGCCGAAGACGTGTTGATCGGTCAGATTCCCTCGCCGGACCTGTTCGTCGCTGCCGGTGAAGCCGCGGCGAATGCGATCGAGCCGCTGGAGGATATCCAGACCACGGCCGAGTATCGCTGCGATCTGGTCCGCGCCGTGACGCGCCGCGCGCTGGAGCGCTCGACGCAATGACGGTCCACACCAAGGGCTCCGGTACGACCTGGGTCGGGCGTTCGATCCGCCGGCTCGAGGACCCCGCCCTCGTCACCGGTCGCGGCCGCTTCACGGCGGATATGCCGGCCACTCACTGGGTGCGCTTCGTCCGCAGCAGCGTCGCTGCCGGAAGGATCGAGAATATCACGGCACCAGAGGGCGCAGGCATCGTCACGGCCAAGGACCTCGCAAAGCTGAAGCCGATCCGGCCGATGCTGAGCAAGTTCAACTATGTCGCCGTGGGTCAGCCGATCCTTGCCGATGGCGTGGTGCGGTTCACAGGTGAGTCCATCGCGGCCGTCTACGCACCGAGCAAGGATCAGGCGGAGGACATCGCCGATCAGGTCGAGGTCGAGATATCCGAAGGCGCACCGCTGATCGATGCGATGGATGCGCTCGCCGAAGACGCTCCGCTGGTTCACGCCGACACCAAACACAACGTGATCGTCGAGGGTCGCATCGCGACACCCGGCTTCGAGGATGTCTGGAAGACCGCGCACAACGTGTTGCGCGTCGATGCCCGCTCGCGGCGTCAGAATGCGACGCCGATGGAAGCCCGCGCCGGCCATGCCGCCTATGATGGTTCGACCGGCCGCGTCACGCTGACCTGCACCACGCAGATGCCGCATCTGACACGCACGGCGGTGTGCGACATCCTCGGCATTCCCGAATCCGATTTGCGCGTCGTCGCGCCCGATGTCGGCGGCGGCTTCGGCCAGAAAATGTCGCTCGCGCCGGAATATGTGCTGCTGGTCTGGCTGGCGCGCAAACTGCGCAGCTCCGTGGCCTGGACCGAGGATCGCCGCGAGAACCTGATTGCGAGCTTTCACAGCCGCGACCAGCATGTGCAGCTCGAAGGCGCGTTCGACAAGAACGGTAAGCTGCTCGCTTTGCGCGGCGATATCGTCGCCAATATCGGCGCCTATTCCTGCTTTCCCACGACCTGCGGCGTCGAACCCTTGATGGCGCTGGCCGAACTCCCCGGCCCTTACGATGTGCGCGCCTATGATTGTCGGTCGCGCGGCGTGATGACCAATACCTGTCCGATGGCGCCCTATCGCGGCGTCTCGCGGCCGGTCATCACCTTCGTGCTCGAACGTCTCATGGACAAGGCTGCCGCCGCCTTCGGCATAGAGCCGACCGAACTGCGGCGTCGAAATCTCATCGACAAGTTTCCCTATACGTCGGCGACCGGGCTCGTCTTCGATGACGGTAGCTATAAGGAAACCATGGAGATGGCCATCAAGGCCATCGACCTCGACGCATTCCGCAAGCGCCAGAAGATCGCGCGCGATGCCGGCCGCTATCTCGGTATCGGCTTTGCCACCTTCTCCGAGCGTACTGGCTATGGCAGCCCGGCTTTCGCGGCACGCGGGATGGAGATCACGCCGGGCTTCGAGACCGTGTATCTGACCATCGATCCCTCGGGCTTCGTCGAAGCGCGGATCGGCTCGTCGCCGCATGGCCAGGGACTGCGCACATCACTGGCGCAGATCATCGCCGACGAGATCGGCATCGATCCGGAATTCATCAAGGTGGTTCACGGCGACACAGACCGCTCGCCCTATGGCTGGGGCACCTTTGCCAGCCGTTCGTTGGTGCTGTCGGGCGGCGCCAGCCTGCTGGCCGCGCAAAAGATCCGCGCCAAACTGCTGAAGATGGCGAGCCATTTCCTTGAAGCAGCGCCCGAAGACATCACGCTGCAGTCCGGCTCGGCGCATGTCATCGGGACTGATCGCTCCGTCACCATCGCGTCGATGGCGCGTGCAGCCTATCACCAGACCCACATCTTCAAGGGCGAGATCGAACCGGGTCTCACCGAGATCGGCACCTACGATCCGTCGGGCACCTTCTCCAATGCCTGCCACGTCGCCATTGTCGAAGTCGATATCGAGACCGGCCGTGTGGAGATGGAGAAATTTCTGGTCGCGGAGGATGCCGGGCTGATCATCAATCCGATGATCGCCGACGGCCAGGTCCATGGCGGTGTGGCGCAGGGCATCGGCAACGCGCTGCTGGAAGAGATCATCTATGACGAGACCGGCAACATCCTGACCAGCACGCTGGCGGATTTTCTGCCGCCGACGACGCACGAAATTCCCGAAATCGAGCTGCATCACATCGAAACTCTGACCGGCAATTCCATCAC
Source organism: Tardiphaga sp. 709 (assembly GCF_032401055.1). Taxonomy (NCBI): domain Bacteria; kingdom Pseudomonadati; phylum Pseudomonadota; class Alphaproteobacteria; order Hyphomicrobiales; family Nitrobacteraceae; genus Tardiphaga; species Tardiphaga sp. 709. Next base: position 6,007,345 of record NZ_CP135529.1, on the reverse strand, counting down.
CAAGGCCAAGGGCCTCGGCGAAGGCGGCGCCATCGGTGCGCCGGCAGCGGTGATCTCGGCGATCAACGATGCGCTCTCACCATTCGAAGTCTCCATCGACGAAATGCCGGCGACGCCGCAGCGCATTCGGGCGGCCCTGCGCAGCAGCGGAAAATTGCCAAGCAACGGAAAACTTGCATGAGCGACAAGACCGACATCACCCTCATCATCAACGGTCAGTCCCACGCTATTCGCGTGGAGTCGCGCCGGACCCTCGCCGACGCGATCCGCGAGGACTGTGGCCAGACCGGCACGCATATCGGTTGCGAGCACGGCGTCTGCGGTGCCTGCACGGTGCTGGTCAATGGCGAGCCGGTGCGCTCCTGCCTGATGTTCGCACAACAGGCAGACGGCAAGCAGATCCGTACCGTCGAAGGTCTCGCCTATGGCGAGGAGATGCACCCCATGCAGCGCGCCTTCATGGAGAACCACGGCCTGCAATGCGGCTTCTGCACGCCCGGCTTCCTGATGCTCGCCGTCGGCGTGCTGGAGCGCGAGCCGGATATTTCCGACCACGATCTGGTCGACGTGCTGTCGTCGAACCTGTGTCGCTGCACCGGGTATCAGAACATCATCAAGGCGGTGCGCGCCGCTGCGGTGGAGATGCGTCAGTCGTGAGTGCTGCCGCGAAAGCGACCTTGGTCGGCAAGTCCGTCCTCCGCAAGGAAGACGGCCCGTTGCTGCGTGGCCAGGGTAAATTTGCTGCGGACATCAATTTCCCGAACCAGCTTTACATGCGCGTAGTGCGCTCGACCTACGCCCACGGCAATATCGTCTCGGTCGATCTCGCGCCGGCTCTGGCGATTCCGGGCGTGGTCGCCGCCTGGAGCTTTGCCGATGTCGCCGAGATTCCGCCGATTGATTTCCGTCTGACGCGGCTGGAGCAACTCGCCGCCTATCGCCAGACCATTCTGGCCAAGGACAAGGTGCGCTATGTCGGCGATCCCGTCGCCGTCGTGTTCGCCGAAGACTCTATCTTGCCGAAGATGCCGCCGAGCATGTCGAAGTCGAGATAGAAGAACTGCCGGTGATCCTGCAGGCCGATGGCGAGATCGGCGAGTTCCGCGACGGACTACCGACCGAGACCGCGCTGATCGAGAAAGGTTATGGCGACGTCGATGGAGCCTTCGCCAATGCCCATGCCGTAGTCAGCCTTTCGCTCTCCATCGGCCGTCATTCCGGCGTTCCCCTGGAGACGCGCGGCGCCATCGGCCGCTATATCGCCGAGACCGACATGCTGGAAATGTACGGTGCTGCGAAAGTCCCGCACTGGAATCGCGACCAGCTTGCGAAGATGTTCGGCCGCACCGCTGCCAACACCAATCTGTTCGAAGGCCATGTTGGTGGCGGCTTCGGCGTTCGCGGCGAGATGTATCCCGAGGACGTATTGGTATGTCTGGCGGCGCTGCGCCTCGGCCGTCCCGTGAAATGGATCGAGGACCGCCGCGAGCATCTGATCGCGGCCAATCACTCCCGGCAGCAGACCCATCACATTCGGGCTGCCATCGACAAAGACGGAAACATCCTGGCCATCGACAACGAGTTCTTCCACGATCAGGGCGGCTATATGCGCACGCATGCCGCGACCGTGCCTGACCTCGCCGCCGCGATGCTGCCCGGTCCCTATCGCATTCCCGCCTATCGCGTGCTCGGCCATATCCGCCTGACGAATAAGACGCCCGGCGGGACTTATCGCGCGCCCGGGCGCTATGAGAGCACTTTTGTGCGCGAACGATTGCTGGATGCGGTTGCGGCCAAGGTGGGCATCGACGGCGTCGAGGTCCGACGCCGCAACCTCATCGCGCTAAGCGCGATGCCGGTGACGCGTGCGCTGGAAACGCTTGGCACCGACATCGTGCTGGATTCCGGCGATTATCCGAAACTGCTGGACAAGGCGCTGGATGGCATTGGCTGGGACGCGTTGCAGACGCAGATTGCGCAGCGCCGGAAAGCCGGCGAACTGGTCGGCTCCGGTGTCGCCATGTTCGTCGAGAAAAGCGGTCTTGGCCCGTTCGACGATGTGCGGATCAATGTCGGGACCGACGGGCTCGTGGAAGTCGTCACCGGCGCCGCTTCGGTGGGCCAAGGCGTCGAAACTGTCATCGCTCAGATTTGCGCAGAGAAACTCGGCGCCAGCTATGACAATGTCAGCGTGATCCACGGCCAGACCAACCGTATCGCCAGAGGCCTCGGCGCCTTCGCCTCGCGCGTCTCCGTGATGACGGGCGAAGCGACGCGGCAGGCCGCGCTGAAACTGCGCGATAAGGCTCTGGCTGCGGCAGCCGAATTGATGCAATTGTCCGCCGATCAACTCGACATTGTCGACGGTCACATCATCCGTCTCGATGGCAGCACCGGCCCGTCCATGACACTTGCCGAGATCGCAAAAGCGCTCGAACCGGGAAGCAATCTGCTCGGCGACGACGAACCTGGCCTGTTCGCCGAAGCGTCGTTCGAATCCAAGCATATGACCTACCCATACGGCGTCCATGTCGCCGTCGTCTCACTGGCGCGCGATACAGGCGGCATCAGCGTCGAGCGGTATCTTGTCGCCTATGACATCGGCAAGGCGATCAACCCGATGCTGGTCGATGGCCAAATCGTTGGCGGCGTGGCCCAAGGCATCGGTGGTGCGCTCTATGAAGAGTTCACCTACGACGACCGCGGCGAACCGCTGGCGGTAACCTTCGCCGACTATCTGATGCCGACGGCGCGCGAAGTGCCTGATGTGGAAGTGATCATTTCCGAGGATGCGCCGAGCCCGCTCAACCCGATGGGGCTCAAGGGCGCCGGCGAAGGCGGCACCAATGCCGTGGGCGCGGCGATTGCAGCGGCGATCGACGACGCGCTCGGCCAGCCCGGGGCTATCACGCAGCTGCCGGTCTCGCCGCAGAGGATCAAAGCCCTGCTCAATAGCAAGATGTGATCAGGTGATCTTCTTCAGCAACCGCGTCAGTGTGCGTTGCTCTTCGGCGGTCAAGGGGCGCAGCGTTTTGGCGCTGACCTCCGCTGCAACGCGGATTGCGGCATCGACCACACGGGCGCCCTTCTCGGTCAGCGACACTGCACGGCGACGGCGATCCGTAGGGTCGCTACCGGTGGTGATGAATCCGCGCAGGCCCAGCCGATCCACAACCCCCTTGATGGTCGCGGCATCGAGATAGACCAGCCGCCCGAGATGGTTCTGTGAACTCGGGCCGACCTCATGCAGCTTCGCCAGCACCGCGAATTGCGTCTGGGTCAGATCCTCGATCATGTTGGACATGAAGATGGAGGTGTGGCGCTGCATCGCCACGCGCATCAGGAAGCCGACCTGGGAGTCGAGGACATAGTCCGGCGATGGCTCCGCGGTCGGAAGGGCCTTCAGCTTGGTCGGTTTCTGCGCCATGTCGTCCCCGATGATCTCTTGCTAGTTATGAACGATCTTCGGTTGCCGCGACAGTTGAAGTTTTGGTCGTTACACCGTCAAATAAGCGCGTTGAATGTCAATATTCTCCGCCAGCTCGGCCATGGTGCCATCCCATTGGATCTGGCCCTTTTCGAGGACATAGGCCCTGTCCGAGACCAGTTCGGCAAAATGCACATTCTGCTCCGACAGCAGAATCGACACCCCGGCCTTTTTCAATTCGAGAATGGTGTTGGCCATCAGTTCGACGATCAGGGGGGCAACGCCCTCGGACGGCTCGTCCAGCAGGATCAGCAGCGGATTGCCCATCAGCGTCCGCGCCACGGTGAGCATCTGCTGTTCGCCACCGCTCATCCGCCCTCCCGGACGGTTCGGCATTTCGCCCAAGTTCGGGAACAGCGCCAGCAACTTCTCCTCGGTCCAGACCGGCGCCGCTACGCCGTCGCTGAACTTGCGCGGCGGCTGGCGGCCGATATCCAGATTTTCCAGCACCGTCAGATCGGAGAAGATGCGGCGGTCCTCCGGCGTGAAACCGAGGCCGAGCCGCGCAATCTCGTAAGGCTGCCGGCCGGAGATATCGTGGCCATCGAACTGGACCTTGCCGGTAGACTGCGCCATCAGGCCCATGATGGCCTTCATGGTCGTGGTCTTGCCGGCGCCGTTGCGGCCCATCAGTGCCACCACTTCGCCGCGCCCAACCTGCAGGCTGAGATCATAGAGAATCTGCGCAGCGCCATAGGAGGCACCGAGATTTTCGACCGAGAGCATCGGGGCACTCATCAGTGGGCCTTCGATTTCTGGAAGGTCTTGCCGGTGCCGAAATACACTTCCCTCACCTGCGGATTGTCACGGATCGACTTGGCATCGCCATCGGCGATCAGCCGGCCCCGCGCCAACACGATGATGCGATCAGCGAAGGCGAACACCACATCCATCGAATGCTCGGTGAACAGCACGGAGATGCCCTTCTCGATCACCAGACGTTTCACCAGCGCGATCAGATCGTTGCGCTCCTTGGGCGCCATGCCGGCGGTCGGCTCGTCCATGAGCAGCAGACGGGGATCGCTGGCGAGCGCAATCGCCAGTTCGACGCGCTTGACGTCGCCATAAGCCAGCTCGCGGCTGGGCCGATCGGCGGCATCCTGCATGCCGACCTGGGCCAGCAGTTCGAGTGCGCGTTCGCGATGCAGCGAGGATGCCGGCTTCCACAGCCGATAAACCTGATTGGCGTGCGAGATCAGCGCCATCTGCACATTCTCGATAACCGTCATCGAGTTGAAGGTGGCGGCGACCTGAAAGGTACGACCGATACCAAGGCGCCAGATATCGCGTGGTTTCTTGCCGTTGAGCTTCGCCCCTTCGAACCAGATCTCGCCGGAATCCGGCGGCAGCTGGCCGTTGATCATGTTGAAGCAGGTCGACTTGCCGGCGCCGTTGGGGCCGATCAGCGCGAGGAATTCGCCGCGCTTGATATCGAACGACACCTCGTTGACGGCGCGCACGCCGCCGAAGGATTTCGAGAGCGAACGAATGGCGAGGTCGCTCATGATGCGGCCTTTGATGTTGTCTTGCGCCGCGAGATCAGTTTGACGAAGCCGCCGACGATGCCACTCGGGAAGGCCAGTACTAGCAGCAGGATGATGCCGCCGAGCAGGGCCCGCCAGTACTCTGTCGAACGCATCATGAAATCCTGCAGCACCGCATAGACCGAGGCACCGACGATCGGGCCGGTCAGCGTCTGGATGCCACCGAGAAGAACCATGACGAGACCATCAATGGAGCGGCTGACGCCGATGGTCTCCGGCGAAATCGAGCCCTTAGCGAAGGCGAACAACCCACCGGCAATGCCGCAGACCGCGCCGGCAATGGCGAAAGCGAGCCAGTGCACGCGCTTGACGTCGAGACCGATCGCTTCGGCGCGCAAGGGAGAGTCACGCCCTGCCCGCATCGCGTAACCGAATGGCGCGAACAGGAATTTGCGGAGCAGCAACACGCCGAGCGCGGCCAGTGCGAGTGTCAGGAAATAGAATGCCCCACGGCTGTCGAATGGCGCCGACGGCCACACCCCGAGCACGCCGTTGGAGCCGCCGGTGAGTGTTTCCCACTGGAACACGGCCGCCCATACGATCTGGGCGAAGGCGAGCGTGAGCATCGCCAGATAGACACCGGACAGACGCACGGCGAACCAGCCGAACAGCAGCGCGCCGACCAGCGCTAGCACTGGCGCGGCTGCCAGCGCGAGTCCCATCGGCGCAGCAAACCATTTCACCAGTAGCGCTGCGCCGTAAGCACCGAGGCCAAAATAGGCCGCGTGGCCGAAGGAATGCATGCCGCCCGGCCCCATGATGAAATGAAGGCTGGTCGCGAACAACACGGCGATCAACACGTCGATGCCGAGCACCAGCGTATAGGGTGAGCTCTTGGCGATCAGCGGCAGGCACACGAGGACGACCAGAAGAATGAGGCCGGCAATCTTCGTGGCCGTTGTCGCCGGACGCAGCGGCTCTTCGGGCTCCGCGACACTGCGCACAGCCACCTGCTCCCGACCGAGCAAACCATAAGGCCGCGCGATCAGCACCGCGGCCATCACGAGAAATTCGGCCACCAGCGTCAGTTTGGAGAAATTCACCGTAAAGCCGCCAAAATTCACGACGCCGAGGCCGATGCACAGCGCCTTGACCTCGGCGATGATGACTGCGGCGAGATAGGCCCCAGAGATCGAACCCATGCCACCGACCACGACGACGACGAAGGCGTCGCCGATCACGATCAGGTCGGTCGCCAGTGTCGCCGGCTCACGCGCAATCTGCAATGCGCCGCCAAGGCCAGCGAGCAAAGCGCCGAGCGCAAACACGCCCGTGAACAGCATGGCCTGGTTGACGCCGAGCGCACCCACCATCTCACGGTCCTGCGTGGCTGCGCGCATCAAGCGACCGAAGCGGGTCTTGGCCAGCGCCAGATGCAGCATCCACAGCACGAACGGGCCGACGAAAATCAGGAAGATATCGTAAGTGGGTAGCCGGCGGCCAAGCACCTCGATGGAGCCGGTCAGGCCTGGCGCGCGCGGGCCAAGCAAATCCTCAGGACCCCAGATCCACAGCGTCGCGTCGTTGATAACGAGCACCAGCGCGAAAGTGGCGAGCAATTGAAACAGTTCGGGCGCGCGATAGATCCGCCGCAGCAGAAGGATTTCGATCGCAGCGCCGATCAGGGCCACCAGCAATGCGGTCAGAACAATGCCGCCCCAGAAGCCGACGGCACCGCCGACCTTGGTGGCGATGCTGTAGGCGATATAGGTCCCGATCATATAGAGGGACCCGTGAGCGATATTAACGATCCGGGTGACGCCGAAAATCAGCGACAGCCCGGCTGCTACAAAGAACAGGCCGGAGGCAGCCGACAGGCCGTTCAGTGCCTGAAACAAAAACGCGTTGAAACTCATCGGAGGAATCCCCCTCCCCGCGTTGAACCTGCGGGGAGAGTATCAACGGCGATCATCGTCGTACTTCCTGTTACTCGGTCGCGGGACGGAGCTTCTTCACTTCGGCGTCGCTAGGCAGCACCGATGCACCATCGACATATTTAAAGTCGGCCATGGTACCCTTGCCGCCCTCAAGCGCGATCTTGCCGACATAGGCCCCCATGGTCGCCTGGTGATCGCTGGCGCGATACATAAACGGACCGAACGGGCTGTCGAGCTTCAGACCTTCGAAGGCCGTAATCAGCTTGTCGGTGTCCGTCGAACCTGCCTTGGCGATACCGGCAGCCAGAGACGTCATCGTGACATAGCCGACGATCGAACCGAGACGCGGATAGTCGTTGTACTTCTTCTGATAGGCCGTCAGGAAAGCCAGGTATTCCGGGGTCTTGATCTTGTCCCAGGGATAGCCGGTGACGATCCAGCCGACCGGCGCTTCTTCCTTCACCGGATCGAGATATTCCGGTTCGCCCGACAGCAGGCTCACGACGGTGCGATCCTTGAACACGCCGCGCGTGGTACCTTCACGGACCAGCTTGGAGAAGTCTGCGCCGAACAGCACATTGAAGATCGCGTCCGGCTTGGCATCGTCGATGGCCTGCACCACGGCGCCGGCATCCACCTTGCCGAGCGGCGGTGCCTGCTCGGTGACGAATTCGATGTCAGGCTGCTTGGCCTTCATCATTTCCTTGAAGGTCGCGACCGCCGCCTGGCCGTATTCGAAGTTCGGATAGACCAGCGCCCAACGCTTCTTCTTGGCAGCCAGCGCATCCGGCAACAGCATTGCGACCTGCATATAGGTCGTGGCACGCAGGCGGAACGTATACTTGTTGCCGTTCTGCCAGGTGATCTTATCGGTCAGCGGCTCTGCGGCGAGAAAGAACACTTTCTTCTTGCCGGCGAATTCGGTCACCGCAAGACCGATATGCGACAGGAACGTGCCGGCGATAATGTTGACACCTTCGCGCGTCACCAGCTCATCGGCCACGCGCACGGCATCGCCCGGCGTCGAGCCATCATCGCGCGAGATCACTTCAAGCTTCTTACCGAGCACGCCGCCCTTGGCATTGATCTGTTCGATCGCCAGCTCCCAGCCCTTCTTGTAGGGATCGAGGAACGCGGTCTGTGTCTTGTAGCTGTTGAGCTCACCGATCTTGATCGTATCCTGCGCGAGAACCGCGTGGCCGAACGACAATGTCAGTGCGCCGGCCATTGTGCCGGCAATCGCGAGTGAGTGAAGGGAACGAGCCGTCATCATGATCGAACTCCGTTGTGATCGACGTTTGCGATAGAAGTGATTCTCGCCGAAGCCTTCGCAAGAAACGGATCAACCGTTCGCCCTTGCGTCGCTTGCAGCCCCATGTTTGCAACGCGAATTAGTTTGTACGCAAATAGTCCGGCGCACCCTCTTCGTTGTCAAGACCGGTCTTGGTGCAACATGCCTAGCACATCGCCGAAGTTTTGATCATCTGATGTCGGCCGATGCGCGCGCATCTGCGACCGAATTTCGCAGAGCTGCGCGGCAGCGATATTCCGCCGCCGCGCGCCTGATTTTGACGACTATCGATCGCGGAAACGATCCATCAGCGCCTTGTCCTGACCGCCATCGATTTCGATCATGGTGCCGTTCGCCATCTGCACGAGTGGTGACGCGAGCATGACGACGAGATTTGCAACTTCCTCGACTTCGGCGATGCGGCCGAGCGGGATCGAAGCGGGCGCCAGCTTGTCGGCTTCCTCGTAGGAAATCTTCATATCGCGCGACATGGCGTTGACGAGGCCAGCCCAGCGCTCGGTACGAACCGGGCCCGGATTGACGGCGCAGAACGAGATGTTGTGACGGCCATACTGACCTGCGAGCGACAGGGTCATGTTCTGACCGGCAGCGTTCGCCGCACCCGGCGCGATTTCCCAATAGGATGGCTTGACGCCGTCATTGCCGATCAGGTTGACGACACGACCGCCGCCCTGCTTGACCATGATCGGCAGCGCGTAGCGCAGGCAGCGCACATAGCCCATGAATTTGAGCTGCAGCGCCTGCTCCCAGTCGGCTTCGGTGAGCGTCTCGATCACGCCGCCCGGTGCCGAACCGGCATTGTTGATCATCAGATCGATGCTGCCGAGTTCCTTGGCGGCCTTCTCGACGAAAGCCTTGGCATCCGCATCCTTGGTGAGGTCGGCTGATATCGCGACCACCGTCACCCCGTAGGCATTGCGGATTTCCTCAGCAGTTTTCTCCAGCGGCTCCATGCGACGAGCGCAGATGGCGACATTGACGCCCTCCTTCGCCAGCGTCATGGCGATCGCCTTGCCGATACCTTCGCTGCCGCCGGTGACGAGAGCGCATTTGCCTTTGAGTTGGAGATCCATGTGCGTGTCCTTCTTGGGTTGGCAGAAATGGAAATGATAAATTCAGCTTCCCGCAAAACGCGGGGGTCGTTTCTCGGCAAAGGCCTTGCGGCCTTCGGCGTAGTCGGCGCTGGCGTCGGCCGCAGCATAGAACTGCTCGGCTTCCGCCAGGAGTTCGGCGTTGTTGGTGGTCAGCGCACGGATTGCAGCCTTGGCGGCCTTGATGGTCAGCGGCGCGTTGCCGGCGATCTTCGTTGCAAGCTCGCCAGCCAGCGTTTCAATGTCAGCCTTCGGTGCGATGACATGCACCGCGCCCAGCGCATGGGCGCGCATGGCAGGCAGACGATCGGCCGTAAACAAGACCTGCCGCGTCGCGCCGGCGCCGAACACGCGGATGAAGCGAGCAATGCCGCGCGGATCGTAGCCTAGACCAAGCTTGGCGGCGGGTACGGCGAAGAAGGCATCGTCCGCAGCAACGCGCATGTCGCAACTCGCAGCAACGGATGACCCGGCGCCCATGCAGCCGCCATAGATCAACCCGATGGTCGGCTGCGGAATCGCCTCGATGGCCAGACAGGTATTCTCGACCAGATCGTCATAGGCCCGGGCATTGCCTTCGCCTGATCGAGCCGTGGCAAAGTCGGAAATGTCTGCGCCCGCGGAAAACATCAGGTCGCCCTCTCCGCGGATGACGACGACGCGGATATCCTTGCGGGTAGCGACGTCGCCGGCAAAGGCGGCGATCTTGTTCCACATCGCCGTGGAGATCGCGTTACGTCGGGCCGGATTGGCCAGACGCAGCGTCGCGATGCCGTCCGCAATATCAACGATGATATCGCTGGGCGCGCTCATCGCTCAGACCGCCGGCTTGTGCGACATCCAGCGGCCGGACTCGGCCGCCGGGAAAAGCTCAGCCAGCGCTGCATTGAATGCCGCCGGCTCTTCACTGGTGATGGTATGGCCGGCACGCGGCAATACCAGAAGACCTGCCGTCGGCACCGTGCGCTTGAGGAAGATGCTGGGATCGAGGCACCAATCGTCCTCGTCGCCAACTATGATCAGCAGTGGCGGCGTGAATTTCTCGAGCTGCGGCTTCATCTCCCACAGCATCGGGCGCTTGGCCTGCAGCTCGCGCATGGTCAACGCGTGCCCGACCGGGGAGTGATCGGCCAACATACGTGCGAATTCGGCAAAGCCGCGCGGGTCCTTGTTCTTATGGGTTTGACGCGTCGCACCATCAGCGTAACGCGCTGCAGCGGTCGGAAAATCGACCGTCTCGAACATCTTGGCGGTTTCGCGCGAGGCTGCACGGCCCTGCTCCACGAAAGCGGGATCGGGGCTGGAGCCGTAACCGCAGCTCGCGGCCGTCACCGACAAACAGCGGTCCGGATAGTGGATGCCGACATGCAGCGCCGTCGATGCGCCCATGGAATGACCGACGATATGCGCCTTGTCGATCTTCAGTGCATCCATCAGTGCGATGACGTCATCGCGCGCAATATCCTGGCCGTAACGTGCTGGATCGGTCGGCACATCCGATGGCGGATAACCGCGCTGGCTGTAGGTGACGCAACGATAGGAGCGCGAGAAGTAACGAAGCTGCGGCTCCCAGGTGCGGTAATCTCCCGCATACTCATGGACGAAAACCACAGGACTCCCGGTACCGACTTCCTCATAATAGAGTTGCGTCCCGTCGGGCGTCGTCACGTGCGGCATCGTCGCCTCCTGCAGTCAGAGCAGATTTCATTTGCACACAAACGAAATGCTAGTAGCGTTATTTCACGACTGCAAGAGGATTTAGTGGATTCAATTTTGGCATATCATTTGCTTACAAACAAATATCGCAACGCCGCATAAACCCATCGAAAAGCCACGCGCCACAACGTTTCTTGAGGAGATGTCATGACCGGACTTTCGCGACGCGCCTTCACAATGGGCACGGCTGCTACGCTGATGAGCACCGCGCTCGCAACAAATTCGCAGGCGCAGGCGCCGACAAAAATCCGCGTGGGTAGTCTGACACTTCCCGTCTTCGCGCCGATCATCATCAACATCATGAAGGCGCAGAAGTTCGATACCAAGAACGGTTTCGAGGCCGAAGTTCAGGTCTACCCTTCTTTCTCCTCTTATTATGCGGGCCTCGCCACCGGCGAAATCGACACGCTGATCGGCGGCCCCACCTACTTCCAGAAGCTGCGCCTCGAAGGCGTGCCGCTGCAAATCGTCGCAACAGGTGCCACGCTCGCCGATCTCGTCATCATCACCAAGGATCCGGCCATCAAGTCGCTGGCCGACCTGAAAGGCAAGCAACTCGCCGCCGACATGGGCAGCGGGCAATTCCAGATCCTGTCGATCTACGCAAAATCTAAAAAAATGGACCTGGCCAAGGACACGACATTGGTTAACGCGAATTTCGCTGTAGCGCGTGCGCAGCTCGCCGCTGGCCGCGTCGATGCCGCGATGATCATCGAGCCGATCGCCACGATGATGATGAAAGACGATCCGTCGCTGAAGATCATCTTCAACGCCAACGACGGCTGGAAAGAGATCGCGGGCACCACCGGCTGGGAGCTGGTCTATGCCATGCGCGAGGACACGATCAAGAAGGCCCCGGACGCGCCCAAGAAATTCGTCGCTGCGCTGGCGGACGTTACCAAATATCTGCGCAGCGATCCGGATGGTGCCGACAAGATCGCAGTCGAGACCGTGAAGCTGCCGCCCGGCATCTTGAAGGAAGCCGTGCTCGCCAAGCGCTGGGACTTCGACGCCAAGCCAGCCTGGGACGCCACCGAACGCAAGAGCATCTGGGATACGTTCGAGCGCGCCGTTGCCGCCGGCTTCCATCCAAAGCTGCCTGACGAAGCGATCATCTATGCCCCCTGACGAACCGAGACCTGCCACGCCATTCGAGGAGCCGATCTTCGAAAGGTCACCGCGAAGCCTGATGATCTCCAGCCTGCCGCGCGAGACGATCATATCGATCGTGCTCTTCGCAGCGGTCTGGCAGGTCATGTCCTATCTGGCACCGTCGCTGGGCATCCCCGCTTTCGCGATCCCGGGCCTCGGCCGTATTGCCGAAAGCCTGACCAAGATCACCCCGCTCGACGTTGCGGTGACGCTGGGCCGCGTGCTGCTGTCGCTGGTCGTGTCATTCGTCATCGGCCTGCTGGTCGCAGTGCTGATGTATCTGTCTGACAGCGTCGAGAAATATCTGCGCCCGATGGTGCGGATCCTGATGGCGGTACCGGTCGTCTCCTGGATCCTGTTCGCGGTATTGTGGTTCAAGGGCGTCGAATTCCGCATCGTCTTCGTGCTGGTCGTGGTCTGCGCCCCCGTCTTCACCGTCGATGCCCTCGACAACATGCGCGAGGTGTCGCGCGATCTGAAGCAGATGATCCGCTCCTTCCGGCCCACGCCGCTGCAGTTCTTCCACAAGCTGATGCTCCCGGCGATCACGCCGGGGATCATCACGAGCTGGAAGATCACGCTCAGCCTGGCCATACGCGTCGTGACCATCGCTGAACTCGTCGGCGCAGTGACCGGCATCGGGCATCAGCTCTCGGTCGCGCAGGAATTGTTCTCGGTGGCCGACGTGTTTGCCTGGACGCTGGTGCTGGTTGTGCTGCTGTTCTTCCTCGAAGCATTGCTCGTCAGGCTTGAAACGCACGTATTGCGGTGGCGGGCATGACCGAAGCTTCAGCGCCCATCGAGATTTCCGGCCTGCGCAAGGTCTTCCGCCAGACCACATCGGGTCAATCGATTACGGCCATCGACCAGTTGTCGCTGCGGATCGATCCCGGCGAACTCATCGCCATAGTCGGCAAGACCGGCTGCGGAAAGTCAACGCTGTTCGATCTGTTGATCGGCCTCGAACATCCCACCGCCGGCAGTATCACCATCGGCGGAAAAACCCCCTATAACGACTTCAACGCCTTCCGCGGCAAGATCGCGACGATCTTCCAGCAGGACCGGCTGTTTCCCTGGCGCTCCGCGCTCGACAACGTCAAGCTGCCCCTCGAACTGATCGGCATCGCCGAGGACATTCAGCAGGAGCGTGCGATGACCTGGCTGAAACGGCTCGGTCTGGAGAAGTTCGCTAACGCCTATCCGCGCGAACTTTCCGGCGGCATGCGCCAGCGTGTTGCGATTGCGCGCGCCTTTGCCGTACAGCCGGAGATCCTGTTGGCCGATGAGTCCTTCAGTGCGCTCGATGAAGTCACGGCCAATGAGCTGCGCAAGACCTTCGTCGAACTGGCACGAGAGTTTAAATCGACGGCGATCCTGATCACGCATCAGCTCGAAGAAGCCATGGCAGTGGGCGACCGCATCGTGGTGTTTGGAAAGTCGGCGACCTTGCTCACCGATATCAGGATGGCGGACTGGGATCGCGCCGACTATCCCCTGCTCCGCGAAGGCATCCAGAATACGCTGCAGGCAAACGCGCCGGATGCGAGACTGAGGCGCTAGACAACGATCCACCAACCTCTCCACGTCGTGCCGGGGCTTGTCCCGGGCATCCACGACTTGGCCGCTAGTTCAGACGGACGTGGATGGCCGGGACAAGCCCGGCCATGACGGTGTCGACCTAGGCTACATCACCCCATGATCGCCTTTGCGGCATTGCCCATGGCTTCCACCGACGCATCGCCCGTATCCGTGAAGCACAGGATACGACACGGGCATGACTCAAGCCCGTCATAACGCCAGGGGAATGCGCCGATCAGGCAGCGCTGGTTCAGCATCAGCTCGATGTCGCCGCCGATATTCTCCGCATGCAACAGGCCTTCCTGAAACGCGTAGTTGTGGAACGGGAACATGTCGGCAGAGACATGCCGGCCCGAGAGCTTGTGCGTGTATTCGAAAGTGCCGAAGAACTCAGCCGGCGTCTTGCCGTGCTTCTTGGTGAACTGCGCAGCGATGTCCGGACGCATATTGCGGATTGAAGTATTCATCGAGTGATCGCAGGACCCTGTGTCCATGCCGAACCACTTGATCTTCTTCTCCAGCATCCAATGCAGCGTGTCGAGGTTCGGACCGGGGTGATAGCAGAAGTACTTCACCAGATCCTGCTGCGCCTGCCCTTCGTAATATTTGTGCCAGCCGGTGTGCAGGATCAGAATGTCGCCTTCGCGAATATCTGCCCCTGACTTTTCGAGCATCTCTGGCGTGATCACCGCCCAGTCGTGCATCTGGCTGGAGATATCGACGACAACGCCGCGATTGAACAGGTAATCCAGCGGCAGCGAGGCCATATCGCCCTTGCGCCCGTCGGTGGCGTGCATCGCGCCGTCGAAATGGGTGCCGGCATGCAGCGCCGTCTCGATCCGCTGCGCCACGATCATCTGCGTCTGCAGGTTCTGCGCATAATACATCTTGTTGCCGGCATAGCCCACCCAGCCGGGCGTGTGGATGTTCATGACGTGGGAGAGATCGACGACTTTCATGGTGCTGTCCTTCATCGTTTCGGGGCGCCCACCGGCAGGTGGAAATCGTAAGCATGCAAACAATTCTGCGCAATGCCCGCAGATGCAGGATCAGGGCCAGAAACAGACCGACAAAGGACGGGCTGCCACGACAATCCTCGATTGTGAAAGCGCGGTTCAGCGCTTGCGTTGACATCGATAAACCCGGCGGATACGCCAATTTAATGAACTGCTGCAAAGACAGCGTCAGCGATGCGGCCACTGCCGTTTCGGTGCAGGTGCCACGATCAGGCACGTTACCAGGAGTGGCGTTGCCATGATGGATTTCGCCACCCGGGTCCACAATCACAACTACCGGCTTGATCCGATCATCCGGTCATTGCTGGACACCGACTTCTACAAATTCCTGATGCACCAGTTCATCTGGATGCTTTATCCGAAGGTGCCCGTGACCTTCGGCCTGATCAACCGGACCAAGACCGTCCGCCTTGCCGAGATCATTCCGGAAGCGGTGCTGCGCGCGCAGCTCGATCATGCCCGCACGCTTTCATTCCGGGAGAACGAACTGATCTGGCTGGCCGGCAACCGCTTCTACGGCCGCCGCGACATTTTCCGTCCGGAATATATCGAATATCTGCGCAGCTTCAGGTTGCCTGACTACAAGCTTGAGACCATCGATGGTCAATATGTCCTCACCTTCGAAGGTGACTGGGCCGAAGTCACGATGTGGGAGATCTACGCGCTCGCCATCGTCAGCGAATTGCGGTCGCGGATCGCCATGGCCACGCTGGATAAGTTCGAGCTGGATATTCTCTACGCCCAGACCAAGACCAAGATCTGGAACAAGATCAAGAAGCTGAAATCCTATCCGGACATGCGGCTCGCCGAATTCGGCACCCGTCGCCGCCATGGCTTCCTGTGGCAGGAATGGGTGACGGACGCGATGGCCAACGAGCTTGGCCGCAGCTTCGTCGGAACGTCGAACGCCCTGCTCGCCTTCAAGCATTCATTCGAAGCAATCGGCACCAATTCGCACGAATTGCCGATGGTGTTCGCCTGCCTCGCCGAGAATGACGAACAGTTGAAGACCGCACAATATGACGTGCTGGCGAAGTGGCAGGAGGTCTATGACGGCGAGCTCTTGATCATCTTGCCCGACACATTCGGAATGACGCAGTTCCTGCGCGATGCGCCGGCCTGGGCCTCGAAATGGACCGGTATGCGCATGGACAGCAAGGAGCCGGTTGCGGCGGGCGAAGAGATGATCGCCTGGTACGCCATGCGTGGCGAAGATCCGCGCAAGAAGCGCGCAATGTTCAGCGACGGTCTCGAAGTCGATCTGATGATCGATCTGCATCAGCGCTTCCGCGGGCGCATCCGCGAGAGCTTCGGCTGGGGCACCATGGCCACCAACGACTTCCGCGGCGCGCATCCGCGCGGGCTCGATTCACTCGACCCAATCAGCCTGGTCTGCAAGGTCACCTATGCCAACGGCCGCTCGGCGGTGAAGCTCTCGGACAATCCGGCCAAGACGACCGGCAGCAGCCCTGCAGAGATCGAACGCTATCTGCGCATCTTCGGCCGTGAGGGCGTCGCCGAACAGCCGGTGATCGTATAGCCAGAACCGCAAACGCAAAAAAGCGCCGCCCGGTTTCCCGGACGGCGCTTTGTTTTTGTGTATCGGAAGGCCGCTTACAGAAGCCCCGCTCCCCGCGCCCACTTGTACTTGGCGCCGAGCACCTCGACCGGAAGTTCGGTCGAATAGGCGTAAGCCGGAATGCCGTTCTGGTAGAGATATTCGGCGGCTTCCTCGACTTCCACATCGCCCGCGAGCGAAGCCACCATCGGCTTCTCGATGCCCTTGGCCTTCATCTCGTTCTTGATCTCGACCATGTTGCGCGCGAACACCATCGGCGGCGTCACGATCGTGTGCCAGTAGCCGAGGATCAGCGAGTGGATGCGATCATCGGTGAGGCCCAGCTTCACGGTGTTGACGTAAGTGATCGGCGGTTCGCCACCGGTGATGTCGACCGGGTTGCCGGCGGCGCCGAACGGCGGGATGAACTTGCGGAACGCCGCATCCAGATCCGGCGGCATCGCCATCAGCGACATGCCGTTATCGACCACCGCATCCGACAGCAGCACGCCCGAACCACCAGCACCGGTGATGATCAGCACGTTCTCGCCCTTCGGCGTCGGCAGCACGGGAATGCCACGGGCGAATTCGAGCAGCTGGCGTAGCGAGCGGGCGCGAATGACGCCCGACTGCTTCAGCACGTCCTCATAGATCTTGTCGTTGCCGGCGAGCGCGCCGGTATGCGACGAGGCCGCCTTGGCGCCGGCCGAGGTGCGGCCGGCCTTCAGTACGACGACCGGCTTCTTCTTGGAGACGCGCTTGGCGGCTTCCGCGAAGGCACGGCCATCCTTCAGATCCTCGCAGTGCTGCGCGATGATCGTGGTGTTGGGATCTTGCTCGAAGAAGGCGAGCAGATCGTCCTCGTCGATGTCGCTCTTGTTGCCGAGACCGACGATGGCCGACACGCCCATCTTGGCGGAGCGCGAGAAGCCGATGATCGCCATGCCGATGCCGCCGGACTGCGACGACAGCGCCGCTGAGCCCTTCACGTCATAGGCTGTACAGAACGTCGCGCAGAGATTGGCCGGGGTGTAATAGAAGCCGTAGATATTCGGCCCCATCAGACGCACGTCGTATTTCTTGCCGATCGCGACGATTTCTTCCTGCAGCGCAGGCTCGTTGGCTTCGGCAAAGCCCGACGGGATCAGCACCGCGCCCGGAATTTTCTTCTCGCCACATTCGATCAGCGCGCCGGCCACGAACTTGGCGGGAATCGCGAATACCGCGGTGTCGATCACGCCCGGAACATCCTTGACGCTCTTATAGGCCTTGCGGCCCATGATCTCTTCGGCCTTCGGATGAATCGGATAGATGTCGCCCTTGTAGCCGCCGTTGATGAGGTTCTTCATCACCGAATTGCCGATCTTGCCATCTTCGGCAGAGGCACCGATCACGGCGACGGCCTTCGGCATCATGATGCGGTTCATCGCCGTGACGATTTCGGCGTTGGAGCGCGGCGCGGGGCGCGGTTTGTAGTCGAAATCGACGACGATACGCACGTCGGCGGCAATCGCGTCTTTCTTGGTGGCGAAAACCGGGTTGAGATCGAGTTCGACCATTTCAGGGAAATCGCTGACGAGCTGCGACACCTTGACGATGATGTCGGCCAGCGCTTCACGATTGGCAGGATCGCCGCCACGTACGCCATGCAGCATCTCGGCAGCCTGGATGCCATCGAGCATCGACAGCGCGTCATCATTGGTCGCGGGCGCGAGGCGGAAAGTGACGTCCTTCAGCACTTCGACGAGCACGCCGCCCAGGCCGAAGGCCACCAGCTTGCCGAACGAACCATCGGTGATCGAACCGATGATCACTTCGGTGCCGCCCATCAGCATCTGCTGAACCTGGATACCTTCTATCTTGGCGTCGGCCTTGTACTTCTTGGCATTGGCCAGAATGGTGTCGTAAGCCTTCTGCGCGTCTTCGGCGGTCTTGACGCCGACGATGACGCCGCCCGCTTCGGTCTTGTGGAGAATGTCCGGCGAGACGATCTTCATCACGACCGGGAAGCCCATGCCGCTTGCCATCTTGGCAGCGTCAGCGGCTGAGGTGGCCACGCCTTCCTTCGGCACGGGAATGCCGTAGGCGTCACACACAAGCTTGCCCTCGGGGGCGGTCAGGCTGGTGCGCTTGTCGGCTTTGACCGCATCGAGAACTTTGCGGACGGCCTGTTTAGCCGATGGTGTTGCTTCTTTGACGGCAAGATTCGATTGGGACATGGCTTCCTCCTTCACGTCTTTTCCAATAGACGGATTGATGGCATTTGGTATGCCAGAAACTTGATTGTCAAGGCGCGTTGCAGCGCAAAATTGCTGAAATAGCTGTCATCTTGACACGCTGGCATCTGGTATGCCAAAAATTATTGACGTTATTTCTGTGGTAGGACATCTCGACTGGAGATGATTCATGCCCACGCGAAAACAAACCAAGGCGCCGTCCGTCATGTCTGAAGCCGATATCGCGATCGTTCGGATTGCACCGGAGACCAGCTTCAAGACCAAGGCCTATGAAGCCTTGAAAGAAGCCATTCTTAAGATGGACATCTACACCTCGCCAGATCCGGTGATGCTCGACGAGCGCGCTCTGTCGGAACGGCTCGGTGTCAGCCGCACGCCTATCCGCGAAGCCATTGCGATGCTGGAGCAGGATGGCTTTGTAAAGACCGTGCCACGCCGCGGCATCGTCGTTGTCAGAAAGACCAAGGTCGAGATCGTCGACATGATCCGCGCCTGGGCGGCGCTGGAAAGCATGGCCGCGCGTCTGATCACGACCACCGCACGCAAGAAAGATATCTCGGCGCTGCGCGACTTCTTCAAGGACTTCAACAAGGACCGTCTGCCACAGGACCACGTTGAGGAATATTCGAAAGCGAATATCGCTTTCCACCAGGCACTGATCTCGCTCAGCGAATCGCCAGTGCTGGTCGATATGACCAACGATATTCTGCTGCATGTGCGTGGCTATCGTCAGCTGACCATCGGACGCACGGACCGTACGGCGACGTCCCTGCCCGAACATCTGGCCATCATCGAAGCGCTTGAGGAGCGCAACACCGAGCTTGCGGAAAAGCGCGCGCGCGATCACACGCTCGGTCTGGCTTCTTATGTCGAAGCCCACGGCCAGGAATTGTTTACGTAAGCGCCGTCTCGCGACGGTTCACCACTCCGCACCACGTCCAATTGAGCAACGACCAACAGTCACAAGAAAAGTCAGGGAGAGCGGGATGTCCGCAGTAGTCCAGAGCATCGATACCAACGCAGCCGCCGAGCAGGAATTGACCGATGGCTTCCATCTGATCATCGATGCTCTCAAGCTCAATGGCCTCAACACGATCTATGGCGTGCCGGGCATTCCGATTACCGACTTCGGCCGCATGGCGCAGGCCGAGGGGATCCGGGTGCTGTCGTTCCGCCACGAACAGGCCGCAGGCTATGCCGCATCGATCGCCGGCTATCTCACCAAGAAGCCCGGCGTCTGCTTGACTGTGTCCGCCCCCGGCTTCCTCAACGGCCTCACGGCGCTGGCCCACGCCACTACCAACTGCTTCCCAATGATCCTGATCTCCGGCTCGTCCGAGCGTGAGATCGTCGATCTGCAGCAGGGCGACTACGAGGAAATGGATCAGCTCGCGGTCGCCAAGCCGCTCTGCAAGGCCGCGTTCCGCGTGCTGCATGCGGCCGACATCGGCATCGGCCTCGCCCGCGCCATCCGCGCCGCAGTGTCCGGCCGTCCCGGCGGTGTCTATCTCGATCTGCCGGCCAAGCTGTTCGGTCAGGTGATGAATGCCGATGCAGGCAAAAAGTCGCTCGTGAAGGTGATCGACGCCGCGCCGGCGCAGATCCCTGCCCCGGATTCGATCAAGCGCGCGCTCGACGTGCTGAAATCGGCGAAGAAGCCGCTGATCATTCTCGGCAAGGGCGCCGCCTATGCGCAGGCCGACGATGCTGTGAAGGCACTCGTCGAGACATCCGGCATTCCGTTCCTGCCCATGAGCATGGCCAAGGGCCTTCTGCCTGACACTCATCCGCAGTGTGCGGGTGCTGCACGTTCGACGGTCCTGAAAGACAGCGACGTCGTCATGCTGATTGGCGCACGCCTGAACTGGCTGCTGTCGCACGGCAAGGGCAAGGCCTGGGGCAGCGCGCCCAAGAAGTTCATCCAGATCGACATCGAGCCGAAGGAAATGGATTCCAACGTCGAGATCGTCGCGCCCGTCGTTGGCGATATCGGCTCCTGCGTCACCGCCCTGCTCGATGGCATGGGCAAGAGCTGGCAGAAGGCATCGTCCGACTGGACATCAGCAGTCACCACGAAGCGCGACGAGAACGTCGCGAAGATGGCGCCGAAGCTGATGAACAACAATTCGCCGATGGATTACCACGGCGCGCTCGGCGTTCTGCGCACCATCATCGCCGAACGTCCGGATGCCATGCTCGTGAATGAAGGCGCAAACACGCTCGATCTCGCTCGCGGCATCGTCGACATGTATCAGCCGCGCAAGCGCATCGATGTCGGCACCTGGGGCATCATGGGCATCGGCATGGGTTATTGCATCGCCGCGGCCGTCGAAACCGGCAAACCTGTCCTCGCGATCGAAGGCGACAGCGCATTCGGTTTCTCCGGCATGGAGGTGGAGACGATCTGTCGCTACAATCTGCCGGTCTGCATCGTCGTCTTCAACAATGACGGCATCTATCGCGGCACCGACGTCAATCCGACCGGCGGTTCCGACGTGGCGCCGACGGTCTTCGTCAAGGGCTCACGCTACGACAAGATGATGGAAGCCTTTGGTGGCGTCGGCGTGAACGCGACCTCGCCCGACGAACTCAAGCGCGCCGTCAATGCGGCGATGGATTCCGGCAAGCCGACGCTCATCAATGCGGTGATCGATCCGGCGGCCGGCAGCGAGAGCGGCCGTATCGGCAACCTCAATCCGCAGAGCGTGCTCAGCAAGAAGAAATAACACATCAGGCGGGGTCGCGAGACCCCGTCTCCTTTTCTCATATGCCGAGGCGGCAAAACTAGTTTACGGGAGCAAAACAATGACACAGGCGCTCAAAGGCGTTCGCATTCTGGATTTCACCCACGTTCAATCTGGCCCGACCTGCACGCAGTTGCTGGCATGGTTCGGCGCCGATGTGATCAAGGTCGAACGCCCCGGCGTTGGCGACATCACCCGCGGCCAGCTACAGGACGTGCCGAATGTGGACAGCCTGTATTTCACCATGCTGAACCACAACAAGCGCTCGATCACCCTCGACACCAAGAACCCGAAGGGCAAGGAAGTCCTCACCGCGCTGATGAAAGAGTGCGATGTCCTGGTCGAGAACTTCGGACCCGGCGTGCTCGACCGCATGGGCTTCCCGTTCGAAAAGATTCAGCAGATCAACCCGAAGATGATCGTCGCTTCGATCAAGGGGTTTGGTCCCGGTCCCTATGAGGACTGCAAGGTCTATGAGAACGTCGCGCAGTGCACCGGCGGCGCAGCTTCCACCACCGGCTTCCGCGACGGCCTGCCACTCGTCACCGGCGCACAGATCGGCGATAGCGGCACTGGCCTGCATCTCGCACTCGGCATCGTCACCGCGCTGTATCAGCGCACGCAAACCGGCAAGGGCCAGAAGGTCACCGCCGCGATGCAGGACGGCGTGCTCAACCTGTCGCGCGTCAAGCTGCGCGACCAGCAGCGCCTCGCTCACGGTCCGCTCAAGGAATACAGCCAGTTCGGCGAAGGCATTCCGTTCGGCGATGCCGTGCCCCGCGCCGGCAACGACTCCGGCGGTGGTCAGCCCGGCCGCATCCTGAAGTGCAAGGGCTGGGAAACCGACCCGAACGCCTACATCTACTTCATCACTCAAGCGCCGGTGTGGGAGAAGATCTGCGACGTGATCGGCGAACCGACCTGGAAGACCGACCCGGCCTATGCCAAGCCGGCGGTGCGCCTGCCCAAGCTCAACGCGATCTTCGCGCGCATCGAACAGTGGACGATGACCAAGACCAAGTTCGAGGCGATGGAAATCCTGAACCAGGACGACATCCCGTGCGGCCCGATCCTGTCCATGAAGGAATTGGCCGAAGACCAGTCGCTCCGCGCCACCGGCACCGTGGTCGAGGTCGATCACCCCGAGCGCGGCAAGTATCTGTCGGTTGGTAATCCGATTAAGCTATCGGAAAGCCCCACCGAAGTGACCCGCTCGCCCCTGCTCGGCGAACATACCGACGAAATCCTCAGGCAAGTGCTGGGCTTCAGCGATCATCAGGTGGCCGAAATCCACGACTCCGGCGCACTCGATCCGCCGCGCAAGGTTGCGGCAGAGTAAAGGCGAAGCGCAAGCATTCAAGTCACGCGAAAGGCCGCCAATGTGCGGCCTTTTTCGCGTCGTCCAAGCGCTGTCCGCTCAGCCGTCATTGCGAGGAACCTTGCGACGAAGCAATCCAGTCTTCGTTTGTGGCGTCTGATTGCTTCGCCGCGCTCGCAATGACAGCTGAGATGTCGCCTCGCACTGCACTTTCGCGGTCTGTTGCTACAGCTCGTAACGATACACGCCGTGAGATCTGAGGTAGGCGTCCAGCCCGGAATCCGAAAGGAACTGGACAAGCTGCAACGCTTTTTCAAGACGGCTTTTCCGATGGACAAACATCGACATATCGATGTGCAGACCGAGTTCAGGCGGAAAGTTCGCAACGGGTGCGACGCCGGGAGCAGCTATGATCCTCGAAAGCGGCGCGATGGCGTACTGTACTTCGCCGTTGGCGACAGCGATCGGCGGCTCGCCAGCGCCCATCGGACGCAAGCGATCTCGGATGTGCTCCTGCAGGCCCATCATTTCGACGGCTTTCAAGAACGTCTTCCCGCTGGTCCCTATGGAGGTGTATGCGATCGAGTCCGCGCTCAACAGGAGCTTGCGCACGGCTTCATGTGAACTGGCGACGCCGTCCGGCGCAGCTGCGGCAGCTCCGATCGTTAGCGGAACGCGCCCGAACGGCACGTGGATATCCGGAAAAACGCACCCAAGCGAGATCATCTCGTCGACATACCAGGGATTAGTCAGCCCGACGTCGAAGTCTTCGCCGTCCATGATACGCTTTGCAACGGCCGGATTCACGTCGTACTTCGCTTGAACCGCAATGCCGTGCTGCCGCTCGAACTGCGGCAGTAGTTCCTCGATCTCCGCATATACTGCCACGGCACTCATGAACGTCAGCCTGTGTTCGGTGGTTGTAGCCATGCGCCCCTCCCCCGCTTCGCTAACATAGTCGGCAAGCCTCCATCCCATGTTGGCGAACGTCAATCTGTCCGAGATGGCCGTCGCCCGCGGCGCCATCTTTGCGAAAGGCTAGCGCCAAACTTCAATAAGAAAATCAAATCGATCCATATCGCACTGCAAAATCCTCATGCTGCCATGCAAACAAGACAATTGTCCTTGGCATCTGGTATACGTACATTGATCCCAGATGATGAGGCGCCAAGACGCGGGGGCCTCCAGCAAAGGATCAAATCATGTCGAAGACTGCTTCTCTCGACCTCACCACGTCCACCAGCTTCTTCGCTCGCTTCATGGCCTCGCTTGATCGCGCGCTGATGGCCAGCGCACGCATCTCGGCCCGCAACGGCGACCTGCCGCGCTTCGGCCTGTAAGGCTGCGATCTCACTACTTTTGCGCGGCCAACCCGCGCAAAATTCTCTGCGTTCCTCCCGACGACTGGCCCCGGATTTCCGGGGCCATTTTTTTTGTTTGTGTAGTTGCATCGCAGCGACGTCTCGCGCTCCCTGCGACATTTCAGCCTCCCCGGCTTTTAACGGCTCTAATCGCTTGCCGCTTGGCATATCGCATACCAAAATGCGCAAACGGTAATGCTTCACGTCTGAATAGAAAGCATACCTTGGGAGGACAAAGGCTGCGCTGCCTTCGCGGGCACGCGATGCCGTATGCGCCATGACAGAGCGACCCAGACCCACTCATCCTTTTTGCAGGCGAGCCGCTTCAATGCTCGACAGTCTGACGTGCGCATATGGCGCACGCAAGGGCGTGTTTGCACACCTGCAGTCAGGACATTCGAAGGAAGACCCGACCACGCACTGACGATTTCAAAGTCGACGAACGATCGACGCTATCAGAACGAATGGGAGAGAAACAATGAAACGCCTAGGTTCATGTCTCACGCTGGCCGCCGCTGCATCCATTCTCTGCCTGGGAGCGTCTCTCCCGGCATCTGCTGCATGGGAGCCGACGCGCCCCGTCGAATTGATCGTTCCCGCGGGCACCGGCGGCGGCGCCGATCAGATGGCGCGCACCATTCAGGGCATCATCACCAAGCACAGTCTGATGAAGCAGCCGCTTGTCGTCATCAACAAGTCGGGTGGCGCGGGCGGTGAAGGTTTTCTCGACGTGAAGTCGGCGAACAACAATCCGCACAAGATCATCATCACGCTCTCTAACCTGTTCACGACACCGCTCGCCACCGGCATTCCCTTCAACTGGAAGGATCTCACTCCAGTCGCGATGCTGGCGCTCGACGAGTTCGTACTGTGGGTAAATGCCGACAAACCGTACAAGACGGTGAAGGACTATATCGACGCCGTGAAGGCCGCACCGGCCGGCACGATCAAGATGGGCGGCACCGGCTCGAAGCAGGAAGACCAGATCATCACGGTCGCAGTCGAGAAAGCGATCGGCAGCAAGTTCACTTACATCCCCTACAAGGGCGGCGGTGAAGTCGCGGTGCAGCTCGTTGGCCAGCATGTCGATTCAACCGTGAACAATCCGATCGAGGCTGTCGCGCAGTGGCGCGGCGGCAAGGTGCGTCCGCTCTGCGTGTTCGACAGCAAGCCGATGGCCTATGACGAGCAGGTTGCTGACGGCAAGGGCTGGAAGGACATTCCGACCTGCAAGTCGCAGGGGCTCGATATCGAATATGTGATGCTGCGCGGCATCTTCATGGGGCCGAAAGCGACGAAGGATCAGATCGAGTATTATGTCGAACTGTTCAAGAAGGTCCGCGCGACGCCCGAGTGGCAGGACCTGATGAAGAGCGGCGCCTTCAACACGACCTTCATGACCGGCGGCGAGTACGCCAGCTGGGTTGGCACCGAAGAGAAGCGCCACGAGACCCTGATGAAGGAAGCCGGCTTCCTCGCACAAGGCAACTGACGCGGGCGCTATGAGGCCGGACCTGATCCGCACATCAGGTCCGGCACATGCGACATGCTGATAGACGCAGATCTCTCACACAGAGTTGTCCATGACCACGCAGAAATCTCACAACGCAGGCCCGTCTCACAAATCGGTCGAAGCCGGCGTCACCACCGTCATCGGCCTGTTCGGCGCCATCGTCGTCTATGGCAGCGTCAAGGCCGGCATCAACTGGGGCGCAGAGGGACCGAAAGCCGGATTCTTTCCGTTCTATATTGGGCTGTTCATTATCATCTCCAGCCTCGTCAATATTTGGAACACGCTGCGCGAGGACGACGACAGCCTGTTCGCCGAATGGGGCCAGCTGCGCCAGGTCTTCAGCGTCGTCATTCCCACCGGCATCTATGTCGGCGTCCTGCCGTTCATCGGCCTCTATGTGTCGTCGATGATTTTCATCGCATGGTTCATGCGTTGGCTCGGCAAATATGAGTGGCCGATCATCGCCGCTATCTCTCTTGGCATGCCTGTCGTCACCTACCTGATCTTCGAACGCTGGTTTCTCGTGCCGCTCCCCAAGGGGCCCCTCGAGGATCTGCTCGGTCTCTGATTTCCGCGATCTTTAATTCCGTTACGTCTGCCGGTCTCTTTCTGAGGACTACTCGAAATGGAAGAAATTGCTAATCTGTTCCAGGGCTTTGCGGTCGCGCTGCAGCCATTCAACATCGCGGTGATGGTGCTCGGCATCGTGCTTGGCGTCATCATCGGCGTGCTGCCCGGCCTTGGCGGCGCCAATGGCGTTGCGATCCTGCTGCCCCTCACCTTCAGCATGCCGCCGACATCGGCCATCATCATGCTGTCCTGCATCTATTGGGGCGCATTGTTCGGAGGTGCGATCACCTCGATTCTGTTCAACATACCCGGAGAGCCATGGTCGGTGGCCACGACATTCGACGGCTATCCGATGGCGCAGCAGGGCAAGGCTGCCGAAGCACTGACAGCCGCCTTCACGTCCTCTTTTGTCGGCGCCCTGTTCGCCGTCGTCATGATTACCCTGGTCGCGCCGTTGGTCGCAGGCTTCGCCTTACGATTTGGGCCGGCGGAGAAATTCGCTGTCTACTTCCTGGCGTTCTGCAGTTTCGTCGGGCTGAGTAAGGAGCCACCTTTCAAGACAATCGCTGCCATGATGATCGGATTCGCGCTCGCCGCCGTTGGTCTCGATTCCATCACCGGACAGCTGCGGCTCACGTTCGGCTCGACCGAACTCCTCAATGGCTTCGACTTCCTGATCGCCGTCATCGGCCTGTTCGGCCTCGGCGAGATCTTCCTCACCATGGAGGAAGGACTGCGCTTCCAGGGCGGCAAGGCGAAGATCGATCTTCGCGTCGTGCTACGTACCTGGATGAGCTTGCCGCAATACTGGATGACGTCATTGCGCTCCTGCGTCATCGGCTGCTGGATGGGTGTTACGCCCGCAGGCGCGACACCCGCGTCCTTTATGAGTTACGGCATCGCCAAGCGCGTCTCCAAGAACGGCAATAACTTCGGCAAGGGCGAGATCGAAGGCGTTATCGCTCCGGAAACGGCCGCGCATGCTGCCGGTACCGCGGCCCTGCTTCCGATGCTCTCGCTCGGCGTCCCCGGCTCGCCAACTGCCGCTGTGCTTCTTGGTGGTCTGCTGATCTGGGGCCTGCAGCCTGGCCCGATGCTATTCGTCGAGCAGAAGGAGTTCGTCTGGGGCCTGATCGCCTCGATGTATCTCGGCAACCTCGTCGGCCTGATCATCGTGCTGACCTGCGTACCGATCTTCGCAGCGATCCTGCGGGTTCCATTCAGCATCATCGCACCTCTTATCCTGGTGCTCTGTGCGATCGGAGCTTACTCCGTCCACAACTCGACCTTCGACGTGGTGATGATGCTGGTATTCGGAATCATCGGTTACGCACTGAAGAAGTGTAACTATCCCCTCGCCCCGCTGGTGCTGGCCATCGTGCTCGGCGACAAGGCCGAGGAAGCCTTCCGGCAGTCATTGCTGGGCTCACAGGGATCGCTCGGGATCTTCTTCTCGAACACACTGGTCAGCAGCATCATGATCCTCGGCCTGATCGCGCTGTTCTGGTCGGTGATCCAGAACGGCTTCACCCGGCTGCGTACTCGCACTGCAGCAGCGTAAGTAACGATACAAATAACTGTTCAAACCCAAAAGCCGGCGGTCTGGACTGCCGGCTTTGTGCTGTCTTGTAGTATCGCAGTACAGCATTCAGTCATGCGAAACTTGCAGCGGCAAATTGGCAAGATTTCGCTTGTTAGTTGGCATATCATATACCAAACTATCCTTCGCAGCTGTCGAGCTCTCAATAGAACAGCGCTTTAGGAGGAACTATGACTGATGCAGTTCACGGGGTGGCGCCAGCTGCCGCACGTGTCAGCGATGCCTACCGCTGGACACAACTCGCCATCGGCGTTGGCGCGATGGTGATGATCGCCAACTATCAATACGGCTGGACGTTCTTCGTCCCCGACATCCAGAAGAAGTTCGGCTGGGATCGTGCGTCGATCCAGTGGGCCTTCACCCTCTTCGTTCTGTTCGAGACTTGGCTGGTGCCGGTCGAAGGATGGTTCGTCGATAAATACGGCCCGAAGCTCGTCGTCCTTATCGGCGGCATCCTCTGCGGCATCGGCTGGGCGATCAATGCACAGGCGGAAACGCTCAACGGCTTCTATCTCGGCATGATCGTTGCGGGCATCGGCGCTGGCGGCGTCTACGGCACCTGCGTCGGCAATGCCCTGAAGTGGTTTCCTGACAAGCGCGGCCTCGCGGCTGGCATCACCGCTGCAGGCTTTGGTGCCGGCTCCGCCCTCACGGTCGCGCCGATCCAGGCCATGATCCAGGATTCCGGCTTCCAGACCGCATTTCTGTATTTCGGTCTCGGACAAGGCATCATCATCGTGATCCTCTCCTTCTTCCTGTTCGCGCCAAAGGCTGGACAGGTACCGGCGGTCACGCAGAACGCCAACGTGATCCAGACCCGCCGCAACTACGCGCCGACGGAAGTCATCCGCCATCCGATCTTCTGGCTGATGTACTTCATGTTCGTGATCGTCGGTGCCGGCGGCCTGATGGTGACGGCCAACCTGAAGCCCATTGCGGCCGACTGGAAGATCGACAACGTACCCGTCACGCTGATGGCCATGACGATGACGGCGGTCACCTTCGCAGCCACCATCGACCGCGTACTCAACGGCCTGACACGTCCGTTCTTCGGCTGGATCTCCGACATGATCGGCCGCGAGAACACGATGTTCATCGCCTTCGGCATGGAAGGCGTCGGCATCTGGGCGCTGTATATGTGGGGTCACGATCCGCTGTGGTTCGTGCTGTTGTCGGGCTTTGTGTTCTTCGCCTGGGGTGAGATCTATTCGCTCTTCCCATCGACCTGCACCGACACCTTCGGCTCCAAGTTCGCAACGACCAATGCCGGCCTGCTCTATACGGCAAAGGGGACGGCAGCACTTCTGGTGCCGGTTGCGAACTACATGCAGCAGTCATCGGGCACGTGGGACAGCGTCTTTCTCATTGCAGCCGGCGCCAACATCCTGGCTTCACTGCTCGCCATTGCGGTGCTGAAGCCTTGGCGTAAGGTCGTCGTCAGCAAGGCGCTTGCGACCTAAAACGCAAAAAGACTCAAGAAAACAACGCGCTCAGCCCCGGCTGGGCGCGTTTTGCGTGGGCGATGCGCTGCTCGCCAAGGCGTGATCGCCTTCAGGCAACAATCGGCCAAGACCACCTTGCATCGTGGAATATAATATACCAGTCTCCGACCAAGCGACGCCTGCGGCAATACGCCACAACCTTAGCGACACCACGCCGCGAGGGAAAAAGCGCGCATCGGAGGAAACACGATGGCTCAGCCAGACTTCACCACCGCGTCCAACCCACCCGGCAGCTTCCGCTGGATCCAACTCGTGATGGGCATCGTCTGCATGGCGATGATCGCCAACCTGCAATATGGATGGACGCTGTTCGTCGACCCCATCGACGCCAAGTATCACTGGGGTCGCGCCGCGATCCAGCTCGCCTTCACGCTGTTCGTCGTCGTCGAAACCTGGCTGGTGCCGGTCGAAGCGTGGTTCGTCGATAAATACGGTCCGCGCGTCGTCATCATGTTCGGCGGAGCCATGATCAGTCTCGCCTGGGTGCTGAACTCCTATGCGGACTCACTGGTGATGCTTTACGCCGGCGCCGTCGTCGGCGGCATCGGCGCAGGTTCCGTCTACGGCACCTGCGTCGGCAACGCGCTGAAGTGGTTTCCCGATCGCCGCGGCCTCGCTGCCGGCGCCACAGCAGCAGGCTTCGGCGCCGGCGCTGCGATCACCGTCGTGCCGATCGCGCATATGATTGCCGAGAGCGGCTATCAACATGCCTTCTTCACCTTCGGCATCGGTCAAGGCCTGATCGTGTTCGTGCTCGCCTTCTTCATGCGTCCGCCTGGGCAGGCCGTGCCGGTGACGAGGAAACAACTCAATCTGCCGCAGACCAAGACGGATTTCACGCCGCCGCAAGTGCTGCGCAGCCCGATCTTCTGGGTCATGTATCTGGTCTTCGTGATGGTCGCCGCCGGTGGTTTGATGACCGCAGCGCAGATCGCGCCCATCGCGCACGACTACAATATTGCGAATTCTCCGGTGACATTGGCCGGCTTCCAGATGGCAGCACTGACCTTCGCCATCTCGCTCGATCGCATCTTTGACGGGTTCGGCCGCCCGCTCTTCGGTTGGTTGTCCGATCAGATCGGCCGTGAACACACCATGTTCATCGCCTTCGGCACCGCCGCGGTGATGCTGCTGACGCTGTCGGCCTATGGTCACAACCCACTCGTCTTCGTACTGGCGACGGCGGTCTATTTCGGCGTGTTCGGTGAGATCTACAGTCTGTTCCCAGCGACGTCAGGCGACACGTTCGGCGCCAAATATGCCGCGACGAATAACGGCATGCTCTACACCGCGAAGGGCACGGCGGCATTGTTGGTACCGCTCGCGAGCCTGATTGCAGCGAGCTATGGATGGCAGGCCGTGTTTGTGATCGCCGTTGCACTCAATGCCACGGCCGCTTTGCTCGCCTTGTTCGTCATCAAGCCGATGCGGCGCGCATTCATTCTGGGAAGCGAACCTGTGGTGACGGAAGCGGCACCGCAGAGCGCCAAAACCGCCTGATCGATCGGGCTATGCCGAGAAGGGGCGCACGCGAGTGCGCCCCTTTTTCATGCCCAACTGGCATGCCAGACACCCAACTGGATTCGCCGGTGCGATAGAAGCAGGTCGAAAAACACACGCCACGCAGCAAATAAACGTCAGAAACACTGACTTTCTTTCTTGATCCACCGCCCCTCGATATGCTGGTTTCTGCGTTGACAACTGGCATACCGTATACCAATCTTGCGCTTACAAGATCGATCCTCAGCCGATCAGCCAAGGGAGGTTATTGCCATGCAAGTCGGAGATATCCTGCGTAGGAAGAGCACCCGTATCGCCACTGTCCGCATGAACGAGACCGTCGCCATCGCGGCGCAGTTGCTCCGGACAGGCAATATCAGCGCACTGGTCGTGAAGGACGTGTGCCGCACCGAGGGCAACACCGCGGTCGGCATGTTCTCCGAACGCGACGTGGTTCGCGCGATCGCCGAACACGGCGCCGCCGGCGTCAATCGCAAGGTCTCGGATATGATCTCGGTCCAGGAATTGATTTCCTGCCACTCGACCGACACGCTCGAACACGTCCGCCACCTGATGAACAAGCATCACATTCGGCATGTCCCGGTCATCGACGATCACACGCTGATCGGCGTGATCAGCATCCGCGACATCAGCAGAGCACTCGACCATGAGGATGCACCGCAAGCGCATGCAGCGGTCGCCTGAGGCCTAGCCTCAAGCTCACTTCGCGTTCCAGATCGCCCGGCGATCTGATCTGCTGCGGCACCTCCATCGGCGTCGGCGTGATGAAGGAGCCGGTCAAAACCGTGACCATCGCCATCGATGGGATCGGCGCGCTGCATAACGAATTCCACCAATAGGAATTAGGCACCGCCCCGCACTATCCGCATGGCGCACCGCCGGCTGTCCGATGGACATTCCGGCGGTGCAACGGCATCCTCCGCCCCCGAAAGATCAACAAGCCACATCGGGCACACCCGATGCGCCTGCGAGGGAACAGAGGACCAATCATGATCAAGACGCGCTTCACCGAGCTCGTGGGTGTCGAACACCCGATCGTCCAGGGCGGCATGCAATGGGTCGGCCGCGCCGAGCTCGTCGCCGCAGTGGCCAATGCCGGTGCGCTTGGCCTGATCACCGCACTGACCCAGCCGACGCCAGAAGACCTCACCAAGGAAATCGCGCGCTGCCGCGATATGACCGACAAGCCGTTCGGTGTGAACCTGACCATTCTGCCGACCATCAAGCCACCGCCTTATGCGGAATATCGCCAGGCCATCATCGAGGCCGGCATCAAGGTGGTCGAGACCGCCGGCAACAAGCCGCAGGAACACGTCGCCGAATTCAAGAAGCACGGCATCAAGGTCATCCATAAATGCACCAGCGTGCGCCACGGCCTCTCCGCCGAGCGTATGGGCGTCGATGCGATCTCGATCGATGGCTTTGAATGCGCCGGACATCCCGGCGAGGATGACACCCCCGGCCTGATCCTGATCCCGGCCGCAGCCGACAAGATCAAGATCCCGATGATCGCCTCGGGCGGCTTCGGCGATGGCCGCGGCCTTGTCGCCGCGCTCGCGCTTGGTGCCGAGGGCATCAATATGGGCACGCGCTTCATGTGCACCAAGGAAAGCCCGATCCATCAGCTGGTGAAGGAGCGCATCGTCGCCAATGACGAACGCGAGACCGACCTGATCTTCCGCACCATGCGCAATACCTCGCGCGTCGCCAGGAATGCGGTGAGCAAACAGGTCGTCGCGATGGAGAAGGAAGGCGCCACTTTCGAGCAGATCAGGGAACTCGTCGCCGGTGCCCGCGGCAAGCTGGTCTATGCGCACGGCGATGCCGAAGATGGCATCTGGTCGGCGGGCCAGGTCCAGGGCCTGATCCACGACATCCCGAGCTGCCAGGAACTGGTGGCGCGCATCATGCACGACGCCGAGACGATCATTCGCGCGCGCTTCGAAGCCATGCTTGGTGGCGGCCAGCGCCAGGCCGCTGAATAGACGGAACGGAAAGCAGAGCCATGAAAGCTTATGTCTACGGCGCCAACGGCGCTGCGATCGGTGATGCCCCGAAACCCTCACCCACGGGCACGCAGGTGCTGGTCAGAGTGAAGGCCTGCGGCCTCAACCGCGCCGACCTCGGCATGACCAAAGGGCACGTCCACGGCGCTGCCGGCGGCGTCGGTACGGTGCTGGGAATGGAATGGGCGGGCGAAATCGCCGAACTCGGCCCGGAGGCCAAGGGCGTCAAGGTCGGGGATCGCGTGATGGGTTCCGGCGGTGCGGCCTTTGCCGAATTCGCCGTCACCGATCACGGCCGGCTGTTCCACATGCCAACCAGCATGAGTTTCGAGGATGCCTGCACCCTGCCCGTCGCCATCACCACGATGCACAATGCGCTGGTGACGAATGGCGGACTGCAGCCCGGCCAATCGGTCCTGATCCAGGGCGCCAGTTCCGGCGTCGGCCTGATGGCGCTGCAGATCGCCAGGCTCAAGGGCGCAAAGACGGTGATCGGTTCATCCACCGACGCCGCACGTCGCGCCCGGCTGAAGGACTTCGGCGCCGACCTCGCCATCGATTCGAAAGATGCCGGCTGGGTCGATCAGGTGCTCAAGGCCACGGGTGGCGACGGCGTCGATCTGATCGTCGACCAGATCTCGGGGCCCGTCGCCAATCAGAACCTGAAAGCCACGAAGGTGATGGGACGCATCGTCAATGTCGGCCGGCTCGGCGGCACGCATGGCGATTTCAATTTCGATCTCCATGCCGCACGCCGCATCAACTATATCGGCGTGACCTTCCGCACGAGATCACTGCAGGAGATTCGCGACATCTTCAGCGCGGTGCGTGCGGACATCTGGCCCGCCGTCGAAGCAGGCCAACTGAAACTGCCGATCGACAAGGTCTACGCATTCGACGACATCGGAACGGCGTTCAACCACATGGAAGCCAACAAGCATCTCGGCAAGATCGTGGTCACGTTGTAACGCGCGCCCTGCGAGTCATTGATTTCAACGCCGCGCGTGATTCTCATGCGCGGCGTTCCTGTTTCGGACTCATGCAAGTACCGAACAGTGATGAAATTCTCCGGTGGATACGATTTATTTCACGTTAACGTTTCGTTGACTCTCGACAGCCCCCGCAAAGTGGATTCTTATTGGTCTTGCGATTCGAAGTGGCGGGGCAGTTGTTTCGAGCGACGCGGGCGAGATTCTTCGAGGGGGCTTAGGTATGGCGCGTGCGCATGCGGACAACGCATGCGTCCAATCCGATTCGATCAAAGGATTGGCGCAGTCTATCGCGAAGCCGGCCTATCACAGGCTGCTGATCGCAGAGCCGGCACTTCGCCGGGCCGTCCCCACACTCATCATCGCTTTTCTCATCACGATCTTCTTCGGCGCCTTCGTGCAGGTGGTCGATCAGAGCCGGCAGAAGCAATCCTCGATGAAGCGCGATCTCGCAGCGCTCGCCGATCTGCTCGCCGAGCGTCTCGAACGCAACGGCACCATCCGTCAGGATCGTTCTGCTGCCGTCGAGCGCCTGCAGAGCCTGCTGCCCAGTCTGATTCCATCCTGGGGGATCGCTGGGGGACGCCACGTCATCGTGCTGGGCGCCGATCAAAGCATTCTCGCGCGCGTGCCGATCGACCTGCCACCGGGCGACGCCAATCGCATCCTCGACGTCCTCAGCGCGACGCAGGCCATGGCTGCGCAGGGTCCACGCACTGACGTTGTCGATGTGAAACTGCCCGACAACAGTCATGCATTGGCCACCCGACGCATCGTCAAGGCGCTGCCGGGTCAGGTGGTCGTCATTCAGGAGAACAACGAGCCGATCTGGCGCTCGGACTCCGCGCTGTCGATCACGCTCTCGGCCACCACCGGTTTCGTGGTGCTGATCCTCGGCTTCGCCTTCCACTGGCAATCGACCCGCGCCCGCGAAGGCGACGCGATCAACGACGCCGTACGCGGCCGTATCGACACCGCCCTCAATCGAGGCCGCTGCGGATTGTGGGACTGGGATCTGTCGCGCGGCCGCATCTTCTGGTCGCAGTCGATGTTCACCATGCTGGGCCTCGACAGCCGCAGCGACCTGCTGACCTTCGGCGAAGTCAACGCGCTGGTACAATCCGACGACATCAACCTGTTCGAGATCGCCGACCAGTTGATTTCGTTCAAGATCGATCACATCGACCAGACCTTCCGCATGCAGCACAGCAACGGCCACTGGATCTGGCTGCAATTGCGCTGCGAACTCGCGCAGGGCCAGAACGATGGCAGCCAGCACCTGATCGGCATCGCCATCGACGTCACCGAACAGAAAAGCCTCGCCGAGAAGACCGTCGAGGCCGACGTCCGGCTGCGCGACGCCATCGAGACCATCCCCGAAGCCTTCGTGCTGTGGGACGCGGAAGATCGCCTGGTGCTCTGCAACTCGCATTTCCAGCGCCTGCACAAGCTGCCGGACTCGGCGGTGTCGCCGGGGACGTCCTACGAGACCGTGCTCGAAGTCGGCAGCATGCCCGAGGTCCGCTCGCGTCTCGCGGAATCCGGCGCTGCGGCCCCTGGCGCGCGAACCTTCGAAGCGCAGATCGAGGACGGTAGCTGGCTGCATATCAGCGAGCGCCGCACCAAGGACGGCGGCTACGTCTCCGTCGGCACCGACATCACCCGTATCAAGGAGCACGAGCACAAGCTGGTCGACAACGATCTACGCCTTCGCGCCAGCGTCATCGATCTCAAGCATTCCCAGGCCGCGCTAGAGAAACAAGCGCTCGAACTTGCGGACCTCGCCCAGAAATATTCCGACGAGAAGAACCGCGCCGAGGAAGCCAACCAGACCAAGTCGAAATTCCTGGCCAATATGAGCCACGAACTGCGCACGCCGCTGAATGCCATCATCGGCTTCTCGGAAATCATGGGCAGCGGCATGTTCGGCAATCTCGGCTCCGACAAATATGCCGAATACTGCCACGACATTCTCACCAGTGGTCACTACCTGCTCGAAGTCATCAATGACATTCTCGATATGTCGAAGATCGAGGCAGGTCGTATGCAGCTGGACCTTGAGCCGCTCGATCTCGGACAGACGCTGTCCGAAGCGCTGCGTGTCGTCTCTGGCCGCGCCGACGACAAGAATCTGACACTCAGTGCCGACATCGCGGCTGATGCACCGGTGGTGGCCGACCGCCGCGCCATCAAGCAGATCCTCGTCAATCTGCTCTCGAATGCCGTGAAGTTCACACCCGATGGCGGCCGTGTCACCGTGCGCAGCCGCGTTCTGCGCGACTCCGTGGCCCTGATGATCGCCGATAGTGGCATCGGCATCGCCCCGCAGTCGCTGAAGCGTCTGGGACGCCCGTTCGAGCAGGTCGAGAGCCAGCTCGCCAAGACCTATCACGGCTCGGGCCTCGGCCTCGCTATCGCCAAATCGCTCACCAACCTGCATGGCGGATCGATGAAGCTGCGCTCCAAGCTCGGCACCGGCACCGTGGTCTGCGTCACCATCCCGCTCCGCGGCAGACACGGGCCAGCGGAAATCTCCGAGGCCGCCTAGGCTTCGATTGCTTACCGCTGACCGGGCCGAGCCAACGCCCATGGCATGACACTCAAGCGTCAAATGGCCGCTTGGGAGGCCACTACCCGTACCTATACTAAAGGTTGCAGATCGCTATATTGGCGCGTCGACACGGCCGATCTGAACTGGGTCCGCGATTCTCTTCAGCACATGGATGAGCCGTCCAGACAAGAGCGACACGGAGATTGTCGCCTGTTCAATAAACAAAAGCACTCCAGTGGAGGAAACGAAGATGAAATTCAGCCATCTCGCCGCGGCGGCATTCTGTCTGACAGTGCCGGGCATGGCCATCGCGCAAGACTATCCCTCGAAATCCGTCACAGTGATCGTGCCTTTCACGGCCGGCGGCGCCAGCGATACGACAGCGCGCATGACCACACAAAAGATGCAGGAAAGCTTCGGGCAGTCCTTCATCATCGAGAACAAACCCGGCGCCAACGGCTCCATTGGCGCAACGCAACTCGCTCGCTCAAAGCCGGATGGCTACACACTGATGGTGGGCTCGATCGGGGTCATCGCGATCAATCCGGTGCTTTACAAGGACCCGGGCTATCACCCGCTCCAGAATTTCGATCTGCTCAGTGTCGCTGTCCGCAATCCCAACGTGCTGATCACCCGCCCCGATTTCCCGGCCAATACCGTCCAGGAACTCATCGACTATCTCAAGAAGAATCCGGACAAGGTCACCTTTGCCTCATCGGGCGTGGGCTCGTCCGACCATCTGACGGCCGTGTTGTTCTGGCAGAAAACGGGGACCACCGGTATCCACACGCCCTACAAGGGCGGCTCGCAGGCCCATACGGACCTGATGGGCGGGCATGTCGACGTCTCGTTCCAGAATCTCGGCGCAGTCGCCAACTACATCCGAAGCGGCAAGATGAAAATTCTGGCCGTTACCAGTGACACGCGCTCCGATTCATTCCCGCAGACGCCAACGATGAAGGAAGTCGGCGTCGACGATCTCAATATCTATTCCTGGCAGGCCTTCGTCGCACCCAAGGGCCTTCCGACCGATGTGAAGACCAAGCTCGAGACATCGATCACCACCGCCCTCACCTCGCCCGATCTCAGGAAGCGGCTGACCGATAGCGGCTTCGAGGTCGTCGCCAATACGAGTGCGGAATTTCAGAGCTTTCTGGAAAAAGAACTCACCCGCTGGAAGACGGTTGTCGAGATCGGCAAGGTGAAGCCGGAGCAGCAATAACCGCATGGCGAAACGCCACGCACATCTGAGCAGGTGAATACGCGCTCACCAAAAGCAAAAGCTGCGGCCGCCATGATGACATCACAGTGGCCGCTCGTCAGACCGATCTGACACGCAGACGATCGACGATATCAGAAATTGAACGTCGTCGAGACCATGTAAGTCCGCGGCGCACCGAGAATGACGTAGCCTTCGTTGGTCGAGGCCTGCCAATAGTTGGTATCGAGCAGGTTCTCGACCGAGAAGCGCACGACCACCGGCTTGGCATTCCACGGCGATGCGAACGTGTAGCGCGCACCGGCGTCATAGCGGGTCCAACTCGGGCCGTAGACCGTGTTGGCCTGGTCCGACCAGTATGACCCCGTATAAATCGCCCGGCCTGTCAGGGTCAGCCCAGGAATGAAGGGCACATCCCATTCGCCGCCCAGATTGAACTGCGTATCAGGAATGTTGAAGGCGTAGCGGCCATCATAGGCGCCCTTCTCTGTCCTTTGCTGGCGCGCATCAAGGAACATGACGCCGCCGAGCAAACGAACACCGTCGGTGACCTCACCGAATGTATTGATCTCGACGCCGCGATTGCGGACCTCGCCGGACTGCGTAAGGATGGACGGCGAAACCGAACTATCGACCAACTGCATCGGCTTCAAAATGTCGAATGCACTAACCGTTGTCGTGATGCGTCCCCAATCCACCTTCACACCCATCTCATGCTGCTTGGTGCGATAGGGCGGCAACACCGAACCCTCGTTCTGATACCCACTCCCGACGATGATCCCCGCCTCCAGTGCCTCAATGTAATTGGCGTAGACCGAGACATTCTCCAGCGGCTTGATGACCAGCGCATAGGCGGGTGTGGTGGCTGACGAATCGTAGCCGCCCGTCCTGATCCCGGTTCCCTGGGCGAAGGATTCAGACTCCACATACTGATGCCGTACACCGACGGTCAGCTGGATACGCCCGTTCAAGACCGACATCGTATCAGCAATGCCGACGCTCGTCAGATCGAATATACCGGTTGTCTTCGGAGCACCGACGTCACGAATTGAAACCGGGCCCGAACGCGGATTGTACAAGTTCGAAAAGAAATTCGTTGCACCGGAGACATTGATGATCCCGGTATCGGCCGACGATGTCCCCGCATTGACATTGATCGCATGGTTGACCGGTCCCGTATCGACATTGGCACGCAATCCGACCTGCGCCGCGGTCCTCTCATGCTTCTGGTTGTTGCGCCGCGACAATCCGTTGAACTCTCCATCCAGATTCGTCACGCGAATGTCGGAATAGAGATAGCGCGTGTTGCTGGTCCCGATGCCCGCCTGTGCATAGGCCGTCAGGTTATCAGTGATATCCACTTCGCCCTGCACGATCGCATAGCGCGATTCCGAATCCCAGAAGCCCCAGCTCGGCATGTAGTTCGCGCGTGCGTCCGGCGGCGTCGGAACCGCGCGAAGTCCGTTGATATCGACGAAGCGGGTCATCGCCGTGACCCTGTTGTGCTCGTAGCCGATATCCGCGGACAGCCGCACGCGCTCGCCGCGATAGTCCAACCCAAGGAAAGCGTTCCCGACTTCCTGACTCTGATTGGCCAGCTCGGTGCTGCCGCCGTTGTAGCTGCCGTTGAAGCGGACGCCGAACTCCTTGAACTCGCCAAACCGCCGGCCGACATCCAGATGCGTGCCGAACTGCGAAATCGACGAATAGGTATTGGTGAGCTGCGCGAACGGCACTTCGCCGGCACGCTTGGTCACGAGGTTGACGCTGCCGCCAACACCGCCGCCGCTTGGCGGCATGCCGTTCAGCAACGCGGACGGCCCCTTCAACACCTCCACCCGCTCGATCGCCGCAAGCGACGACAGCGAGAACGCCGAGGCAATGCCGTACAGGCCATTGATGCCGTATCCCTCGCTGCCGACGCTGAAGCCGCGGATATTGACCCGATCGAAACCGCTGAGACGCGGCACGGTAACACGCACCGACGGATCGTTCGCGAACACGTCGTCGAGCTTGCGCGCTTGCTGATCCTGAATGGTCTGTGCCGTGTAGCTCGTCTGGTTGAACGGCGTATCCATCACGCCGCGATTACCAAGCAGACCAACCTGGCTACCGGACGCAACTTGCCCGCCGGCATATGCCGCCGGCAGCGCGCCGATCATGCCGGTCGGGGGCGTCGCGGGTACGCGGCGTTCCACGGGCCGAGGCGTTGCCCGCGGCGTGACTGCGGCATTTCGGCGCGGCGCGACACGACGGACCGCACGCGGCGTCGGCGCATGCACTTCAACGGCGGGCAGCGCTTGCGACGTCTGCGCAATGGCGCCCTCACCGGTGTCCAATAACAGCGCAACCATACTGGCTGCAGCTAAAAGGGTTTTCCTGTGAAGTGTAGTCCTGCGCATCATTTGAATAGTCGCCCCAAAAAACATCGTCGACTTCTGTCGACTAACTCAAAGGGGCCTACAGGATGACATGGTGCGGTCACAATGCGGCGCGTCTAGATTCTATCTAATGCTTCACGCCGCTTCATACGCGCAACGCCGCATGCAACTCACTACCGTTCGCATGCGATTTGACACAGACGATGAATTCTGCAGGACTTTGTTTTACTCTGGAACCCTGCAGACTATCAGATTGGATAGCAACGCGCTCGCATGCCCTCGCGCGCAATCACGATCATCACTGGCGCTTTGACGTGACGTGAACGTGCCCGACCTGATTGGCCTGGGACGTAAACCAGACCACACCATTCGGCCCTTTCGTCATGCCGAAAGGCTGCGCGTTCTCCGTCTTTAGATCGAAGAACGTAACTTCACCCGCTGGCGTAATGCGCCCGATCTTGTGAGATTTGAAAGCGGTGAACCAGACATTGCCATCAGCTCCCGCGGCGATACCAATGGGGCGCGTTTCCGATGGCAATGGGAACTCCTTGATCTCGCCGGCCATGGAAATTCTGCCGATGTGATCGGAGCCATTCAGCGAAAACCAGAGATGATCGTCGGGCCCAACCGTGATGTCGCGCGGGCGGGACTTCGAATTGCCAAGCGGAAATTCGGTGATCTTTCCTGTCTTGACGTCAAGTCGTCCGATCTTTCCCGCACCGCTTTCCGTGAACCACAAATTCTGATCCGGACCTGTCACCACGCCATAGGCTTCTGCATTCTCGGTCGGGATTGCGAACTCCGAGAACTCACCGGTCAGCGTCACGCGGCCGATCTTGTTCGCCGCCATTTCCGCAAACCAGATCTGGCCATCCGGACCGACCGCAATACCGCGCGGCCATGATCCCGTGTTGTATTTCGTGGGAGTCGTGGCCTGTGAAGGGATCACGAATGTACCGTTGAATTCCCCTTTGGTTGAAATCCGGCGAATGGCGTTCTCTTCGCGTGACGTGAACCAAAGATTGCCGTCAGGGCCAGACGTGATCCCCTGAATAACTCCGACCTGATCGCCCGGAACGCGGAAGGAACTCATCTCACCGCTCGGCGTAACCCGAAAAATCTGGTGCTTGATAACTTCCGTCACCCACAAGTTCCCATCCGCGCCGACGACGATTGCTTGCGGGCGCTGCCCCTCCCCGGGAAGTGACTTCTCGATCAGGGAGATTTCATCCGCCTTCGCCCCGGTCGGAGCAAATGCAGCGATCAAGGCAAAAGCAACAGTAGCGGCGCGGACGCCTAGAACCTGCATGTCGACTCCATATCGGCTATTTCATTTCAGTGCTGGTGCATGACGGCATCGCTGACACTGCGACATTCGGGCGCAGGCAGCTGCGACATCTCGAGCCGTATTTCATCGGCAAGCGAGATGCGGACCTACAGGACGTCGGGGTGCGGCCACAATGCGGCGCGTTTAGAATCTATCCAGCCGTTCACGCGAGATCATGCGCAGCCGGTCACACACAACCCGCGTCAACACAGAGTGCTGACCGCGCCTCTACTTCTGGCCTGCCACGACCGAGAGGAACACCTGGCGGACGTCAGCCTGCGTCTCACGGACGCGTGCCTGCAGCGAAGAGAAGTCCGGCTCGTTGCTCACGCGCGCAAGCATCCGTAGCAGATCCGTGCCTGCCGTCTCCGGCTTGAACTTGTCGCTCACGCATAGCCGCAGCACCTGCGTGAGGTCGTGATAGAGCCGCACCGCCGGACGCAGCACATCGACAGCAGCCGGCGACAGAATGCCCAGTCGCGCCGCATTCTCCAGCACCTGCTGCGTACTGATGCTGAGGATCTCGGGCTTCGCTGCGGCATGTACCAGCTGCAGATATTGCGCGATGAATTCGATATCGACCATGCCACCTGCGGCATGTTTCAAGTCCCAGATATCGTCTTCGCCCTTCTCCTCGGCGATGGCCTGACGCATCTCGGCAACATCGTTGGCGATGATCGTGGTTTCACGCGGACGCGTCAGCACATCGCGGATGACCAGTTCAATTTTCTCGCGGAACGCCGGCGTCGCCGAAATCACCCGCGCGCGCGTCAGCGCCATGTGCTCCCAGGTCCAGGCCTCGGTCTCCTGATATTCAGCGAAGGAGTCGATGCGCGACGCCAACGGACCAGCCCGACCCGACGGGCGAAGCCGCATATCGACCTCGTACAGCACGCCATAATTGGTGCGCGTGGTGAATGCGCTGATCAGGCGTTGCGTCAACCGCGCGAAATACTGCGCGCCGTGCAGCGGGCGCGGTCCATCGGAGTCCGGCGCGTCGTGATCGAAGTCGTAAATCAAAATCAGATCGAGATCGGACGCCGCCGTCATCTCGCGGCTGCCGAGCTTGCCCATGGCCACGATTGCGGTCTGCTGGTCCTTGATGCGGCCGTGCTGGGCGACGAACTGATCGAGCACCAGCCCGTGCAGCGTATGCGCAATGCCTTCGGCGACGTCGGCGAACGCAATTCCGGCCTGCTGCGCCGACACCGTGCCCGACAGGATACGCGTGCCGATCAGGAACAGGCTTTCCTGGCCGAACAGCCTCAGACGATCGAGAAACTCTTCATAGGAATTGGCATCTACGAGCGTCGCCGCAAGACGCGCCGACAATTCGCGCTGGTCCGGCATGGCGCCGAAGAAACGCGGATCGATGAGGCCGTCCATGATCTGCGGCTGCCGCGCCAGCATGTCACCCAGACGCGGCGCCGCGCCAAGTACAAGCGCCACCAGCGCGACGAGATCGCGGTTCTGGCTGAGCAGCGAGATCAGCCGGCCGCCGCGCTGCAACGCCTGCAGAAAGCGGTCGAACGCGACGACCGCAAGGTCAGGCTCCTCGGCATCGGCCAGCCCGACGATCAGCGAAGGCACGAATTCCATGAATGCTTGCCGCGTGCCCTCATATTTGAGCGCGCGATAGTCATCCGTCATCCAATGCTGCACCGTCTCCGCCACCATGGCAGGCTTGCGGAAACCGAGCTTGGTGAAATGTTCGAGCAGCCGCTGATCCGTTGCCCCCGCTTTGTAGTCGACAGCCGGAAGATGGACGTTATCGGTGGGATCGCCTTCGAACAGGCGGCCATAATGCCCCTGCACGCAATTGAGATGCCCGAGCAAGTCACTGGCAAATGACTCGCGGCTGTCATAGCCGAAGAAGCGCGCAAAGCGTTCCATGTCACCGACGTCATCGGGCAGCGAGTGAGTCTGTTCGTCGGCCACCATCTGCAGCCGGTGCTCGACACGGCGCAGGAAATCATAGGCGAGCGTCAGTTCGTCGCGCGCCTCAAAGGTGATCCAGTTGCTGGCAGCGAGAATGTTCAGCGCCTCCAGCGTCGGTCGCACGCGCAATTCCGGATGGCGTCCGCCGGCAATCAACTGCTGGGTCTGCGCGAAGAACTCGATCTCGCGGATGCCCCCGCGCCCGACCTTGACATTGTGGCCCTCGACGGAGATTTCATTCTGCCCGCGAAACGTCTGCATCTGCCGTTTCATGTCATGGACGTCGGCCAGCGCTGCGAAATCAAGATGCTTGCGCCACACGAACGGCGCGATCTCGGCCAGCAGGGCCTCACCGGCCTTGAAGTCACCGGCGCAAGGGAACGCCTTGATCATTGCCGCGCGTTCCCATGTGCGCCCCTCGCGCTCATAGTAATGCAGCGCTGACGCGGTCGAGACCGCCACCGGCGTTGAGGCCGGATCTGGCCGCAGCCGCAGATCGACGCGGAACACATAGCCGTCGCCGGTGCGCTGCTGCAGCAGCCGCGACACGCCCTGCGCAATACGCACGAAGAATGAATTCGGCTCGATATCCTCGGCCAGCGTATGCGCCTCGAGATCGAAGAAAACGATCAGGTCGATGTCGCTCGAATAGTTCAGCTCGCCGGCGCCCATCTTGCCCATGGCCAGCACGATCAGGCCGCTGCCCTGCTCCGGATTCTCCGGATCCGGCGGCAGGATGCGCTTGCGTGCCGCGTCCTGGCGCAGCAGATAGCGCACCGTCGTCTGGACGGAGGACACAGCGAGATCGGTCAGCGCCCGCGTGACCCGCATCACCGGCCAGACGCCACCGATATCGCACAGCGCAATCAACAAGGCCGCTTCGGATTTCATGCGTCGCAGCAGATGCATGACATCGGGATCGCCGCCAGCGGCAGCGACATTCGCCGAGGTCTCGGCGATCAGAGTGGTGAGATGGCGATCGGGATCGCAATGCAGCAGCCGCAATGCACGTGCGGCATCGGCACGGATCAGATCGAGCAGATAGGGCGACGCCTCGGCGATGCCGAGCAGGATCGCCCTGGCATGCGGAAATTGGTCGGCGATCGCACGAAATGCGGCGGCATCGTCCGGCGCGATATCGGCGAGCCATTCGCCGAAGCGCTGCTCGGCATCGGCGGGGGCGAACAGCTGCGGTCCGCTGACGAATTGCGCGGCCAGCGGAAGCTGGCCCTCGCCTGTTGCGGCTGAAGTCATGCCGACTTCTGTGGCACATTCCCTGTTTGACCCGCAAGGCCT
The DNA here is from genome assembly GCF_032401055.1 of Tardiphaga sp. 709. Lineage (NCBI taxonomy): Bacteria > Pseudomonadati > Pseudomonadota > Alphaproteobacteria > Hyphomicrobiales > Nitrobacteraceae > Tardiphaga > Tardiphaga sp. 709. The sequence continues at coordinate 5,962,941 of NZ_CP135529.1, read as the reverse complement.
TCGGCGGCCACTGCCGGCAGCGCCAACGTGACCCGCAACCCTGGATGATTGTCGCCGAGCTGCAATTCACCGCCGTGCAGCGTGGCCACGGCAGATGCGAGGCTGAGACCGAGGCCGGAACCCGGCAGTGTACGGCTCGCTTCCAGCCGCACGAAGCGCTCCACCGCATGTTTCCGGTCGGCTTCGGGGATGCCGGGACCATGATCGGACACGCTGAGCAGCACCTGATCGCCCTCGCGCCGCGCCTCGATCACGATGTCCTTGGCAGCCGCAGCGTCCGCGCTATCGGCATTCTCGTCCGTGATCGCAGGTTTGCCATATTTGATGGCGTTTTCGACGAGATTGGCGAGCGCCTGGCTGATCAATTCGCGATTGCCGCGCAGCGGCGCAGCCGCGGTCTTGACGGTCAGCGTAAGATCGCTGTCTTCAGCAAGCGGTTCATAGAGCTCGTGGATGCCCTCGGCCACTTCAGCAGCGTCGAAATTGTCCATATTGCCGCGCGCCTGCCCTGATTCAGCACGTGCGATCATCAGCAGCGCATTGAAGGTCCGGATCAGGCCATCGGATTCCTCAATGGTGCGTTCGAGCGCCGCGCGATATTCGGCCTCGTTGCTGGATCGTGCCAGCGCCTCCTCGGCCCGATTGCGCAGCCGCGTGAGCGGCGTCTTGAGGTCATGGGCGATATTGTCCGAGACTTCCTTCAGTCCTGTCATCAGCGCTTCAATGCGCTCCAGCATGGCATTGAGATTTTCCGCGAGACGGTCGAGTTCGTCGCCGCTGCGTCCGACCGGCAGACGGCCGGAGAGATCACCCGCCATGATGCGCTGCGTGGTGCCGGTCATGGCGTCGATCCGCCGCAGCACGCGGCTGGCGACGAAGATGCCGCCGCCGAGTCCAAGGACGACGACGATCAGCACCGACCACTTCGCGGCATCGCCGACGATGTCGAACAGACGCCGGCGTTCCTCGAGATCATGGCCGATCAGCAGCCTGAAGCCGCTGCTCAATTGCGTCACCTTCACCAGTGCGCGATGGTTGGACGAGTCGGGATCATCGAGCCGGCGATAGGCGGTCTCGGACCAGCCCGTGGTCGCCATCACGCCTGGCGCCAGTGAGGACACGTTGCCGGCGATGGATTGACCCGCCGGTGTCGTGATCAGATAGAGGTTGGCGCCAGGACGCAGCGCCCGGTTCTCGATGGCACCCACGATTCCCCGCAAGCCGCGCCGCCCGAATAGATCGCTCAGCTCGATCATTTCGTCATCGACCGTGGTCGTGATCTGATCGTTGATCAGCCGGTGTGTATTCCAGGCGAAATAGCCGAGCAGCGATGCTGCAAACAGCGCGAACAGCAGCAGATAGGCCAACGTCAACCGGAAGGCCGTCGTGCGAAACAGTTTACCGATAGCCGTCACGGGTCACGCTCGGGACGTGCGGAAATGGAAGGTTCTGGAAGTCATGCCCTGTTCTAGCAGGCGCAAGCTGTAACAAACAGGGCATGAATATGAGATGTTGGTAATGTCGCCGTGCTGTGGGAATTTTATCTTTCAGCCGGTTCACTCCGGAAGGCCGGCCTTTCGCAGGCCTTCCGATGCAAGTGCGAAGTCCTGCGGTCGCCGCACCAGCAGCCAGTCGTCAATATTACTGAGCCGCAATGTGGGATCGAGCCGGCGCACATGGCCCATCGCCTCACGCGCCTCTTCCATTCGCCCACCCAGAGCATGCGCGGCCGCCTGGAATGCGGCGACACGGAGAATGTTCGGCACCTCGCGCGACGCCTCCCGCAAGCAATCCAGCGCGACATCGAAGCGTCGCGAATAGAGATGCGACATCGCGATTCCCGTATGCATCTGGAATGTCTCGGGATCGAGCGGACTGAGCCGCATGGCGCGTGAAAAATAGGCGATGGCCTCGTCATGCTCGCCGAGCGAAACGCGTTGATAGCCCCCGAGGTACCAGATCGTCGAGAGATTGGGATTGAGCACCAGCGCACGATCGACATAGGCGACGCAGGCATGCAGGTCGCCGCCGAAATGTGGCCAGGCATGGCCGCCGCGTGTCAGCGCGACCGCGTCGTTCTTGCCAAGCGTCACAGCGCGCTCGGCAAGCCGCGCCGCTTCACGCCCGTCAGCCACACGATCGGAAAGCCAGCGGTTCATCTTGCGCCAGTAGAAGCATCCCGCGGCCATCCCATAGGCCGCAGCGAAGTCGGGATCGAGCTCGATGGCTTTGTAGAAATTCACCAATGCCGCATCGATCCCGTCGCGCGTCGACGCATGAAAATTCGCCAGCCCACGGAGATAGTAGTCATAGGCGTCGAGGCTATCGGTCGGCTTCCGCTTGGCGCGTTCGATCTCAGCGGATTCAAGCTGCGGCGCGATAGCGCCCACGACGCTTTCCGTAACCTGGTCCTGCAGATCGAAGATGTCATCGACGACGCTCTCGAAGCGCTCGCCCCACAGATGCATGCCCGTGGTGGTATCGACGAGCTGTCCGGTGATGCGCACACGGTTCGCCACACGGCGCACGCTGCCTTCCAGTACATAGCGCACGCCAAGTTCGCGTCCGACCTCGCGGACGTCCACGGCACGGCCTTTAAACGTGAAACTGGAATTGCGGGCGATGACGAACAGCCAGCGAAGCCGCGACAGCGCGAGGATGATGTCCTCGACCATGCCATCGACGAAATAGTCCTGCTGCGGATCGCCGCTCAGATTGAGGAACGGCAATACTGCGATGGACGGCCGATCGGGCAACGTCAGCGCGGCGTCCGGGTTCGCCGTCGATGTGGTGTGATCGGCAACCGCCGCGTCAGACTGCGCCGGCATTGCCGTCTCGGTCACATCGCCGACGAAACGAAAGCCCTTGCGCGCCACCGTCTTCAGCAGCCGCTGTTCATCGCCGCTATCGCCCAGCGCCTTGCGTACCGCATTGATGTGACTGGCCAGCGTCGATTCGGAGACGATCCGTCCCGCCCACACGGCATCGAGAAGGGCATCCTTGCTGACGACGTGGTCGCGGTTCTTCACCAGATGCAGCAGCAGGTCGAAAGCCTGCGGCGTGATCGCCACCTTGTCGCTGCCATGCGACAACTCTCTGCGGTCGGGATCGAGGACATAGCCTGCGAACAGATACGGCACTCGGCGCTCCATGACTGCCTGCGTTTTCGGCCGGCGGCAATGAACCGTCAAGACCTTCAGGAGGCAACAGAACCGACCCCACAACTGGCCTGTCGCGCACCATCGGGAGCGACGTGCCAGCCGGCCTCTTCTGAACGAACATCCAAGCGAAACTCAAGAGAAAACGAAGATTGCGGCAAAGTCTTCCTGTGCGCCGCGGCGCATGGTCCGCCCACACGATCGTCACCGTGTAAAAGGGAGAAAATACCATGAAAATCGTCGTCATCGGAGGTAGCGGCCTCATCGGTACGCAGGTCGTGAGCGGCTTGAGGAAGCTGGGCCACAAGGTCCTCGCCGCCTCGCCGTCGACGGGCGTCAACACCCTGACGCGGGAAGGACTGGCCGAGGCCATGTCCGGGACAAACGTCGTCATCGACGTGGCGAATTCGCCATTATTCGAGGACGGACCAGTGATGGAATTCTTCCAGACATCCAGCCGCAACCTGCTCGCGGCGGAAAAAGCCGCAGACGTCCAGCATCATCTGGCCCTGTCTGTGGTCGGGACCGAGCGCCTTCAGGCCAGCGGCTATTTCCGTGCCAAGCTGGCCCAGGAGGATCTCATCAAGGCGTCCGGAATGCCTTACACGATCCTGCGGGCGACGCAGTTCTTCGAATTCATCCCCGCCATCGTGCAAGGCGGCGTGGACGGCAACGTGATTCGCCTGGCGCCGGCCCTGATCCAGCCCATCGCGTCTGCGGACGTGGCAGCCGCCATGGTGGACCTTGCCCTGGGCACCCCAGTGAACGGCATCGTCGAGGTGGCCGGGCCCGAACCGCTCCCGCTCGATGCACTCGGGCGCAAATATCTGACGGCAAAGCAGGACCCACGCCAGGTCATCGCCGATATCCACGTGGGTTATTTCGGCACGCCGATCAATGATCGCTCCCTGACGCCCGATGCCGGCGCGCGCATCGGAGCGATCCATCTCGACGACTGGCTCAAGGGTTGATCGACGCAAGCTGCCTCTCCGCCAACCAAGGACCGACCATGACCGACGACGTTCCGCGCTCGACACCCTCCCGCCGCGACCTGCTCTCAGCTGCCGCCGTCACCGCGATCACTGCCGGCTTGCCCTCGATCGCCGAGGGCAAGGCCGGGGACAAGCCAACCAAACCTCACGCGCACAAAGGACATCGCACCATGAGCACCATCACCACAAAGGACGGCACCGAGATCTATTACAAGGACTGGGGCAAGGGCCCGGTCGTCACCTTCTCCCACGGCTGGCCGCTCAACGCGGACGCGTGGGACGGCCAGATGCTGTTTCTCGCCCAGCATGGCTACCGTGTCGTCGCCCATGACCGCCGCGGTCATGGCCGCTCTAGCCAGGCCTCGAACAATAATGACATGAACGGCTATGCCGACGATCTCGCCGCAGTCATCGAGACGCTCGATCTGAAGGACGCGACGCTGGTCGGCCATTCCACTGGCGGCGGCGAAGTCGCACGCTACATCGGCCGCCACGGCACCAGGCGCGTGAAGAAGGCGGTGCTGATCGCGGCGGTGCCACCGATCATGCTGAAGACACCAGCCAATCCGGAAGGATTGCCGATCGAGGTGTTTGACGGCATCCGCGCCGGTGTGGCCGGAGATCGGTCGCAATATTACAAGAATCTGGCGATCGCCTTCTACGGCGCCAACCGGCCCGGCGCGAAAGTCTCGCAGGGCACGCTGGATCAGTTCTGGCTGTGGAGCATGCAGGCTGGCGCGAAGAACGCCTATGAGAGCGTGAAGGCGTTCTCGGAAACGGACTTCACGGAAGACCTGAAGAAGTTCGACATCCCTACCCTCGTCCTGCATGGCGAGGACGATCAGATCGTGCCCGTGAAGGATTCCGCGGTGAAATCCGCCAAGCTGATCAAGGGTGCCAAGGATGTCTATTATCCCGGCGCACCGCACGGCATCACGGCGACCCATGCGGATCAGGTCAATGCCGAGCTGCTGAAATTCCTGAAGAGCTAGCACAAGCAACCTTCACGGTCCGGTAGAGCGAGGCGACGAACATGCAACAGATCAATGGCAGGCAACTGGCGGGAGTAACCGTCCCCGATACGGCCATCATCGCCAGCGCGATCGACCACGCCCGAAACAGTTGCGAACCGTACTTGTTCAACCATGTCGTCAGGTCATGGTTGTTTGCGGTGCGGCTCGCTCAACTGCAGAACATCGAGCACGACGGCGAGGTTCTCGCCGTCGCAGCACTGCTGCATGACATCACGCTCAATGAACGCTTCGCCGGGCCGCGTCGCTTCGAAGTGGAAGGCGCCGACCTCGCGCGTCTCTTTGCACGGGAGCATGGCTTCGACCGAAGCCGTGCACAGTTGATCTGGGATAGCGTTGCGCTCAATTCCACGCCGTCGATTGGGCTGTTCAAGGAAGCGGAAGTCGCGCTCTGCACCGCCGGCATCTGCTTCGACGTCGTCGGCTTGCAGTACGAGCTTATTCCGCCGAGCGAAGTTGCGGCAATTGTCGCGGAATTTCCACGTTTGGGAATGAAGCAGAAAATGACTCGCTGCTTCTGCCATATCGCCCGGACCCAACCCGGCACCACTTACGACAACTTCATTCGCGATTTCGGCGAACGTTTCGTGGCGGGCTACAAGGCAAGCTCCGTCGTCGAACTGGTGATGGGCGCGCCGTTCGACGAAGAACAGCCATAGATAGCGTGACGGGACCGCCGCTTACTTCATGCCGTCGCGGATCATATAGCCGGCGCCGCGAATAGTATGCAGCAGCGGACGCTCAAAACCCTTGTCGATCTTTGAGCGCAGGCGCGAGATATGAACATCGATCACGTTGGTTTGCGGATCGAAGTGATAATCCCAGACGTTTTCCAGCAGCATGGTGCGGGTGACCACCTGCCCGGCATGTTTCATGAGATATTCGAGCAGCCGAAATTCGCGGGGCTGCAGGATCAGTTCCTGGCCACCGCGCGTCACGCCATGGGACAGCCGGTCGAGTTCGAGATCACCGACGCGATAGGTCGTCTCTTCGGCGGGACCGCCCTGGCGGCGCGACAGCACTTCGACGCGCGCGAGCAGCTCGGCGAATGAATAAGGTTTTGGCAGATAATCGTCACCGCCGGCGCGCAGGCCCTTGATGCGGTCGTCGACCTGGCCCAGCGCCGACAGGATCAGCGCCGGCGTCCGGTTACCCTTGTCACGCAGACCCCCGATGACGGAGAGTCCATCGCGCTTCGGCAACATGCGATCGACCACCAGCACGTCGTAATCGCCGGAATCGGCGAGCGCGAAACCTTCCTCGCCATCGCTGGCGTGATCGGCGACATGGCCGACCTCACGGAAAGCCTTGACCAGATAGTCGGCGGATTCGCGGTCGTCTTCGATGATGAGCAGACGCATCTGGGGATCGGATTCGCTGTGAATATTGTGAGTCTCGGTCACCATGGCGCGCACCGGGCTTTCATGCAAGGCGGCGGAATGCCCGCCGGTTATCCTTTGGGGCAGAAAGAAGAATAGGCGGTGAAGCTGGGGGAAACTTCACCGCCCATTGGCCTTTCAACGGAAGGGGGCTGTTTTCCATCGAAAGGGAGCAGTGGGAGCGAGTTTGTGGCTCGCCCCCTGGAAAGAGCCGTCAGCGGGGGCGACTATGCCGGCGACACTCTCCGTTCATGTGCGGTGATCAGCTCTTCGCGAGGGGAACGGCGACGAACTTCGAGGAGCCGTTCGAGCGAACCCTGATCAGCACGCTATTCTTGTTGTCGTTGTGCGCGGCGACAATCGCCTCGCGCACATCGCCGGGATTGGTCACGCTCTTGCCAGCGACTTCGAGAATGACGTCGCCTTCTTTGAAGCCACGCTCGGCAGCGGCGCTCTTCGGATCGACGCCGGTCACGACGACACCGTCCTTGCCGGCACCGGCGACACTGCTCGCGGGCGAGACCGTGAGGCCAAGCCGCGGCACGTCGGAGCCGCGCGACGAAGATCCCTTGTCACCGCTGTCGATGTCGGCCTTCGCCTCCACCGTGTTCGGCAACTGGCCGAGGGTCATGGACAGAACCTTGTCCTCACCCTTGTGCAGCACGTTGATCTTCACCGTGTTGCCCGGCGCGAAGCCGCCAATGGTACGGGCGAGTTCGCGTGCATCCTTGACCGGCGTGCCATTCACCGCGGTGATGACGTCGCCCGACTTGATGCCGGCCTTGGCTGCCGGACCGTCGGCCTGCGGCTCAGCGACCAGCGCGCCTTCCGCCTTCTTCAGGCCGAGACTGTCAGCGATATCCTGGGTCACCGGCTGGATCTGCACGCCGATCCAGCCACGCGAGACCGAACCCTTGTCCTTGAGCTGCGCGATCACCGTCTTCACGGTGGAGGCCGGAATCGAGAACGCGATGCCGACGCTGCCGCCCGAGGGCGAATAGATCGCGGTGTTGACGCCCATCACCTCACCAGAGGTGTCAAAAGCCGGACCACCCGAATTGCCCTTGTTCACGGGCGCATCGATCTGGATGAAATCGTCATACGGACCGCTGCCGATGTCACGGCCCGAGGCCGAGACGATGCCTGCGGTCACGGTGCCGCCAAGGCCGAACGGGTTGCCGACTGCCAGCACCCAATCACCGATCCGCGGTTTGCCGTCGGCGAGCTTGGCGAACGGGAAATCGGTGCGGCCTTCGACCTTGATCAGTGCCAGATCGGTGCGCGGATCGGTGCCGATCACCTTGGCCGAATAGGTCTTGCCGTCATCGGTATTTACCTCAACCTTGTCGGCGCCATCGACCACGTGATTGTTGGTTACGGCGAAACCGTCAGCCGAGATGAAGAAGCCCGAGCCCTGACCGCTGACGACGCCGCGGCCGCCGCGCGGACCACCGCGCATGCCCGGGGGCACGCCGTCCTGGCCGAAGCGCTTGAAGAAGCGCTCCATCGGGGAGCCCGGCTGGAACGGCGAGTCGCCGTTGTTGTCGTCATCCTTCGATGCGACCTTTTCCTTCATGTTGACCTTGACCGAGATCACCGACGGCTTCACGCGCTCGACGATATCGGCGAAGCCGACCGGCTGCGCGGCCTGCGACTTGACCTGCTTGTCGACCTGCGCATGCGCAGTGGTCGTGAAGATGTCGACGGGACCGTTGGACGGCGACAGGCCATAAGCGGCAACACCAAGGCCCGCAACGACCGACGCCATCAGCGCGAATTTACGCGCAGAGAACAGCGAACGGCGGGACGCCTTGTAGGACGGCAATTCGGAAAAATCGTTGGGGCGGTCGGACATCGAGAAAATCTCCAGAGCAACGGCGCGGGGGGCAAGGCGCCTTGTGTGGTCTGAAGATGGAGGTTTCCACCTTACCGCGGGCTGGCAGGGGAATTAAGGTTTGGTAATCTGGGAGATGCAGGTGTGGCGGGGTGACGCAGGGAAAAACGCGCCTGAATCACCCCGATATCGGCAGATGCAGCGGCGGTATCAGCCGGTCTTTTGACCCGTCTCCGGGAACAGACCGGCCAGGATTTCGCCGGCCATGTTGAAGGCTGCAACGCCGCGGAACAGCGCCGCGATTCCGGCGCTTGCGTGCAGTTCCTCGAGCGTGGCCCCGGCCTTGATCGCAGCCTTTGCGTGATTGGCAGCAGCTTCGGACGTCTGGACCAGCAGGATCGCGAACGACATCAGTTGCACTGTCTTCTGATCCAGCGCCGTCGGCGTCAGCGCCGCAATCCGCCAGTCCTCCAGCGCCGTGACCAGAGCGGGATCGACCCGCATGCCCAGTTCCAGCCGCTTGGCGATCTTCGGCGGCGTGAAGCCAATCATCCCCTCGTAGCGGGATTTCAATTCGTCGAGCTCAGCAATTTTCTTCGTCATATGATTCCCGTTTTCAAATCGATCTTGGCATGAGGTCCCTACTCGACCTTGGCACCCGCCGTCTTGACCACTTGGCCCCATTTTTCCGACTCGGCGCGCAGAAACGCCGCGAACGCGTCGCCTGACAATGTGCCGGGCTCGGCGCCGACATCGGCGAGACGCTTCACCATGTCGGGGTCCTTCAGCACCTTGGTCACCCCGTCGATCAGCACCTTCGTCACATCCGGCGGCATCTTGGCCGGCGCGACGAGGCCAAACCATGACGACGCCTCGAAATTCGCGACACCCGCCTCCGCCATGGTCGGCAGCTCCGGGAACAGAGGCGAACGTGCTGCGCCGGCGACAGCGATCGCGCGGATCGTGCCGCCCTGAACCTGCGGACGAACCGCCGGCATATTGTCGAACATCATCGGGATCTGACCCGCGATCAGGTCATTCATTGCCGGTGCCGCGCCGCGATAGGGCACGTGGACAATATCGATGCCGGCACGGGCTTTCAGTAACTCGCCCGCCAGATGATTGGTCGATCCCAAGCCGGACGAGCCGAAATTGAGTTTGCCCGGCGACGCCTTGGCGAGCGCGATCAGCTCAGCCACCGTCGTCGCCTTCACGCCGGGATTGACGGCCAACACGATCGGAACCGATGCGATCAGTGCCACCGGCGTGAAGTCCTGCGCGGGATTGAAGGGGAGTTGCGCATAGAGCGACTGATTGACCGCGAGCGGTCCGGGCGCCGTCAGCAGCAACGTATAGCCATCAGCGGGCGAGCGCGCGACTGCATCCGCGCCAATGTTGCCGCCGCCGCCGGCACGGTTATCGATCACCACCGGCTGTCCCCAGAGCTCCTGCAGCTTGGTGCCGAGCAAGCGGGCAACGACGTCGTTCGATCCACCGGCCGGAAACGGCACCACGATCTTGATGCCGCGTTCGGGAAATCCTGCATGGGCCACCTGGCCGACCAGCGAAACCATGACCAGAGCCACCAGTGCAGAAACCACGTGCCGCATGCGAACCTCCAAATAATCGATTTTTCTTGCTTCGTCGATTTTATGTTGGCACTACTTAAGGCTGTCGTCAAATCGACTGATTGCCACCGTTTATTTTCAGCGAACAAAGATCGCTTATTTGAAGGGAGTTGCCACGATGAGTGCGCATACGCCTGGCGCCCCACCGAAGCCCTGCCCCGGCCCCGACCGCCATCCGAAGCGTCCGGCATTCGTGATGCCGCGTGGTGCCTGCGATACCCATGTCCACGTCTTCGGTCCGCAGGCCGAATTTCCGTTCAGCGAACAGCGCAGCTACACGCCCGAAGACTGCACCTATGACGACCTGATGCAGCTCCACGAAACGCTCGGGATCGACCGCGCCGTCATCGTGCACGGCGGTGCTCACGGCACCGACAATAGCGCGACGCTCGCGGCCCTCGACCTCAATCCGCGACGGCTGCGCGGGGTTGCCGTGATCCCGTCGGGCCTGCCGCAGCAGGAGCTGGAAGACATGCACCTCCGCGGCATGCGGGGCTGCCGGATGTCCACCGTCGTCAGCGGCGGCGCATCTTTCGCGCATTTGCGCGGCCTCGCGGACGAGACGTTCGATTTCGGCTGGCATCTCGTGCTGCATTTCAACAGAGCGAGCGAACTGGTCGACGTCGCGCCGCAACTGATGCAGGTCCGTAGTCCGTTCGTGCTGGATCACCTCGCCCGGATCAGCGCTGCGGAAGGCGTTGACTCCGAACCGTTCCGAACCTTGCTGGGATTGCTCGACACCGAGCGCTGCTGGATCAAGCTCGCCAGCCTGTATCGCCTCTCTGCAGAGCCCTATCCGCATCGCGACATGCTGCCGATGATCGCGCGCGTGGTCGAAGCGCGCCCCGACCGCATCCTCTGGGGCAGCAACTGGCCGCATCCGATCTGCCCGGTCGCGATGCCGAACGATGGCGACCTCGTCGATCTCATCCCGCTCTGGCTGCCGGATGCCAAAGCGCAGCAAATGGCACTGGTGGATAATCCGGCTTCGCTCTACGGTTTCGGGAGCATCGGATAGGCCATCATGAGCACCGCACGCACCACCACGGCCGGCGCGATCCCGACCACATTGTCCACCACGCTGGTCGCCCGCTTGCGGGACTCGATCATGCGCGGCGAGCTGATGCCCGGCAGCAAACTCAATCTCGATCGCCTGCGCACCGCTTTCGGCGTCAGCCTCAGCCCGCTGCGCGAAGCGCTGTGTCGTCTGGAGAATGACGGGCTCGTCGCGCTGATCGACCAGCGCGGCTATCGCGTCACGCCAGTCTCTGCGAGCAATCTTGCCGAGATCATCCGGCTGCGCGTCGAACTCGAAGGCCTCGCCGTCAAGGAAGCCATCGAACATGGCGACGTCGCTTGGGAAGGACGCGTGCTCGGCTCGCTGCATCAGCTTAGCCGCTGCAAGCGCGGCTCACGCTCGGCCGCCGAACAGGAAGCCTGGGAGATTGCGCATCGCGCCTTCCACGCCGAACTGATCTCGGCATGCCAGATGCCGCTGCTGCGGCAGTTCTGTGCGACGCTGCACGACCAGAGCGATCGCTATCGTCGCATCTTCCTGAAGAAGCATCAGCCGGATCGCGATGTGCCTGCAGAACACACGGCCATGGCCCATGCGATGATCGAACGGCGCACCCGCGATGCAACGCGGATCTTGAAGGAGCACATTGAACGCACGGGTCGGAATATCCAGGCGGTGTTACCGGCCGAATAGACCGCCGCGGCAACAGCTCCACTAGGTCGATGTCGTCTCGTTCTGCGCCGCGATCAGCTTTTCGATCCGCGCCTCTTCCTCGGCGGTGAGTTTCATCACGGCATCATCATCGCTGCCGCCTGCACTCCCGCGCCGCCGGTTGTGCCACCACAAGGCGAAGCCACCACCGATCAGCACCAGTGGCGTCAGCAGCCACAGCAGCAGCGTGTGCAGGTTGAGCCGCGGCTTCAGCAGCACGAATTCGCCATAGCGCGCCACCAGGAAATCCAGCACCTGCTTGTCGCTTTCGCCGGTGGCGATGCGCTCGCGTACCAAGAGACGCAGGTCGCGCGCCAGCGGCGCATCGGAATCGTCGATGGACTGGTTCTGGCAGACCATGCAGCGCAGCTCCTTCGACAGGTTGCGCGCGCGGCCTTCCTGGGCCGGGTCCTTCATGATCTCGTCCGGCTGCACCGCATGGGCGAGCGGCGCACCGAGCAGGAACATGACGGCGATGAGGCTTGCGACAATGCGTGTCACGCCGTCACTCCGCCGGCTGCAATGCGCGCGATGCCTTTGCCGGCTTCGGCGCGCCGACGCGTAGCCGCCGGTCGGACAGTGACAGCAGTCCGCCAAAAGCCATCAGCACCGGTCCCCACCAGATCATCAGCACCAGCGGCTTGTGATACATCCGCACGGCAACCGCGCCGCCCGCGGCTTCCTCCCCGAGCGAAATATAGAGCTGGCTGGCGCCGCGCGAGAGCAGCGCGGCTTCCGTGGTGGAGGACTGCCGCGCCGCGAAGTTACGTTTCGACGGTGTCATCTCGCCGATCTCGTCACCACCGCGCGTCACCCTGAAGCGTGCGATGCTTTCACGGAAATTCGGCCCCTGCCGCTGCGTCACATCCTTGAGCGTGAGCTCATAGCCGGCAAGCTTCGCCACATCGTTCGGCTGCATGGTGCCGATATATTCGGTATTCCACGTGCTCTCGCAAACGATGCCGATCAGCGCGACGCCGATGCCGGCATGGGCGAAGGCCGTGCCCCAAGCCGCGCGCGGCAATCCGCGCGCGCGACGGAATGCGGCGCCGAACGGCAGGCGAAACAGCATGGTGCGCTCGGCGATATCGACGATCGATCCGGCAATGACGAACACGCCGAGCCCGATCGCCAGCGGTGCCAGCGCCGCGCCGCCCGTGGTCCATGCCCAGATCAGTGCCACCGCCAGCAGCGCGGCAATGCCGGCCGCCATCAGCCTCTGCGTGACGCCTCTGAGATCGCCACGCTTCCACGCCAGCAGCGGCCCGAACGGCATCGCCAGCAGCAGCGGCACGAATAGCGGCCCGAAAGTGAGATTGAAGAACGGCGCGCCCACCGAGATTTTCTCGCCGGTCAGCATTTCCAGCGCCAGCGGATACAGTGTGCCGATGAACACGGTGGCGCAAGCCGTGGTGAGGAATAGGTTGTTCAGCACCAGCGCGCCCTCGCGCGAGATCGGCGCGAACAGTCCGCCCTGCTTCAGCGACGACGCGCGCCCCAGATACAGCATCAGGCTGCCGCCGATGAACAGGCACAGGATCAGCAGGATGAACACGCCGCGCGTCGGGTCCGTCGCAAAAGCATGGACGGAGGTGAGGACGCCAGAGCGCACCAGGAAGGTGCCGAGCAGCGACAGCGAGAAAGTCAGGATCGCGAGAAGTATGGTCCAGACCTTCAGCGCATTGCGCTTCTCCATCACCACGGCGGAATGCAGCAGCGCAGTGCCGGACAGCCATGGCATCAATGATGCATTCTCGACGGGATCCCAGAACCACCAGCCGCCCCAGCCAAGTTCGTAATAGGCCCAGTACGAACCCATCGCGATGCCCAGTGTCAGGAAGATCCATGCCACCAGCGTCCATGGCCGCACCCAACGCGCCCAGGCGGCATCGATACGCCCTTCGATCAGCGCGGCGACGGCGAAGGAGAAGGCGATGGAGAAGCCGACGTAGCCGAGATAGAGCATCGGCGGATGCACCGCGAGGCCGATATCCTGCAGCACCGGATTGAGATCGCGGCCCTCGAGCGGCGGCTGCGCCAGCCGCAGGAATGGATTCGAGGTCATCAGGATGAACATATAGAACGCCGCAGCGATCCAGCCCTGCACCGCCAGCACATGCGCGCGCAGCGACAGCGGCAGATTATTGCCGAAGGCGGCGACGAGCCCGCCGAACAGTGCGAGGATCGACACCCACAGCAGCATCGAGCCTTCGTGGTTTCCCCACACACCGGTGATCTTGTAGAGCAGCGGCTTTGCGGAATGCGAATTCTCGAACACGTTTGCGACGGAGAAATCCGACGTGACGTAGAGCGTCGTCAGCGCGAGAAACGACAGCCCCGCAAACAGCAACTGCGCCAGTGCCGTGGAGCGCGCGACATTCATCAATGCGGGATCGCGCAGGCGCGCACCGACGATCGGCACCGTCGACTGGATGAGCGCCAGCGCGAGCGCCAGCACCAGTGCGTAATGTCCGGCTTCGGCAATCACTGCGTCACCACGGGCTTGGCAGCGCCCTGCGACATTACCGGCTTGCCGTCAGCGCCTTCCTGCCACCGCCCCTGCTTTTTCAGCGCGTCAGCGACTTCCTTCGGCATGTAGTTCTCGTCGTGCTTCGCCAGCACGGTGTCGGCCTTGAACACGCCCGACGCATCCATCGCGCCTTCGGCGACAACGCCCTGCCCCTCGCGGAACAGATCCGGCAGGATGCCTTTATAATTCACCGGCAGCGTCGCGCCGCCATCGGACACCTTGAAGCTGACAGCCAGATTGTCGCCGCGCACCAGCGAGCCTTGCTCGACCATGCCGCCGAGACGGAAGCGCTTGCCAACCGGTATCTGCTTTTCGGCAACCATCTGCGGTGTCGAGAAGAACACGATGGAGTCGCGCAGCGCGTTGAGCACGAGTCCGGCCGCGATGGCGAGCACCACCAGCGCTCCACCAATCATCGTCAATCTTCGCTGCTTGCGCGTCATTGGAAGTCACCCATCCAGCCCGGAATCTTTCAGGCCATCGTTCAGCTTGCGCAGCCGCTCGGCATCCGTGCCGACCGCCTCCCGTGCATCCGCCAGCGCGCTCTTTGCCTTGTCGCGCTCACCGAGCACCATATAGGCCCGCACCAGCCGCAACCATCCCTCGACGTCGCTGCCGTCCTGCTTGAGCCGCGTGGCGAGCCGGTCGACCATGCCGTGGATCATCGCATTGCGGTCACCGGCATTCATGCCCTGTACCGACGCGATCGTGTCTTCCGACAGAGCCGGCAGGTTCGGGCCTGATTTCGGAGCGCTGCCGCCGACGCGCGCCAGGGCCGCCGTGACCACCGGACGCCATGGCGCATCCGCAGGTCCCTTTGCCAGCATGTCGCGCCAGATCACCGCAGCGTCGCTGCCACGCCCATCCTGCTCGGCCGCGAGGCCCAGGAAGTAGCGTGCCTTGACCTCACCGGCATCGAGCGCGACAGCGCGTTCGAATTCGGTCTTGGCATCCGCGGTGATGACACCATTGGCGGCCATCGCCATGGCCTCGCCGAGATCGGCGCGTCGCGCAGCCGTATCGCCGGCATAGGTGATCGCATTGCGGAACGCGCGCACCGCGTCGTCGGTACGGCCGATCTTCGCCAGCACCGGTGCCAGCACGGTCCAGCCGCGACCGTCGGTCGGGTTTTTCTCGAGATGCTGCTCGACCTGTGCGACGAGATTGTCCAGCGGCTGGGTGGGACTCGGCGACTGATTGCGCGCGGCGAGCGGAAAGTCCGGCATGGCAGGCGAACCGAGCGGCAGATAGAAGCCGACGGCCAGCAGCGGCAGGCCGATCAGCGCCACCAGCGCCACCGCGCGGCGAAACCCAGGACTGCTGCCCACGGACGCCGCGCCCTCCGCATCAACGGCCGCCAGCAGACGACGGCTGATCTCGACACGCGCCGCTTCCGCCTCGGTCGGCCCGATCAGGCCGGCGGTGGTATCGCGGGAGATTTCGACGAGCTGATCCCGGTAGACGGTGGCCTCGGTGCCCCCCGCATCGGAGCGGGTCCGGCCAAGCGGCCACAACACGGCGAAAGTCGCCGCGGCGGTCATCAAGGCGAACACAAACCATAAGGCCATCAATGGGTTCCGGCGTAGTCTTGAGTCGATCTAAACAACATCTTTGCCGGGTTACACCATGACCACCGACGCCGCGCAATTGACTTTTATGCCATCGCGACGTCCGGCGGCTTGTTCTGGATCAAGGATTGCGGCGGCTGCGAGCCCGCTTTCCGAGTAACGCCCCTCCGTGACGTGGATGTTCTCCGGGAAGACCCATCGACGCGATTGACGAAACCGCTATCGGCCCTGTCGCGCGCCGACAAAAGCCGCGGTTATTTCATCCGGTGCAATGATGAAGTGCGCAGAGCGTGCATTCTCGCGCGCCGGATCATGAAGCAACTTGCATTCGCTGAACGGGAATGAACCCGACCACGAATTCAGGATCAAGATAATGAAGCTCTATCACCATCCACTGTCCGGCCACTCTCATCGCGCGCATCTGTTCGCTTCGCTCCTTGGCCTGCCCCACGAACTCATCGAGGTTGACCTGAAGTCGGGCGCACACAAGACGCCGGATTTCCTTGCGCTCAATCCGTTCGGTCAGGTGCCGGTCCTCGATGACAGTGGCACCATTGTCTCCGACTCGAACGCCATACTCGTTTATCTCGCCAAGGCATCCGGCCGAGCCGAGTGGCTGCCCGATGACGCGAAGGGAAGCGCGGCCATCCAGCGCTGGCTGTCTGTCGCTGCAGGCCAACTGGCCTATGGTCCTGCCGCTGCACGGCTGATCACCGTTTTCGGCAGGAACTTCAATCCAGAGGAAGTGATCTCGCGTGCGCACGCCTTGTTGGCACTAGTCGAAGCGCATCTCGCCGATCGCGACTGGCTCGTTGGCAATGGTCCGACCATCGCGGATGTGGCGCTCTACAGCTACATCGCAAGCGCGCCGGAAGGAAATGTCGATCTGTCCGGCTATCCGAAGGTGAACGCCTTCTTGCGCCGCATCGAAGCGCTGCCCGGCTTTGTGCCTTTCGCCAAGACACCCGTCGGCCTCGCGGCTGCGGCTTAACTGCGTGTGTCGGGCGTATCCAGGCATACGCCCGACACCGCTAACGAGAGCGGACCGATGACCGACACCATATCGCTATCAAAACTGGACATCTGGCACGCCGGCGAGAAGGCGATCCAGGAAAAGGTCGGCGTTTCGGCTCATATGGATGAGCTCGGCAAGCGTATCGTGCGCGATTACATGCCGACGCAACACCGGGATTTCTACGCCCAGATCCCCTTCATCGCGCTCGGCAGCGTCGACGGCGCAGGCGACGCATGGGCCACATTTGTCACCGGCAAACCCGGCTTTATCTCATCGCCAACAGCGCAATCGCTCGATATCGATGTCGTCAGGGAGCCAAGCGATCCCGCCAGCGAAGGTATGCACGAGGGCGATGCAATCGGCCTGCTCGGCATCGAACTCCACACGCGCAGACGCAATCGCGTCAACGGCATCATCGGGCCGTCGGACAATGACGCCATTCATTTTGACGTCGACCAAAGTTTCGGCAATTGCCCGCGCTACATCCAGCTCCGCGATTATGAATTCGTCCACGATCCACGCGAACTGTTTACGGGAAATATCGAAGAGAAAGCCGAAATCGACGCAACGGCACGCCGCATGATCGAAGCCGCCGACATGTTCTTTGTCGCGTCCTATGTCGAGCGAGAATCCCGTCGACAGGTCGACGTCTCGAGCCGCGGCGGCAATCCCGGTTTCGTGCGCATTGCCGACGACGGCACGCTCACAATCCCGGATTTCGCCGGCAATCTCTTCTTCGCCACGCTGGGCAACATCCTCGTCAACGGCAAAGCCGGGCTCTTGTTTGTCGATTACGCGACCGGCGACGTTCTGCAGATGACCGGTGACGCCCGCGTCATCCTGGACTCGCCAGAGATCGCCGCCTTCCAGGGCGCCGAGCGCCTTTGGCAATTCAACGCGCGGCGTATCGTTCTTCGGCGCGGCGCCCTGTCCCTGCGCTGGTCGTCCCGGCCCGACGGATGGGCTCCGAGCACTCTCATGACAGGCAACTGGGAGCAGGCAGCTGGTCGTTTGCGGGCTGCTGAACTTGCGACCAAGTGGCGGCCATTCAAGGTCATCAACGTCGTCGATGAGAACGCAACGGTGAGGTCGTTCCATCTGGAGCCGACTGACGGCGCCGGCCTCCTCCCTCATCGCGCCGGACAGTATCTCCCGATCAGACTGCCCATTGACGGAGCGGAAAAGACCGCCATCCGAACCTATACGCTGTCAGTCGCTCCTTCGGATCACGTCTACCGCATCAGCGTCAAACGCGACGGACTGGTGTCGCAGCGGCTACACGACGGCATCAAGGTCGGCGACGTCATCGAAGCGCGGGCGCCGGCCGGCGAATTTACAATCGATGCCGCCGAGGAGCGGCCGGCGGTGCTGCTGGCGGGTGGCATCGGCATCACACCGATGCTCGCGATGCTACGGCACGTGGTCTATGAGGGCCTTCGAACGCAGAAAGTTCGGCCGACCGTCCTGGTTCAGGCAGCCCGCGCGAAGCAGGATCGCGCTTTCGGGAGCGAGCTGGACGAACTCGAAAACTCGGCAGGAGGAGCCGTCCGCATTATCCGCGTTCTCGGCGATGTCGCGGATGCCGACGAAGGCACCGACTACGACGCTGCAGGGCGTATCGACATGGCCCTGCTGTCACGGTTCATGCCGATGGAGGACTACGATTTCTATCTTTGCGGCCCCTCCGGATTCATGCAGTCGCTCTATGACGGTCTTCGTGCATTGAACATCGCTGACAACCGTATCCACGCCGAAGCATTCGGCCCCGCATCACTGGTGCGAACCGTCGACAGCCCGGCGACAGCACCGGCGCGCCGGCCATCGTCATCGACATCGGTCCATGTGGTGTTCGCGGAGTCTGCGAAGGAAGCGCGCTGGACGCCAGAGTCGGGATCGTTGCTCGACCTCGCGGAATCGCGCGGCCTGAGCCCAGATTTCGGTTGTCGTGAGGGGCATTGCGGCACCTGCCGAACGAAGCTCCTGGCGGGAACGGTCACCTATGTCACAGAACCTGCCGCTGCGGTGGCCGATGATGAAGTGCTGATCTGCTGCGCCGTCCCGGCCGCACGTGACGGCAGCGAAACCAATCGCATTCAATTGGCGCTCTGATCTCGGAATGAGGCGATGCGGATGTCACGTCGCCGACGAGCCATTTCGCATCGCCTGGCCTAGCCGGCCCGCTTCGGCTTGCGCTCGACCACGACCATGGCCTGTTCGGCGGCGCGGCTCATCAGCGAGGCGTATTCCTGGCCGAACAACACCTGGCAGAAGCGGATAGCGGCCTTGGCCTGCATCTGCCGGTAGCTACGGACGCGGGCATCGCCGGCGCGGAGCGACTGCACCAACGACTCCGTGGACTTCTCGACATATTGCTGCAGGTCGGAATAGGTCCGTAGCGTCACCTCGTTGATGGCCAGTTCGCTGGCATAGGTCCGGCACACCGCGACGAAATTGATCAGCGCCACGGTCTCCTCGACCTCGGCGAAATCGATCGTCGCCGTCGCGGCAATATCCTTGTCGGGGCGCTGGCGCAGCAGACGCCGCACCCTGCCCGGCACGCTCTCGATCTCCGACTGCAGCGTCGAGGAAATCTCCACCCGGATCGCCGCCATCTGGCGCCCCCAGGTCGAGTCGTTGCGCATGTCGAGTTCGGTGCGCAGGCCGCGCACGCCGTCATGAGTGATCTTGAGATGTTCGGGCGCGCTGTCGAGCTTGCCACGCCTGATATCGGAGCGCAGTTCTGCTGCGACGCGATTGAGATCGGACAGCGCCATGGTCACGGCAACGCCATAGGGTGTGGCGGCCACGCGGATTTCATCGTCCGAGGCCGCGATCTTCACCGCCAGACGAATGATCTGCCATGGCGCCGCCAGCCGCTGCATCACCAGCGAGAGTGCGAAAGGCAGCACCTGCGGCGTGGTCAGCGTCGGCACGTTCAGCGCGCTATTCACCGAGGCGATCTGGCTATCACCGAAGCTGCGCAGCACGCTCGGCAGCTTGCCGGCAAAACCGTCGAGTTGCTCGCGCGCCTTCAGCACCGCGCCGATGGACGGCAGGTCCTCGACAGCATGGGTCGGCCCGATGCGGGCCGCGCCGCGATTGCCCGACGTGGCAGCGGTAATGGCGGCTGCTGCCGCCTGCTGGAATTTCTTGACGGCACGTTCGATGTCCGATGCGCTCGGCTCAGGCGATGCAGAGACGGCCGCCTCGAACTCGCGCACGGCGTCTGCGGCGTCGCGCTCCAGCCACTGCCAGATCGGCAGCAGCGAGGCGCGCCGGATCTGTCCGGGCCGGACATTGCCGACGCCTTCCACCAGGAACGGCTCGAGCGATTTGAAGACGAGACGGGTCGGATCCTCGACCCGCGGGCGCACTGCATTCTCGTGGCCGCGAACCACGCCGCGCAGCAGGTCGAGCACGAAATTGGCGACCACGACGTCTTCGCCGCGCTCGATCGCGCGCTCATATTCGCGCATCAGCAGCATCTGCGACTGCTCGGGCAGTTGCGCCAGATACTCCCGCAAGCGATCGATCGAGGTTTTGTTCATGCAGCCTAGGAATCCGTGCTTTCCGGTCGATCTACAACCGAAAATCGCCACCGATTTTTGTAGCAGGCGCCCCGTTAAGAAGGCGTTGAGGAACCGGGATCAGGCCGCCGCCCAAGTGCCTTCAGGGCTGCGACAGGCGGTGCCGCGGGCGGTCTTGAGGTCACCATTGACGGTGACGGTGTGGGAAAAGCCGCGGCATTCCCGGCCCTTCTGGTTGTAGGCCGGTCCGGCAACGATATTGCCATAGCGTCCCGACGTGGCGTTGCGCCAGGGCACCGGCGCGCCGGGGGCACCGCGGTCGAGGGCGGCGATCTGGGCCTCGTAGGCCAGCCGGCGATCCTCGTCGTTCAACTGCGCGCCCAGCTTAGCGCCGATCAAGCCGCCAAAGGCGGCATTGGTCACCGCCGCCGCTGCGTTTTCCTCGGACAGGCCGACGGCCGACTTGGTGCTGCTATAGGCCCGGGCGATCGTATCGGTGCCGAGGCTCAGCCCGCCGTCTGACGTCGTCACGTCGCACCCACCCAGCGCCAGCGCAACAGCGACAACACAGAAGGCGTTGAACTTGACCATGGACCGCAGACCCCAAACGCAAACCGGAACACAGGAAACGTCAAAGACGTTACGAACGGGATAATTCGGGCGACAACGGGGCGCAAGAAGGCCGGAACTCAGACACCCGGCAGCACCAGTTCGGCCCGCAGCCCGCCGATCGGCGCCTTGCCAAGCGTCAGGCTACCGCCATACAGCGCTGCCAGATCGACCACGATGGACAGACCCAGACCTGACCCCGGCTTGGTCTCGTCGAGCCGCTGGCCGCGGCGCGCGACCTGGGCGCGCTCGGTATCGGACAGCCCGCGTCCGTCGTCATCGACGATGATCCGCAGCTTCGACGCCGGATCGGCACCACCGGTGCGCTCGACCTGCACGCCGATGGTGACGTGGGAGTCCGCCCATTTGCAGGCGTTGTCGACGAGGTTGCCGACCATCTCCTCGATGTCCTGTTTTTCACCACGGAATTTCGCCGCGGCATCGGCCTCAAGGTCGATGGTGATGCCGCGATCCCGGTGAATCTTCTGCATTGTCCGGCACAACGCCTCCAGCGCCGGCGCGACATCGGTGACGGTGCCGACGATGGTGACGCGCGCCGCGATCCGCGCACGCTCGAGATGATGCGTGACCTGATCGCGCATCACATCGGCCTGCTCCAGCACCTTGCTCGCAAAGGGGTCGATACCACGGCTGTTCGCCTCGTTGACGATGACCGACAGCGGCGTCTTGATGGCGTGGGCGAGATTGCCGACATGGGTGCGCGCGCGCTCGACGATGGCGCGGTTGGCATCGAGCAGCGCGTTCATCTCGCCCGCCAGAGGTGAGATCTCGACAGGGAATGTGCCCTCCAGCCGCTCGGCGCGGCCGGAGCGGATATCGGCGATGGCATCGGACATGCGCTTCAGCGGCGCGAGGCCGAAGCGGACCTGGAAGATCGTGGTAAGCACGAGCACGATCGAGAGTGCAGCGAACGTGCCGCCAAGGTAATAGTCGAAGGTGCGGGTTTCCTCGAAAATCTCGGTGGCGTCGCCGGCAACGCTGATGCGGAATTTGCCGTCGGCGCCGAGATCGACGGGACGCTCCACCATGCGCAGGCGCTGGTCTTCCGGCCCGTCCACATAGCCCTGGCGGATCCCCGACGCCGTCAGCTCGATGCCTTGATCCTCGAGCTTCGGAAGCTTCTTGTCCCATAGCGAGCGCGAGGCCCGCATCTCGGTCTTCGCGCCTTCGGTGGGCGCGATTTCCCAGTACCAGCCCGACAGCGGCAGTTCGAACAGCGGCTCGCCGAGCGATGGCGTATCGTGATCGGGCGCGTCCGGCGGATTGGCGACTTCCGCCACCAGGGTACGGAGATAGAGATTGAGGCGGCGATCGAAGGCGCGCTCGGTGGCGCTGCGATAGACCGAGGACAGGACGATGCCGGTGATCAGGAGGATCACCACCACCCAGGCCGTCGCCGACAGGAACAGCCGCGTTGCGAGCGAGCTGTTGCGCATCAGCGCATGATCCCGGAGATGATCACGGCTGCGGCGGCGTGAGCAGATAGCCGAGGCCGCGCACGGTCTGGATGATATCGACGTCGAGCTTCTTGCGGATGCGGCCGACGAACACCTCGATGGTGTTGCTGTCGCGATCGAAATCCTGATCGTAGAGGTGCTCGACCAGTTCGGTGCGCGAGATCACCCGACCGGTATGGTGCATCAGATAGGACAGCAGCCGGTATTCGTGTGATGTCATCTTGATCGGATTGCCGGAGACGCTGACGCGGCCGGTGCGGGTATCCAGCGACACAGGTCCGCAAGTC
This sequence comes from Tardiphaga sp. 709, assembly GCF_032401055.1. NCBI lineage: Bacteria > Pseudomonadati > Pseudomonadota > Alphaproteobacteria > Hyphomicrobiales > Nitrobacteraceae > Tardiphaga > Tardiphaga sp. 709. Next base: position 5,940,176 of record NZ_CP135529.1, on the reverse strand, counting down.
AGTTCGGACTGAGCATGGCCGGTGGAGCGGCGCAGCAGCGCGCGGATACGGGCCAGCACCTCTTCGAGGTGGAACGGTTTGGCGACGTAATCGTCGGCGCCGGCATCGAAGCCCTGCACCTTGTCGCTCCAGCGGTCGCGCGCGGTGAGGATCAGCACCGGCATGATGCGGTTGTTGCGGCGCCAGGCTTCCAGCACCGAAATGCCGTCCATCTTCGGCAGGCCGATATCGAGCACCACGGCGTCATAGGGCTCGCTGTCGCCGAGGAAATGCCCCTCCTCGCCATCGAAGGCGCGATCGACGACATAGCCGGCATCGGTCAGCGCCGTGGTGAGCTGACGGTTGAGGTCGGGATCATCTTCAACGACAAGCAGGCGCAAATGACTTCTCCGCGTTCACAATCCGAATTGATGCCCGGACGCGTGAACACTCCATGAATGGCGACGGCGCCAACCTTACTTTTTCTTCACGACCGCTTTCACCAGCTTCTCGACCAGGCCGGGTGAATCCTGCCCGGTGAGTGCACTGACCTTTTCGCGGGTACGGCCGCTGATATAGACGCCTAGCACGCCGAAACGGAACCCCCAATAGGTCACCAGCAGCGCCGTGGCATTGACCAGCGCATTGATGGTCTGGATGTCGCCGGTCCAGAATTCGTGCATCAGAACACACCACAGCGCGGCGCATTCTACCGTCAATTCTCCGACCAGTGCGATGCGCCCGGCCTTCTCAGATGCAAGCGGGGCGCGGCCCATTGCCTGTGCGCGCACCCACTCGGCACCAGCGCGGGTCTTGCCCGCACCGCGGCCGCCGATCATCAGCCAGGTCAGCCACGGCGCGCCATTCGCCGCCAGTACGGGCGGGAGCTGGTGCCGATGCGCAAAGACGTCCCAGCGCTCATTCAGGAATCCCATCTCGCCTCGTGTCAGCCCCGCCAGCAGAAAGTTGCGCCCCTCCTCGGAGGCGTTTTGCAAGACGTTCAGAAAGTCTTTGACGGAGTTCGTCGAGGTCTCGCGGGCGGTCGTCATCTTCTGCAGACCCTTGCTCGTCGTCGACGCGCGCCTTCTTCAATTCGATCAGCGTACGCGCCAGCACCGCCAGCGTGCGGGCGCGACGTTCGGATTCGGTGCGCAGCGCTTCATCCCCGCCTATGCGCCCGACGATGTTCTCGATTAGATCCAGTTCGCGTTCGATGACTTTGGTGACACGCTCAACCAATGGACCGCGCGATCCGGGCTTCGCCCTATCATCGGACGTCATGTTGTCAGCAGGTGCGTCATCAATTGCATCGGGCAATACGAACGCCGGGGTTTCCTCAGTACTCACGACAGCAGCCCGCGCCGGCTTTCTCGCCGGGCGGGCCATTGGCTTTCTGACCATGTTGGGAACTCTTTGCTGCTGTCAGTCGATCATGCCGGACTGACTGAAATTGATCGGCAGATCCCAGGAACCGATCACGTCCTGAAGAACACAAACCAGACCACGCCAAGGATCAGCACAGCGAGGCCGAGGCTGATCGCCAAAAGCGCGAGGATCGACGGGCCCGGTTCGGCCTGGCGTGCCTCTGTCGCGGATTCGACGATCTGTTCGTTTTCCTTGGTTGCCGAATTCCTGATTACCATGGCACCCTCATTTCGCTTGCTGTTGGACGCCGTCATGAAATTTCTAGCGGCACCGTATGGAAAGCAACGCCGGATTGAGGTCGATGTTCCGGGCCATTCACCGCAACTACTCAGCAACGGCGTTTCCTGCGAACCCACTTGTGGAGCATGCCGTAAAGCTACTTCGACAGCGCGACGCTGTCAAGGCTAAAAATCCTAGATTTTGAATTTAGTCCTTAAATCGGAATTTTATCCGCGCAATCAACGCGCTGGCTATCGCGGCGGCTGCGACCACGCCGCTCCCGGCGCTCCGGTGATCTTGCCGGGATAGTCGATATTGACCACGCAATTGCCGCGCAGCTCGGCCGCAGCCTGCAGACACTGCTGATAGTCGAAGAACCGGCAGATCTGCGGCACACTCCCCGGCCCGCGAGGGCCGCCGGTCAACACGCAGAACGGTGGAATCCCTGAGCGGGCTGCGACCGATGGCCGCGCCTGCGCAGACTCCACGGTCCGCAACGCGACCGACGCGATGGTGAGCGCAGCCACGGTCCATACGAGCCCACGAATCCATGTTGTCATCGATGCGTCCCTTACGAACGGGCGATCACTTACCGCGCGCGCCGGCGACGTTTTGGCGCCGGTTCCGCAGCAGCTCCGCCGCGATACTCGACATTGCCCACACAGTTGCCTCGCGTACCGACTGCAGCATTGATGCATTGCTGGTAGTCCGAAAAGATGCAGTTGCTCACATAGGAGGATTCGCCGTTGGCGCCACTCTGGGCGATGCAGAATTGCGCACCAGCCGCCGAGGCCGGTGTCGCTCCCGCGAGGACGAATGCCGCAAATCCCAAACCGGCAAATGCCGAAAGATTCAAACGCGAATTCAATGTCATGATGGTCATCCATATGAAAATGCGCAGGCTCCAGGCCCGCGCACGATCATATAGGGTGCAGCAGCACAATCGATAGGACATTCACGACATTGCGTTTCGACAAGACAGCCATGTCCTTTGTCGATTGCAATGGCAGTGCGCCGGCTCCGGCCGGTCTTCGCTGCTCTATTTCAGCGACGTATTCACGGCGGCATAACGCCCGTTCAGCGTGGTGCCAAGGCCCTGCACGGCGACGATGATCGCGAGGCTGATACCGGCAGCGATCAGCGCATATTCGATGGCCGTTGCACCGGACTCATCGTCAATAAATTTCGAAATCAAACGCAACACGGAAATCTCCTCATACGGCCGCGGATTTCTTCCACGCCGTCCCCTGAAAACTGCACTCAACCTAAGCGGCAGAGGTTGCAGGAAGGTTCATGAACAGGATCAATTATGAATTAATCATGCGGTAACTATGTGTGAGCTCGCCCGGGGCAGCGAGACTTGGGAGTATCGTGGAGCCGGGTATCGTCTGCATTTCAGCTTACGCTTAACCAGAAGTGTCGAGGCTTGTCCCAATGGCATTTGAACCTGTCGCAGGCAGCCAATCCGTTGCGGCGTTTATTCCCGAATTCAAAGATCTTGTCGTAGAGGTCATGAAGGAGTGGAAGGTCCCGGGCCTCGCGGTCGCTATCGTGCAAGACTTGGAGGTTGCGTTCGTCGGGACCTACGGCCTTCGCGATATCAAAGCCGGCCTGAAAGTCACGACGGATACGCAATTTCAAATCATGTCTGTCTCGAAGTCGTTCGCTGCTACGGGCCTGGCTCTGTTGGTTGACGAGCAACGCGTGGATTGGAAGAAGCCGGTGCGGGAATACATCCCGGAATTCCGGCTCTACGACGCCGTTGCGAGCGACCGCGTCACGGTGCGCGACCTGCTATGCCACCATTCCGGATTGCCACGTCACGATTGGATCTGGCTGCCCGGCGATCTGTCACCCGCCCAAATGCTGGCAGCGCTGCGCTATCTCGAACCAAGCGCCGACATTCGCAGCGCCTTTCAGTACTCGAACCTCGGCTACCTCATTGCGAGCATGGTGGCCGAGCGCGTCAGCGGCCAGAGCTGGGCCGAATTCACCCGCTCGCTGACCGACAAGCTGGACATGAAGGTGACGTTCACTGTGGAGGAACTTGCCGCAGCCACCGACGCGGCCGTGCCCTACGGGATGATGGGAGACATTTGTCAGCGCACGAAACTCTGGCCCATCAGCGTGCCGGCTGCGGGCGGCATGAGCACGTCGATTACAAGCTTCGCGAACTGGCTTTGTTTTCATCTCGGCCAGGGCGCGTTTGAAGGACAACGTCTTCTGTCATCCGGCTTGATACAAGAGCTCCAGAAGCCGCGCGTGCATGTCGGGGCAACCGGCTTCGCCGAGTACAGCGATGTGCATTACGGTTTCGGCTTCCGCTCGCACTGGTATCGCGGAGAGCGCGTCGTGTGGCACGGAGGCGGCTTCACCGGCACGAACGCGCTGATGATGATGTTGCCCGATCGGGGCGTCGGTGTCGCAGTGCTCGCCAATAATGGCATGGCTCCGATACTCGCTCCGCACATCCTCGCGAATTATGTCTTCGACCGCGTCTGCGGCAAGGAACCGGTACCCTGCTTCGATCGCTTCCGCGAGCAACGCCGCAAATTCGTGACGCAATACGAGGCCTGGCTGCAGGCCGGCAAAGCCGCACCGACGCCGGCCACCCAGCAGCCCCGTGACCTCGCGGATTATGCCGGTGACTACGAGCATCCAGGTTACGGCCGGATGACGATCACGCATGCCGAAGGCAAATTGCATTGGGCGTTTCGCGGCATGTCGGAGCCGCTCACGCATCAAAACTCGGACACGTTCGAGCTCCCAGAGGCGCCCAAGTCACCCGGCGGCCTGATGCCAAGCCGGCTTTCCCTCTCATTTTCCACCGGCCGCGACGGGGATATTGCGAGCGTGGCAGTCCCGCTCGACCCGCTGGTCAAGTACATCGCCTTCACACGCATTGCAGCGGGGCATGCCTGAAGTCGGATGACGGCTTCGCCTATTCCGAAACCAGTGACGGCTTCGCCTTTGCCGGCCCTGCCAGCGGGCGCTCTTCCATCAGCAGCAGGAACAGCGTCGACAGCGCCAGCAGAGCTGCCGCGGCTTCAAACACGTAGCGGAAGGCACTGACCATATCGCTGGCCGCTATCGGATGCCTGCTGGCGGCATGTTCGCCTGATATCGAGATGTCCGTGCCGAGCGCCATCAACAGGATGGTGGTGAAGGCGGCGACGGTGAACGACGCCATCAGCGCGCGGAAGAAGTTCATCGCGCCGGTGGCGGTGCCGATCTGTGGTCGCGGCACAGCGTTCTGGATCGAGACGAGGCTGACGGGAAACACAGTGCCGAGGCCGATGGAGAACAGGCCGAGCATCGTGAGCAGCGCCCATAGGGGCAGCGGCGTCATCAGCGCCAGCAGCAGGCCCATCAGCGCCGACATGGCGGTGCCGGCGATAGCCACGCGCTTGTAGTGTTTCGCCTTGGTCATCATGTGGCCGGCAAAGGCGGCGCCGCCGACCGACACCGCCGCGATGGGGATCAGCGCGACGCCGGCTTCGCCTGCGGTCAGGCCGTAGACCACTTCGTAATAGAGCGGCATGTGCACGGTCAGCCCGAGCATCGCGCCCATGGCGCAGCCACCGGCGGCCATTGCGAAAGGCACCACCGAGCCGGACATCAGCGGCAACGGCAGGAACGGCTCGTCGTGATGGATCGCATGCCAGATGAAGGCGAAAGCCATCACAGCCGCAGCGCCGATCATTGCGACGATCGTCGGCGACGCCCAGGAGAATTTGGTGCCCCCCCATGTCAGCACCAGCATGAAGACAACGGCCGATGCCATCAGCAGCAGGCCGCCGAGCCAGTCGACCTTGCGGCGGCGATGAAACACAGGAAGCTTCTTCATCTTCGGCAGCAACAGCGCCAGCGATCCCACACCGAGCGGAATGTTGATCCAGAAGATCATCGACCAGTGCAGATGTTCGGCGAACAGCCCACCGATGATCGGACCGCCAATGCCGGCCGCCACCCACACGCCACTGAAATAAGCCTGATACTGGCCGCGCTCACGCGGCGACACCACGTCGGAAATCACCACCTGCACGATGGGCAGGATGCCGCCGCCGCCGAGGCCCTGCAAAGCGCGCGCGATAATAAGCACGATCATGTTCGGCGCCAGGGCGCACATGATCGAGCCAACCATGAACAGCGACATCGCGGTGATGATCATGGCGCGGCGGCCATAGATATCGCTGAGCGTGCCGAACACCGGCGCCACTGCGGTCGATGCCAAGAGATAGGCGGTGATGACCCAGGACAGATTGTTCACATCGGCGAATTGCCGGCCGATGGTCGGCAGCGCGGTGGCAACGATAGTCTGGTCGAGCGCCGCCAGGAACATGGTCAGCAGCAGGCTCATCAGGATGGTGCGGACTTCGGCGGGGGTCAGCGGCGCCTTCAGGGCAGCAGGCGCGTCGCCGGGTTCGATGACTTCCGTGGGAATCCGCGACAGTTCCTGCGCGAGTTCATCCGACAGGAACTCATCCGACGGGATTTCCTCGGGCAATACCTGATCATCGGCCGCTGACCGGCTCTGTCGCTCGATCTTATTCATGAAACTTTGGATTCAAAGGACCTGGGAGGTAACCGGAGAGCCAGATCGGCGCGAACTCCCACGCACAGACTCTCCTTGGAAGAAATCTATTCCCCCGCCCCGTTCAGCAACAGTTGTTTCCTTGCATGGGAGCGTCCCACGGCAATCATCAGACCGTCATATGCGCGTGATCGGACGCCGCGCGACGCAGAATTCTAGGCCGGCCGCTTCTTCAGCCTCGCCTTGCGCGGCAGCAGCGCCGGCCAGGTCACGATGTGATCCTGCAACTCGTCGTCGGAGATCGTGTCCTCATTGCCCTCGACCCGCCCCCGCACCGAAACGCCGGCCTCGTGCACCGTGTCCGGACTTCCGGAGATCAGCGGATGCCACCAGTAGAGATCCCGCCCCTCGGCCGCGAGCTTGTAGCCGCAGCTCGGCGGCAGCCAGCTCAGGGTGCGGACATTGTCGGGCGTCAGCCGCACGCAATCGGGAACCTGGTCGGAGCGGTTCGGATAGTCCTTGCAGGCGCAGAGGCCGGCGTCGAGCAAGCGGCAAGCCACATGGGTGTAATAGATCTTGCCGGTATCTTCGTCTTCCAGCTTTTCCAGACAGCAGCGTCCGCAGCCGTCGCAGAGGCTTTCCCACTCGCCGTCGGACATCTCTTCCAACGTCTTGGTTTTCCAGAACATTCCCGCTTGTGCGGAAGGACGCGGGGGACGCGCTGTCATGCGATTTGAATCGATCCAGTTTGGGGCGAAAAGCCGTTCTAGGAGCAGCCGCATCGCCTCTGCAAGCAACATCGTGATGAAGGCTTCGCAAACAAGGGCAAAATCCGGCGGGCCGTTAGCCCTTTCGTGCAAATGATAAGCAATGCCATTGGTTTATCCGCCCTGCTCGGCTAGAACTTGACCGACTCTCCGGCGGCCGCAAACCTGCCGCCGGGTTGCCGCATTATTTCAGCATGACGTCCGCGCGGTGCCCGGTGGGTGGCACGCGAGCGCTGCAACAAACCAAGGGCCCCCGTGCCTCAGATCGTGCCATCCCGTTGGAAGACCAAATTCCGGCATTTCCTGCTGGATCTGGATGCGCGCATCGATTCCGGCCTGTTCTCGTCCGGCCGCGGCACCCGCGAACTGTGGGAACGCTACTCCACCTTCATGGACCGCTTCTATGTCGGTCGCTGGAAGCGCTGGGTGTTCATCGAGCCGCTGTCGGAAATGGCAACCATCGGCCTCGGCGGTCTCATCCTGATGCTCGCTTTGGCGCAGCCGGCGTTTCGCGAAACCGCCGATGAAGACTGGCTGAAGAAATCCGATCTCGCAGTGACGTTTTTGGATCGCTACGGCAATCCGATCGGCAGCCGCGGCATCAAGCACAACGACTCCATTCCGCTGGAAGATTTCCCGGATAACCTGATCAAGGCCACCCTCGCCACCGAGGACCGCCGCTTCTACGATCACTTCGGCATCGACATCGCCGGCACCGCGCGCGCGCTGGTGACCAATGCGCAGGCCGGCGGCGTGCGCCAGGGCGGCTCGTCGCTGACGCAGCAGCTCGCCAAGAACCTGTTCCTGTCGAACGAGCGCACCATCGAGCGCAAGGTCAACGAAGCGTTCCTCGCCATCTGGCTGGAAACCCGCCTGACCAAGAACGAGATTCTGAAGCTCTATCTCGACCGCGCTTACATGGGCGGCGGCACGTTCGGCGTCGACGGCGCCGCGCATTTCTATTTCAACAAATCCGCGCGCGACGTGAACCTCGCCGAAGCGGCGATGCTCGCCGGCCTGTTCAAGGCCCCGACCAAATACGCGCCGCATATCAACCTGCCCGCAGCGCGTGCCCGCGCCAACGTGGTGCTCGACAATCTCGTCGATGCCGGCTTCATGACCGAAGGTCAGGTGTTCGGCGCCCGGCGTAATCCCGCCGTCGCCGTCGATCGTCGTCAGGAAATCTCGCCGAACTACTATCTCGACTGGGCCTTCGACGAGATGCGCAAGCTCGTCGATACATTCCCGAAATCCTATGTCGAACGCGTCTTCGTGGTCCGCACCGCCATCGACATGAATGTGCAGCGCGCCGCCGAAGCCGCCGTGGAAAACCAGCTCCGCCAGTTCGGCCGCGACTATCATGCGACGCAGGCCGCCACCGTCGTGTCGGATCTCGAAGGCGGCGTCCGCGCCATGGTGGGTGGCCGCGACTATGGCGCAAGCCAGTTCAACCGCGCGGTGGACGCGATGCGCCAGCCAGGTTCGTCGTTCAAGCCCTATGTCTACACAACGGCGCTGCTCAACGGTTACAAGCCGACCTCGATCATCCTCGACGGCCCGGTCTGTATCGGCAACTGGTGCCCGCAGAACTACGGCCACTCCTATTCCGGCAACGTGACGCTGACGCAGGCGATCACCCGTTCGATCAACGTCGTGCCGGTGAAGATCTCGATAGCGCTCGGCAAGGGCGCGCAGAATCCGGCCAAGGCCGGCCGCGTCAAGATCGTGGAGACCGCGCGCCGCTTCGGCATCACGGCGCCGTTGCTTGATACGCCGTCGCTGCCGATCGGCTCCACCGAAGTCACCGTGCTTGAACACGCCGTCGCCTATGCGACTTTCCCGAACAAGGGGCGCTCGTCGAAGCCACATGCCGTGCTGGAGGTGCGCACCGGCGCCGGCGACCTCGTCTGGCGGTTCGACCGCGATGGTCCGAAACAGTTGCAGGCGATCCCGGCCTCCGTTGCCGCAGATATGGCCGGCATGATGAGCCACGTGGTCAGCGAAGGCACCGCGCGCCGCGCCGCGCTGGACGGCATCCCGACAGCAGGCAAGACCGGCACCACGAATGCGTATCGCGACGCCTGGTTCGTCGGCTACACCGGCAATTTCAGCTGCGCAGTCTGGTACGGCAATGACGACTACTCGCCGACCAACCGCATGACGGGCGGTTCGCTGCCGGCACAGACATGGCACGACATCATGGTCGCCGCCCATCAGGGTATCGAGATCAAGGAAATCCCGGGCGTCGGCGCGGGTACCAAGAATCCTGCCGCAGCCGTCTCATCCGTGATGGCCGCCAACGCGCAGGACGCCAAGCCCGGCCCGCCGCCGGTGCTGACGCGCCGCGGCGCCGACGTCCTGCTGCGTGTCGAGAAGCTGCTCGACGACGCCGGCAAGACCGCAGGCCGCACATCATCCAACGAACCGTCGAAGCCTCGCGCCTCCTCCGCGCTGGCCTTCCCCGAGAGCTACGCGTCGGCGAATGATGCACCGGATGCCAAGACGACCACATCCGCAACCGCCCCCGCGTCGCGCAAGAACTGAAGCTGCTATCATGACGGTGCGCACGTGCGGCTGATCTTCCTCACGCTTCTGGCGCTCGCGATCGCCACTGCTGTCGGTCTCGGTCTGACCTGGACCACCGCGACCCGCGGCACAGACCTTGGCACACTCACCATCGGTGCATGGACTGCGCGCCCGCGTACCGGCACGAGCGAGATCGATCCCTATGCGCGCGCGTCCATTGCGCGGTCGGGCGAATTGCCGATCGGCACGGGCGACGGCGTCACCTTCACTGCCACCACCGACGACAAGAAAAAGCCGCTGGACGGTCGCTGCGATATCGTCGTGTCAGGCGTGACACCGGCTGCACGTTTCTGGACGCTCTCGCTCTATGACACCAAAGGCCGTCTGGTGCCCAACACATTGCAGCGCTACGGCTTCACCAGCCAGGAAGTGGTGCGCAATGCCGATGGCGCGTTCGAGATCCGCATCGCTGCGCGCTCGCGCGCGGGCAACTGGCTGCCGACATCAGCGTTGGAACGCTATGTGTTGATGCTGCGGCTCTACGATACGCCGGTTGGCGTTGCCACCCGGACGCAGAAAGACGCACCGATGCCCACCATTGCCACGGTGAGCTGCCCATGATCCGGCTGCTGTTCGCAATCATCGGTGGTGTCGTGCTCGGCGGCATCGTGCATCTTGTCAGCGTGCTGGCACTGCCGCGCATCGCCACGCAAGATGCCTATTCTCGCCTCGCTTCGGTGACGAAAGAAAATGCGGTGACAGCATTGCCGCAGACCGAGCCGGCCAATGCGCTGCTGCCGTTCATGGACCCGGCCTTCGCCATGGCCGTCTGCCGCTACGATCTGGCCAAAGGACCGATCAAACTGACCGTGCCGGTCAGCCAGTCCTACACATCGGTGTCGTTCTACACCCGCAGCGACGTCGCCTATTACGCGATCAACGACCGCTCCGCTGGCCGCCGCGTCATCGAGCTGGATCTCATGACCGAGGCACAGCACGAGGCCCTGCCCGAGGAAGAGGACGTCACATCCGCCGACCGCCTCATCATCGACTCGCCGACCGCGACCGGCCTGATCGTGCTGAAGGCGCTCGCCGCCGAACCCGGCCTGATGATCCAGGCCCAGGCATCCCTCGCCGCTTCGAATTGTCGGGTGCAGACCGATCCGCCGGCTGCGCCGGTGAAGGGCAAGCGCTGAGCGCTCGCTGTCGCGCCATCAGCTATCCCGTTGCCAGCGGCGTGCCGATATCCGCCACGAGCTTCACGAGATCAGCCTGCCGTGACCTGCCGGTCTTGGCGTAGATCCGGTTGAGATGCGTCTTCAGCGTATTCTCTGAGATCCCGAGCGAAGCGGCGGTCTGGGACGGGTTGAGCCCCTTTCCGGCGCTCACGAGCACGCGCGCTTCGGCAGGCGTGAGCTCGAACAGCGTCGTCAACACGGCCTCCGGCATTGGAGAGGCCGACGTCGTAGTCGAGACGAAGACGGCCGCACATGCGGGACGGAAAGCGGCGCGCGCCGTACCATCAGTCAAAGGCAAGACATAGGCGACGGCGGGCGGTTGCCCTGCCGCCGACACCGGCAAGCCAATGCCTTTGCCGCCGAGTGAGACGTCCGATGCAGCGCTTGCGATCGCCTGCAGCAAGGCGTCGCCCATCAATGCGTTCTGTGCCTGAATGGTTCGCCCCTGGCGCAGGATCGGACCATCCGTTGCAAACATGCGTTCGGCACTTGCATTGGCATGGAGCACCGATCCGACCGCGTCGGTCAGCACGACGGGCACTGCAAGGTTCTCGAGAGATTCGCGAAACAGATGCGCCGTCACGCGCACGTCATCGAGCAGGTCGCTGATCATCGCAGCCCTGCGCAAATGCGGAGACAGCAAGGTCAGAAACCGTTGATCCTCGGCAGATACGGCAGCCTTGTCCGCCCAGGTGGTGCAGCCAAGCAGACCGATGCGATCCGGCGTGTGGACGAATTTGACAATGCACCCTTCGCGCAATCCCTGCGGTCCGGCCCAATTGCGAAAGAACGCGGTCTGCTGCAATTCACTTTCGGGCATCAGCGAGAGCGTCGATACAGGCGTATCGATGTCGCCGACGACAGCAGCTTTCAGGCCCGGAATATCATCGAAACTGTAGTCCTGCAGCGCGCGCATGCGCTCGGCATCCCAGGGCGATTGGGCAGCAAACCGGCCGTGATTGTCCGACGTGCCAGCGAGTGCAATCGTGGTGTAGGCCGCGTCCATCGTCTGCGTGATGCGGGTGAGAACACTCGACCATCCCTCACGGTTCAGAACGCAGTCGTAGATATCTCCGATGATTGAAGAGAGTACGTCATTGTCGACAACGTCCATAAGCATTCCAAATCCGTGATTGCGCGCGCTCTGGTGTGGCAGGGCGAGATCGAAGTCAATTTCCGGATGCGCACACGCAGCATATTTTACCACATCATACTTTGGGGTGACGACACGAAATCCCGCAACGCGTAGCAGTGGCGAAGGCGATTCCGGACTTTCGGGGGCGCATATGAGGGGCCTGCTGTCCGGTGGTCCTGCATGGAAGTCACGTCTCGAAGTGCTGGAGAGCTCGATGTCGAAATCTGCTAAATTGGCCCTGTGATCGGCTGCGTATTGTCTGCTTCAACGCCCGCGCTAACCGCGGACAATCTCGCTCAACCGCACTACAAGGCGCCCCTCGTTGCGCCGGCTCCGTGGAGCTGGACCGGGTTTTATGTTGGCGCCCATGCCGGATATGGCTGGAACGATGCGAAAGTTTCGCTGGTCCCCGGCGCCACCTGGGGAGCCGTGGTGGGCAATGGCTGATCGACAACGGCAGCCCTGCCCTCCAAACATCCGGTGCGCTGGGCGGCCTGCAAGCCGGTTACAATTTTCAGACTGCCAACTGGGTGTGGGGCGTCGAAGCGGACTTCTCGTTCGCAGACATCAAAGGGGGCCGAAGCACCGGTTCATTGGTCCGACCTCCGGCGGCGACGTTGGCAGACCGCTCATTCACCGAGCATGACAACGTGAAATGGGTTTCAACATTCCGCGGGCGGCTGGGCTACGCCGTACAACAAGACCTGCTGGTCTACGCAACCGGTGGCCTCGCGGTTGGACGTCACGATTTCTCGCAAGCCGTCGTTCGATCCGTGGGTTTCAGCTTCAATGATATCCGCAACTCCGTAAGCGAGACCAAAGTCGGCTGGGCGGCAGGCGCCGGCCTCGAATATGCGCTGTCGCGCAACTGGTCGGTCAAAGGAGAGTATCTGTATATCGACTTGGGCAAGGTCGGCACGACCGGGGACAGCAACACGGCGCCCGGTTTTGGCCTCACCATCAACAGCTCAAGCCAGGCCACACTGCATACTGCGCGCGCGGGGTTGAATTATAAATTCGACTAGGACGATCTGCCGCGACCATTTCCCGCGTAGAAAACGTCTAGGGACCCCTCTGGCGTAATCTGCCTGCAATCTCCCGCAGCGAAGCTCCGCATCCATCGCCGACCCACGAATCGGCGCGAATGCGGGGCCTCCATGCAACACGACCAAGAGCCGTCCCATACGGCCGTCACCTATCTCCTGTCCCTGATCTGGTGGCCGCTGCTGTATTTCGGGGCGCTGCTCGGTGCCGGTATGGCTTTCGCCAGCGATGCCCCGCTGTTCTGGTTCAATGTCGTCTATGCCGCGCTTCTGCTGACGATTGTGCTGCTCGAACGCATGACGCCGCATCGCGCCGAATGGCTGGAGCATGATGGCGAAACGCTGAATGATCTCGGTCACACGCTGCTGACCAAGGGGGCGGCGCAACTGGCCGTCGCGGCGACCTCGATTGTGCCGATGGCGGTGGCGACCGTGACGCGTGCAGACGATCACGCCTCGCATCTGTGGCCGACACAGTGGCCGCTGATCGCGCAGGTCGTGCTGGCGCTGGTGATTGCCGAATTCGGCCTCTACTGGTCACACCGGATCGCGCATGAAAACCTGTTCTTCTGGCGCTTCCATGCGCTTCATCACAGCGTGGTCCGGCTCTGGGTGGTGAATACCGGACGCTTCCACGTGATCGACTCGCTGATCAAGATGGCGCTCAGCCAGGCGCCGCTCTACCTGCTCGATGCGCCGTTGCCGGTCTTCCTCTGGGTCGGCGCGGTGACGGCCATCACCGGCCTCCTGACCCATTGCAATGTGGAGACGCGCACGGCGCTGTTCGATCCGATCTTTGCGACGCCAAAACTGCATCGCTGGCACCATTCGAAAACGCTCAAGGAAGGCAACAGCAACTATTGCGAGAACATCATGGTGTGGGATCATGCGTTCGGCACCTATCTCAATCCCGCCAAGGCGTCGCCGGATCGGCTCGGCATCAGTGGCAACGTCGCATCGGATTTTTTGGGACAGATCGTGCAGCCGTTTTCGCGCAAGGGCGCGCGGCAGATTCTTGGCCGCCAGACCAAGCCGGATGATCAGGTGAAGCCAGTGGAAACGTCCGACGCCGTGGCGCGGATCAGCGAAGCGTAATCCGCCCTACGCTTCCAGCCCTACACGTCCAACTATCCGCCGACCTGAAGCACCTTGCCGGGGCGCACTGGCGTGAGACTGCCGGCCACGGCCGTAGTCTGCGCCGCCAATTCGCCGATCAGCATATCGGCGCTGGACGCCATGCCATCGGGGGCGTGGATCACCATGCGTTCCAGCGCCCACTTATAGGACGACACCCGGCGCTGCAGGCATTGCTCGACCCACTGCACGATCAGCGCGTTCTCATCCATGCGCGCGATGGCGTCGACGCGCTCCTTCGGCTCCAGCGCCGACACCAGCTTCAGGCTGGCATTGCGCTTGCGATCGAGCTCGACGACTTTCGCAGCCGTCGCATAGAAGGCTTCGAAGCGAAGGATGTCGTCGCGCGCGTCATCCATCAGCACGCTGTAGCGCGACGTATGCGAGCGATGCGGCTCGTCGATCAGCAGCCGGCCATAGGCCGTGCGATCGAAGATGACATTCTGCCGCCATGGCGATGCGATCGGCTTGTAGTCGCCGAACACACTCTTCCACAGGGGGCGCGAATGCGGCGGCTCGATCAAGGGATAAGCGAGATCGCGCATCTGGCGTTCGAGATCGGTGAGCTGGAATTCCGAGGACTTCAGGCCGACGCTGCCGGTGGCCTCGACGCCGATCCAGCGATGCATGTCGTCGGTCACCGCATTGTTGCGGGTACGGCCGAAATCGCCGCCGGCGCAGCCACCGAGCGTGCTGCCGATCAAACTCGCAACTATGAAACACAGCGCAAAAAACGACGTCTTGCGCCGAAGCCGTATCCGGTTCGGATGGGATATCGCGGACATCAGGATAGATCCGGGATCAGGAACGGGCGCGGCGCTTGCGGCGGCGTCCCGGCGCAGTGCCCTCTTCCGGGCCGCTGCCACCATTGCTGTCGTCGATCTGACGCTCGATTCGGATCACCGGCAGGATCAGGATTTCTGCGGAGGTTTCGCGGGGAGATGGCGCCACATTCACGCCCAGCCGTCGCGCTGCCGCATCCGCCGGGAACTTGATGATGGTGCTCATTATCCAGTCTCTCCGCGCCGCTTCGCCCGTTTTGCCGACGCACGGTCATTAAGGACATTCATGGTTAATGGCGTGTTAACGCCACGCTTGTCGTCGGGACAACGGCTCGGAGACACCATCAGCAGATGCGCATGCAGCTCGCGCCGCATGACTGAAGCGACTCGTCGGAATCAGATCTGCCTCGGCCAGCGGCCCATGGTTAAACACATATTAATGCGTCCGCGATAATTTGAGGCAAGGTTCCCTTAGTAAGCGTATGCCATGCCTGCCTCACCTCCGATGTTTCCGGGCTTTGACGGATTGCTGACGCTCTCGCGTCGCGAAGGTGTGGACGTGCGACCGACCTTGCTGCGCGTGCTGACGGATCTTTATGTCCAGGCGCCGAACCATACGATCGACGAAGAGAAACAGTTCGTCGAACTCACCGCGCGCCTGATCGATCAGGTCGATGACGCCACCCGCGCCGCGGTGCGCGCGCGGCTGTCGATCTATCCGAACACCCCGCGCGCGATCCTCAGCCGGCTCAATCTGCACCCGACCGAACCCGGCCAATCGGTGCCGCTCGCGCAGCCTATCTCCGCCGCCGAGTCTCCCGCGCCGACCGTGAAGCAGCCGAGCGAAGCGCAGATGCGTGTCGCCGCCAATATGGCCATGGCACCCAGGGACGCGTCCGAGATCAGCACGCTGTTCTTTGCCGCATCGAGTAGCGAGCGTGCGCAGATCCTGCATAATCTCGCTGAAACGCCGCTGCGATCTTCCGCCCGGATTCCGCAAGCGCGCGCCGCACGCGCCATGCACATTCTTGAAATGGCCGCCTTCGCCGAAGACCGCGACAACTTTGCGCGCGAGTTGAGCGAAGCCCTGATGCTGCCTGCCGCCATTGCCGAACAGGTCGTCAGCGACCCCGGCGGCGAGCCGCTTGCCTGCTGCGCCAAGGCGCTTGGCATGCGGAGCGACATCTTCCAGCGCGTGCTGCTGTTCCTCAATCCGGAATTCGGCACGTCGGTGACCAATGTCTACCGGATCGCGCGGATGTATGACGTGCTGAGCGAACGCTCGGCACTGATCATGGTGGCCGCCTGGCGCGGCGCGCATATGGCCGCGACGCGCGCCAAATTCCGCCCCGCACTCTATGACGATGAACGCCAGCGCGCGCGGCCAAGCATGCCGCAGGCACGGCCGGGCGTGCAGCCGGGCGAGGATATCACGCGCGTGACGCGGAATTCGTCGGGGCGCTAGAGCATGATCCCGAAAAGTGGATGCCGGTTTTCGGATCGGATCATGCTCCGATAAAGACTCTAACCCTTCGCCAATTCGAGAAAATGCCGCCCAGCCTTGTCCTCGGTTTCGACGATCCAGACGTCGGGATCGAACGAGATTTCCTTCTGCAGACGTTCTTCGATCTTGCGTTCTTCGACCGGCTGCGGCGGCGACGGCGCGAAGACGCGATCGACAGGGCGGCTCTCGTCATAGGCGCTTTGCGGCGCCGGCGTGTATAGCATCGCGGTGCCATCCAGCAGCGCGACCTTCACGAACACGGCGCCCGCCTCCTCCGCACCACGACGGCGCACGGCGCCGAACACGCCCTCGGTCTGGCAGCGGCGCAGATATGCGGCCACCCAAATCGCTGATTTCAATCGTGACATCGCTTGATTATTCCAGAGAGAGCGAAAACGCGAGGTGACCCAGTTACCGGGGGCGAAACCTAAAATGTTTCATTGACGCGACGCTGCTTTATAGTATTATAACTATAGCGCGCAACGTCGCCTGGCATCAATATCAGAATGTCACCCACCGACACACCCCTGGAATTCGTAGGGTCGTCGAAAGACGATCTTTCAGAATTTCCAGTGTCTGTGAAGCTATGCGTTGGCTTTGCTTTGCGTGCAGCCCAAAAAGGCAAAAAACACCCCGACGCGAAGCCTTTGAAGGGTTTCCACGGCGCGGGCGTTGTCGAGATCGTCTCTGATTTTGATGGGAATACGTTTCGGGCGGTCTACACGGTCAAACTGAAGGGCATGGTCTACGTTCTCCACGCATTTCAAAAGAAATCGAAAACCGGAATCCAGACGCCCAAATCCGAGATTGACCTGATCAAATCCCGTCTGAGAGACGCGCAGACGCTTTACCAACATGCCATGGAGGGCAGCAATGAAAAAACCGACAAGCACAAAGAGCAGCGGCAACGTGTTCGCCGACCTCGGCCTGCCAAACGCTGACGAGCATCTGATCAAAGCCGAGATCGTTCTCGGCATTGCCGCACGCATCAAAAGCAAAGGGCTAACTCAGGCACAGGCGTCCAAGCTGATTGGCCTTGCCCAGCCAGACGTCTCCAAGTTGCTGCGCGGACAGTTCAGCGGCTACTCTTATGAGCGCCTGTTTGGATTTCTGGTTGCCCTCGGCGAGCGCGTGAAAATCGAGGTGTCGGACGCAAAGACGAAGAAGCAGGCGCGCGTCGAACTCGAAATGTCGTGAACCGCCCTAGCGGGCTAGCCGCAGGGCTGGCGCTAGTCGATCGCGCGTCCGGTGACGGTGGCGAGTTCGCGCACCATGCGATCGGACACCTGCCCGGTCACCGGAAGCTTGCGTTCGCGCTCGAAGCGCTGGATCGCAGCCGCAGTGTCCGAGCCGACATTGCCGGTCGGCTTGAGCTGACCATAGCCGTATTCGGTGAGCGCACGCTGAACAGCGGCGACACGGCGCGTATTGGTGATGAGATCGCCAAGCGGATCGGTGCGGGTCGCATTCGGGATCGCCGCAGGCGGGCGTGCCACGGCGCCCGTGGTCGCCGGTGACGCCGGTGGTGCCGGCGCCTTCAGGAGATTGCCGACCGGATCAGCCGCGCGCTGTTCGACGGGCTTTGCCGCGAGCGATGGCTTCGGCTCATTGGCGCTGTTGACCGGCTTGGAATCCAGCATGCGGGAATCGAGCTTGGTGTCCGACGAAGCAGCATCCAGCGGACGCGGCTTGGGCAGCGGATTGGCGACCTGCGCCGGTGCCGGAAACGCAACGACGGTGCTCGAACCGAACATCGGCGACGGATGATGGCCCTTCTGCAGGAAAATGGCATTGGCGATGATGGCGCTGACCGCGGCGAATGCGATCAACCCGGCGACCATGTCCTTCGGGCTGTGCAGCAGCACGCGCAGGACGATGCCGCGCTCCGCGGGCTCATCGACGATGGCGACGGCGCGGCCGCGTTTGGACTTGATCGCTTTGGAACTGGCTTTAGGCACTCTTCTTCACCTGATGGGCTTGGTCGGACGGCGCGGTGCGCGCCGCGGGATTCAAGATCGCGATATTGCTGACGTGTTCAGCCTGCGGCGTAAACTCCAGCGGCAGCGCGATTGTGATGGTGGTGCCTTCGTCGATCCGGCTCTGCACCTGCATCTCGCCACCATGCATGCCGACGAGGCTCTTCACAATGGACAGGCCGAGGCCGGTGCCCTCATGGCGCCGCTGATAGGTCTTGCCGGCCTGGAAGAACGGATCGCCGATGCGGGCGAGATCGTCCGATGCAATGCCGACGCCGGTATCGCTGACGCGCAGCATCAAGCGTGATCCTTCGATGCCCGCTGCCACGGTGACGCTGCCGCCGCGCTCGGTGAACTTGATGGCATTGGACACGAGATTGAGCAGTATCTGGCGGAATGCGCGCGGATCGCCATTGACCTCAGGCAGATCCTTCGGCGCATCGGTGATGAGATCGATGCCGTTCTCGCGCGCCTTCAGCGCCAACAGATTGCAGCAATTGATCAACGCCGGACGCGGCGCGAAGGGCTCCGGCGAAATCTCGAAATTGCCGGATTCCAGCTTCGACATGTCGAGGATGCCGTTGACCACCGACAGCAGGTGCTGGCCGGAATCGTTGATGAGCTGGGCATATTCCTTGCGCTTGGTCGCATCGAGCATCATCAGCTCTTCCTGCACCAGCATGTCGGAGAAGCCGATAATGGCGTTCAGCGGCGTGCGCAGCTCGTGGCTCATGGTGGCGAGGAAGCGCGTCTTGGACGCATCGGCGCGCTCGGCCTCGATGCGGGCCTGCGCCAGTGCCTCTTCCTGCAGTTTGCGGTCGGTAACATCGCGCAGCACCGCAACGACTTCCGCATCGGCATTGGGCGACGAGATATCAGCGCCCTGCTCCATCGGCCGGCAGCGCATTTCAACCCAGATGAATTCGGACCCGGATGGGCGCAGGCGCTCATTGCCGCGCACAACATCGCGGCGCAGGCGGAATTCGACGCTGCGGGCTTCGCCGCCGCGCGCGGCGTCAGACAGAGCCGTCAGATAGGCCGGGCGATCCGCGACATGGACGCGATCGAACAGGCCATGGCCGAGCAGCCGCTGCGCCGGGGCGCCGACCAGTGCTTCAGCCGCCGGCGAAATGAACTGCACGGCGCCATTGTGACGATGACGCGAGATCACGTCGCTCATATTGCGCGCCAGCAGGCGATAACGGTCTTCCTCGACATAAAGCAGCGAGACGCTGGTGCGCGCCAGCGACTCCGCGCCGAAGGCGAGACCGGCAGCGTAGATGGTAGCGGACGCGACGCCGAAGGCCATGAACACGCCATGGCCGGCGACACCGGCTTCGGATACGGGCAACCAATCGAGGCTGGTCAGCACGATGAGAATGCCGACGCAGGATAGCGCCAGCGCCGATGCAAAGGCGACGATACGGCGCGAAGCCGAGAGTGCCGCCTCGATCGGCACCACGACAAGCCAGATCGCCGCGAACGAATTGATGCCACCGGTGGAGATCGCCATCATCATCACGAGGCCGGCGAGTGCGACGGACGACAGCACCTGTGCGCTTTCATAGCGGCCGGTACGCGACAGAAAATATGAGCAGAGGATCGGCGCCATCAGCCAGGCGAAAGCCGCGACCTCAATCGCGTTCGGCGCGCCGCGCAGCGCGAGATAGACAGGAAAAGCCGCAAAGGCCGCAAGGCTGCCGAGCAAACGCGGCGCCATGAATGCACGATGACGCGCACTCGTCAGCGCATCGTAGCGCACTGAAGGGTGCAGCATGGCATCAAGGCAGTCGCGAATGATGGTCGATACTGTCACTGCTCTCGCTTCGGCTTGATCGTCAAATTCAGACGCGCCGAAACGCCTCCTTTTATCGTTGCGCCAACGTGTCAGAGCGACATTAAGCGAACACTAAAGTGACCGCCGCGTTCGCCATGCCTAACGTGTAAGTGCTGATTTAAGAGGAGTTTTCGCGTTTCCATTCGACAACGATGGTGAACGAGACGTTTCAATCGCGGCGCCCATATGGTTTCGAAAGTGTGCATCCCCAACATCGTGTCGGAAAACCCACGCGCCGCTCATCAATGGAAAATTTACGCCAAACCGAATGAAGCGAATTTTCGTCGATTTAACCGCATCGCAAATACTTGCAATTTATCGACTGCTGCTAACTTCGATCCCAATTGCGACAAATCGCAACGGTTCGAAGAGACTAACGGGGTTCGCGATGTTCTTCCTGCTTCGCATGGCATTCTGGCTCGGGCTCGTGCTCGTGCTGCTGCCAAGGGACAAGACGCCAGAGTCGGACAAGCTGCCTCAGATCGGCGCGTCCGATGCGGTATCGGCTGCGAGTGCGGCAATGTCCGACATGGCCCAATTCTGCAAGCGCCAGCCGGCAACCTGCGAAGTCGGCGGCCATGCGGCCACCGTGATCGGCGAACGTGCCAAGGACGGCGCGAAGAAAATCTACCAGATCATCACCGAGAAGAAGCCCGATACCACCGGCTCGATCGGTGGCGAAGGCGAAAATCAGGGCGCGGTCGCCATGGCCCGGCCCGACACGCTCACCCAGGACGACCTCGCCGCCGAATGGCAGCCCCCCACCGTTGCTCCCTAAACGGCTGATTGCGGCGGATAATTACCGCAAACGGCGGTCGCTTTCGGCGCTGTTCGTCCCTATATAGGGCCTGACATTGCTTGCAGGCCCCGATGACCACGATTGACGATATCCGCGATAATTTCGAGCTACTCGAGGACTGGGACGACCGCTACCGGTACGTCATCGAACTCGGGCGCAGCCTCACGCCGATGCCGGATGAGGAACATTCCTCCGCCAACAAGGTCAACGGCTGCGCGAGCCAGGTCTGGCTGTCGCGCCAGGTCGCCCGCGACCACGGCACGCCGGTGCTCAGCTATCTCGGCGACAGCGACGCGCATATCGTTCGCGGGCTGATCGCGATCCTGCTGACGCTGTATTCGGGCCGCAAAGCCGAGGATATTCTGGCCACCGACGCCATCAAGGTGTTCGACGAGCTCGGCTTCAAGGAACACCTCACGCCGCAGCGCTCCAACGGCCTGCGTGCCATGGTCGAGCGCATCCGCCGGGACGCCACGGAGACCCTGGCAGATGCGAACCAGGGCGTGACCCCATAGGCTCGAGCGTCCGCAGGCGCTGCGCCAAACGCCCGCCAGGGATCCACTGATCGGAGCGCAGCTGACGCACGTTTATCGTGCTTCAGCGCCAAGCGCGCCCGACCGCGCCCTCGCCTGCAGGCGAGACACCGCCTCGGCCAGAGGAACGCCGGCCTGCGAGCCATCGCGCTCGCGCAGGCTCACCCGGCCGTCCCTCATCTCGCGCCCGCCGACGATAGCCATCACCGGCACGGCCATGTCATGCGCCGCCACGATGCGCCGCGAAAGCGTATCGGCGCCGTCATAGGCAACGGCCCTAATCCCCGCATCCTCGAACGCCGCCGCAACGTCAGCGCCGTATGCGGCCTGATCTTTCGAGATCGGCGCAACCGCGACCTGATCCGGCGACAACCAGAAAGGAAGCACGCCGCCGTGGTGCTCGAGCAGGATCGCGATGATGCGGCCGAACGATCCGAAGATCGCGTGGTGGATCATTAGGGGCCTTGCGCGGCTGCCGTCGGCGGCGATGTAGGACGCGTCGAGCCGCTGCGGGAGAACGCTGTCGAGCTGCACCGTGCCACACTGCCAGGATCGTCCCAGCCGGTCGCGCAACGCGAATTCCAGCTTCGGTCCGTAGAACGCGCCTTCGCCAGGATTGATTTGAGGCGCGAGGCCGCATTGCCGCGCGGCATCGCCGAGCTTCGCCTCCGACCAGTCCCACGTCGCGTCGTCGCCAGCGCGCACCGCCGGACGCGTCGACAGCGCCACTTCGTAGTCGGGAAAACCAAGATCGCGATAGACCTCGCCCAGCAAAGCGATGAAGCGCGCGACTTCGTCCTCCACGTCCTGCTCGCGGCAGAACACATGCGCATCGTCCTGCTCGAAGGCGCGCGTTCGCATGATGCCGTGGAGCGAACCGGATGGCTCATTGCGGTGGCAAGCGCCAAATTCGGCATAGCGGATTGGAAGCTCGCGCCACGAGCGCAGACCCTTGTTGAAGATCTGCACGTGGCAAGGGCATGACATCGGCTTCAGTGCCATCGTCTGCTCGCCGTCTTCGACCCGGAACATGTGCTCGCGGAATTTGTCCCAGTGGCCGCTGCGGCTCCAGAACTCCTTTGGCAGCAGCTGTGGTGTTTGGACCTCGGCATAGCCGGCTTGACGCATCTTGCGCCGGAGATAGTCCTCCAGCACCCGATAGATTGCGTAGCCACGCGGATGCCAGAACACCATGCCCGGCGCATCGTCCTGTAGGTGCCAGAGTTTGAGTTGTATGCCGAGATTTCTGTGATCGAGATCGTCCATTGCTGTGTCCTTACGAGGGGAAAAGCGCGGACGGGGATCATCAAAAACAGAAAAGGCCCCGTCCGTCGCCGGCGGGGCCTTTTCTGGTTGAAGTACGCTTGTCTCTAGCGCGCGCGACCAGAAGGCGATCCGCCGTGAGCGGTCGCCGTGGTGGTCAATGCAGCTGATCGAAGCTCGTTCATGCGCTGTATATGGCGGCAAAACGCACAGGCGTCAACGCAAGCCGCTTGGCGTCGCGGAAACGATGATGCGCGGGCCTGTGAGCGCGGCCAACGACCTGGCCGCCGTCAAGCTCGCATCCATCCGCATCTGGCTGCGTGCGATTGAGTCCATGGCCTAGCTCTCGAACGCCGCATCATCTGCGAGCCAGGTTCGCACTTGCGATGGCTGTCCCCTGACCTCACTGGCGAAGCCGTAATGCCGCGCGAGGCGATCCAGCGCGAGTTGCAACACGACCTTGGCGGAGCGCGCCGGCCAGTTGCGTTCACGCTCGACGTCTTCGAGGCCGCGCAGAAAACAGCACACGTCCATCAAAACCCCTGAAAATTCGGGCCCGCAGGCCTCCAGCGCCTGACTGACGCGCTGGCGCGACGTCACCATGACGTCCGTCATCTCGCCGGGACTGCTGCCGGCCCCGCGTGGTCGGCCGCCGGTCGGCGCGGCCCAGTTCGCCGTCATGCGCGGCGCCATGTTGCCGCGCGTGAAATCGGCGCGCAGCTTTTCGCCGGCGATGAACTGATGCGGGCTGATCATGCTGCGGCCATCGCGGCCCTTGCGCCGGGCCAGCCAGCCGAGCGGGCTTTCACTGTCATTGACGAGGACGCTGGCGACGCCGTCCTCGGTGAGTATCTGCCGCGTTTCCAGCGACAGATGCTGCGCGCGATGGTGATCGACGTGATCGGGATGCCTGGTGGTGCTGCGGGACGTTTTCATCGGGGCGACTCCATTTAGGATAATAAGCTCACATCCTGAATGGCCCGGCAAGTAGAATTTTAGACTTTATTCCTTTGTGGGCTTTTATTCAGAAGAACCAGTACCTTCGCACGATCGCTCGAAGCTGCGGCGTTGAGAAAGCAGGTTTCCGGCGGCGACTGCGATTGATCCGCGGCCGGCGCGCGCAGAGTTCATCGCAGTCCTCGGCCACGACCTGCGGGCAAAGCCCACTCCCGTCGTCCGACAGATCATTTCCAGAATTCGCGGCACGGTATCGATGCGCGGGATGGCCTCAACGTCTGCTTGAAAGTCTCCCGTCATACCCGCCAAGTTCACGTATCGCCTGCCTGTGTTGTCACACACCAATGGCGCGTGGCGGGAGATGTATCCCGCATCCAGACGTAGAACTTTCTTCGTCTCCGATTTGTTCTATATTGGTTCCTGCGGATGGAACCTGACTTTATTGCTTAGCTTTATTTGTGCGGATTACTTGCCCAGATCGCTTGCCCGGGTCACCTGTCAGGTCACTTGCGCCGGCGGCGCTGCTGGCCCAGCCCCATTTTCTTGGCGAGCTGCGAACGCGCCACCGCATAGTTCGGCGCGACCATCGGATAGTCGGCCGGCAGTCCCCACTTCTCGCGATACTGTTCCGGCGTCATCGAGTACTGCGTGCGCAGATGGCGCTTCAACGACTTGAAGCGTTTGCCGTCCTCAAGACAGATCAGATATTCGGCGGTCATCGATTTCTTGACGGACACGGCCGGCTTGGCCGGCTCTGCCGCGACCTCCGGCCGGCCGTTCGACACCCGCACCAGGGCGGCGTGAACCTGACCGATCAGCGCCGGCAGTTCGGACGCCGGTGTTGGATTGTGACCGACATAGGCCGACACGATCGTCGCCGTGAGATCGATGAAGCTCTTGCCGGCGATGTCGTTCATGGTCCGTCGTCTTTCAAGGATTGGAGCCGCACTTTACTTGACAATCATGCGGGCATTACAGCCACAAGGGCAATAACAACGTATAGCGCGCCGGTTTCATTCTGCGTGCAAGATTAGTCGAGATCAGCTGAAAGTGACCGCCAACGGAAATGGCTGAACGGCGTCAGCCCCTGTTGTCGAGATGCTCACGCAACTCGTCGATCGAGGCGAAGCGCATCATGCCTTCGGGCATCTGCGCCTCGATGGAGCCGTCGGAATACAGCGAATAGGCCATGCCATCGACGACCCCCGATTTCAGCACGGTGACGTCCGGTGCTTGCGGCGGCTCTTCAGCCGGCGTCGGCGGAACGTAACGATCCGGGATCAGCGCGGCATCCGGCAGCTTGTCGCTTGGCGAGGACGAGGTACGAGCGGCGCGGCGGATCGCGTCGGAGCGCGACCGATCCGGCTGCGGCCAGGCATCCTCGAAACTCTTCGGCTGCTCGGCGGGCGCCTCCGGCGTTGGCATGGCCGCCTCGAAAGCGGCTGCGGCTTCGGCCCTCTCCCGCTCCCGGCGCGATGACTGGAACAGCAGATTGCGACGCTTCGGCTCCTCGGGCACCGGTGCCTCGGCGGCAGCGGAGGCAAGCCGCTCACGGTCGCGCAGCACTTCGTCCTGCCACGGGGGAACACCTGGCTCCGGAACGGCAGGCCGAGCGGCCGGCTGGTCACGGCTGAACAGCGGGGCCGGCGCGGGCGCGTCATCCGCCTCCTCTGCGTCCTCCCCCGGGACCGGCGGCAACTTCAGTTCCCGGCGCGGCAGCCGGGGCGACGGAACCGGTTCATCGATCTCGCCCTGCGGCCCAAACTTCTTCAGCTCGCCGACGGCGAGCGCCATGCTGACCATGATCAGGCCGGTGCAGGCCCCGACCGTTCCAGTCAGGATCAGGGTATTGCCGAAGCCGAATTCCTTGACCGGAATGCCGAAGCCGATCGCGGCAAGGCCCGCCAGAATGACCCCGATCCCGGCAATCAGCAGCAATTTCATAGTCTTCGAACTCCTCGACGGACCACTCGCGAGTCTCGTCATGGGTGCCACGATAGCGTCATATTGCGTGCACCGCCAAACGGCATTTTGCGTTCATCCCTTGTACATCGGCCTGGTGGTAGGTTTTGGGGAGAGTTTTCTTCCACCGGAGACAACAGGTTTGGGACAGCAGACGCCGATCTATCCCTAAACGGTAAAGCTTTTACCTTGTCCTGTTTGTTGCAACGCATTAAGAAACTTCAGCCACAATTCTCAATTACTTCAAAAGAGAAGTGCGCTATATCGATGCCGGGGAAACGAGGCTCAAAGAGCGCTAAAGCCGAGCCATTGGGGACACCGGGTTATCCATCGCCATGTCATCGATTACGACTGCGGCCATCGACACGCCAGTAAGGCGCTCGGTGGAACGGACGTGTGACGACCTCGCCATCCTGGCGCTAGTCGTTGTCAGTATCGTCGCAAGCTTCACGTTCCGGGACTACGGTCTCGGATGGGACGACTATACCCACGCTGAATATGCAGATCTTCTATTGAAGATGTACGGGTCGGGGTTCACCGACACCGGCGCTTTGTCGTTTGCAAATCTCTACATGTATGGCGGCGGCTTCGATATGGCGGCCGCGCTGCTGCACAAAATCATCCCGCTGGAGCTGTTCGAGACGCGCCGTCTGCTCGGCGCGATCGTCGGCGTCATCGGCCTCGGCGTCACATGGCGTCTCGGGCGCCGCGTCGCCGGCCCCGTGGGCGGCCTCGCCACGCTGTTGCTGCTGGCGCTGTGTCCGACCTTCTACGGCCATATGTTCATGAACCCGAAGGATGCGCCCTTCGCCGTGGCGATGGTCATCCTGATGCTCGGGCTTGTCCGCCTTGCGCAGGAATATCCAAACCCGTCGCCGCGCACGGTCCTGATCCTCGGCCTCGGTGCCGGCTGCGCGATCGGCTGTCGCATTCTCGCCGGCCTCACGCTGATCTACGCAGTGATCGGTTTCATGCCGCTGTGGATCGAGGATGTCCGCGCCAATGGCGTGCGCGAGAGCGTGCACCGCTTGCTGCATGTGCTCTACGTGCTGCTGCCGGGCCTCGCTTTCGGCTATCTGATCATGGGCCTGATCTGGCCGTGGTCGATTCTCGAGCCCGCCAATCCGCTGCGCGCACTGGGCTACTTCTCTCACTTCTTCGAGAAGCCGTGGAAGGAGATGTTCGACGGCGCGATGATCTCGGTGCCGGACATGCCGTGGTCCTATCTGCCGACGCTGTTCGCGCTGCAGCTTCCGGAAGTGCTGCTCAGCCTCACCTTCGGCGGCATCGCGCTGACCATCATGTCGCTGTCGCGCGACACCGTGCCGGCGCGTCGCAAGACCATCCTGTTGATGCTGACCTTTGCCGCCACATTGCCGCTGGTGATCGCCATGGTGAAGCGCCCGGCGCTGTATAACGGCATCCGGCATTTCATCTTCGTGCTCCCGCCGATGGCCGTGCTCGGCGGCGCGGCTTTCGCGGCGCTGATGGATTGGCTGCGCGTCAATCATCGCGGCTCGCAAGCGGCTGCCGTTGCCGTGTTCTCCTTCGGCCTGATGCTGCCGACGGCCGAGATGATCCGGCTGCATCCGTATCAGTACACCCACTTCAACTACATCGCCGGCACCGTTCGCCAGGCCGATGCGCTGTACATGCTGGACTATTGGGGCCTTGCGCTGAAGCAGGCCTCCGACGCGCTGCGCGAGCAGATCATCGAGCGCCAGGAAAGCCCGCCGGTCGGCCGCAAGTGGAAGGTTGCCGTGTGCGGCCCGCAGCGTCCGGCACAAGTCGCGCTCGGTCCCGACTTCACCATCGGCTGGGACAGCCAGTCGGCCGACTTTGCAATGACGCTTGGCGAGTTCTACTGCAAAGGCCTCACGGCCCCCGTGATTGCCGAGATCAAGCGCGACGACGTCGTCTTCGCCAAGGTCTACGACATCCGCGGCAGCAGCATTTCGAGCCTGCTCGCGATCCCCGCGCCTTAGCGTTCCGGCACCATAGGCGCCGGAACAACAGAAGCTCGTGGGTTTCAACGCGCCGCCTGAAACCTGATGTCGCCGTTGTTCAGAAAACACGTCTTGCTGAACAGGCCGAGATCGACAGGATTCGGCAACCGAACATCGTCCAGATCGGGATATGGCTTCACGAAGGGGTCGTAAGACCGGTGGATCTGCGAGATGAAGACGAAGATCAGCCCGCGTTCCCTCGCGAATGACTGCAGCGCGCGCACCTGCACCATCAAGGCCGGGTTCTCGCGTTTCTGATCGAGCAGTTGCAGATAGTCGATCACCACAAGCGTGCCGCGCGGCGCATCCGCCAGTTTCCGGGCGACGTAGTCGGCGCAGATGTCGTCGGAATTGTCGAATTCGAACAGAGTATCGAAACGCGCCCGCTCCACACCGATGGCACTGAAACGGTCCAGCACGTCCTTTTCAGCGTATTCCAGCGAGAAGAACACGCTGCGATGGCCGGATCGCATCGCCTCTACGGCGAGCTTCAGGCTCATCAGCGTCTTGCCTTGACCCGGGCGCGCGCCGACCAGCACGAGATCGCCGGGAGACAGTTGTTCGAACAGTTTCGCGGCAGGTGTCACCGAAGACATCCTCGCGACGAGCAGGCTCCAGGCACCGAAGCCTTCCTGCACAGCAACCCGGTCGAGTGCCTCGTGCAGCGGAATGTTATTGGTGCGGGATAGAAGCCTGGCCTTGCGCTTCAAGTGATAAACAGGTGCAGAAAGACGCATCGTGAGAACCTCCTGGTGCGAGCGTTGTCACAACCCCTCCTTATGCTTGATGCTCGAACAGTTGGTTCGGTGATCAGAGAGCCCGGTATGATCGATACTTTCCCGCTGGAGGGGGAGGCGTGGGCCGCGCCAGAATCAGAGTGTAGCGCAATCCCCTTCCCCGCGAAATTGCCGATATCCAATCGCTCGCCATCAATTCTCCCTCTTCGCCCGCGAATGACACGCCATGATGATCAATCGACGCACATTGCTGGCGGCTGCGCCGGCGCTCATGGCCTGGCCGGCCTTTGCCAAGGAAACAGCAAAGGACGCGCCGGCAGCGTTGCTGGCTTATGAACGCGACACCGGCGGGCGGATCGGCGTCTATGCCGAAAACCTGAAGACGGGCGCAAAGATCGCGTGGCGCGCCAATGAGCGCTTCGTGATGTGCAGCACGTTCAAGGCATCGCTCGCCGCCTGCGTGCTCGCCCGCATCGACCGGGGTGAGGACAAGCTCGATCAGATGATCCCCTATGCCGCCGCCGACCTTCTGCAATATGCGCCGGTCGCGCGCGACAATCTCGCCCAGGGCGCGCTGTCGGTGGCCGACATGTGCAAGGCCATCGTCGAACTCAGCGACAACACCTGCGCCAATATGCTGCTGGCGCGCGTCGGCGGTCCGGCCGCCCTCACCGCCTTCTGGAACAGGACCGGCGACAGCGTCTCGCGCCTCGATCACAACGAACCGCTTTTGAACCGCTCGCGCCCTGGCAATCCGCAGGACACAACCACGCCTGCCGCGATGGCCGGCAATGTCAAACGCTTCGTCACCGGCAATGTGCTGACGCCCGCATCGCGCGATCAGCTCACCGACTGGATGGTGAACTGCAAGACCGGCGACAAGCGCTTGCGCGCCGGGTTGCCGAAGACATGGAAGATCGGCGACAAGACGGGCAATAACGGCAAGGACGCCGCCGGCGACATCGCCGTGACCTGGCCGAAGCCGGACCAACCCGTCGTCATCGCCGCCTATACGCAGGGCGGCACGCCGACGGCTCCACAATTGGAGACGGTGTTCACGGCGATTGGCGAGATGATCGGGCAGAGGCTGGGATAGGCTGCGCGGCGATTGCAGCGTCCGGCTTTGAACGCGACATCGTTCCGATGACAATCCCGCCAAGGATCATGGCCATGGCGGCGATCAGCGACAGCTCGATCGCCTCGCCCAGCACCAGCGCGGAAATCGCAACGCCCATCACCGGTGTTGCCAGCAGGCCGAGGGACGTAATGGTCGCCGGCAGGCTGCGGTTGATGATCACCATCGCCCAATGCGCCAGCGCCGTGCCGAAGATCCCGCCGAACAGCAATGCGCCGACAAGTTCGCGCGTCCAGGCGATATCGGGGACGCCTTCGCGCATCAGCGCCAACACTGTCAGCAGCACGCTCGCGAGCAGCGCCTGCCAGAATACGAGTTGAAACGGCTCGGAGATCCAGCGGTGGCCGCGGACATAGACGATATTCGCCGCCCAGCACAAAGCTGCAAGCAATAGCAGCCCGCTGCCGATCAGCGCACTGCCGTTGCTCCAGTCGAATGCCGACGGGTTGAACATGACCGCGATGCCGGCAAGACCGAGCACGATGCCGGCGAGACGTTCTCGCGGAACGGGTTCGCGCAGCAGCAGCCACGCGGCCGGCGCGACCCAGAGCGGCGTGGTGTAGCCGAGCACGATGGAGCGACCGACCGGCACGAATTGCAGGCCGAAGGCAACCAGCACCGAGAATAGGCCCATATGCAGCACCGCGACACTGACGATCACAGGCATGTCGCCGCGGCGCGGCACGATGAATTGCCGGCGCGCCAAGGTAATTGCTGCCAGAGCGAGCGTGGCAATCACGGCGCGGATCGCCACCGACCACAGCGGCGAAATGTGCTGCACCAGAAATTTCGTCAGCGTCCAGTTCAGTCCCCACATGGTCACGACGACGGCAAACAACAGCAGCGCCGTGCGGCGCGACAGGGGATGTTCAGACATGGCTTCATCTCACGGCTTCGGTGCATGGCGCACTCGACAGACCGATGACACTAGGTTTTACTGGTCCCAATCAAAGATCCATTCCAGTAAAAATGACTGAGCCAGTTTGATGGACGACATTCTCGCGGGGCTGATCGATATCGAGCGCGGGTCCGCAAGCGGCGAAACGTTGACGCGGCAGCTCTACGATCAGCTCCGCGCGTCGATCCTGAGCGGCGCGCTGCCGCCGGGCCATCGCCTGCCGTCGAGCCGCGACTGCGCGCTGCAGCTCGGCCTCGCGCGCAACACCGTCTCGACCGTCATCGATCAACTGGCCATGGAAGGCTATCTCGACGTCGCGCAGGGACGACGCCCGACGGTCGCCGCCGCCGAGCGCAAGGCGTTGCTCACCGGACGCAACATCGCCGGCAAGACGCCGAAGCCGCTCGGCCTGTCGCGCTGGGCCGAGCGCGTGCAGAAGTCGGATTGGCCGTTCATCAACAAAGGGCGGCCACTGCTGTTGGCTCCGGCGCTGGCAGATGCGCGGCTGTTTCCCCACGACATCTGGGCGCGCTGCCTGCGCCGCGCGGCGCGACGCGGATCGACCGGCGATCCCGCCATCAATCGCGCCTCGTTGCGCAACGCCCTGCTGCGCCATCTCATCGCCTATCGCGGCGTGCGGGCCGAGGCACGACAGATCATCCTGATGCCATCGGCGCAGTCTGCGCTTGAACTCATCGCGCGCGTGCTACTCAATGCCGGCGATCTCGCCTGGGTCGAAAGCCCCGGCTACGGCGGCGCATATGCGGCGCTCAATGCGGCCGGCGCGACCATGCGCGGCATTTCGCTGGATGGCAGCGGCCTATCCATCAAAGGCCGGCGCGATCGCCCGCGGCTGATCTTCGTGACCCCGTCGCATCAGCATCCCACCGGACGGCTGATGCCTGTGAGCCGGCGGCAGCAATTGCTTGCATTTGCCAATGACATCGGGGCTGCCATCGTCGAGGACGACTATGACAGCGAATTCCACTATGACGGCCGCCCCGTCGCCGCCCTACAGGGCCTCGATGACAGCGGCCGCGTGTTCTATGTGGGCACGTTCTCGAAACCGATGTTCGCGGATGTGCGCAGCGGCTACGCCATCGTGCCGCCGGATCTTGCCGACCTGTTCGAAAAAGCGCAGCGCCACGGCAGCCATATCGTGCCGGCGCCGGTGCAGGATGCGCTGGCCGAATTCATCGACGACGATCACTTCGCGGCGCATATCCGCAAGATGACGCGTGTCTATCGCAGCCGGCGCGATCACCTGCTGCAGGCGCTGCAAGTTCATGCCGGCGATCACCTGACGATCGAACCGCCGGCCGGTGGCATGCAGTTGCTTGCCCATCTCGATCTCGATCGCGACGACCGCGCCATTTCGGCACGACTTGCCGAGCTCGGCGTGACCGGCCGCCCGCTATCGATGTATTTCACCGGACCTGTGACCGGCCAGGGATTGTTCATGGGCTTTTCCGCCTGGAACGAACAGGAGATCGACAAGGCCGCCGCCATCGTCGGACAGGTGCTGCGCGCCACAGCTCCGCCACGCGGCCGCTCCGGCAAGGCACCGAAGCGGCCGAAGGGCTGACGCTATCTTACGCGGCTGCGGCCAGCTTCTTCTCGACGGCCAGCGCCGCCGGCAGCGGTCGCCACAGCACCGTCATTTCCTGGATCAGACCGGCGTCGTTCAGACGCCAGTAGTCGACGCCATCCAGCTGTTCTGTTCCAACGGTGATACCGAAGAAGGCGGACACGTGTTCCGGGCCCTGCAGCACTTCGCGGAAGTCGAAGGTGTCGACGACACCCAGCAGCGCCGTGACCACCGGCCGGATTGCTGCTTTGCCCGTGAATGGCTCGGCAGCAAGCGGCGTCTTCAGCACGATGTCGTCGGCCATGTGGCTGAGCATGGCTTCAAGATTCTTGCTCTGCATCGCTGCAGTGAAGGCGTGGATATGCGTGAGATTCATAGTCGCATTCCTTCTAATTGTACGATAAGCGGCTTGCGCCGCTCACTCCGCAGGCGTCGGCACGATGATGCCGAGCTTCGTCGCGATGCGTTGTGCGGTGGCCTCGCGTTGCGCCGTCATGCCGGCAACGGCTGTTCGTGCCTGCTGCAATACGGCAGCCGGCGCCGTCTCCGGCGTGCCGCTGTTGAACGGCGGCTCCGGTGCATATTCCATGTAGAGCTGGATGCCCTTCGCCACGTCGTCGCCGCGCAATTCCGCAGCCAGACGCAGCGCGCCATCGATGCCGGAGGTGACGCCGGCAGCAAATATCCAGTCGCCGTCGATCACCACGCGCTCGTTGACCGGCGTCGCACCGAAATAGCGCAGCAGATGAAACGACGCCCAATGCGTGGTCGCGCGGCGCCCCATCAGCAGGCCGGCAGCGCCGCAGATCAGCGCGCCGGTGCAGACCGAGAAGACGCGCGCATGTCCGGCCTGTGCCCTGATCCAGTCGAGCACGACCGTATCCTCCATCAGCGCTTCCTGACCGAAACCGCCGGGGACATGCAGCACGTCGAGCTTGGGCGCATCCGCAATGGCGGCATCGGGCGTGATGCGCAGTCCCCTGTGGTCGCGCACGGGATCGGCGGTCTTGCCATAGATGCGGTAGGTGGTGTTCGGAATGCGGGACAGGACTTCGAACGGGCCGGTGAGATCGATCTGGTCGAGCCCCTCGAACAGCAACGAGCCGATCTGGAGATGCTGGTCTGGCGGGATCATCGGTTCCTCCGAATATTTGTGAATGGACAAGGTGACCCTAGCCCGGCACACTCTGGCGGAAATGCCAAAGAACCCTCGTTCTCCGCCAAACACCGGTTCGACGATCCCGCGCGCCATAGACGTCCTGGCGTTCCCGATGGTGCAATTGCTCGACGTGTCCGGCCCGCTGCAGGTGTTCGCCTCGGTCAACGAGATCATGCAGCGCCAGGGCAAGCCCGCGCCCTATGCGCTGCGCGTAATCGCGCGGGGCGGCCATAGCGTCACCGCCTCTGCCGGCCTCGGACTGGCGGCAAGCGATCTGCCGCGCCACGCCGAGCCGATCGACACGCTGCTCATCGCCGGCGGTCCCGGCGTGCACGCCGCCGCGTCCGATCCCACTGTCGTCGCCTGGGTGCGCAAGCGCGCGGGCAAGGCGCGGCGCACTGCCTCGGTCTGCACCGGCGCCTTCCTGCTCGCCTCGACCGGCCTACTGGACGGCCGCCGCGCCGCGACCCACTGGTCCTGGTGTTCCGAACTCGCGCAGCGCTTTCCCGACGTGCATGTCGAGTCCGATCCGATCTTCGTGCGCGACGGCGCGTTCTGGACATCAGCCGGCGTGACCGCGGGAATCGATCTCGCGCTGGCGCTGGTGGAAGAAGACCTCGGACGCAGCGTCGCGCTGATGGTGGCGCGTCATCTCGTGGTGTTTCTCAAGCGCCCCGGCGGCCAGTCGCAATTCAGCGCAGCATTGTCGCTGCAGACCGCGGACGACAAGTTCGGCGCGCTGCATGACTGGATCGGCAAGCATCTCGCCGACGACATCTCGCTGCCCATGCTCGCCGAACAGGCCGGCATGAGCGAACGCAGCTTCAGCCGGCACTATGCGGACGCCACCGGCATCACGCCCGCCCGCGCCGTCGAACAGTTGCGCGTCGAAGCCGCGCGGCGGCTGCTCTCGGAAACGAAACTGCCGGTAAAACGCATTTCGCAGCGCTGCGGCTTCGGTTCCGAAGAAACCATGCGGCGCAGCTTCCTGCGATTGCTTTCTGCTACGCCGCAAGACTATCGCGCGCGTTTCAGTTCCTGAATGTCGTAATCGGGCCTTCTGCCGCCCCGAAAGCATGTCTGCCGCGCAAACCGTCCGGCTTGCTGCTCCGCCGGCACCGGACTAGACTCGCGCCACGGAACAACCAAACATCCATCCGGGAGTTGACCTATGTCACCAGCCGAAGCCGCTCACCTGAAAGAAGTGCCGAAGCATATGAGCGAAGGCGAATGGGCGCAGCGCGTCAATCTCGCCGCGGCCTATCGCCTCGTCGCGCTCTATGGCTGGGACGATCTCATCGACACCCACATTTCCGCCCGCGTGCCCGGCCCCGAGCATCACTTCCTGATCAATCCCTATGGCCTGATCTTCGAGGAGATCACGGCATCGTCGCTGGTCAAGGTCGACCTCGACGGCAACCAGCTCTCCGAAAGCGAATACAGCATCAACCCGGCCGGCTTCACCATCCATTCGGCGATCCATGAAGTCCGCGAAGACGCCGGCTGCGTGATGCATCTGCATACGCCGGACGGCACTGCGGTCGCCTCCTGCATGGAAGGCCTGCAGCCGCTGAACCAGACCGCGCAGCTCGTGATCCCCGAACTCGCCTATCACGACTATGAAGGCGTCGCGCTCGATCACGACGAACGTCCGCGCCTGCAAAAGGATCTCGGCACCAAGAACGCCATGTTGCTGCGCAATCACGGCACGCTGACCGTCGGCCGCTCGGTCGCCTCGGCCTTCGAGCGCATGTACTATCTGGAGCGCGCCTGCACCATGCAGGTCCGCACCCGGATGCTCGGCCCGACCGCCTATCCGGTCGACCAGATCGTCATCGACAAGAACGCCGCGCTGGTGGGCAATCCCGACAAGGCCGAACTGCGCTCGACCAAGCTGGTCTGGCCGCCGATGCTGCGCAAACTCGACCGTCGCGACCCGTCTTACAAGACCTGAGATTTGGTGCTATAGAGAGGTTACATACCTCTACACAGTGATTCAAAACGCCGTCCAATTCCGGACGGCGTTTTTATGTTTGGTGCATGCTGTCATTCCGGGGCGCTCGCACTTGCCTGGGATCACGGCCGCATGAACGCAAAGTCCGTATCGGGATCGCAATTGTCGGCGACGAAACGCAGCTCCGACTGAACGTCAGCCACGGTCCTCGTCTCCAGATATTTCGAGACCACGAGATTCACCAGGGAGCGACAGACGCTGTCCTGATCGACCCCGGCGGCTTCTGCAGCGGTCATGGCTGCCGAAAAATGAGTTCTGGCGATTTCGGATGCGGACACGGCGTTCTCCCTTTTTTATCGTTCGATCAGGAAAGCCTGACGCAAGCCTTGATGTGGGTCAACGCGAAGGCATGCTCGTCATTCCGGGGCGCGAACGCCGCTTGGCGATCGCGCCCCGGAATCTCGACATCGGAATCTCCGACAGTGCCAGGCTACATCGGGATTCCGGGTTCGCCCGCAAGAGCGGGCGCCCCAGAAGGACGAATGCGCGGCTTACTTCTTCACCTCAGCCAGCGCAGCAATGATCCGCGCCCACGACCGGATGCCCTTATGGAAGCTCTTGAGGTCGTACTTCTCGTTCGGCGAATGGATATTGTCGTCATCGAGGCCGAAGCCGATCAGGAGCGAGTCCAGACCGAGCGTGCGCTTGAAATCGGCGACGATGGGAATCGATGCGCCGGAGCCGATCAGCAGCGCCTGCTTGCCCCATTCGTCGGTCAGCGCATCGCGCGCAGCGGCGAGCGGCTTCATGTTCCAGTCCAGCGCGATGGCCGGCGCATTGGAATGATCGAGAAACTCCGCGCTGCAATCGCCCGGCAGTTGCGACGTGACGAAAGCCCGGAACGCATCGCGGATCTTCCCGGGGTCCTGGCCCTCGACGATGCGGAACGAAACTTTCGCCGAAGCATGCGAGGCGATCACTGTCTTGGAGCCCTCGCCCGTATAGCCGCCGACAATGCCGTTGATGTCACAGGTCGGACGCGACGTGATCTGTTCGATCAGTTCGCGGCCCTTCTCGCCGGCCGGAATAGAAAGACCGATCGGCTTGAGGAAGCTCTCCGCGGTGAGACCGAGGCCCTTCCACTGCGCCAGAATATCGGCCGGTAAGTCCTTCACGCCATCATAGAAGCCGGGAATGGTGATGCGGCCATTGTCGTCGTGCAGCTTACCGAGAATATTGGTCAGCACGCGGATCGGATTGCGCGCACCGCCGCCATAGATGCCGGAATGCAGATCGCGATTGGCCGCGGTGATCTTCACTTCTTCATAGACGAGCCCGCGCAGCGACGTGGTGATCGCTGGGGTACTCGGGTCCCACATGCCGGTGTCGCAGACCACCGCGAAATCGGCGGCGAGATCTTTCTTGTTGGCTTCGAGGAACGGCACGAAGTTCTTCGAGCCGACTTCCTCCTCGCCTTCGATGCAGATGGTGAGATCGATCGGCACCGAGCCCGTGACATTCACCCAGGCCCGGCAGGCTTCCACGAAGGTCGAGAGCTGGCCTTTGTCGTCCTGCGCACCGCGCGCAACGATGATGTCGCGGCCATCGGCATGTTTGGTGACCACCGGCTCAAACGGCGGACGATGCCACAGGTTCAGCGGATCGACCGGCTGAACGTCATAGTGACCGTAAAACAGAACATGCGGCCGCTTGCCGGTGTTGCCCTTGGCGGTGGCGACGATGGCGGGATGGCCCGCGGTCGGCCGTACCTCGGCGTTGAAGCCCAGGCCCTCGATCTCGCCGGCCAGATGCTTTGCCGCCGCCTTGCAGTCCTCGGCGAAAGCCGGATCGGCGGAAATCGACTTGATCCGCAGCAGCGCGAACAACCGCTCCAGAGCCTTGTCGAAATCGGCATCGACGCGATCGAGAACGGATGCAAGCTGCGTATTGGACATGAGCGAATTTCCTTAAGCGTGATGGTCCGGAACTTCGGTGGAATCTAGCAGCACCGGCGGGTGGTGCATATGCCAGATCAGGCCGCCTGCCAGCAGCGCGGTCGCCAGAAGATTATTGCCCCAGGCCTGCAGCATGGCCGGGAAGACCGGGATCGACAGCGCCATCAGCACGCCAACGATGCCAAGCAGCCACCATGTCCCGCTCCGTACATTCGGCCTGGGATCATCGGCGGCGCGATGCATCAGCACCGTGAGCGGCAGGAACAGCCACATGAAGTAATATTGCCGCGCCAGCGGCGATGCCACCGTCATCAGGCAGAACAGGATGCCGAGTTCTTCGGCACGTGAGCGCGGCGTGAGTTTCGATCGCGGCAAAAGCGACCAGATGAAACCGAGGCCGATCAGACCGGAGACTGCGAGCACGATCAGGTTCGCGGTCTTGTAGCTGACATCGATCACGTTCATCGTGGCCGATCCACGCTTGCGATCGTCCTGGAAATAATCGATCGGCCGCACCAGGCGATGCGTCATCGCGATGATCGACTGGTTGACCCAAGACCAGTTCTGCTCGTCGCGCTGGCCGAAGCCTTTCTCGGAGCTGGAGCCGACCATTTCGGTGTACCAGGTCTTCACCTCAGCCGCATTGCGCTCGAAGCCGCGAAACGGCGCCGGCACGACATAGAGGAGCAGCAGCGTGCAGATGATCATGCTCGCCGAGGCCGCCCAGTGCCGCCGCCAGATCAGATAGGGCAGCACCGCCACCGGAAACACCTTGATGGCGGTTGCCAGCGCGAACATGCTGCCGCCAAGCCACGGCCGATCCTTCTGCATCCACCAGAAGCCGAGCAGCATCATCGCCAGCAGTACCAGATTGGGCTGGCCGAGATCGTACATGTCGAACACGAAGGTGATGGTCGCAAAGCCCGGCAGCGCCGCGAGCCACGCCGCCGGAATCTTCTTCGAGCCGGTCATGGCATTGGAGAGCTGGCTGGTGATCGCCCAGGCCGCTGAATTCAGGATCGAGAGCAAGAGATAAAGTGGGACCTTGCCGAACCAGCTCGGCAGCGCCAGCAAAACCGCGGACAGCGGCGGATAGATGAAATCCAGCGCACCATTGGTCTTCGCCTCATAGAGCGGCGCACCATGCAACACCTGCCGCCCGGCCCAGAACCACAGCGCGTAGTCCTTGGTCTTGCCGTGACCGAAGATTTCCGGGACGAGCACATCCGCTGTCAGCAGGACGCAGGTCAGAAGAAACAGTACGTCCAGCGGCTGCCGCAAGGACGGCCACCGCAAAACCGGCATTTCGCCGTCACTTTTCGTCACTTCGCAGTCCCGCTTCAAAGACCCGCCGGCACGGCGCGGTTCAGACCGCGGTGGGTAGCAGATGGCGCTGCGACCTGCAAAGCCGCGGGCGGGTGCATAATGGACAGTCTGGACGGTCCCTACCGCTTCAAAATCCCGCCAAGCGTCCCGCGCACGATCTCGCGGCCGATCGAGCTTCCCAGCGAGCCGCCGATCTGCTTGCCGACATTGGCGACGATGCCGCCGACGACCTTGTTGGTCACGCTGCGGGTGACGCTGCGCGCAATCACCTGGCCGGTGGAGAGCCTGTTGCGGCCGGTATTGGTGCCGAAGATGGTGCCGACGATGGCACCGAGCTGGCCCAAAAATCCACCACCGCCGCCACCACCGCCCGCCGCGTCGCCGGCCTCGGCGGGCGTCGCCGCCGTGCCGGCGATGCGCTTCTGCAGTGTCTCGTAGGCGGATTCGGAATCGATCGCGGTGTCGTATTTGCCCTTCACCGGGCTGGCATTCATGATCGCCTTGCGCTCCTCAGGCGTGATCGGCCCGATACGTGCGGTCGGCGGACGCACCATGATGCGTTCGACCATCGCAGGCGTGCCGTTGCCTTCGAGGAACGAGACCAGTGCCTCGCCCTTGCCGAGTTCGGTAATAACCGTGGCCGTGTCGAGTTTCGGATTGGCACGGAAGGTCTGTGCTGCCGCCTGCACCGCCTTCTGATCCCGCGGCGTGAAGGCGCGCAAGGCGTGCTGAACGCGGTTGCCAAGCTGGGCGAGTACGCGATCGGGCACATCGATCGGGTTCTGGGTGACGAAATAGACACCGACACCCTTGGAGCGGATCAGGCGCACCACCTGTTCGATCTTGTCGAGCAGTGCCTTCGGCGCATCGTTGAACAGGAGATGCGCTTCGTCGAAGAAGAATACCAGCTTGGGCTTCGGCAGATCGCCGACTTCGGGCAATTCCTCAAACAGCTCCGAGAGCAGCCACAGCAGGAAGGTTGCGTAGAGCCGCGGGCTCGACATCAGCTTGTCGGCGACGAGGATATTGACCATGCCGCGGCCGTCGCGGTCGGTCTTGAGAAAATCTTTCAGCTCCAGCGCCGGCTCGCCGAAGAATTTATCGGCGCCCTGGTTCTCCAGCACGAGCAATTGACGCTGGATGGTACCGATTGTCGCCTTGGTGACGTTTCCGAAGCTCAAGGCCGATTTGCGGACATCCGCAAGTGGATCGACCTCGTCCTTCTTGGCGGTCATTGGCACGATGGCGTCGAGCAGTGCGCGCAGATCCTTCATGTCGAGCAGCGTCAGGCCGTTCTCGTCGGCGACGCGGAAGGCGACGTTGAGCACGCCTTCCTGCACATCGTTGAGATCGAGCAGCCGTGCCAGCAACAGTGGCCCCATCTCCGAGATGGTCGCGCGCACGGGGTGTCCCTGCTCGCCGAACACGTCCCAGAACACGGTCGAGAACTGGTCAGGCTGGAACGTCAGCGCCATCTCCTTGGCGCGCTGCAAAATGAAGTCCTTGCCCTCGCCGACTTCGGCGATACCCGAGAGGTCGCCCTTGATGTCCGCAGCGAAGACCGGCACACCGGCACGTGCAAAGCCCTCCGCCATCACCTGCAGCGATACGGTTTTACCTGTTCCCGTCGCGCCCGTGACGAGACCGTGGCGATTACCGAGGGCCAGCGTCAGCCATGCCGGTTGGTCGCCCTTGCCGATGAAGATCTTGCCGTCGGTATCGCCTGACTTCAGTTCGGTGGTCGCCATCGGATCGCCTCTGTCGCGCGCATCAAGAAAAAGATTTCAAAAAAATTTGCGGCTCACCATGATCTTACCGCATCTTGGCGAGCGATTGAAACGCAAAGCGTTCCCGCCACACCTGAAACCCGTCCGTTGTTTCTACTGACGAAACGCAAGCCATATTTTTTTGCTGTTTCCAAAGTACGGCGCTGTCGCATCTGCGAACAATTGACCAAAATTTCACGTTTGCTCTTGCATTGGTGCAACACTCGATACGCGATCACACTGAATCGCACGTCGGGCGAGTTGGCGCGCTTGTAATTCAGAATCACAGCGGCTCAAGATCACTTTTCAACATAAGGGCATCGGCACTCAACCGGTGTGAGGCGGGGCATCATGGACGAATTAATCAAAGCGCTGACCGCAAAGGTCGGCATCGATGAAGCCGTGGCTGAAAAGGCTGTCGGCATTATCTTGGGGTTCCTGCGCAAGGAAGCACCGGCCGCGCCGGTCAATGCGCTCATCGAAAAAATTCCAGGTGCGGATGCAGCCATCGCATCGTCAGAGGGCGGCGGTGGATTGAGCAGCCTGATGGGCGGCGGCATCATGGCCCTGGGCAGCAAGCTGATGGGTCTTGGCCTCGGCATGGGCGAGATCCAGAGCGTCGCGCGCGAACTGTTCAAGTTCGGCCGCGAGAAGATCGGCGCCGATGCCATGGACGAGATCGTTGCCGGCACACCTGGCCTGAGCCAGTTCTCCTGACCGTCTGTTACGTCAGCAGCCGCGCGTAAGCGTCAAGCATCTTCATACGTCTGAGTACCATGACATATCCCATCTCCAAGATTGACGGTTTGACGGCCTTCGCCGCGACCAAACTTAAAAAAGCAGGCATCCGCACCATGGAAGGGCTGCTGGACGCCGCTCACTCTGCCAAATGCCGCAAGGAACTCGCCGCCAAGACCGGGTTCAGCGAACAGCAACTGCTCGAATGGGCGAACCTCGCCGACTACCTGCGCATCCCCGGCATGGGCAAGGCCAAAGCCGAACTGCTCCGCGCCTCCGGCGTCAACACGGTACGCGAATTGACCCACCGCAACCCGTCCCGCCTCGCTCAGGCGATGCGCGAGGCCAACGACAAGCGCAAGCTGGTGCGGGTGATGCCCTCGGAGAAGTCGGTCGGCGACCTGATCGAGAAGGCCCGCCAGCTGCCGCTGAAGATTTCGTATTGAGCGCGTAGCGCGGGCTCCTCTTCTCCCTCCCCCAAGCGTGGCGTAGCCCACGCGCCGTGGGGAGGGATAAGAAAGCGCCATCGCGGCAACCACCCCTCATCTTGACTCCCTCCCCCGACCGCGCAAAGCGACCTCATGATCGCGCGTCCGACCACGTCTGCTCCGACCGCCCACCCGGTGCTGGCCGCGCTGCTGGCATCGCCGGTGCCTGCCGTGATGGGCATCCTGAACGTCACCCCGGACTCCTTCTCCGATGGCGGCCAGTTCGATGCCCCGGAACGCGCGCTGGCGCAGGCCAGGCGCATGATCGCCGAGGGCGCCGGGATCGTCGACATCGGCGCCGAGTCCACGCGGCCCTATGGGTCCCGGCCTGTTACCGCCGATGAAGAATGGGCGCGGCTCGTGCCGGTGCTGGCCGACGTCGTCGCGCTCGGCACGCCGGTATCGATCGACAGCATGAAGGCGTCCGTCGTCGCGAAAGCGCTCGCCGCCGGCGTCGCCATCGCCAATGACATCTGGGGACTGCAGCGCGATCCCGACATGGCGCGCGTCATCGCCGAGCACAACGCGCCTGTCGTCGTCATGCATAACCGCGACGACGTCGATGGCAGCATCGATATCGTCGCCGACATGAAAGACTTTTTCGCGCGCTCGCTGGAGATCGCCGCCAGGGCCGGCATTCCCGCGGGCCACATCGTGCTCGACCCCGGCATCGGCTTCGGCAAGACACCTGAGCAGAGCATGATTGCGCTGGCGCGGTTCGACGAGCTGACCAGTTTCGGCCTGCCGGTGCTGATCGCCGCCTCGCGCAAGAAATTCATATCCACCGTCGTTCCGTCGGAGCCGCAGCAGCGCATCGGCGGATCGCTCGCCGCGCATCTGCTCGCGGTGCGGCACGGCGCCAAAATCGTCCGCGCCCATGACGTCGCGGAAACCGTTCAGGCCCTGCGCGTCACCGCAGCCATCGAGGACTTAAGATGACCGACATGATCTTCATCAAGGGCGTATCCGTGCATGCCCATCACGGCGTGCTTGATTACGAAGGCGTGGTCGGGCAGCGCTTCGTCATCGATCTCGAACTCGATGCCGATATCGATCTTGCCTCGCGCACCGACCGCCTCGCCGATACCGTGTCCTATGCCAATGTCGTCGCCACCGCGATCGCCGCTTTCAAGGACACCAATTACAAGCTGCTAGAGCGCGCCGCCGGAGCGGTGGCCGATGCGGTGCTCGCGGATTTTCCGCGCATCAGCTCCGTCAAGGTCACCGTGCACAAGCCGCACGCGCCGATCGCCGCGATCTTCGACGACGTCGGCGTGGTGCTGCGCAGGTCGCGGGCGTAACCGATGGCCAGCGTCCTCATCGCACTCGGCGGCAATGTCGGCGATGTCCGCATGACCTTCCGCAAGGCGATCGGCAATATCTGCGGCATGACGCAGGCCGCGCTGATCGAACGCTCGGCAGACTACAGCACGCCGCCGGCGGGCGATGTGCCGCAGGACCACTTCGTCAATGCGGCCATCGAGATCGAGACCGAACTCGATCCGCACGCGCTGTTGTTCACGCTGCACAGGATCGAACACAAATTCGGCCGCAACCGCGTTGCCGAGGGCCACTGGGGTCCGCGTCCGCTCGATCTCGACATGATCGCTTATGACGACGTCGTCATCGCCAAGCCGGAACTACACCTGCCGCATCCCCGCGCCACCGAACGCGCCTTCGTCCTGGTGCCGCTGGCCGAGATCGCCCCGGACCGGGTGATATCAGGCAAGACAGTGAGCGAGCAT
This sequence comes from Tardiphaga sp. 709, assembly GCF_032401055.1. Classification (NCBI taxonomy): domain Bacteria; kingdom Pseudomonadati; phylum Pseudomonadota; class Alphaproteobacteria; order Hyphomicrobiales; family Nitrobacteraceae; genus Tardiphaga; species Tardiphaga sp. 709. The sequence continues at coordinate 5,897,068 of NZ_CP135529.1, read as the reverse complement.
CTGAAGGCCCTCTCAACCGACGGCATCGAGCGGCTGCCGAATCTAGATTGAGCGCCGGCCCTCTAACCTCTTCCCCGCATCCCGTGCACAGCGAAGCTTCGCTAGGCGGGGAGAGGTCGCCGCGCCTTAGCGGCGGGTGAGGGGCAGCGCGCCGCCCTATCGTCACGACGTCATTCGCGGATCCCACCGTGCGATCCGCTCCGACCAGATTGGTTTAGCTCTGTGCCCCGCCCCTCACCCGTCGTCGCTGCGCGACGCCACCCTCTCCCCGCATTGCGGGGAGAGGGAAGAACGCCCCAATTCCGCGCAGGGCCATGCCCGAACAGGCATTGGCAACCCCTTCTCGGCATGGCATTTTCCGGCTCAACAACGAAGCAATGGCGGGAGTGAAGTTCCTAAATGTCGACTGCGACTGACGACCTGCGGCTGGCAGCCGATTTTGCGCCTGCGAGTTACGATGACTGGCGCAAGCTCGTCGATGGCGTGCTGAAAGGCGTAGCGTTCGAGAAGCTGATCAGCAAGACCTATGACGGCGTCAAGATCCAGCCGATCTATCCGCGCGCCCGGGATGCCGCCCCGATCGCCGGCCGCCCGCCCGCCGCGCCCTGGCAGATCATGCAGCGGATCGACCACCCGGATGCCGGCAAGTCGAACAAGCAGGCCCTGCACGATCTGGAAAACGGCGCCACTGGTCTCACGCTGGTGTTCGAAGGCGCCAACGGCGCGCGGGGGTTCGGCCTCGTCGCCTCGCCAGAAACCATCGAGACGCTGTTCGACGGTATCTATCTCGACGCCGGGATCGGCATCGAACTCCATGCCGGACCGCAGTCACGCATGGCCGTGACGCATCTGGCCGATTACATCAAAACGAAGGGCATCGATCCCGCCACATGCGATATCCGCTTTGGCCTCGATCCCATCGGCGCCACCGCAGTGTGGGGCACCAGCGCCTATAACTGGTGGGAGATGGCGCCCGCCGTCACCGACACCATCAAGAAGCTCGCCGCGCAAGGCTTCAAGGGCCCGTTCGCCGTTGCCGACGGCCGCATCATCCACGATGCCGGCGGCTCCGAAGTGCAGGAACTGTCTTACGTCCTCGCGGTGATGGTGTCCTATCTGCGCGCGATGGAAGACCACAACATTCCGCTCGAGACGGCCCGCAGCATGGTCTATGCGCGTCTCGCGGCTGATGCCGATCAGTTTCTCACCATGGCGAAATTCCGCGCGCTGCGCCTGCTCTGGGCGCGCATCGAGGAAAGCTGCGGCCTGACACCGAAGCCGATGTTCATCGCTGCCGACACCGCATGGCGTATGCTCACGCAGCGTGATCCCTATGTGAACATGCTGCGCGCCACCATGGCGACATTCGCTGCCGGTCTCGGCGGTGCCAACTCCATCTGCGTGCTGCCGCATACGCTGGCGCTCGGCCTGCCCGACGGTTTCGCGCGCCGTGCTGCACGCAACACCCAATTGGTGCTGCTGGAAGAGTCCAATCTCGCCAAGGTCACCGATCCCGCCGCCGGCGCCGGCGGCATCGAGGCGCTGACGCGCGAACTGTGCGACGCCGCATGGGCCCAGTTCCAGGACATCGAAAAAGCCGGCGGCGCCTTCCAGGCGCTGGGCAACAACCTGATCCAGCCGAAGGTCGCCGCCACCCGTGCTGCACGTCAGGCCAGCGTCGCCAAGCGCCGCGAAGTGCTCACCGGCGCCAGCGAATTCCCGAACCTGCATGAAGCACGTGCCAGTGTGCTGAAGGTCAAGCCGATCCCCGGCAAGCCCTATGGCAAGGACAAGATCAAGTTCAACCCGCTCGAACCGATCCGGCTGGCCTCGCCCTTCGAGGCGCTGCGCGACAAGTCGGATCACCTGCTGGCCCGTAAGGGTGCCCGTCCGAAGGTGTTCCTGGCCAATCTCGGCACGCCCGCCGATTTCACGGCGCGCGCGACCTTCGCCAAGAGTTTTTCGAGACCGGCGGCATCGAAGCCCTCGATAGCGACGGCTTCTCCGATCCCGCCGTACTCGCCAAGGCCTGGAAGGCCTCCGGCGCCGCGCTGGTATGTATCTGCTCGTCCGACAAGCTCTATGCCGGCCAGGCCGCGCCCGCAGCAAAAGCGCTTCAGGCTGCCGGCGCGAAGCATATCTATCTGGCAGGCCGCCCCGGCGACCTCGAAGCGCCCTTGCGCGACGCAGGCGTTAGGGATTTTATCATTGCCGGCGGCGATGCGCTGGCGATGCTGGTGCAGGCCTATGATCTGCTAAATTCGGCCTGATGGAGTAAGCCATGACGGCAACGGCGAGCAAACCCGCGCTGACCGGCGGCTGCCAATGCGGCGCGATCCGCTTTGCGCTGTCGGCTGCGCCGACCCGGGTCAGCATCTGCCATTGCCGCATGTGCCAGAAGGCCACCGGCGCGCCATTCGCCTCGCTCGCCGATATCCCGAACGAGAACTTTGCGTGGACCCGCGGCAAGCCGGCGGCGTTCAAGTCATCGTCGATTGCGGAACGTGACTTCTGCGCCAAATGCGGCACGCCGCTGAGCTATCGCGCCATCGGCGGCCCCAAGATCGAGATCATGACCGGCGCCTTCGACCGGCCGGACCGCGTGGTGCCGACGCAGCAATTCGGCACGGAGTCACGCCTGGGCTGGGTCGGCAACGTGTCGAACCTGCCGAGCAAGACGACGATGCAGAATTACGGACCGGAGAAATGCGCGGAAGTGTTCAGCTATCAGCATCCGGATCATGATTGAGACATGAGAGCGACACATGCGCTTCGGGATCAATCTGCGAGGAGACCTGGCGAAACTCGACGATGCCGAGATTGCAGCACGTTACGAGAAGCTGATTGCGGAAAAAGAGCGGCGAATTCAAACGCTGCCGTCTTCTCTCAAATACAGAGTCTTTCGCTGGTTGTTCGTCGAGCAGCCCGGCCGCGGGCTTTTGCATGGCCGAATCTTCTACAAATTCTATGCTCAACTCTTTCGGCTGGCGATTGCACTCGGGGCGCAGGACTGGGTGCGCGACGAAGCGGTCGAGCACTATTATTCAGAATGCGAGTTCAAGGATGTCCGGGACGAGATTAAACGACGCGTGCGCTGGCGCAAGTTATCGGTCGCCGGATCATGACTGATATGAGATGCACGCAACCAACAACACGTCATGCCCGGCGAATGCCGGGTATCCACGTCTTAGCCACAAAGCAAGACGTGGATGGCCGGGACAAGCCCGGCCATGACGACCGAGGGTAAACGACCATGACCAAGATTCCTGATTTCACCAACGTCGCCTTCTCGCCCATCGCCGCGGGCGCGCCGTCGCAGGGCGAACCGTGGCTGACGCCGGAAGGCATTCTGGTGAAGCCGGGCTATGGCGAAGCCGACGTCGCCGGCATCGATTTCCTCGATACCTATCCCGGCATCGCGCCATTCCTGCGCGGCCCCTACCCGACCATGTATGTCAACCAGCCCTGGACGATCCGGCAATATGCCGGGTTCTCCACCGCGGAAGATTCCAACGCCTTCTATCGGCGCAATCTCGCCGCCGGCCAGAAGGGCCTCTCGGTCGCCTTCGATCTCGCCACCCATCGCGGCTATGACTCGGACCATCCGCGCGTGTCGGGTGACGTCGGCATGGCCGGCGTGGCGATCGACTCCATCTATGACATGCGCACGCTGTTCGCCGGCATTCCGCTCGACCAGATGAGCGTGTCGATGACCATGAACGGCGCGGTGCTGCCGATCCTCGCGCTCTATGTCGCCGCCGCCGAAGAACAGGGCGTGCCGCCGGAGAAGCTCACAGGCACCATTCAGAATGACATTCTGAAAGAGTTCATGGTGCGCAACACCTATATCTACCCGCCGACGCCCTCGATGCGGATCATCTCGGACATCTTCGCCTACACCTCGCAAAAGATGCCCAAGTACAATTCGATTTCGATCTCCGGCTATCACATGCAGGAAGCCGGCGCGACGCAGGATCTCGAACTCGCTTACACGCTCGCCGACGGTGTCGAATATCTCCGTGCTGGCCTCGCCGCCGGTATCGATGTCGACCGCTTCGCACCGCGCCTGTCGTTCTTCTGGGCAATCGGCATGAACTTCTTCATGGAAGTCGCCAAGATGCGCGCCGCGCGGCTGCTCTGGGCCAAGCTGCTGACGCAGTTCAATCCGAAGGATCCGAAGTCGCTGTCGCTGCGCACCCATTGCCAGACCTCGGGCTGGTCGCTGACCGCGCAGGACGTCTACAACAACGTGATGCGCACCACCATCGAGGCGATGGCGGCGACGCAGGGCCACACCCAGTCGCTGCACACCAACGCGCTCGACGAGGCGCTGGCGCTGCCCACCGACTTCTCGGCGCGCATCGCCCGTAACACGCAGCTATTTTTGCAGCAGGAAACCGGCACCAACCGCATCATCGATCCGTGGGGCGGCTCCTATTACGTCGAGCGCCTGACCCACGACCTTGCGACCAAGGCCTGGGCGCATATCCAGGAAGTGGAAGAGCTCGGCGGCATGGCCAAGGCCATCGAGGCCGGCGTGCCCAAGCTGCGCATCGAAGAGGCTTCCGCCAAGACCCAGGCGCGCATCGATGCCGGCCGTCAGGCGGTGATCGGCGTCAACAAGTACAAGCCGGAAAATGAAGAAGCGCTCGACGTGCTCAAGGTGGAAAACTCCACTGTGCGCCGGCTGCAGATCGACAAATTGAAGAGGCTTCGTGGCGAGCGCAGCCAGGCCGACGTCGATGCCGCACTGGCGGCACTGACGCGCTCGGCCAAGGACGGCAACGGCAACCTGCTGGCGCTGGCGATCGATGCCGCGCGGGCCAAGGCCACCGTCGGCGAGATCTCGGACGCGATGGAAAAGGTGTTCGGCCGCCACCGCGCTGAGATCAAATCAATTACCGGTGTCTACAAGCGCGAGGCGTCCACCATGAACGACAAGGTCCAGAAGGTTCAGGCGCTGATCGATGCCTTCGAGGACGCCGAGGGCCGCCGCCCGCGTATTCTCGTCGCGAAAATCGGTCAGGACGGTCACGACCGCGGCCAGAAGGTGATCGCCTCGGCCTTCGCCGATGTCGGCTTCGACGTCGATATCGGGCCGCTATTCGCCACCGCCGATGAAGCCGCGCGGCAGGCCGTCGAAAACGACGTCCACATCCTCGGCCTCTCCTCGCTGGCCGCCGCCCATCTCACCGCAGTGCCGGAGCTGAAGGCCGCGCTGAAGAAACAGGGCCGCGAGGACATCATGATCATCATTGGCGGCGTCGTCCCCCCGCAGGATTACGACGAACTCTACAAGGCCGGCGCCGAGGCGATCTTCCCGCCCGGCACGGTGATCTCGGAGGCAGCGGAAGAGCTGATCCACAAGCTGAATGCACGGCTGGGACACAGCGAGGCGGCGGAGTAGCTGCGCTTTTCACCCAGATATGCTAGCGTCCTTGCATGACAGACGTGGCCGATACTGAACTGGACATCATCCTCGCCAAGCTGCGCGACATCGCTCCTGCGATCCGCGCCGAAGGCGTCACGCGGCTGGCCATATTCGGCTCGCGTGCCCGCGGCGATGCACGGCCGGACAGTGATCTGGATGTGCTCGTCGATATAAAGCCTGAAGCGTCCTTTTCTTTGCTCGATCTGATTGGCGTGCAGCACTTGATCGACGATGCGACGGGTCTGCAAACACAGGCGACGATGCGCCGCTCGCTCGATCCGCGTATCGCTGAGCGTATTGCCGACGACATCGTCGAGGTCTTCTGATGAAGCCGACGGCGGCCGAGAGAATCGGCCACATCAACGAGGCCATCGATACCATTCGACGCGGGGTACACGGCCACACACTTGTAACGTTCACAGACGACACGATCCTCAGAGCAGCCGTCGAGCGCCTTCTCGGAAACATCAGCGAAGCCTCGCGCCACATTCCCGACGACCTGAAGTCGGAGGCACACGAGATCAACTGGCGCAGGCTTGCCGACTTGGGCAATTGGCTTCGCCACGCCTACCATCGTACGGACGCTGGCCTGTTGTGGACGATGGTGGAAGAGGATCTGGAACCTCTTAAATCGTTTGTCGCCCGTCATACACAAATCAAATAGCTGGCTTCATGCAATCCTCTATCCGGATCTTTCTGTTTGTCTCGCTGACATGCAATCTATTTGCAGGGTTTGCCCTCGCCGCCGAGCCGACACCCGACATCCAGCTCAAGGCCAAATACACCGAGGTTGCCGTCTTCTTCGATGCCGCGATCAAGTCCGATGCGCCGCTGCTGAAATATCTCACATCCGCCAGCAATGGCTGGGCTGCGAAGACGCTCAAGGAACTGGCCGAGCAGCGCAAGGACATGCGGGATCTGCCTGCGGACATCCGCAACCGGCCCTGGGAATCGGAGCGCAGCTATACGCAGAGCTCGCTCGTCTCCGGCCGCTATGTCAGCATCATCCGCGCGGACTACAACTACACCGGCGGTGCACATCCCAATCGGGCCAATGACACGCTGCTGTGGGACAGGCAGGGCGGCAAGATGATCAGCATCCGCCCGTTCTTCAACGAACTTGCCGATGGTGGGCCGGCGATGACGGCGATCCGCGATGCGGTCGTCGCCGATCTAAAAGTCGAGAAGAAACAGCGCGACAACGACAATCCCGACATGAGCCTCGTCGACGCGCTGGAGCCGAAGCTGCTCAAGATCGGGCCGGTATCGCTGGCGCCGTCGACGTCAGCCGGCAAGAGCTCCGGCCTCAGCTTCCATTACGGCCCCTATGCGGTCGGCTCCTATGCCGAAGGCGATTACCACGCCTTCGTGCCGTGGGAGAAGCTCAAGCCCTATCTGTCGGCCGAGGGCGGCGCGATCTTCGCCGGCGAGCGGCCGAAGGACGACGACAAGTGACGAAAGCCCCCATCGATATCGACGCGCTCGCCAAAGACCTCCGCGCCGGCTCCCGCGCCGCGCTGGCGCGGGCGATCACGCTGGTGGAAAGCCGCCGTGCCGATCATCAGACCGCCGCGCGCGAGCTCGTGCAAGCGCTGTTGCCCGCTACAGGCAAGGCGTTTCGCGTCGGCATCACCGGCTCGCCCGGTGTCGGCAAATCGACCACCATCGATGTGCTCGGCATGTATCTGATCGAGCGCGGCCACAAGGTCGCCGTGCTGGCGGTCGATCCGTCCTCGGCGCGCACCGGTGGATCGATCCTCGGCGACAAGACGCGGATGAACGATCTGTCGGCTCATCCGAACGCCTTCATCCGCCCCTCGCCGTCCTCCGGCACGCTCGGCGGCGTCGCGGCAAAAACCCGCGAGGCCATGTTACTGTGTGAAGCCGCCGGCTTCGACGTGGTGCTGGTGGAAACCGTCGGCATCGGCCAGTCGGAAACCGCGGTCTGCGACATGACCGATTTCTTTCTTGCACTGATGCTGCCCGGCGGTGGCGATGAGTTGCAGGGGATCAAGAAAGGCCTGATCGAACTCGCTGACATGATCGCCATCAACAAGTCCGATGGCGACAACCTGAAGCGCGCCAATATCACCGCTGGGGATTATCGCGGCGCGCTCCATATCCTCGCGCCGCGCTCGGAGCACTGGCATCCGCCGGTCGTGACCTATTCGGCATTGACCAGGACGGGTATCGCCGAGCTCTGGGACAAGGTCGTCGCGCATCGCACGGCGATGAACGCGTCCGGCGATTTCGCCGCCCGCCGCCGCGAGCAGCAGGTAAAATGGATGTGGACCATGCTGGAGGATCGTTTGAAGGCGCGGCTGCGCAGCGATCCCGGCATTCGCAGCAAGGTCAAACAAGTCGAACGCGACGTCGCCGACGGCATGATGACGCCTGCCGTCGCGGCGGAGGCGATCGTCACGCTGTTGAAGGATTGAGATGAGCAGCGCCCCGCGCATCCTCATCACCGGCTTCGGCCCGTTCCCCGGCGCGCCGTTCAATCCGACACAGGCGCTGGTGCGAAAACTCGCAACGCTGCGCCGTCCTGCTTTCGCCGACGTCACCCGCATCGCGCATATTTTCGACGTCACCTATGCCACCGTCGACCGCGAATTGCCCGAGCTGATCGCGCGCCATCGTCCGGATGCTCTGCTGATGTTCGGCCTCGCCGCGCGCACGCCCTATGTCCGGATCGAGACGCGCGCCCGCAACGCGGTGTCCATGCTATGGCCCGATGCCGGCCACGCCACGGTGCGCCGCGCCAGCATCGTACCTGGCGCCGGCGCGCAGATGTTCGGCCCGCACACGGCGCGTCTGTTCCGGGCCGCCCTCGCTGGCGGCACCGATGTGCGCCCCTCACGCGATGCAGGCCGCTATCTCTGCAATTACCTTTCGTGGCGCAGCATTGAGGCCACCCGCGCGCCGAACGGGCCACGCCTCGCGGCCTTCGTCCATGTGCCGCTGCTGGCGCAAGACACTGCGTCGCGTCGCATGACCTCCGACGAGCTTACCGATACCGGTGAAGCGATCCTGCTGGAAATGATCCGCATGACCCGGGTCAAACTGCGTGATGCGGCCAGGAATTCCCGGGTTTGAGACCGTCGAAACGACGCTCCCGGCTATTTTCTGAACATTAATTCATAAATTGGGGAAATTCCGCCGGTTTCCGCGACGCAGCCATGCCGAAAGTCAACTTGTGCGTCGCAGCATGAAGACCCTAATGGCGGGAATACTTCCAAGGACAGCTTTGTGACCGACATCAACGCCGACGCCCCCCTTGTGGTGTCATCGACCCATAGTCCAATGAAATTTGGCGAATTTGTCGTCGTGATCGCTTCGATCATGGCGCTGAATCCGCTCGCCATGGACATCATGCTGCCGGCGCTGCCGCATATCGGTGCGGCCTTCAAAGTCCCTGATGCCAACCACCTTCAGAGCGTCCTCTCGGTCTTCCTGCTCGGCTTCGGCGTGGCCCAATTCGCCATCGGCCCGCTGTCGGACCGCTACGGCCGGCGTCCCATCCTGCTCGGCGGAATGGCCGTCTATTGCGCTGCGAGCGTGCTCGCGCTGTTCGCACCGTCGTTCGAAATCCTGTTGCTGGCCCGCCTGCTGCAGGGCATCGGCACCGCGGCGACGCGCGTGATCGCGGTGTCGATCGTCCGGGACTGCTATGCCGGCCGCCGCATGGCCAGCGTCATGTCACTGGCCATCATGGTTTTCATTTCCGTGCCGGTCATCGCCCCGTCTCTCGGCCAAGCCCTGATGGTTCTCACGGAATGGCGCGGCATCTTTGTCGTGCTGATGCTGTACGGCCTGCTGACGCTGGCCTGGAGTGCCTGGCGAATGCCGGAGACGCTGCCGGCCGCCAAACGCCGCTCGCTCGCCATTCGTGATGTGCTCTATGCCTATCGGCAAACCGTCAGCCATCGGCAGACGCTCGGTTACGGCCTCGCTGCCGGCATCCTGCAGGGCGCACTGTTCGCTTTCGTGTTTACGTCGCAGCAGGTGTTCACCGAGATTTTCCATCTCGGGCCATATTTCCCGCTTGCCTTTGCTTCCATCGCTTTCGGCGTCGCTGCGGCCAGCTTCTTCAACTCGCGCGTCGTCCATCGCCTTGGCATGCGGGCACTCTCCCACGGCGCCCTGCTCGGTTTCGTCACTGCTGGCGCGGCGATGTTATTGGCCGTGGCGATGGGCTTCATGCCGCTATGGTTGTTCATCGCGCTGTCGATGCTGATGATGTTTGCCTTCGGCCTGATGTTCTCGAATTTCACCGCACTGGCGATGGAGCCGCAGGGCCACATCGCCGGCACGGCCTCCTCGCTCTACGGGACGCTGACCACGCTGCTGGGTATCGCCATCGGCACGGTTATCGGCCAGCACTATGACGGCACTCTACTGCCGTTCGCGACCGGCCTTTTTCTTTGCACCCTCACTGCATTCGCGGTGATCCTCGTGGTGGAAAAGGGCCGCCTGTTCAAGCCTCACAAGATGGTGAGCTGAACGCTCTCGCGACGCAGCCGAATGGCCGTCGCGCAATTTTGAAATGTCTGGGAATACGTCGGGGCGAACCCGGCGCCGCCATGAACGTTATCAATTTTTACCGGAGCAATCCGATGCCCTACGCACTGTTCTGTGACGACGCGAAACTGAGTAAATCCTATCCGACCGAAGCCGACGTGTGGAAACTTGCCGCCGAGAGCGGCCTTGTCACCGATGTCGAAGCCAAGAATTCGAAGCCGACACCGCGCCGCGTGCTCGACAACGACTACGAGATCCGCCCGTGTCAGGCCGAGCCCGGCGAATGCCCGGAAAAGAACGAACGCGACGCCCAGGCCGAGAAGGATTTCCAGCTCGCGCTGACGGGACGATAGACGGCAACACCTCGCGCAGGCTCGAAAGAACGTCATTCCGGTAGCAATAAACTCTCCGACGTGACGTAAGGATGGTGACGGTGCTCCGTTCAGCTTCCGCATTCACCAGGGGACGGCGTCCATGATGAGCCGTCCAGCCGCAACAACCAGAGCCACGTAAGTAAAGAGCATCCCGAAGCCGCGCACGGGCGCCGATCCCCGAAACATGCCGATCGCATGCAGCAGCCGCCCAAACGCAAGCGTTGCTCCGGTGGCGACGACCAGCCAGACCGGGGCGGCATGAGCCTCGACCATGCCCAGCGAGATAACCCCGAGAGGCACGTACTCGATAAAATTTCCTTGGGCGCGGATGCGTCGGCGCAGCGTTTCATCCGCGCTGTCGCCGACCATCTCCCCGACCGTTGCGCGCGGAGGGAAACTGGCAGCGACAGAGCAACAAGGGACACGGCGAAAGCCGCCACAAAGATGGACGTGACAGGAAGCGTTGTCATGGCTAGCGCGCGCTGTCGATAATCGCGCCGCCGTCGGCGGTGAAGCTATTCATGTTCATTTCCTTCGATCGCTATTGTCGTGCTGGTTGTTTTCTGCGCGTCAGAACATCGCCGCAAGCGCGTAAGGCGACGAGATTTCGCGGGCAGCGTTCTGCGTGGCAAATGAGGCGATGAGCAATGCGAGGCCGATCACGGCGGGCAACGCGGCGCTGGGCTTCCGGACGGCGACGTGCGCCAGGGCTGCCAACAGCAAGTGATAGAACATGCCCGCATAAGCGAGATCGCTGAGCGCGACGTTGACGTGCAACAGGATTGCAGCCGGGCCCAGGACCTTCACGACGATCATGAATGGCACGAAGTAAGCCGGATATCCGAGGTCGGCCAGAGCCTGTCGGACCCAATTCCCTTTCGTGAGGTACATGAAGGCGGAGGTCAGATACAGCAGGGCCAATAGCGCCGTGCTGATCCAATAAGTGTAGATCGTAGCCATGTGGTTGTCATGATTGCTGGTGGGACAGCAACATCCTTTCTTCGTGTTGATTTGCCTTGCAGGCGCCTATGCGCAGCGCCTTTGCGCGTGCATCGAAAATGTCAATCAAGATTGATTTTTACAAGTAGGATGAATAACCTACTGCAAGTATGGAAAAGCAGACCATGGCCGATAAAGAGAAAAACATGCACGAAGAGATGCGGCGTGCGTTCGCGCTGCTCTCAGGCAAGTGGAAGCTTGAAATCATGTGGCTGCTCAATCAGCGGGTTTACCGTTTCGGGGAGTTACGAAAGGCAATCCCCGGCATCACCCAGCACATGCTCACGGCACAACTCCGCGAACTCGAAGCCGACGGTCTGATATCACGCACCGTGTTCGCAGAAGTGCCGCTCCGGGTCGAATATGAGATTACGCAGAAAGCGCGCGGGCTCGGCCCCACGATGGAAGCGCTGACGGCGTGGTGGAACAAATATGGAAAGACCGTACCGGCGAAGCCGAGTGCCCGTGGCCGCAAACCCAGGGGCGACTGAATCCTGCGACACTGTCTGTCGGGAGCGGGGAATCCCGACCCACACTCGTCATTCCCCGGCAAACCAATTGGTTTGCCTGAGGGACGGACCGCGCAGCGGGCCGGCATGAGCCCAGAATCCCCGAGTGTTTTGCGCTGTCTGGAGACTCCCATGCTGAGATTCCGGGTTCGCGTCCGGCAAGTGCCGGCCACGCCCCGGAATGACAGTGTGGGGCGGCAAGACAGCGCCCAAACATTTTTTCCTATCTCCCGTTGACAGCACCCCCATCAGGTTTATATTCCCCTTCGTCCTGCCCCACCGAGAGGGGCGATCGCGATCGTCACGTTCGCGGGGTGGGATGCGGTGGACGCCGGAGATGCGGCGTTACGCGGTTCATGGGTGACGTCTGTCTTCGGGCAGGACGGATCTGCGCCAGCACTGCCACTGGCAAGGAGACGGCCGGCCTTGAGATGGAAAGACCCTCTGGACAGTGTGACGGACGACCAAGTCAAAACGCGTCCGGCTTACTCGCTTGAGGCACCCTGTCCCATTCGCCTTGGGACTGTAATTTTGGTGATCGGATCGTTCGCCATGGCAACGCGCAAGCAACCGAAAAAACACCGTATGCGGAACGCTGGGTACTTGCTCGGCGCCTCCGAAAGTCCTGATGCACATTACCCTTGCGGAAGACCGCATTGGCATCAGGCCCAAGGGTGCAACGGGCACCCGGCGTTCCGCACGCCCTCTTTCAGGAGGGTGGGAATGCGAAACACGACGGCGCCCCCGCGCCGCAAACAATGGGGGTGATGACGCATGTCTGAAGCACAGTGGCTGTTTGACAGTTGAATCCGCGAATGACGTGACGCGCTATCGGCGCCACACCCGCCGCCGTCATGCGCGGGCTTGTCCCGCGTATCCACGTCTAGGCCATACGCTAGGAAAGACGTAGATGGCCGGAACAAGTCCGGCCATGACGACCGAAAACGTAGCGCGAGGCCGTCGGCAGGTGAGCGCCTCATTAACCCTACCCTGCACATTCATCGCGGCCGCTCTCGCCTGGCAACGTCACACACATCATCTTGCGTTACGTCATCAGCGGACATCCACCGGGACCTTGAACCATGGACCTGCATCGCCGCCATCTGCTGACTGCGTCCGGCGCAGGTCTCGCCGCCGGCGCATTCGCTGCATCAAGTGACGCGGCACGCGCCGCCCCGCTCACCTCAACGCTCGGGCGCGACGCCACGCAATATGGCGTGCGTGCCAATAGCCAGGACGACCAGACCCGCGCATTGCAACGCGCCATCGACGAGGCGGCGCGCGCGCAGGCACCGCTGGCATTGCCGCCCGGCAACTATCGCACCGGCATGCTCAGGCTCGCGCGCGGCTCGCAGATCATCGGCATGCGCGGCGCAACGACCCTCACCTTCAGCGGCGGCGCGTCACTGCTATCAGGCGAAGGCGCGGACTATGTCAGCCTCAGCGGCCTCACGCTGGACGGCAACTTCGCCAAACTGCCGCCGCGGCGCGGGCTGCTGCACATGGTGCAGGCGCGCGAACTCCGCATCACCGATTGCACCGTCACCAATAGCGGCGGCGCGGGCATCTGGCTGGACAACGCGGCGGGCGCGATCACCGGCAATACACTTACCAACATCGCCACCACCGCGATCGTCTCCTTCGATGCGCAGGGATTGATCGTCGCGCAAAACACCATTTCCGGCACCAGCAGCAACGGCATCGAGATACTGCGCACCGCCATCGGCGATGACGGCACGCAAGTGATCGACAATCGTATCGAGGACATCAAGGCCGGTCCCGGCGGTTCCGGTCAGTATGGCAACGCCATCAACGCATTTCGTGCGGGCAATGTCATTGTGTCCGGCAATCGCATCCGCAACTGCGACTACTCGGCCGTGCGCGGCAATTCCGCATCGAACATCCACATCACCGGCAACAGCGTGTCGAGCGTGCGCGAAGTCGCGCTCTATTCGGAATTCGCCTTCGAGGCTGCGGTCATTGTCAACAACACCGTCGATGGCGCAGCGCTCGGCGTCTCTGTCTGCAACTTCAACGAGGGCGGACGCATCGCCGTCGTGCAAGGCAATATTATCCGCAACCTGCTGCCGAAGCGGCCGATCGGCACAGCGCCCGACGACGATGCCGGCATAGGCATCTATATCGAGGCGGACGCCAGCGTCAGCGGCAATGTCGTCGAGAACGCGCCGTCCTTCGGCATGATCGCCGGCTGGGGCAAGTATCTGCGCGATGTCGCCATCACCGGCAACGTGGTGCGCAACAGTTTTATCGGCATCGGTGTATCGATCGCACCGGGAGCCGGCACCGCGCTGGTCAGCAACAACATGATTTCGGGCGCGCCACGCGGCGCTGTTGTCGGCCTCGATCATGCGAAGCCGGTGACACCTGACCTCACCACGGATGGCGCACAGCGCTATCAGCAGGTGGCAGTGTCCGGCAATACGGTGCGTTAAAGCGCTGTCCGCAGCATCGGATAGCGCGCGCTCATGACGAGAGGATCGAGCGCCTTCTGCCAATCCAGATCTGCCGGAGTCACCGTCGCCTGCCGAGGTGGCGCCTGCCGCAACAGGGTTTCGATCGGGATCAGGACGGGCGAAGCCGGTTCAGCCGCTGGCTCGATGTCGGGCTGCAACGGCGCAACCACCGCCGCTGCAACGACAGGAGCCGCAACGGCAACAGGCCGTGGTTCGGGGGCGCGCGGCGCCCGGTAGATCACCCCTTCCGAAGACAGCACGCGCCTCACAGCGGCGGTCTCGCCCTCGACCATCAGCCGCCAGCGTTCAACCGCGTCCTTGGCTTCCTGAATGTTGTCGAGAAACTCGGCTTCACTGTGAAAACGGCGCCACCGCCCGCTCTCGAACAATTCTGTCAGGTAATCCAGCCGGCTCTCGGCAAGAGCGCACCAGCGCTGGGCCAGTGGCCGACCAATGCCGGCATGCGGGTAAGGAAAATTCAGGTGAGATGACATGGAAATGTCCGCAAGAGAAAAAACGGACGCAAAGCAACAAACGAATCACTCACCAATACTTGGAGAGTTTCTGTGGAAAAGTTTTCGGGGTCCAGCGCAATGTGGTCAAACTTGGACAATTGCGTTGAAAACACGTGAGAAAGCCCCGTCAAACCTAATGTATTGCAGTCAAGCCTTGCTTGAGCCTTGCTCGATGCCCGGCCATGCACCGGCAATCTATGACCTGAAGGTTAAAATTTTTGGTTAACAAAAACGAAAGACCCGCCCGGGGGGACAACCGGACGGGTCAAGCTATACCGGCGCGAATGTTTGGGCGCATGCGCCGGATACGGCCTCGTTGGGGAGGGAATGCCGCTCCCACATCCATATGTCCGGTCCACCCGGCCAAACGTTCAACGATCAGGCGATTATTTTTGGACGTCTGACGCCATCGACGGCGACGACGCCTCGACCGCACGTGTCGTCGGCGCAGGCGCGGTGACGACAACAGGCGTCACAGGCGCAGGCGCTGTCGCCACGGGTTGCTGAGCGCCCTGCACTGCCGATACCGCACTATAGGCATCCGCTGCGCCGGCACCGAACAGGTCGTCACGGCCGGGCGCGCCAAGATCACGCGCGGTTGTCATCAGGACGCTGCGGATCTCGTTCGGCCGCAGTTGCGAATTGCGCTCGATCATCAATGCGGCGAGCCCACTGATGTAAGCCGCCGAGAACGAGGTGCCGGACGTCATCTGGTACTTGTTGTCCGGCGCGGGCAGAAAAATATCGACGCCCGGCGCAGCTACCGCGATATGGCTGCCACGGTTCGACGCGGTGAACAGCCTGTCATACGCATCGGTGGCGCTGACAGCGATCACGTTGGGGTTTGCAGCGGGATAAAGCGGCGGCGATTTCGGCCCGGCATTGCCTGACGCCGCGACCATCACGATGCCCTTGCTGGCCGATGCCGCAATACCGCGCTCGATCAGCGGATCCTGCGGGCCCGCAAAGCTCATATTGATGACCTGGGCGCCATTCAATGCCGCGTGGTTGATGCCCTTGAGGATGATGAAAGACGAACTCTCGGCACCGCCCTGCGAAACGCCAAAGGCACGAATGGCAAGAATGCGCGCGCGCGGCGCACTGCCCATCAGACGCGCATGCGATACGATCGCCCCCGCAATGCCAGTGCCGTGCACATGCGCACCTTCCTTGCTGCCGAGCACATCGAACGACCCCACGATGGCGTCAGCCAGTTCGGGATGCGCGACGTCGATGCCGGAGTCGATCACGGCAACCGTGACATTGGCACCAGCGGACAGCTTGTGCGCTTCGGGCAGACGCAGCTTCGCCAGCGCATATTGCGCGGGATCGCCCTCGCCCGGTGCCGGCGTTGTCACCTGGTCCTGCAGCACATAACGGAAATTGGGTTGCACAGCACGCACGTCAGCCTCGGCGCGCATCTGGGACTCAACGGTCTCGACCGAGCGATTGTCGGTGATGCGGAACAGGCTGATATTGGCGCCGATCAGCGGAAAATCCTGCGACGACAGACGCTCCAGGCGCAGACGGCGCACCAGCGCATCTGTCTGATCCGGCGTCAGCGCACCGTCGAGTTCGGCGATGATCTGCCGTGGGACATAACGCGTGTTCAGGGCCGCCTGTGGGCCATTGCTGCGCGGTCCACCGCGGGCATTCTGGCTGCGCGGCGTCGGGCCGCCGCCACCCAGATCTGCAACGAATGGCTTCTCGTTGCACTCGCCGGATGCCGCGCGATTGGCATAGGCGCAGCTCGGATAGGTGTTCGGCGAATAACGCACATAAGGAATGGTCGGCAGCACGCCCACGATCTTCGGCGGGAGCGGCGTACGCCCTGGCCGCGAGGATATGGGCGGTGTCCGGCTGGCTGTCGTCCCGATCGCCGCCCCGCGCGGGCCGACGCTGGTGATACCGACGCGACCGGCAATGGGCCCGCGGCTCGCGATATTCGGACCGCGGCCGGCAATGCGGCCCGCGCCCGCAGCGATGTTCGGATTGATGCGCGGCGTTGTGCTGGGAGCGATCGTGGGAACGCGCGATCCGATATTGAGACTCGGCGAGCGCATCATGCTCTGCGCATCAGCGACCGAAAGGCTGAACGGCCATGCGACGGCGAGCGAAAGCACAGCGGCCGTGCATTTCATCATTGATCTGGAGGCACCACGATCATGTCTCATGAACAGGCCTCGCACGCATAATGCGGATCGGATTAACCGACGGCGCCTATTGCGCCTGAACCGCCATGCTGACGATCTTCTCGTTCTCCAGCCGGCGGATTAGCCCGGCGATCTGGTCCTTGGTCATTACCCGATTGCCGAACTGCAACCGGAACAACCCGTCCTTGCCGCTATCGACAATCGTGCCCTGATAGCCATCGAGCAGCGCTGTGATGTCAGACACCCGCGCAGTCGGCGCAAAACGGACGAACAGGCGCGTCGGAGCTTCTACCGAGGCCGGTGCGATCGAGCGGACGATAGCCGTCGGTGCACTCGCTGGCGCCGGCGCGGCTTCATAGGACGCGGTCTGGAATGTGCGTGTATCGCGCTGCATCAGTACGGTGCCGATGACACCTGCCTGCAGCATGATCGCGAGCGCGCCAACAGCGGCCGAAGCCGCCAGCGTCCGCGGCGAAAGCGATGCGAAAAATCCGGAAATCCGCGCCGACAGACCGACCGATGTCGATCCGCTGCGCACCGGCTCGGCGTCAATCGCGGCAAACAGCTTCTGCATCGCCCGTGAGGACGGCGCACCGAGGCTCTCATTGAGGCCAATGGTCTCCGCGTATTCTTCCTGGATCACGGCATATTGCTTCGCCAGTTCCGGATCCTTGGCCAGTGCATCATCGACGCGGCGAGCATCACGCGCGTTGAGCGTGCCCGCGGCGTGCCAAGGCAGCAATGCCTCGATCTCGCCTGGCTCCTGGGTCGGCACTTTGTTGCTCATCGCCATCATGGCCAGCCTCGTTCAATGCCGGCTGCCTTGAGCAGATCGGCTAATTTCTTGCGCGCATAAAACAGGCGCGTCTTGACGGTGTTCTCGGGAATTCCAACGATCTCGGCCACCTCTTCCACGGACTTCTCGTGGTAGTAGACGAGATCGACGATTTCCCGATGCTCGGGCGAAAGAGATGTCAGGCACTTCCGCAACGCGTCACTGGTATCCTTTTTCTGAACCGACACTTCGGGATTATCGGACGTATCCTCGATTGCGTTGGCCGTCTCGTCGTCCAGTTCGGCGTCCTTGCGCTTACGCAGCGCGGACAGCGCCTTGAACCTCGTAATCGCCAGGAGCCAGGTCGAGACCGCGGAACGGCCTTCGAATTTGCCTGCCTGCCGCCACACATCCAGGAACACCTCGCTGATAAGATCCTCAGCAATCTGTTCGTTCCGCACCAGCCGAAGGCCGAAGCGAAACACCCGGACATGGTGCCTGCCATAAAGCACCTGCATGGCAAGACGGTCGCCTTGCGCAATCCGGGCGATCAGAATCTCATCCGATGCCGCCTGTGTTGCACTCACTGCCCGTCTCGCAATGTTGGTCTGAATGAGGATGTAAGAGGTTCGATTGACAAGATAAAATCTTCTCGAATGGGCAGGAATATACCGGTCGCGGCTGTTTTAAACCGCACCGAACGGGCTTTTACCGCCCTTTTCTTGGGCGGAATGGGTAACAGGTAGCATAATGCTGGGGCATTTCCGACCCGAACGCCAGCGATTCACACGGCAACCTTACCAAGTCGTGGCTTCCGGAACACCCTTGAGACGGCGGAACCTGCATTTTGCAGCCACATCCCGAAACCCTCGTCAATGAATACCGTAACTTATCCTGGCGGCTTGTCCGCCACATCAAGTCAACTCGCCCGGGCCCGTCATCGGTCCGGGCATTTTTACTTAAACAACAAAGCTATTCTTGAAACCTTCTGGCAGTCCCGCTGGACGCGACCTGTCAACATTTGTCGCCGAGAGCAGCTAATGAGTAGCCGGTTACCAGATTTGGCTGACGGCAATAGATACCAAACCTAAAGGCTTTGAGCACTAGAGTTCCATCATCAAAACCCATCGATGGGCTCAATGACCGCAGCCGCTTCATCAGTCTTGAATCCAGTCAACGGCGACTTCGAAGCCGTCGATGGAGAGTTGCGGTCTGATATGCTGGCACGTCGCCTGAAGCGGCGGCGCCAAATGCTCGCATTGGCGGCCGCCAGTCATGCCGTCAACGTCGTGCTGCTTTTCGTCTTCCTTGCAGCAGGCACCATCGATGGCACGATCGTCGCGGCCTATGCCGGCTGCGCTTTTGCCTCTGTCCTGATCTTCCTCGCGATCTCCGAAAGCGGCCTGACGGATGACTGGCGCGATCACTTCTTCGCAGCGCCCTACACGGCTGTCACTTACGCACTTCTGCTCGCCTTCGTTTACACCGCGCCCAATGTCGCCGTCGTGTTTCTCTGCGCATTGTTTCTTGTGGCCAATGTCATCGCCTTGCGTACCTCGCCCCGTGAAGGTGTCGGCGCCTGGAGCGTCATGACCGGCGGCCTCGCGCTGCTGTATTTCTTCGTCGATCTGCCCTTGACGTTGCCCTCCGGCAATTCCCTCGAGCGCTTCGGCACCTTGCTGACATTCTCGATGACCATCGCCCGCAGTATGTTCATTGGCATTTTCTCCAGCTCGCTACGCGATGCGCTGTTTCGGCGCCGCGTTGAGCTCGAAGCCGCCTACAAGCGCATCGAAGAGCTAGCGGAGCTCGACGAACTGACGGGATCGTTCAATCGCCGCTGCATCATGCGGCTGCTCGACGATGAAATCATTCGGGCACAGCGCAGCAATACGCCCTGCACCGCCGCGCTGATCGATCTCGACTGGTTCAAGCGGATTAACGACAATTTCGGGCATCCGACCGGCGACGAAGTGCTGCGGACCTTCGCCATCACCATTTTCGCCAATATACGCAGCATCGACAAATTCGGCCGCTATGGCGGCGAGGAATTCCTCCTGGTGCTGCCGGACACGCCGCATGACAAGGCCGTGCAAATGCTCGACCGTCTGCGCGCAATCGTCGAAGCACTGGATTGGAGCGCATTTTCCGACGGCTTGACCGTGACGATTTCGGGCGGCGTTGCGACATTGGGTCCGAACGACACGCCAGACACCTTACTCGCACGCGCCGACAGCGCACTCTATGCCGCCAAGGAGCGCGGACGAAATCGAATTGCAAGCGCCTGAACGAATTTCACGAACCCTGGCCGCAACATATTGGCGGCAGGACACGATTAGAGTTACGGGATTTGATTTATGTCTTCGAAGTCACCGTTATCGGCAAATTTACTCGACGAACTTGACGCCGCACTGGCCCACGGAACGGTCGCACGGCGCGTCGAAACCCTGCGCCGTGTCACGGATCTGTTCGTCAACAATGCCGTGGATTACTCCGACGCGCAGATCGCGGTGTTCGACGACATTTTCGATTGCCTGCTGACGCATATGGAAGCGTCTGCAAGGGCCCTTCTGGCCGAGCGACTGGCACCCGTCTCTGTTGCACCACCCCGGGTCATCCGGACCCTCGCATTCGACGAATTGATCGAAGTCGCCGCACCCGTGCTCTCTCAATCGGAGCAGCTCGACGACCATGCCCTGATCGAGAATGCACGCACCAAAAGCCAGGAACACCTGCTGGCGATCTCGACGCGCAAGGTCCTGAGCGGCGCCCTGACGGATGTTCTCGTCGAGCGCGGCAATGACGCCGTCGTCACCAGCACCGTCAACAACCGCGGCGCCGACATTTCGGAGCACGGTTACAATACCCTGCTCTCCCGGGCCGAGGGCAACGACACGATCGCGACGTGTGTTGGCCTGCGTCCCTCCATTCCGCGTCACCACTATCTGAAGCTCGTCGCCAAGGCGTCGGCCTCGGTTCGGGCGAAGCTGGAAGCCGCCCGCGTACACCACACCGCCGACATATCTCTGGTGGTTCAGCAGGTCGCGCGGCGGGCTCGCTCCGCACCAGGCAGCATCAGTCAGCAGACCGTCATAGCCCATGGTCTCGTGCGCTCGCTGTTTGAAGACGGTCGGCTGGATGAAAACGAAGTGGCGAAATTCGCCGAAGCCGGCAAGTTCGACGAGGCTAACGCCGCGCTCGCCTGCCTGGCCAACGTGCCAATCTCCGTCGCGGAAACCATGATGGTCGAATCCCGCAGCGAGGGCATTTTCATTCTGTGCAAGGTCGCGAATTTTTCGTGGAAGACGGTCAAGACCATCATCAACATGCGCGAGCAACTCGCTGGAGCGCAAATGTCTGACAGCGCGACCGACCGGGAGACCTATGAGCGCCTCCGCATCTCCGCGGCGCAACAAGTCCTGCGCTTCCACCGTATGCAGCAGGCGACGTCCGACCTACCTGCCGCCTGACGTTTGTCAGTCGACATGTTTCCACGCGAATGGCCGCAGTCTGGCCATTGAGACGGAGCGCCGCAACGCCAATTGCGCTGAGCAGCCATTCCGTCAGCAGGCATCGACTTGCCGGTGAAGGCGCTGATAGTGATGCCTCGATCACGGCGAATAACGCCGGAACGGGTTGGCATCAAGCAGGGCAGGATTCATGCGCGTCTTGATTACAGGCGCCGGTGGCTTCATCGGCAGAACACTCACTTCTGCGCTGCTTCAAGCAGGCGCGCTCACCAATACTGCAGGCACAAGCGAAACAATCGAGGAGCTCCTCCTTCTCGACACACATCTGCCGCCAGCATCCGACCGACGTGTGAGGCACTTGCAAGCCGACATCGACGCACCCGATACGCTGAAGAAAATCGCTGCATGGAAACCCCATAGCGTGTTTCATCTCGCCGCTGCGCTGACCAGCGCCGCAGAACAGGACCCGGCGCGCGCGCTGGCGGTGAATGTTTCGGCGCTGGCGGAATTGATCGACGCCATCGGCGCGAAGGATGCTCCGCCCCGCCTGATCTTTCCAAGTTCGATCGCGGTCTTCGGGGGGTTATTGCCTGATCATGTCGATGACGATCATTTGCAGCGTCCACAAACCTCCTATGGCACGCACAAGGCCATCGCCGAATTGATGCTGGCGGACGCCACGCGTCACGGAATGGTCGATGCACGCGCCCTGCGCCTGCCGATCGTGCTGGTACACCCCGGCCCGCCAACACAGTCGGTATCTGACCGTATCGCAGGCATCGTTCGTGATGGCGTCGCCGGAAAGCCGTCGATTTGCCCATTGCGCGCGGACACGAAAGTGCCGATCGTTTCGGTGGAGACCGTTGCACAGAATTTGATCACGCTTCACAATGCCGATCCAGCCAAGATGCGCGGCAAACGCGCGCTCAATCAACCTGCTTTGACGATCAGCATGGAAGACATTATTGAATCGATTGCACGTGTCACCAACACCACGCCGAACGTGACCTATGCCCTCGATCCCGATCTCAAGAAGATCGTCGATAGCTGGCCGAAAGGTTTCATCTCCACCCGCGCGCCATCCCTCGGCGTCGTCGCTGACAAGAGTTTCGAGGACATCGTGAGCCAGTATCGCCAGCGTCTTGCCGAAAAATCTGCTGCATGACCGAACCTGCAGTCGACATCTGCATCATTGGCGCCGGCTCATCCGGCATTGCCGTTGCCAAGGCCCTGCACGACAAGGGGCTCAGTTTCGATATCTACGAGAAGGGTTCAAATATCGGCGGGATGTGGCGCTACGGCAATGACAATGGCCTGTCTTGCGCCTATCGCAGTCTGCATATCGACACCAGCCGCAGCAATCTCGGCTATTCCGATTTTCCGATTCCAGCCGACAAGCCTGATTTCCTGTCACACCAGCAATTGCTGGATTATCTTGAAGCCTATGCTGACCGGTTTGGCGCACGATCTCGCATCCGCTTCAACTCCGAAGTGATCTCGGTCGAAAAGACCGACGACGGCTGGCGCGTAACGACGAAGGAAGGCACCCGCGAATACAAGACGGTGATTGTCGCCAACGGCCATCTCTGGGATCCGCGTTGGCCGACCTTCTCTGGCACATTCAACGGCACGGCGATTCATTCCAGCCAGTATCGCACCGCGCAGCCTTTCGAGGACAAGAAGGTGCTGGTCGTTGGCATCGGAAATTCGGCCGTCGATATCGCCGTCGATCTTTGCAAGCGCGCCAGCAGCGTCGTGCTGTCCGCGCGAACCGGCGCCCATATCATGCCGAAATACATGATGGGCATCCCGATCGATCGCTGGTCGGCCTTCTTCGCGCGCAAGCTGAAATTCCCGACACTGCTGACACGCATGATCATGGCACGTCTGATCTATCTTGCCGTCGGCGATCAGACCCGCTTCGGCGTGCCAAAGCCGAAACATCCCATGTGGCGCGAACATGCGACGTTGAGCCAGGAGTTGCTGCCTTATATCGGCCACGGCTGGATCAGCATCAAGCCGAACGTCACCTCGCTGGAGGGGGACGCCATCGCCTTCGCCGATGGCACGCAGGAAAGCTTCGACGCGGTGATCTACGCGACCGGTTACAAGGCCAGCTTCCCGTTCCTCGCGCCAGAGATCTTCTCGGTGCCGGAAGACGGTGGCATGGTTGATCTCTATCGGCGCATGACGCCGCCGAACCGACCAGGCCTGTTCTTTGCCGGATTGGTGCAGCCCATTGGGCCAACCATTCCACTGGTCGAAATCCAGGCTCGGTGGATCGCAGCCGTACTGACAGGCAAAGTCGCCCTACCCAGCCCCGGCGATATGGCGCTCGAGGTCCGCGACTTCCACCAGAGGAAGATCAGCACCTGGCTGAATTCCGCGCGCTACACGTTGGAAGTCGACTTCAAGGACTATGCCAGCGAGTTGAACGGAGACATCGCGAAAGCGGCGAGCGGCCGTCCTGCGGCCGTGGCATCGGCCTGACATAATTCATTTTTCGCGGAACACGTGGCTCGCGCGCTGCTCAATAGCGCAGTACTTTCGAGCCGATTGCTGCCCCCAGCGCCGCCACGACGAGGGCTGCGAGCGTGTACCAGGTCGCGACAAACAGCGGCGAGTCGTCCGCGCAATGCGCGGCGTAAAACGTCGCCCCGAGGCCGGCTGACATAAATCCCGCGAGCGCACCGGCAACGGCGGGGCGTGACGGCGCGCCGTGGCGTAGTGCGATCATCGCGCCGCCGAGGATCGGCAGCGACAGCAAGGTGATCGCCGCCGAACACAGCGACGAGTTTCTGCCGATAATGCGCACCATCATCGGCGCGCGCTGCGGCATCGTCATTTCGACGATCAACGCGACGATCAGAATAAACGGCGACAGCAGCAACAGCCAGATCCAGCGGCCCAACGACGCCTCGGGCCGGGACAGATGGACACTGATCACGATGGCTGGAATGGCAAGCGCCAGAGTCACCAGAAACTTCGTATCGAAGAACGGATTGCGCATGGCCGACATGAAGTCCGGGCGAATGCCAAGCGTCACCAGCAACATCGCCGCCACGACCGGCAGTGTGACCAACAAGGCCATCGCGAGCTGCGTGCTCACGGGACGTGCCCTTTGATCGTTGTCGGCAGCCAGCGTCTGAATCAGGCGATCGGTATCCATAGTCAATCCTTTCGCAGCTTGGCTGCGAGGCTCGCGAGCCCACGATGCAACGCCACGCGCACGGCGCCTTCGGTCATCGACAATTTCGACGCCGTAGTCTTGATGGATGCGCTCTCCACCGCGATCGATCGCAACACGTCGCGCTGCCGCGGTGGAAGATCGGAGAGATGATTGGATATCTCGACCGTGGGAAATGTTTCGGCCGGTGGCTCGCTCGGAATCGTCTCAGCAAAATCGTCGATGTTGACGAAGGTCCGACGCCCGCGCCGGCGGAGCGCATCGATCAATTTGTTGCGGGCGATCGCAAACAGCCATGGCGCGAACGGCGCGTTCGCGTCCCAGGTCTGCCGCTTCAAATGCACCGCCAGCAAAATGTCCTGCACAATATCCTCCGCCTGATCAGGCGGCTGGCCAGCCCGTGACAGGCCCTGCCGCGCTCCGGCACGCAGCACGGGCGTGACCGACTTCAACAGGCGATGATAAGCAACGCTATCCCCTGCATTGGCCGACCGCATGAGATCGGTCCATTCGTCGTCACGTCCGCGCACGCGCGCTCCTAAAGCCAATTCGGCGGATAATTCAGTTTGTTACGCCAGCTGTGAGAAAAATCACGGAACCGTGAACCCGTTGCCTGCGCCCCAACCCCGAGCCGAAGATTTCAAAGACATCCGGCTCATAGCATCGAACCGTCAGAGTGACATCCGTCGCCTTGATTTCAAAGGCAGATTTTTGCTGACGCCTGTGGAGACGATGACTGCAGAAGTGTTCGTGCCCCGTTTTTGCCGGACTCGTCCGAAGATTCCCTTTTTTGCCCCGGTGTGAACACCTGCGCAGTTTCCCTTGCGGCCATTGGGGGCCGGTATTTTGGGGAGATTTCCATGAACATCAGAGCCAGCGGGCGTGCGGCATTGGTCATCGCAGCCGGATTATGGATCTGCACATCGGCACCGCTTCACGCGACCGAAAACGACACCGCGGCGTCCGAGCCGGCCGCAGCGGTCGGCAGCGCCGCAGACACATCCGCCGAACCAGCAACGAACGCCACCAAGCACCGCAGTGCCAGGAAGAGCGAAACGAAATCGCGCAAGTCCGACCGACAGGCAACCAAAGCGTCGAAAAAGCCCGCTGAGGAGGACACCGCCAAGACGGAAGACGCGAAGCCGGGGAGCAGCAATACCGCCATCCCATCATTGGTCGCCAATGCCAACGCGCAATGGCCCTCCGAGACCGCAGCGACCAACACCTACAACATGTCCTCGCAAGCCGGCAGCGCGCTTGGCCAAATCGGCGGCCAGCAGGAACAGCCCGCAACGACCTCGCCGGATTCCAGCGCCAGCAATGCGCAGCTCGTGGCCGCTGACCAGCTCAACGACCTCGATCGTGCCATCAGCGACGACAAGCCGCCGCTGACGCTCGCAAAGGCCACCATCGATACGCCAGCACCGGAAGTCGTCAGCGAGAACGGCACGACCTGGGACAAGACCTCCCTCGTTGGCAAGATCTTCATCGCCTTCGGCGGTTTGCTGACCATGGCCTCTGCGGCCCGTATGTTTATGGCTTGAACCCCATCCCCTGAGCGGGCAAATTGCGCGGAGCCGCCGATCCTGGCGGCTTCGGCAAAAAATCCGCGGGATGGAACATGAGCAGCTACGAACACCTCATCGTTGAGCGCAAAGGCGCGGTCGGCATCATCACGCTGAATCGCCCGAAGATGCTCAATGCGCTTTCTTTCGGTGTGTTCAGCGAAATCAAGATCGCCGTCGACGAGCTGGAAGCGGACACCGCCGTGGGCTGCATCATCGTGACCGGCAGCGAGAAGGCATTTGCCGCCGGCGCGGATATCAAGGAGATGCAGCCAAAGAGCTTCATCGACATGTTCTCCAGCGACTTCACGTCAATCGGCGGCGACCGTGTCGCTACCTGTACCAAACCGACCATTGCTGCAGTCAGCGGCTACGCGCTCGGTGGCGGCTGCGAACTCGCCATGATGTGCGACATCATGATCGCCGCAGACACCGCAAAGTTCGGCCAGCCGGAAATCACACTCGGCACCATTCCCGGCATCGGCGGCACCCAGCGCCTCACGCGCGCCATCGGCAAATCAAAGGCGATGGACCTCTGCCTGACGGGCCGCATGATGGATGCAGCCGAAGCCGAGCGCTCCGGTCTCGTCAGCCGCATTGTCCCGGCCGACAAGCTGATGGAAGAAGCCACCGCCATGGCGGAAAAGATCGCCGCCATGTCGCGGCCGGTGGCGACGATGGCGAAGAACGCCGTCAATCGCGCCTTTGAGACGCCGCTCACCGAAGGCCTCAAGGTCGAACGCGATCTGTTTCACGCGACATTCGCGCTGGAAGACCGTTCAGAAGGCATGGCCGCTTTCATCGAGAAGCGGAAGCCGGTCAACAAGAACCGCTAGGCTGAGCCGCTGCGCGCGAGCGCGGCGGACACCAGCACACGATAGGCACGTTCGGCCCATGTGGCCGGACAATCGAGCCCGAGCCGCGCCAGCGCTGCTTCATCTGACGCACTCGGTGCGTGTGTCGTGCCCTGCCAGAACAGGCCTGCGAGCCGTTGTGGCGACACCGATGCCGCGCTCAGGACCTGCAGCGCAGGGATCAGGCGCTGCTCCACATCAGTGAAATCGCTGCCAAACGGAAACATGGGCAGAAGACCGGCGTCCCGCGCCGGCTTGAGGGCAGCGGAGATGCGCTCGGGCACGTTGTCGCGATACGCCGCAGGAATGTCATAGCTTTTGGGAAGCTTTCCAGCCTCCTTGGCTTGTCGCATCAGCTCCGGCTGAAAGCGCGAGTCCGACACCTGCAGCATGGCCGCGATCACATCGGCGTCCGATTTTCCGCGCAGATCGGCGACACCATACTCTGTCACGATGATATCGCGCAGATGTCGCGGGATCGTGGTGTGACCATAACTCCAACGAATGTTCGAGATAGGCTTCTTGCCGGCACGTGTCGCTTCGAGAGTCAGGATCGAACGCGCGCCGTCCAGAGCGAAAGCCTGTGAGACGAAATTGTACTGTCCGCCGACGCCGCTCACGACTTGGCCGTTCTCGAGGCCGTCCGAGATCGCAGCGCCCATCAGCGTCGCCATCATCGTGTTGTTGACGAAGCGTGCATCGACGCGCGCACGGCGTTTGGCATCTTCATCACCGTAGAGTTCGTTGGTGAATGACACCGGCATCATCTGGATTTTCGCCAGACGTTCCGGCGCCATGTCGCGCAGCGCCTGATAGAATGCCTTCGGCCCAAGAAAGAACGCGCCGTGCACGATGGTGCCACCCACCTCGCGCTTGAGAATGCCCGCATCAATCAAGCCGAGAAACGCCTCGAACAGCATTTCACTGACGCCATAGAGACCGCGGTCGAACGTCGCGACTTCCTTCGGAGGCGCGTCGGGGACAAGGCGCTGCATCAGACTGCGGAACGCCGCATTGTCGCGGTGGCGAACGATCAGGCCCTGCGCCAGCGCATCCCCCACTTGTCCAATGCCGATCTGCAGCGTGCCGCCATCGCGCACCAGGCCTGCAGCGTGTAATCCAATCGCATATTTGGTGTCGTTGACCGGTTCGGACGGTGGCGCAAACAGCGGAAATTCAGTCTCGGGACTTTCGAGCACCGCGTGAAACTCATCGCCGGTGAGATCACCCTGCCCTGGCATGAAAGGCAATTCCGAATTGACCTGACCGATCAACTTGAACGAGACACGCCCTTCGTTGCGCGCCCGCATCAGATCAAGCGTGGTGTCGGTATTGCAGCTCAGACTGTAGCGCGCAGCCCCGTCAACGACGCGCTTCGACACCAGTTGCGTGATCACGTTAAGCCCACGCGTCAGAAGATAAGACGCCGCATGGGTGTAGTTCGCTGAAATATAGTGTTGCTGTGCATCGGCAACCCGCAGCCATTTTCCCGCAAGGAAGAAGAATTCGTTGACTTGAATGTTTGGCGGGAGCTCGCCTTTATGCAACGCGTTTGCATAAGCGAGATCGGGATAGCCCCCGAACAGCCGCTCGATCACCGGATTGATGAAGCGCTTCTCCAGCTCGCTGGATGGTTTTGGCTTCTCCAGTGTCAGGGCAGAAAAGAACGTCAGCCTGATGCTGCGATCGGCCAGCGCGCGCTGATAGAGCGCATTGATAATATGGTTGGCCTTACCCAGCCCCAGCGGCAGCCCGACCACGAGCGTCGTCCCCACGTCGCGAATGATGTCTTCGGCGATGGCGTCGGGATCAGTGAATATCTTGGGCATAGGCATTCCGGCTGGGCAGGATCGGCAGCTCCTCAGCGCAATCACGCAGCAAAGCCGGACAGAGTTACCACTGCGTGCGGTTATTCAGAAATGTGCCCGACATGCAACACACGCGGCCATGTGAAGCGGGTTTATTCGTCGCATTCACCGAGCGCCTCATCCACCCTAGGGTCCTGATCAATCAAGCAAATCGGGGCAGCCAAATGCCCTGTGGGGAAAGCGCAAAAGCCCGGAGGTTCTTCGCCGGATGGTTTGCCTGCAAAGGCAACGCCCTCTAAACATACCTAGACGTCAGCGGGGGCGGACGTCCGAAGATTGCTTTGGGATAATATGGTTCGTCACGGCATATTTGGCCTCGCCGCAAGGCGCGCGCTTCGGACAGGCATGGCCCTGAGCCTGATTGGCTATGGCATTTTTGCTGCGGTCGATGCCCGTGCCGAAACGGTGTCGGAAGCCCTTGCCAAAGCCTATCAATCCAATCCGCAGCTGAACGGCGAACGGGCTCGCCAGCGCGCCACCGATGAGAACGTTCCGCAGGCGATGGCCGGCTACCGGCCTCAGGTAGCAGCCACGCTGAGCTATGGCCTTCAGGCCGTACGCAACCTGCTCATAGACAACACCATCCAGGGCGCAACGCTAAAGCCATGGACGATCGGCGTAACGGTCACCCAGACGCTTTATAACGGAAACAAGACAGCCAACAGTGTCCGCGTCGCGGAATTGCAGGTCCAGTCTGGCCGGGAAGCGCTGCGCAATGTCGGCCAGGGCGTGCTGCTGGATGCTGTCGTTGCCTATACCAACGTTCTCGCCAACCAATCGCTGGTTGAAGCCCAACGCGCCAACGTCACCTCCCTGCGCGAAACCCTCGGCATCGCCCAGAAGCGGCTCAACGCCGGGGACGTCACGCCCACCGACACGTCACAGGCGGAAGCGCGACTGGCGCGTGGCCAGGCCGATCTCAACGCCGCCGAGGTCAATCTCGCCATCAGCCAGGCGACTTATACGCAGGTGATTGGTGCTGCACCCTCGCGGCTCAGTCCGGCGGAACCGATGGATCGGCTGCTGCCGCGCAACCGCGACGATGCCCTCAATCAGGCTTTCAAGGCGCACCCCGCCGTGCTGGCAGCCGGCTACGATGTCGACGTGGCGACCACGACGATCAAGGTGGCGGAGAGCAGCCTATTGCCTACTCTGACGCTGCAGGGCAGCGCCAGCAAATCCAGCCAATCTGATCCGACGCTTGGCACTTTTGGCACCGACCAGGCTTCGATTGTCGGCCAATTGACTGCGCCGATCTATGACGGCGGTCTCGGTGCTGCGCAGACGCGGCAGGCCAAGGAACTGTCGTCGGTCAGCCGCCTGGTGCTCGAACAGGTCCGCAATCAGGCCCGCACCGCAGTCGTCGGTGCATGGGTGTCAAATGAAGGCGCCAAGACTGCTGTCAGCGCTGCGGAAGCCGAAGTACGCGCCGCTGGCGTTGCACTACAAGGCGTACAGCGCGAGGCCCAGGGCGGTCAGCGTACCACTGTCGATGTCCTGAACTCACAGCAGGATCTCGTACAGGCAAAAGCACGCCTGATTGGCGCGCAACGTGACCGGGTCATCGCATCCTATTCGCTGCTCAGCGCAATCGGCAGGCTGGATGTGAAGACGCTTGGGCTGAACACGCCGGACTACTTGCCGGAAGTTCACTATCATCAGGTGCGCGACGCCTGGCACGGGCTGCGCACGCCCTCGGGGCAGTAACCTATCCGGCCGAACTCTTCTTCGCCATCGCCGTGGTCATCGCAGCGACCAGCGATGCGAGGTCGTAGGGTTTGCGTACAATCGGTACGTCCTCCATCGACGCCGGGATCAGGCTGGTTTCGCCATAGCCTGTGGCGAAGACGAAGGGGATGCCCCGCTCGCGCAATGCCTGGGCCACCGGTACCGAACTGCCATTGCCGAGATTGACGTCGAGGATGGCCACATCAGGCCTCATGATCGTCAGCGCGATCAATGCCTCCTTGACCGAAGATGCCGTCTCGACCGATGCCGCGCCCTCTTGGGTCAACATGGTCTCGACGTCCATGGCAATCAGAAGCTGGTCCTCGACCATCAACACCTTCAAGCCGCGCATCGACGCCATCGGCTTGTCATCCCCGCGTCGGGCGCGCACGTTGCGCGCCGCCACCGGCGCGGGCCAGACAACGAAGCGCGCCGGGATGAGCAACCGCACGCGCGTGCCGGCCGGCTCATAATCGACATCGCTTTCACCCCCGAGATCATAGGGAATGCTGCGACTGATCAGCATCGATCCAAAGCCCGGCCGCAATGGCGGTGTGACAAGGGGGCCGTCGCGCTCAAGCCAGTGGATTTCGCAATCGCCGATATCGGTGCGTTTCCACTGGAGCGACAAGCGCCCCGTGCTTACGGAAAGCGCGCCATATTTGGCGGCATTGGTAGCCAGTTCGTGCAGCACCAGTGCGAGTACCGAATAGGCTCGAGCGTCGAGCGAAACATCGGGCCCGGTCACCTCGATCGCTTTTACCGACTCGCGATACGGCGAAAATTCCGCATCGAGCAATCCCTTTAACGCACCGCCACCCGCGCCGCGGATGACCTGATCATGCGCAAGCGACAAGGCCTGAATACGTCCCTTCAGGGAAGCGACATAATCCTCGATGCTGCGGCCATCCTCGACCGGGTGCGAGACCAGCGATTTGATCAGTGCCAGGATATTCTTGACGCGATGATTGAGCTCTTCATTCAGCATTTTCTGGCGCAGGTCTGCCTTGTGCCGCTCATCCGCCAGTAATTCGTTGTGGCGAAGCACCACTTCCACCAAAGCCGAGCGCACAGCCTCGGCGGTGTCGCGCTCGTTTTGCAGCCATGGCTGGGATTGGCGCTGCACGGTCTCCTTCCAGATCGCGAAGCTCTTGCGCGGCGTCAGTCGATCGCCCAATGGACCGATTTCGTATGTCTTGTTGGGATCACCCGCCCAGTTCAGGGTTTGCGTAACTTCGCTGCGAAAAAACAGGAGATAGTCGCGCGGTAACTGCGACAGGGGCACGGCCAACACCCCGGAAACGGCAGCGGCATAATCTTCAGCCGCCGGTAATCGATCTGACAATGCGCTCGTCGCCCACACCCTGCCCTCGGCCACCGTATTGATGAAGCCCATCAGCGCCGGCACTGCCGCAGCCGGCGGCGCATTGCCATAAGACGTCCAGGTCTTGTTGAGGTAAAGGCCAACGCCGTCACACGGCATCAGCACACTAAAATCGCGAATACTTTCCTTGAGCAGGTCTCCGACATCGCCGTGATGCGAAACATTGTGCAATAGCTGGTCGAGATAGCGCCGCGCGCTTTCGCTAGCGGCCAGTTTGCGTTTTTGAAGAAGCCCGGCCAGTTGCATGGAAAAGAACTCACCGAACATCTCTGCAGCAACGCGTTTCTCCATGGAGAGCGCGCGTGGTGCATAATGATGACAGGCGATCAGCCCCCACAGCACGCCGTCGTGGATGATGGAAATCGACATCGACGCACCGACGCCCATATTGCGCAGATACTCGCAGTGGATCGGCGAAACGCTGCGCAAATGTGCAAAGGACAGGTCGAGCGGTTCACCGGATGTGTCGAACTCCGGCTCAATGGCCACGCGCTCACCGCTCGCATCAGAGACAATACGCACGGTGTTCTGGACGTAAAGCACCCTCGCCTGCTGCGGGATGTCGCTGGCCGGGAAGTGCTGTCCCAGAAAGCTCTCGAGATCGCCGCGGCGCGCCTCGCTGATCACCCGGCCGGAACCATCGTGAGCGAATTGATAGACCATCACCCGGTCGTAGCCGAGTGCGCCACGCAGCAGCCGCGCCGCATTGTCGAACAGCACGTCGAGATCGTTGCATTGGCCGATACGACCGATCAGCAAGCGTGACAGCTCCAGAGGTGGTGTCGCCTCGCTGGCGTCCACAGGCTCGAATTCGATGATGTTGACGCCCTTGTGCCGATGCACAGCGACGTTGAACGCGGTCGGCGAATGCGCGACCTTGAAATCGATCAGCAATCCCGGGCGCTGCTGGTTGCCCCATTTGGCGATGGCATTGCGAATATCGTGCG
The DNA here is from genome assembly GCF_032401055.1 of Tardiphaga sp. 709. Taxonomy (NCBI): domain Bacteria; kingdom Pseudomonadati; phylum Pseudomonadota; class Alphaproteobacteria; order Hyphomicrobiales; family Nitrobacteraceae; genus Tardiphaga; species Tardiphaga sp. 709. The sequence continues at coordinate 5,864,314 of NZ_CP135529.1, read as the reverse complement.
CCGGCCCCTCGCCGATCAGATCATCCAGCCTGCGGCCATTGATGTCTCCGGCGCCAATCCCAAGCATCGGGCCAGCATTGACCGAATGGCGCCGGACCATCCCGACGGAGCCATCGCAGGCGAGCAGACAACCATAGGGTTGAACACTGCCGGGGATGTGGATTGGCTCGCGGTCGCAATTGGTCAGGTCGACAGAGGCGGTCTTGGTGAGCATCAAAAGGTCTCTGAAAAGAGGCGGCTCTCGAAACGACAACCGCCAGCATGGCACGGCTGCGCGTTTGAAAAAAGATCAGCAAATACAGCGTTCAAGAGCACCTACCGCAACGCGCACGGGGCTTGGAATAGCCCGATGGGGAACCGGTCAACGGGCAAGCGCCGGTTTCGATCCATTTCGAGGACGGTTTTTTAGGTATGGATCATTGGGCTGCCTCAGCGCAGCCAAAGCCGCTCCCGTCGCAAGCTGGTTTAACGCGCCCGACTCGAGAAGAACGAGATCAGCACCGGCAGCGTGATCAGGATCACTAGCGGCGCCAGCATCATGCCGGTGACAACGACGACCGCCAGCGGCTTCTGGACCTGAGACCCGATACCCTCCGACAGCGCCGCTGGCAGCAGGCCGACGCCCGCGACGATGCAGGTCATGAGCACCGGCCGCAGTTGCAACTCGCCGGTCCGGATCACAGCCTTGATCTCGCTCGTAGCCCTCGTCGATCAGCTGATTGTATTGCGACAGGATCAGGATGCCGTCCATGACAGCAATGCCGAACAGCGCGATGAAGCCGATCGCCGCCGATACGCTGAACGGAATACCCGTGATCAGCAGGCCGAGCACGCCGCCAAAGATTGCCATCGGGATCACGCTCATGGCCAGCAGCGTGTCGGCCATCGAGCCAAAGTTGAACCAGAGCAGCACGCCTATCAGAGCGAGACTGATCGGCACCACGATGGAAAGCCGTGCGATAGCGTCCTGAAGGTTGCCGAACTCGCCGACCCATTCGGTCCGCGAACCCGGAGGTAGCTGGATCAGCGCCGCAACCTTGTCCTGCGCTTCCTGAATGGCGCTGCCAAGATCGCGTTCGCGTACCGAGAACTTGATCGGCAGATAACGCTCCTGGTTCTCGCGATAGATATAGGCCGCACCCGAGACGAGATTGATCGATGCCACTTCACTTAGCGGGATCTGCGCGATCGTGCCGTTCGGACCGGGCGCGCCGATGCGCAAATTCTGGATCGCCTCAGCGCTACGGCGATATTCCGGCGCCAGCCGCACCATGATCGGGAAATGCCGATCGCTACCGGGCTCATAGAGATCGCCTGCAGAGTCGCCGCCGATGGCGACCTTGATGGTGGCGTTGATATCGCCCGGCGACAATCCGTAACGCGCAGCCTTGGCGCGATCGACGTCAATCTGGATGGTTGGCTGCCCCAGCGATGTGAACACGGCGAGATCCGTCACGCCCTGCACCGTCGACAGTACGGCCTTGATCTCGTTAGCGGTCTTGGTGAGTGCATCCAGATCGTTGCCGTAGAGCTTGATCGAGTTCTCGCCCTTCACGCCAGAGACGGCTTCGGAGACGTTGTCCTGCAGATATTGCGAGAAATTGAACTCGACGCCGGGAAATTTCGTCTGCAGTTCCTTGAGCAGGCGCGCCGTGAGCGCATCCTTGTCCTGCGGCGCCGGCCATTCGGAGGCAGGTTTTAGCGGGGCGAAGAATTCGGCGTTGAACAAGCCAGCCGCGTCAGTGCCGTCATCGGGACGGCCGTGCTGCGAGACGACGGATTCTACCTCGGGCTGCTGGCGGATCAGCCTGCGCATCTCGTTGACGTAAGTGTTGCCTTCCTGCAGCGAGATCGTCGGCGGCAGCGTGGCGCGGATCCAGAGATTGCCCTCTTCCAGCTTCGGCAGAAATTCCAGGCCGAGGAAACGCGCCATGAAGAAAGTCACGACGACGAGACCGATCGCAATACCCAATACGATCTTTCGGCTGGCGACCGCCCAGTGCAGCACCGGCATATAGAGGCGATGCAGCTGGCGCATGATCCAGGTTTCGGTCTCCTGGACATGCGCCGGCAGAATGATCGCGCTCAGCGCAGGCGTGACGGTGAATGTCGCGATAAGGCCGCCGGCGAGCGCATAAGCGTAGGTCCGCGCCATCGGCCCAAAGATATTACCTTCAACGCCGGACAGCGTGAACAGCGGCAGGAACGCGGCGATGATGATCGCGGCGGCAAAGAAGATCGAGCGCGACACGTCAGCGGATGCGCTGAGGATGCCATGTTTCTTCATGCCCATGATGGTCTCGGGCGAGATGTGGCTACGCTCCGCTTCGGAAAGCTCCGTTGTCTGGGTCAGCCGTCTGAAGATGGCCTCTACCATGATGACCGTACCATCGACGATCAGGCCGAAATCGATAGCGCCCACCGATAGCAGGTTGGCGGATTCGCCGCGTAGCACCAGAATGATGACAGCGAAAAACAGGGCGAACGGAATAGTGGCGCCGACGATCAGCGCGCTGCGCAGGTTGCCGAGAAACATCCATTGCAGCAGCACGATCAGCAGGATGCCAACGACCATGTTGTGCAGCACCGTATGCGTGGTGGTGTCGATCAAGTCCTTGCGGTCATAGATGCGTTCGATCCGCACACCGGGCGGCAGGATGCCTCCGCGATTGATCTGCTGCACCAGTTGTTCGACGCGCGCGATGGTCGGCGAACTCTTCTCGCCGCGGCGCATCAGCACGATGCCTTGGACGATATCGTCCTCCTGATTGAGACCGGCAATGCCGAGGCGCGGCTTCTCGCCGACCGACACCGTGGCGACATCCTTGACCAGAACCGGATTGCCGTTGGTCTGGGAGATCATCGTATTGGAAAGGTCGTCGATCGACCGAATGAGGCCGACGCCGCGCACCACGGCCGATTGCGCGCCGATATTCACGGTGTTGCCGCCGACATTGATATTGGCGTTGCCGACGGCGGTCAGCAGTTGCGGCAGCGTCAAGCCATAGGCAACTAGCTTGCTGAAGTCGACCTGGATTTCATAGGTTTTGGTCTTGCCACCCCAACCAATGACGTCGATGACGCCCGGCACCGCACGAAAGCGGCGCTGCATCACCCAGTCCTGAAGGGTCTTGAGATCGAGTACGCTGTAGTTCGGCGGTCCCACCAGACGATAACGGAAGATTTCACCCACCGCGGAGATCGGCGATATCGTCGGCTGTGCATTGCCGGGCAAGGTCCCGAGCTGCGACAACCGGTTCAGGACTTGCTGCAACGCTTCGTCATAGGTGTAGTCGAACGAAAACTGCAGTTTGACGTCGGAGAGACCGTAGAGCGAGATGGTGCGGATCGTCTTGAGGTTCTTGATGCCCGCGACCTGCGCTTCGATCGGAATCGTGATGTAGCGCTCGATTTCCTCGGCAGAGAGGCCGTTGCTCTGCGTCACAATATCGACCATCGGCGGGGTCGGATCGGGATAGGCTTCGATGTTCAGCTGATTGAACGCAAACAAACCGCCGACGAATACGGCGACGAACATCGCCACCATCAGGAAGCGACGGTCGACGGCCAGGGCAACAAGACGATCCATCCAGATCGGACCTTTCAGAAGAGCCGAAGCTGGGGGTTAGCTGGCGGAGGCCGCGCGATCGATAAACAGGCTGCCTTTGGTGACGATGCGTTCACCGGCTTTCAGGTTGCCATGGACCTCGACGAGATTGCCATTGGTCATACCGGTCTTGATCGTGCGCAGCTCGATGGTCTTGTCGTCATGCGCGACCCAGACGCGGACCTGATCGCCTTCATAGATCAGCGCCGTTTTCGGCACGCCTATCGTTGGCTGGTCGCCAGGCGCGTAGATCGTCACGGTGGTGAACATTTCGGGCTTCAGCAAACCGTTGCTGTTGTCCAGCGTAGCGCGGACCAGCAGACGGCGCGTCGCGGGATCGAGCGCTGTCGCGACATAGCTGATGCGGCCAGTGAGCACGCGGCCCGGCAGCGCCAGTGCGGTAAAGCTCATTTCCTGACCGATCTGCACGGCAGCAGCTTCGGTCTCACGTACGAAGGCCGTGAGCCACACTGATGAGAGATCGCCGATCACGAAAACCGGATCGGCAGCGCCGGCGCTGATGTACTGGCCGGGGCCGATCTTGCGCTGAACCACCGTGCCTGCAAGCGGCGCATAGATCGTCGTTTCCGGATTGATGCGGCCCTTCTCCTGAAACGCCGTGATGGCGTCTTCCGAGAGGCCAAGAATACGCAGGCGATTGCGTGCGGCTTCGAGTGCTGTGTCGGCGGTGCGCAGATCGTTCTGTGCCTGCAGCAGCGTGGCCTGGCTCTGCTGATAGTCTTTCAGCGGCACAGCCTTGCCTTCGAACAGGTCGCGGGCGCGCTTGTCCTGGATCTGTGCGAGGTCGAATTGCGACTTCGCCTTGTTGAGCGCCGTAGTCGCGGCAACGAAATCATTCTGCGCGCCGACGGTGTCGGCCGCTTCGATCACAAAGAGCGGTTGGCCCTTTTCGACGTGGTCGCCTGGTTTGGCGAGCAGCTTGGTGACGCGGCCGGCATAGGGTGAAAAGATCGGGGTCGAGCGGTCTTCATCGACAGCGATCTTGCCCTCGGTGACGTGTTCGGCACGGAAGGCACGCACGGTGACCGGCTCGATGGTCAGGCTGGCCCATTCAGACGGCGACGTCGTATAGCGCTGCGGATTCTTCCGCGACTGGCTCGAAACGTCGGAATGCCCCTTCGACGGGGTGGACAGCCGCGCGTAGCCGATGCCTGCGGCGACCAGCATGGCAGCAATGCAACCGCCCGCAATCAGGCGTTTTGCGCTAAACAGCTGAGATCGTTGATCTAAATTCGTCACTGTCCAGTCCTTGGTAGGAAACGCACTTATTCCGCGGCGATTTGTCCCATTCACGCGCTAATAGTGCGCATCTGGGCGTTCAGACAATCTAAAAACGCGTGTGCACTTACGAATCTTCGTTAAAATTTTGAAATCCTGCGAATGGGTTTCAATTGCCGGACGGCCATACCGCCGGATGGCTGCCGAGGGGCATGGCCGGACGCGCCCACGATGCCGGGGTTCGCGATAACACAGCTGCATGACGGACCGCCGACAACTGGCCAAATCCGGACGGCATATCCTCAGTAAAGGCTTTGACCATCTCTCCCTTCAGGTCTTCGACCGCGAGACCCTCCGCGATCCTTCCCATATCCCACAGCCATTGACCGGTGCGGGCAAGAGAGACCTGCACGTGCCAGCTACCGCCTTCACGCGCCTGACGTGCACGTGCGATCATGGCGCCGAATGCCATTAAGTAGCCTGTGGCGTGATCAAGCATCTGGGCCGGTAACTCCCTGGGCCCATCGACGCCGGCCGCCTGCCCTTCGGCATGGTTGAAGCCGGTCGCGCATTGGACAAGGGAGTCGAAGCCGCGGCGCCCGGCCCATGGCCCGGAACGGGCATAGGCGGAGAGCGAGACATAGACGATACCGGGACTGACACGGACCGCCTCCTCCGGCGAGAAGCCGAGCGCCGCGAGCGACTGCGGGCGATAGCCCTGCGAGAAGATATCCGCCTGCGCGAGCAATCCTCGTAAGGTGTCGCGCCCCTGCTCGCTCCGGAGATCCACGAAGCTCGAGAGCTTGCCGCGGCCGGTATCGACGGTGAGCCACGGGATCGCCGGCAGATCTGGACTGGAGACCAGCATGACATCCGCGCCATGGGCCGCAAGCGTACGACCAGCGACGGGACCGGCGATGACGCGTGAGAGATCGAGTACGCGCAGACCGGCAAGCGGCCGGGCGCCGATCGGCCACAGCTTTGGTTCGGCGTCACCGATCCGGGTGATCTCGACCAGCGGCAGTTCAGCAACGGCTGTGGCCTGCGGCAGCGCCATCCATTCGTCGCGCGATCGCATCAGCGCCACGACACCGCCGGCCGCATAGGCCGCGGTCTCGAAGGCCTCGCCGTTCCAGTGCATCAGAGCGGCCTGCACGGCTTCGCGCTCCGGCGCGCATGACAGCACCTGGCAGACAGCGTCGCGATGATGCGGAAAATTGGTATGCAGCCGGACGAATTTTCCGTCGCCGGTCTTGTAGACACCAGCGATTACGTCCCAGGCGGGCGGCGGCGGATTACCGTCGCAGCGCAGATAGCGCTCGCTGCGGCATTCGACGATGGCGTGGCGCATGTCGACGGCGACAGTCTGCGTCTGCCCGCTGCGTAGCCGCCAGATCTCGGCAGCCGCAATTCCGGCCGCAGCGATGCTGACCTGAGCGGCTGCACCGACATGGAATGACGATGGCAATTGCGGCTCATTGCCGGTCAGCGCGACACGCTGGAGCGCCGCAATATCACCGCCAACCTGCCGCCAGAGGTCGGCGAGCAGTTCACGAATGCCGTACATCAACGCTCTCCCCCTTTCCCACGCCACCGATTCAGCTCACGCTTCCAGGTGACCACATCCGTCATCGCATCATCTTGTACAAGCATGGAGGAGAGACCATGGCCACCATCGATCCATTGACAGCCGGTGCCGTGGTGCTGGCAACGGCTGCCACCGACGCGGTCTATGTGATGTTCACCTCTGCGGTGGTGGCCCGTCGGCGCATACCTGCGGCCACCTGGAGCAGCGTCTGGTATGTACTCTCGTCCTATGCCGTCATCAGCTATACCGAAAACTGGATGTATGTGGGTTTCGCCGCCGTCGGTTCATGGATCGGCGCCTATGCCACTATTACTTTCCTGCACCGGCCACCCGGCGGACCGCCAGTCGGTGCATCACCTGAATAGGTAATATCGGCTGAATGGTTTCTGAACGGCGCTTAATGGAAATCCCGCGAGCGCGGCAGTATCCGGACATTGCGCGGATGGCGAATGCGCTGGGCGGGATTGTCGGGATGCTCGCGGCGATCGTCATTGACCGGTTCGGGGCCTGACAGCATTTGTCGGGGTCCGCCAAGCGCATCGTTGCCAAGATACTTCAGGTCGTCCGAGCGATCGATCAGCCGTTCGGCAACCAGATGGACGACCTTTTCTGGACTACTCTGGATGCGCCCCTCGACCAGGACGAGTCTGGAACCCATGACCTCCCTGCGGAACTGCTCCATCACCTTCGGCCATACCACGATATTGGCGATGCCGGTCTCGTCCTCCAGTGTCATGAAGACCACGCCATTGGCACTGCCCGGCCGCTGCCGCACCAGCACGACGCCGGCACAGCGCACGCGCCGTCTGTCATTGGCATGCACAATGCTCGCGCAGGTCACCACTTTTTCCCGCGTGAAATTCGCGCGCAGGAACTCCATCGGATGTCCCTTCAGCGACAGCCGGATGGTCTGATAATCGGCGACCACCTGTTCGGGCAAAGGCATCTGCGGCAGCGGTGCCGCATGTTCGTCCGGCTGTTCGCGAGCGCTCGCAATCTCGAACAACGGCAACGGCACATCATCGGGCAGTCGCCTCACCGCCCATAGTGCGGCACGGCGATCGAGCCCAATCGAGCGAAATGCATCGGCATCGGCCAGCATGATCAGCGCGCGTTTTGGCAAAGCCGTATCGCGGGCGAAATCTTCCAGCGAGGTGAAAAGCTGTCGCTCTCGCGCGGCAACGATGCGCTTGCCCCAATCTTCTCCCGGCGGCTTGCCAGCTTTTTCACGTTCGCGCTCCTCATCCGGATCCGCCCATTTGAATCCATCGATCTGGCGAAAGCCGAGGCGAACAGCGCAATGCCTTCTGCTCCGTTCTTCCAGAGTATTCTGCGAATGGCTGAAGGACACGTCGATCTCGCGCACATCGACGCCGTTGTCGCGCGCATCACGCACGATCTGCGAAGGTGCATAAAACCCCATCGGCTGTGAGTTCAACAGCCCGCAGCAGAATGCATCCGGATGATAATGTTTCAGCCATGACGAGACATAGACAAGTTGCGCGAAGCTAGCCGCATGGCTTTCGGGGAAACCGTAGCTTCCAAACCCTTTGATTTGATCGAAACAGCTTACCGAAAACTCCTTCGGATACCCCCGCGCGATCATGCTGTTCACCATTTTCTCTTCAAAGGTGTGCATGGTGCCGACATTGCGAAACGTTGCCATCGCTCGCCGCAATCCGTTAGCCTCTTCAGGCGTAAACTTCGCGGCCTCGATAGCGATGCGCATTGCCTGCTCCTGAAACAGCGGAACGCCAAGGGTCTTATGCAGAACGTTTCGCAACTCGTCCTCATCGCCATGTTCAGGTGACGGCGATGGATAATTGACCTTCTCGATTCCGTTTCTCCGCTTCAGATAGGGATGCACCATGTTGCCCTGGATCGGGCCCGGGCGAACAATCGCGACTTCGATGACGAGATCGTAGAAGGTGCGCGGCTTTAGGCGCGGCAACATGTTCATCTGCGCGCGACTTTCGACCTGAAACACGCCGAGGGATTCACCGCGCTGGAGCATCTGGTAAACCGGATCATCATCCTTGGATTTGATGTCCTTGAGTTCGTAACGCTGTCCTTTGTGATAAGCGACCAGATCCAAACATTTCCGGATGCAGGTCAGCATGCCCAGCGCGAGCACATCGACCTTCATCATCTTCATCGTGTCGACATCGTCCTTGTCCCATTCGATGAAGGTACGGTCGTCCATCGCCGCATTGCCGATCGGCACATAGGTGTCGAGCCGATCCTGCGTCAGCACATAGCCGCCGACATGCTGTGACAGATGGCGCGGAAATTCGATCAGCTCGGTGGCAAGCTCGACTGCACGCATGATCATCGGATTGGATGGATCAAGCCCCGCCTGTTTGACCTGCATCTCGTTGAGGCCCTTGCCCCAACTGCCCCAGACAGTGTCGGCCAATGCCGAGGTGACGTCCTCGGTCAGCCCCAGCGCCTTGCCGACATCACGGATCGCCGAGCGCGGCCGGTAATGAATGACGGTGGCGATGATGGCCGCGCGATGCCGGCCGTAGCGGCGATAAACATATTGCATCACCTCCTCGCGCCGGACGTGTTCAAAATCGACGTCGATGTCCGGCGGCTCCAGACGTTCCTTGGAGATGAAGCGCTCGAACAGGAGATCGACCTCGGCGGGATTCACCGAGGTGATGTCGAGCATGTAGCAAACTGCCGAATTGGCAGCCGAGCCCCGCCCCTGACACAGGATATCCTGGCTGCGCGCATAGCGAACGATGTCATGCACGGTCAGGAAGTAATGCGCATAACCGAGCTCGGCGATGAGCGCGAGCTCCTTGCGTAAGGTGGCTTCGAGCGTCTCATCGACACTATTCGGGAAATGCCGGGCATATCCCTCCCAGGTCAGATCCGCGAGATGCTGCTGCGCGGTCTTTCCCGGCGGGACCGGTTCGTCGGGATATTGGTATTGGAGTTGGTTCAGTGAAAACGTGATGCGATCGGCAAAACGGATGGTCTCGCGGATCGCATCCGGATAATCGCGAAACAACCGCGCCATTTCAGCAGCCGGCTTGAGATGCCGCTCGGCATTCATTTCCAGCACGCGGCCGGCCTGCTCGATGGTGGTCTTTTCACGGATACAACTGACCACGTCCTGCAGGATGCGGCGATTTGGCGTGTGATAGAGCACGTCATTGGTGGCGATCAGGGGTACACGCGCAGTGGATGCGATGCGCTGCAGCTTTGCCAGACGACGCTTGTCATCCCCGCGATGAAACGGACTGGCGCCAAGCCAGATGCCTTCCGCCGGCAGGCCCGATAGTGCATCGAGCGTGCGCAGGACAAGATCACTGTCGATCCGATAGGTCGGCATTAGAACAAGCAACACCCCTTCGCTCAACTCCGCGAGATCGCCGAGCTGCAGCAGGCATTCACCCTTGTTGCCACGCAGCTTGCCCATGCTGAGCAACCGGCACAGTCGACCATAGGCAGCGCGATCGCACGGATAGGCAAGGATGTCGGGCGTAGCGTCATTGAAAACCAGCCGCGTGCCGATCAGAAGCTTCGGTTTGTAGACCAGATCCTTGTGGTCCAGCTCGGCAAGGGCCCGCACCACACCGGCCATGGTGTTGTGATCGGCAATGCCAATGGCATAAAGCCGCTCGGCACTGGCCTGATGCACATAGTTCTGCGGATGCGACGCGCCGCGCAGGAACGAAAAATTGCTGGTGACGCCAATTTCAGCATAGTCAGGCGCGCCAGCGCCGCCCGTGCTCATGCGAACAGCCCATGCACGAACCATTGCGGCGAAACGACTTGATCGTCCGCATCCCTGATCTCGCCATACAGCCCGTCGCGAAAGAGCCAGAAGCGTTGACCTGCCTCATCCTCGACACGAAAGTAATCGCGCGTCGGCTTCGCCTCCTGCGCACGCCACCACTCCATCGACATACGCTCCGGGCCCTCCACATGGATAACGTTGTGGGAGACGCGTCGCCAGGTGAACTTCTTCGGTGGCTTGTCTGGAAACTCCGCGAGCGGAACATCGATCAGTTCGGGCTGCTCGAACAACCGTAACGGCCGCAAAGGCGGCTCGTCTTCACGTACCGGCCATGCTGCCTGCATCGCGGCAGCCAGATGATGCTGTGCCGGCACCCCCAGCATCGCGCGTTCCGGAATATGACTCTCGACAGGCAGATAGACCAGCACACGCCGCGGCCCGATCCGCGCAGCAATACGGTCGATCAGATCGGCCAGTTCATCGTTCGCATGCACATTAGCATCGAGGTCGCGCTGCTGCTGCACGACAATCTCGGTGCGGCTGGCCGACAGGCGGATCATATCGAAGCCGAATCCGGGATCGAGCGGATCGGCAATCGCGTCCAGTCGCTCGCGGAACAACCGGTCGATTACCTCGCCCTGGGTCACCGGCTGACCGGTTTCCGCCGTGATCACGCGCACTGCGCCATCGGTGCGGAAGAACGCCGCTTCCAGCCGCCGCGCGCCCTTGCCTTGCCTGTCCATCGCATCGATCAGCGTGCGTGCCAGCTTTGCCAGTGTCAGCGTAATCACGCCATCGGTGGCAATCGGTTCGGCGAAACGTTGCTCGACGATATAATCCGGCAGCGGCTTGCGCGGCGAGATCGGCGCATCGCTTTGCCCCAGCGCCTGCTCCAGCAGCGTCGTGAATTCCGCACCGAAACGTGCGCTGATTTCGGGGCGCGAGCGCGAGGCGACATCGCCGATGGTCTTCAAGCCGGCGCGGCGCAATCCACGGATGATCGCCTCATCGGCGCCGAGCGTGAACAACGGCAGCGGCGTCACTGCCTTGGCCTCCTCGCCCGCGGCGATGATCCGGCCATGTGCATATCGACTGAGCGTGCGCGCGCATGTCGCTGTCCCCGCAATCGCTGCACTGACAATAAAACCCTGTCGCAACAGCGCCGCGCAGAGCTGCTTCATCAGTGCGGCCTCGCCACCGAACAGATGGGCACAGCCGGTGATGTCGAGAAACAGACCATGCGGCAGATCCAGCGCCACGAGTGGCGTGAAGCGGTCGCACCAATCGGCGATGTCGGTCAGTACCTGCGTATCGGCAACAGGATCAGCATCGAACACCTGAATGTCCGGACAGACCGCACGGGCATTGGCGAGCGGCAGACCTGGTTCAAGGCCGAGCTTAGCCGCGGCATCGTCCAGCGCGGAAATCTGCAGCGCATTGCTTTGCTTGGCGACGACAATACTTGCTTGCAGATTAGCTGGCGCGCCGTTGCGCGCGAGCTGACGTTTGATGCGGTCGGTTGGCAGGCGCGGCAGCCACAGGCTGAGGATGCGCCGATGTGTCACGGAAAACGCACTCATCACACTTCCATTCCATGATCCATTGCCCGTTCGAGCCATGACGATTTCGAACCAGTTGTACGTCGAGCATGGGCGCGCCCCATGATTGCCAGGGCTTGAATGGCGGCGAATGCGCGGAGCGGATGATCCAGCGCGTCTCTGCCGTACTCGAGGCCGGAACGCCTGCAGTCCGCAGCAACAGGCACGTGACGCCAGAGCCGCGCGCTGCCAGCGTGAGCTTGCGGCTGCCGACCAAGTCGAACTGCTTGCTGTCGCCCCAAGTCTCCAGCACGACGCTGCCCAGCGCATCGCAGGCCAGCGCATCAGCCGTGGTCCGCAATGCCGTCTCCACATCGGGCGCGCGCACAGTGACCAGCAAGCGCGGATCGAGACCGAGTTCCCGCCAGCCGCTCATGGCCAGCGCGCCGCATTCGCGTTCGGAGAAATCCTGCCGGATCCACAGCAGCGGCCGCTTTGCCGAGACACGATGCGCAAGGCCGGCGACAAAGCCCGTGGCCGCCGCGCTGTGACGGCCTTCGGCGAACACCTCATGCATGGTGCCACGTGCGAGCCCGCCTTGCAGCGCCGCGTCCGCCTCGGCATGACCGAGCGACACGCGATCCGGCGCATAGGTATCGCTGTGGGTCTCGATGCGTTCGATGCTGCCGCGCAATTGCGCGAGCGTGGCCATGCGTGCGCCGGTCATGCGCCGCTCCTCGAAATTGTTTTGCCGTGGCGGGTTTTTAGTGAACCCATTGCCGGCCCATTTGTTCATGATATGTTCTATAAAGCTAAGATGGCAAGCCGAGTCAATCGGGATCATCAGCCGCTTTTTTAGCATTTGAAATCAAAGGGATTTTTGAACATGGACGTGAAGCGCAAGCTGGAGATCCTGGCAGATGCCGCGAAATACGACGCGTCCTGTGCGTCCAGCGGTACCGAGAAACGGGACTCCCGCGACGGCAAAGGCATTGGCTCGACCGATGCAGGCATGGGGATCTGTCATTCCTATGCGCCGGACGGCCGCTGCATCTCGCTGCTGAAGATCCTGCTCACCAATGCCTGCAATTACGATTGCCTTTATTGCGTCAACCGGGCCTCCAGCAATGTGACGCGCGCCCGCTTCACCGTCGACGAAGTGGTGCAGCTGACGCTGGATTTCTACCGGCGCAATTACATCGAGGGACTGTTTCTCTCGTCGGGCATCATCCGCAGCGCCGATTACACGATGGAACAGGTTGTCGCCGTCGCGCGAAAACTGCGCGAGGAGCATCATTTCCGCGGCTATATCCATCTCAAGACTATTCCGGAAGCCGACGATGTACTGATCACCGAGGCCGGCAAATATGCCGACCGCCTCTCCATCAATATCGAGGTGCCCGAGGAGGACAGTTTGGCGAAGCTGGCGCCGGAGAAAGACGTCCGCGCCATTCGTCGCACCATGGGTCGATTGCGGTTGAAGCTCGATGAAGCCCGCGAGGGTCGCAAGCCGACGCCGCGCGGCAAGGTCGGGCCGCGTTTTGCGCCCGCGGGGCAAAGCACGCAGATGATCGTCGGCGCCGACAGCGCCAATGATTCAACCATCATCCGGACCTCGGCCAATCTCTACGGGTCCTACAATCTCAAGCGCGTCTATTACTCCGCCTTCAGCCCGATCCCCGATGCCAGTCGTTCGCTGCCGCTGCGAGCCCCGCCGCTGATCCGCGAGCATCGGCTGTATCAGGCCGACTGGCTGATGCGCTTCTACGGCTTCGACGCCGACGAGATCGTCGATGACAGCCACGGCATGCTGTCGCTGGACATGGACCCGAAACTCGCCTGGGCGCTGCGACACCGCGAGCGCTTCCCGCTCGACGTCAACCGCGCCAGCCGCGAAGACCTTTTGCGCGTGCCCGGTTTCGGCGCCAAGGCTGTGCAGCGGATCATCGAAACGCGCCGCATCTCGTCGATCCGCGTCGGTGATCTCGCCCGGCTGCATATCCCGCGGAACAAGGCACTGCCTTTCATCGTTCTTCCGGATCATCGCCCCGCCGTGAATTTGCTGGACAGCGCAAAACTGGCGGAGCGGTTCAAACCGAAGGCAACCCAATTGGGATTTGGATTCTAGAATTTCATTTCAGGAGACCCGATGCACAGTATCGTGCTGGAGAGCGACACCGATTTCGAAGGCTGGCGCAGGGCGGCACGCAAACTGGCGCTCAACAACATTGCCCCCGGCGATGTGACATGGACGGTTGCAGGCGCCGAGCCTGAATTGTTTTCTGCCTCGCCAGCAACGTCGCTATCCGACGCTGCAAAAGGCACGTTCAACGTTCCGGCCAAATTCGTCGAACTCGCCGAAACTGCGATCCTGCATCGCGATCCCGAACGCTTCGCCCTGCTCTATCGTTTGCTATGGCGGCTACGCGACAATCCCGATCTGATCCATGTCGCGATCGATTCCGACATTGCGAAATTGCAGGCGATGGCCAAGGCTGTCCGGCGCGACGAGCATAAGATGCATGCTTTCGTGCGGTTTCGCGAAATCGGCCGCGAGCCGAAGTCGCATTTCGTCGCCTGGTTCGAGCCCGAACATCACATCGTCGAACTCGCCGCGCCGTTCTTCGCGCGGCGCTTTGCCGACATGGCGTGGTCGATCCTGACGCCGGATCTCTGTGCGCATTGGGACGGTCACGCGATTTCCATCACGCCCGGTGTCAGCAAGGCCGATGCGCCGACCAAGGATCGGCTCGAAGAGGTGTGGCTGACCTATTACGCCAACATCTTCAACCCGGCGCGGTTGAAGACCAAGGCAATGCAAAACGAGATGCCGAAGAAATACTGGCACAACCTGCCCGAAGCCGCGCTGATCAAGCCGCTGATCGCGGAAGCTGAACGCATCACAGGTGACATGATCGCGGCAGAAGCCAGCGCGCCCAAGAAACCGCAACGTCGGGAGGAGACGATGGTCAAGTCGCATGCAACCAAAATGGCCGAACATACCGGGAAGGAAAATCTTGCCGCATTGCGCGACGAAGCCGATGATTGCCGTGCCTGCCATTTGTGGAAAGATGCGACGCAAACCGTGTTCGGCGAAGGCCCGCAGCATGCTTCTGTGATGATGGTCGGCGAACAGCCCGGCGACAAAGAAGATCTTGCCGGCAAGCCGTTCGTCGGACCGGCCGGACAGATGCTCGACAAGGCGCTGAAGGAAGCCGGCATTGTCAGGGAAAAGGTCTATGTCACCAATGCCGTGAAGCATTTCAAATTCGTGCCACGCGGAAAATTCCGCCTGCATCAGAGGCCGGCGACGCCGGAAATCAAGGCGTGCCGTCCCTGGTATGAGCGCGAAAAAGCGTCCGTGAAACCCGAGCTCGTCGTCGCGATGGGCGCGACAGCCGCGCAAAGCGTGCTCGGCAAGATCACGCCGATCGGCAAGACGCGCGGCCGGATCATCGAGGCTGACGACGGCACGCAGGTCTTGGTCACCGTGCATCCGTCCTATCTGCTGCGCCTGCCCAATGAAGATGCCAAAGCGCGCGAATACGCGCACTTCGTCGACGATCTGCGGATCGTCGCCGCGCATCTCAGCAAATCAGCGCGCGCTGCCTGACGGTCAGATCACGAATTCACGCATCACACGCCGCGTATCCATCTCGAATTCGAGATCGACCACCGGTGGCCGCGCAAAATGCCAGGTCATGCCCTGCCGCGACGCACCGCGCTTGACCAGTTCATCGGCCACCACGGGATGGAAATCCTGCACCGTGTAGATCTGCGTTGCGGTGGTGTCCTTCCACGAGAAGCCGAAGGTGCCGAGGCGTTCTTCCATATTGCTCATGGTCATCCGCGTTTTCTCCCGGAACGCGTCCGGCGAGGTCTCGCGATAGCGCGTGATGCGCTCGGGATATGTGCCGGGACCGCCCCGCGCTTCAGCGCCGCCGGCGATCACGAAACTCGATTTGGCGCCCAACGCCGGCCGCGTGAACGAGAACGCGTAAAACGACGGTTCACTCGGCGGATCGATCTCGAGGCACACATTGCTGCGCGCGACGGGATTGTTGGTGCCGTCGAAGATGCCCCATTCAGCAAGCGTCTTGACATAGTGCTCGTTGAACTTCCGAAAGCCCGCTTCGTCGACCACTGCAGGCGAGCGCAGTTCGCAGGCGCAGAACGATGTCAGCGGGCGATCGGCCGCGAGAATGTAATCGGCAATACGCGCGAACCCATCGGCCAATGGCAGCCATGTGTCGAAACGCACGCGCTCGATCTCGAAATCCGCATTGGCGGCAACGCCGCTGGAATACTGAAACACTGCGGGAATATAGCGATAATTGCCGGCCGGAAAATCGCGGGTCATGGGGTGGGTCCTGTGGGGGCAATGCGGGCCGCCAAAAGATAATGGCGGATCGCATGAAGCGATCCGCCATCCAACCTCAAACCATGTGGCCCCGCAAGCTCAGCTTCGCAAGGCCGCGTCGGTGCGATCAAGCTGTCCGCGTGTGCTCCAGATCGAATTCCTCGATCTGCTTGGCGCGTTCCGTTTCCTTGCTGGCGCGGTGATCGGTGGCGACAGCGACATACACCGCGGGCAGCACGAACAGCGTGAACAGCGTGCCGATCATCATGCCGGAGACGACCACGAGGCCGATCGAGAAGCGGCTCGCAGCGCCTGCGCCCGCTGCAGTCAGCAGCGGCAGCAGGCCGGTGACCATCGCGGCCGTGGTCATCAGAATCGGACGCAGACGCACGCGGGCGGCCATCTCGATGGCCGAGCGACGATCGAGGCCTTCCTTGAGCTGCAACTCGTTGGCGAACTCCACCATCAGGATGCCGTGCTTCGAGATCAGGCCCACCAGCGTCAGCAGACCGACTTGGGTATAGATGTTGATCGTCGCCAGACCGAAGAACAGCGGGATCAACGCGCCCAGGATCGCCATCGGCACCGTGATCATGATCACCAGCGGATCGCGCAGACTTTCGAACTGCGCCGCCAGCACCAGGAAGATGATGATCAGCGCGAAGCCGAACGCCACCGCGAGCTGGTTACCCTCCTGCACATATTGCCGACTGTCGGCGAGATAGTCGTGGTTGAATCCCGAGGGCAGTTGCTTGGCCGCCCCTTCGAGGAAGTCGACCGCCTGCCCCACCGTCACGCCGGGCATCGGCACCGCCTGGAAGGTCGCCGAGTTCAGCTGGTTATAGTGCGACAGCGCGTTCGGGTTGGTGCCCGTTTCGACCTTCACCAGCGTCGATAACGGCACCTGCTGACCCGTGATCGTCGGCACATAGTAGTTCGCCAGCGAATCCTGCGAGAGCCGCATGCCGCGCGGCACCTGCGGGATCACCTGGTAGGAGCGCCCCTCGAGGTTGAAGCGGTTGGTGTAGTTGCCGCCGAGCAGCGTCGCCAGCGTATTGCCGATGCTCGACATCGTAATGCCGAGGTCGTTGGCCTTGGAGCGATCGATGGAGACGCGCACGACCGGCTGATTGAAATCGAGATCGCTGTCGCTGACGATGAACAGGCCGCTCTTGCGCGCGGTGTCCTTCAACTTGACCATCTCTTCATAGACCGACTGGAAACCGTTGGTCGAGCTGATCACCATCTGGATCGGCAGACCGCCGGGACCGCCCGGCAGCGCCGGAAGGTTAAATGCGAAGGCGTTGACACCCTCGATCTTGCTGAGTTCGGCCTGCACCAGCGGCTTCAGCTGCGTGGACGAACGCTTGCGCTCGTCCCACGGCTTCAGCAGCATGCCGGCGATGCCGTTGCTCGGACCGTTGGTGCCGTTGATGATGAAGCGCAGATCGGTTTCCGGGAACTTCTTGAACGCCTCATCCATGCGATCGCCGTAGAAATCCGCGTAGTCGATATTGGCGTATTTCGGTGCCTTGGTCACCGCAAACAGAATGCCCTGATCTTCCTCGGGCGCCAGCTCCTTCGACGTATTCATGTACATGAAGCCGACGAGACCGAGGATCACAACGGCGAACATCGCCGTGATGGGGCGATAGTCCAGCGAGCGATCGAGCTGCCGGCCATACCAGCGCGTGGTAGCGCCGAACACCTTGTCCACCTTCTTGGCGAACCAGCCCGGCTCTTCCTGCTTCAACAGCACCGAGCACATCATCGGTGACAGCGTCAGCGCGATAACGCCGGATACGATCACCGAGCCCGCCAGCGTGAAGGCGAATTCGCGGAACAGCGCACCGGTCAAACCGCCGATGAAGCCGATCGGCGCATACACCGCCGCCAGCGTGATGGTCATGGAGATGACCGGGCCAACGATCTCGCGCGCACCTTCGAGCGACGCCTGCACCGGCGATTTACCCTCCTCCAGATGGCGGTGGATGTTTTCCACCACCACGATGGCGTCGTCGACCACGAGGCCGATGGCGAGCACCATCGCCAGCAGGGTCAGCAGATTGATACTGAAGCCCATGACGAGCATGAGGCTGCAGACGCCAACCAGCGACAGCGGGATCGTTACCACCGGAATGATGACCGAGCGGAACGAAGCCAGGAATAGGAAGATGACCACGATCACGATGCCAACGGCTTCGATCAGCGTGTGCTCGACTTCCTCGATCGACGACGTGATGAACTTGGTGGAATCGTAGGCGACCTTCATCTTCAGCGATGGCGGCAGGTTACGCTCGAGTTCGGGGAACAGCGCGCGCACGCCCTTGACGATGTTGAGCGGATTGCCGAGCGGCGTCGACTGCACGCCGATAAAGATCGCGCGCTCACCACTAAACGCCACGCTCGCGTCCGTACTCTGCGCGGCAAGCTCGACGGTGGCGATATCCTCCATACGGACAAAGCCGCCATCCTTGGCTTTCACCGTCATGCGCTTGAATTGCTCGACGTTCTGCAGGTCGGTATTCGCCGTCACATTGGAGACGATGTAATAGCCTTTGGTCTGCCCCGCTGCCGCCTGGAAGTTGTTGGCGCGAATCGCCGCAGCGACATCGTCCGGAGATACACCGCGGCCCTGCATGCGCAGCGGATCGAGCCACAGGCGCATCGCGAAGGTCTGACCGCCGAGGATTTCGGCCGACGCCACGCCGTCCACCGTCGACAGGATCGGCTGCACCGCGCGCGTCAGGTAATCGGAGATCGCCGAGCCGGACAGTTCCTCACTGGAGAAGCCGAGATACATGACGGCCGTGGTCGAACCGGTCGATTTCAGAATGACGGGGTCGTTGGCTTCCTTCGGAATCAGGTACTTTACCGAATTGACCTTCGACAGAACTTCGGTGAGCGCGGCATTGGGATCGACGTTGAGCTTGATATAGACCGAGATCAGGCTCTGGCCCTGCGTCGATGCCGACGTCATGTAGTCGATGCCTTCGGCAGCCGCGACGGCCTGCTCGATCGGCGTGGTGATAAAGCCCTGCATCAGGTCCGGCGACGCGCCGGGATACACCGTGGTGACGGTGATCACGGTATTCGACAGTTTCGGATACTGACGGATCGGCAGGCTGGTTGCAGCCTTGAAACCGATCAGCAGGATCAGCAGGCTGACGACCAGTGCCAGCACCGGGCGCTTGATGAAGATATCCGTGAAGACCATTGCGGTCGCTCCGTCATCGGCACCATCTGCCGGCCATCACAGGCCGCGCGACGATGCGAGAAAATTCATTCAGATGAACCGGGACGGACCGCATTTCGCGGCCCGTCCATCGGGTTTCAGTTCAGCGGCGGCTTCGCCGGAATCTGCGGCAATGGATCGGTCGAGATCGACACCAGCGCACCGGACTGCAACTTGAGCTGTCCGACCGCCACGACGCGATCACCGGCTTTCAGGCCCTGCGTGATCACTGCACGGCCATCGATGCGGTCGCCAGTGCGCACGAAGGTGCGCACCGCCGAGAGCTCGCTCTTGCCATCGTCGGTCTTCTTCTCGGTGATCAGGTAAACCGAGTCACCATAGAGCGTGTAGTCGACTGCAGTCTCCGGCACGGTGATGACAGCCGGTTTGTTCGGCAGCACCACGGTGGTGGTCGCGAACATGCCCGGCTTCAGGATGCCTTCCGGATTCTGCAGCGTCGCCTGAACACGAATGTTGCGCGTATCCGCGCTGATCTGCGGCTCGATCGTGGTGATCTTGCCCTCGAACTTGCGGCCCGGATAAGCGTCCACCGAAATGCGCACAGCCTGACCGACCTGCAGCTTGCCGGAGTCTTTTTCCGTGACCGTGAAGTTGTTGTAGACGGCGGACAGGTCGGTGAGCGACACGATCTGCGTGCCGGCCGTCAGGTACTGGCCGACTTCGACCCGACGCGTGCCGAGCACGCCGTCGAACGGCGCGCGCACCTGCTTCTGCGAAATCACCGCTTCGGTCTTGGCGATATTGGCCTGCGCCTGATCATACGCCGCCTGCGTGGTGTCGACGGTGGCCTGCGGACCAACCTGACGCTCGGCGAGCTGTTTGGCGCGGTCGAGATTGATGCGTGCCACGGTGGCAGCCGCCTTGAAGTTGGCGAGGTCGCCCTGGTCCGGTCCGTCGAACAGCTGCACCAGCGGCTGGCCGGCCTTGACGGTCGCGCCCGCGGTGAACTGGATGTCGGTAATGCGGCCGTTGACGTCGGAGGTGACGTTGACCTGATGCACGGCGGCGAGATCGCCGACGGCGCTGATCAGGTTGGGCACCACTTCGGACTTGGCATCGGCAACGCTCACCACAGTCGGCGGCGGCTTCATGGTGGCGAAGAACTGCTTGATCATGTGGGCGCGGAACGCGTTGAAGCCCACCAGGCCGCCCACCAGGATCGCCAGCAGAATGCCAACGATGATGAACCAACGCACCATCCGCGGACGCGGACGCGGCTTCTCGACAGTCGCGCGCGGCGCCGTGCTGCTGCTGGGTTCGGTCGTGAGTGTCATGTCATGCGCTTTCTGTCGTAGTCGCTGGCATCAGGTACGCCGGAAGCTCGCGATCGATATACATCGCGATCGCCGTGTCTTTCAGTCCGATACCGCGGAGAATAAACTCACAAAGTTGCCGCTCGTTGTCGGCGGTGCTGGCATAAGGCAAACAGGGAACCGAGGGAAGGCGCGATAACGCCGCCATCATCGCAGTGTGGTGCGCAAACCAGAAAAGACCCATCGGCTCTTTTCCGATCCGGACCGCATCGCCCGTCCGGACAGCGTCTTCAAGTGACGCCGTAAAGGTCGGGCCGATCAGTTCGCCGATCTTGTCGAACAGCAGCCGGGCGAATTCGCCGTCCTGCAACTGGCTGATGACCATTAGCCGCAGGCGCTGCGCCTCTTCATGATCGGGATCGGGATCGCGCGGAATGTCGAGGAAGTGCCCGACCATGCCGCGAATCAAAATCACCAGCGTCTCGGTCGACGGCGGCAAACCGAGCAACTTGTTCAGTGCGGGATCGGCTTCGCATTCCTCCGCCAGGATCTCGGCATAGAGCGCCGACTTGGTCGGGAAGTGCTTGAACAGCAAGCCTTCTGAAATCGACGCCGCAGCCGCCACGCTCTTGGTCGTCGTGCCGGCAAATCCATTGCGCGCAAAGCATCGCTTCGCCGCGCTGAGGATCAGCTCGCGCCTGAGGTCATGGGTCATTCGAAGTGTGCTCATAGCGTCGTGAGTAAGCACTCACCTCTATTCGTGTCAAGAAAATGGTGCGTTGCATCCGGAGAATGACTGCAGGTGGTATCTGGCCGCCACAGTGTTGCATCCTCACGACGCAAATGCGCCCGAGCTATGCGCCCCCCTCAAGATGAGGGGTGGCAGCGCGCCGTGAGGCGCAAAGGGTGGTTTCTGTCGCGATTCGCTCCACCGGAACGCCGGTAAGCTGCAACCGCGCAACGCCTCACGGCGCGCCACACCGCAGACAAGTTTACGCAGTCTGCGACTGCTATGGGCGATTTCTGTTCCTGGGGCCGCGCTTCCTGGGACGCGGCCTCTGCAGGTTTCCCCGCTTTGGCCTGTCAGGTTCGTGCGTTTCGACGCTAAACCGTGCTTTACACCACCGTCTTGTGCCGCTCGATACAGGTCGTCAGCACCTCGTCCATCGACTTGCTCCACCAGTTCTCCGAGAAGATCTCGATCTCGGAATAACCGGCGAAGCCCTGCGCTTCCACAGCAGCACGTGCGCTGCGGATATCGATGACACCGTCGCCCATCATGCCGCGGTCGTTGAGGATATCCTTCGTCGGCACCAGCCAGTCGCAAACGTGAAATGCGAGCAGACGGTCCTGCCCTGCCCGCGCGATCTGCGCGTGCAGCTCCGGATCCCACCAGATGTGATAGACGTCGAGGGCGACGCCGAGCATGCCGGTGCGGTTGGGATCGAGCCGGTCGCAGATATCAAGCGCCTGTTCGGTGGTGTTCACGCAGGCGCGGTCGGCGGCGTAAGCCGGATGCAGCGGCTCGATGGCCAGCGGCATCTTCGCTTGACTCGCATATTCCATCATCTCGGCGATGCCATCATCGACCTGCGCGCGCGCATTGATGATGTTCTTCGAAGGCGCAGAGCCCGGCCGTGAATATTGCGGCAACCCGCCGACGACGAGCACGATGCACGGTGAGCCCAATGCCACCGCTTCATCGACGCAGCGCTTGTTGTCGTCGCGCTGCTGCTGGCGATGGGCTTCGTCCGAGACGAACATCCCGCCGCGGCAATAACCGGACAGTTCGAGATCATGATCCCGCACCGCCTTCACGGCCTTGTCGAGACCGACATGGGCGACCTGATCGCGCCACGGCGAGACGCCGCGGATCTTGTGACGTGCACAGGCCTCGGCGATCGCGACGAAGTCGCCCTGCTTGCGGACTGTCGCCGTGTTCAGCGACAGCCAGCGATGGTCGTTGGAAAAGTCACGCATCTCAGGCTTCGATCCCGCGCGTTGCCATGATCGCCTTCATGCGCTGCGTCGCCAATTCGGGATTGGCGAGCAGACCCGCCTTGTCGGCGAGGCGAAACAGTTCGGCGAGATGCTGGGTCGAGCGCGTGCTCTCCTGCCCGCCGATCATGGTGAAGTGGTCCTGATGGCCGTTGAGATAGGCCATGAACACGATACCGGTTTTGTAGAACCGCGTCGGCGCCTTAAAGATGTGACGCGACAGCGGCACCGTTGGGCCGAGTACGTCGTGGAAGCCGGCCTCGTCGCCTGCCGCCAGACGCGACAATGCATAAGACGCGGCCGGCGCGATGGCATCGAAGATGCCGAGCAGCGCGTGCGAGAAGCCCTTGTCGTCGCCGGCGATCAGTTCCGCATAGTTGAAATCGTCGCCAGTATACATCTTGACCTTGGGATCAAGACGGCGACGCATGTCGATCTCGCGCTGCGCATCGAGCAGCGACACCTTGACGCCGTCGACCTTGGCGGCGTTACGGTTGATGACATCGACCGCGATATCCATCGCGGTGTCGAGGCTCGACGTGCCCCAGTAATTCGCCAACGCCGGATCGAACATGTCGCCGAGCCAGTGGATGATCACCGGCTGCGCCGACTGCGACAGGATGCGGTCATAGACGCGGCCGTAATCCTCGGCGCTCTTGCCGAGCTTGGCCAGCGCACGCGACGCCATCAGGATGATGCGACCGCCGACCTTCTCGATGGCTTCGAACTGCTGTTCGTAGGCCTTGATCACGTCATCAATCGACCTGGCATCCTCCACCGCGAGGTGATCGGTGCCGGCGCCCGAGAATACCAGCGCGCCGCGCGGCTTGGCCGCCGCGACGGAGCGCGTGATGAGTTCGAGCGAGGTCGGCCAGTCCATACCCATGCCGCGCTGAGCGGTGTCCATCGCTTCTGCGACGCCGAGACCGAGATCCCAGACGTGTTCACGAAATGCGATGGTGCGGTCCCAATCGATGGTCTGATTGAGCCACGGATCGCACTCCGCCAGCGGGTCGGCGACGATATGCGCCGCCGAGAAGGCGATGCGGTTCAGCGCGCCTTCCAGCTTGGCCGGAAACGTGCGCGATGCTGCGAGACGATAGGTCTCGATCGAACGATCGGCCTTCGGCAGTTTCAGCGACAGCGACGACGCAGTCGACGTGGGCATGACTGGCTTGTTCATGGCGAACCTCAGACCTTGAGTGCGGGAACGTCGATCCAGCGGCGCTCCTTCCAGCTTTCCAGCGCGCATTCGACGAGCTGCACGCCCTTGGCGCCTTCGAGCAGCGTGTACTTGTAGGGCGCATCCTCACAGACGTGACGGATGAACATTTCCCACTGCTCCTTGAAGCCGTTGTCGTAGACGGCGTTGTCCGGAACCTTCTGCCAGTCGGCATAGAAGTCGTGGGTGCGCTTCTCGTCGGGATTCCAGATCGGGCGCGGCGTCGCCTGACGGGCCTGGATCATGCATTCGGTGAGACCGGCAACGGCTGAACCGTGGGTGCCGTCGACCTGGAAAGTCACGAGGTCATCGCGATAGACGCGCGTGGCCCAGGACATGTTCATATGCGCGATGACGCCGCCCTTCAGCTTGAAGGTCGCATAAGCCGAGTCGTCGGCGGTCGCCGTGTACTTCTTGCCCTGCTCGTCCCAGCGCGCCGGGATGTCAGTGGTGCCAAGGCAAGTGAGGCTCTCGACTTCGCCGAACAGGTTGTCGAGCACGTACCGCCAGTGGCAGACCATGTCGAGGATCATGCCGCCGCCATCTTCGGCGCGGTAGTTCCAAGACGGGCGCTGGGCTTCCTGCCAGTCGCCTTCGAATACCCAGTAGCCAAACTCGCCGCGCACCGAGAGCATCTTGCCGAAGAAACCGCTGTCGCGCAGCATCGCCAGCTTCTTCAGACCGGGCAGGAATAGCTTGTCCTGCACGGTGCCGTGCTTGAGACCCCTGGCGTTCGCCTTCTTGATGACGTCGAGCGCGGCTTCGAGATTGGTCGCGATCGGCTTCTCGCAATAGATATGCTTGCCGGCCTCGATGGCGCGGTTGAGCAGACCCGGGCGTGCCTGCGTGGTCGCCGCATCGAAGAAGATGGTGTCGTTCTTGTCGGCGAAGGCCTTGTCGAGATCGGTGGTCCAGCGCTCGATGCCGTACTTCTTGGCGAGGCCTTCGATCTTCTCGGCATTGCGGCCGACCAGGATCGGATCCGGCATCATGCGATCGCCGTTCTTCAGGGTCACGCCGCCCTGCGCACGGATCGCAACGATCGAGCGCACGAGATGCTGGTTGAGACCCATACGGCCGGTGATGCCGTTCATGATGATGCCGAGGCGGTGGACAGCCATAGTCAGGACTCCTGGAGAACTTTAGTTTGAGAATGATCGGATGAAGCGAGCTGGAGTGGCGCCAGCGCCGACCAGTCCGGATGTGCGCCGGATGCAAATCCGGCAGAGGTCAGTGATCCCGTGAGGAGATCGCCGTTGTGGATCTGCAACCGGACGATATCGCCGTCGCGGCTGTAGAGATCGGGATGGGCTTTGAGGAACGCTTCGGCCTCGCCTTCCGGCGCGGTACCGAAGCCATCGACGTAATGATGGCCGTTGCGCTCGGCATGGGTGACGCCGATCAGCGCGCCAAGCGCCAGATCCTGCTGCACGCCGAGGCCGGCCTGGCAGGTGAGATCCTCACCGGTGATGAAGTGCCCGACGCCCTGCGCGCTCCACGCGGCAGCACGGGTCGCATTCGCAATCGACTTGTAGAAGCCCTTGCAGGATTTCGAGGAAATGCCCCGATAGCCCAGCACCTTGGCGGCGGGGAATGCGTCCCAATTGTCGTCGGCTTCGTCGATGATGAAATTGCGCGACGACAAATTGCCGAGCGGTGACTCCCGCGTGATGTCACGCGGCATCGGCTGTTCGATGTAAAGTAACTTGGATGCAATCGGCGCCAGTGCGCTGTCATTGTCGAGGCGATCGACCAGCGCGCCGAGCGCGTTGAGATCGGCATATTGCTCATTGGCGTCGAGCGAGACCTGGTAGTCATAAGGCAGCGTCTTTAGCGCCTGACCAATGCGCGTCAGCCGTGCTGCATCCGCTTCCGGATTGCCGTTCATCTTGAGCTTGAAGTAGCGCGCACCGCTATTCTCACGGGGGTCGGCGACACCGCCCTCGCCTTCGATGGTGTCATCAAGGCCGACGGTGTGGCGCAGCGCGACGCGCTCAAGCCGGTGACGGCTGGCCAGGAACGTCGCGATGTCGTCGGCGCCGAGATCGGGAGCAAGACGCGCGGTAAG
This sequence comes from Tardiphaga sp. 709, assembly GCF_032401055.1. Classification (NCBI taxonomy): domain Bacteria; kingdom Pseudomonadati; phylum Pseudomonadota; class Alphaproteobacteria; order Hyphomicrobiales; family Nitrobacteraceae; genus Tardiphaga; species Tardiphaga sp. 709. The sequence goes on along the minus strand of NZ_CP135529.1, from coordinate 5,838,434 downwards.
ACCGGTGACGTTGGCCTTCATGCCCGTGAAGAAATCCGTGCCCAAGCCACGCAGCAGTGCGTCGAGCACAGCCTTGTCGATTTCCGCCGGACCGAAGCTTGCAGCCAGCGGTGGAATATCCGCATCAGCGCAGGCCGTCATCTGCTCGCCAATACAGGCGGCATGCAGGCCGAAGGCGGAGATGAAGCCGGACTGCGCGCGATAGAGCTCTTTCGCGATTGCCAGCGACTGCCGGAGCTCATTCACGGTGTCATCGATAGCGAGATGCGGCCGCTTGTCGAACCACTTCGGCACCATCAGCTCGGCGGATGCGCCGACGAACACGCCCCTGCCCTCGACCTCAAGCTCGACCCGCACGAAAGCCTGCGGCGCTGCATTGACCGTCACAGCGCCAAAGCGAAACGGCCGCACGAACGCCACGTGGCGCTCGAACAGCGTAATGTCTCGCAAGGCGATCCGTGTCGACATGGACATGGGCCTTAGTCCAGCGTGCTGTTGGTCATGAAATGCTTGCGGATGCGCGCGACCAGATCGGTGAAGATCGGGTTCGACATCGCATCGAGCGTGCGCTCGCGGCCGAGCGGCACGTCGTAGATCGCAGCGATGCCGCCAGGGCGCTCGGTCATGACCAGCACCTTGTCGGCAAGGAACACCGCTTCCGGAATCGAATGGGTGATAAGGAGAATTGTCTTGCCGGTGGTGCGCTGAATACGCGACAGCTCGACATTCATCTTCTCGCGCGTCATGGCGTCGAGCGCGCCGAACGGCTCGTCCATCATCATGATCTTGGGATCGTGCACCAGCGCGCGGCAGATCGAAGCGCGCTGTTGCATACCGCCGGACAGCTGCCACGGCAGCTTCTTCTCGAAACCCTCGAGGCCCACCATCTTCAGCAGTTCCTTGGCGCGGTCCATATACTGGGCGCGCGGCAGGTTCTTCATGTCGATGGGCATCAACACGTTGTTGATGATGTTCCGCCACGGCAGCAGCAGCGCGTTCTGGAACACGATGCCGACATCGCCATGGGGCTCGGTGACTTTCTTGCCGTCGACGTGGATTTCGCCTGATGTCGGCGCAAGAAGACCCGAGATCAGTTTGAGCAGCGTGGACTTGCCGCAGCCGGACGGGCCGACCACGACGAAGAACTCGCCGTCATTGATGTGGAAATCCAGGGGACGCAGCGACTGCACCTGGCCGTCGCCGGTCCCATAGGTCTTGGAGACGCCGGAGAGATTGATCCCCGACGCCTTCGATGGTGTGGACTGCTCAGATACGACGCGAAGATGCACACTCGGTTGATCGACGCTCATGGTCCTCATCGCTGCAGTCATTAAGGCTAGTCCTGTTGGTTTCGTCAGTTTTGTCGAGATAGCCGGGCCGGTTACTTCGGCAGATATTCGTTGGTGTAGAAAGCCTTCGGATTGTCCTTGGCCTTGGCTTCCAGACCGCCGTACTCGACCATCAGTTCTACCGATTCCTTCATGTTCTGATCGGTGACCTGGAACGGGCGCTTACCCTTGGTTTCCGGCGTCGTGTAAAGCGGGATGGTGAGCTCGAAGCCCTGGGTCAGGGTCTCGATCTTGCCGCCCTTCGGGTTGGCATCGAGGATCGCCTGCGCGGCAGCCTTCGGCTCCTTCGACGCAGCTTCGACGGCCTTGGTGGTGGCCGACATGAATCGCTTCACGAGATCCGGATTGGCCTTGGCATAGTCGGTATTGGTGATGATGCCCGACGACACCAGATGAATGCCGTAATCGGCGAACTTGATCGGATACACATCCTTGCCGGTGGCATCCTTGATCTTCATGGACTGGTCCATGACGTAGCCGAGCAGCAGGTCAGCCTGGCCGTTGATAACGGCGTTGAGCTTGGTCTGTCCGTCGCCGGCGACGGTCTTGAAATCGGATTCCTTGAGGCCGGCCTTCTTGAGGAACAGCGGCCAGATCTGGGTCATGGAATCCGCCGGCGTGATCGCCACGGTCTTGCCCTTGATATCGTCCGGCTTCTTGATGTTCTTGTCGACGAAGCCCATCACCGACATGGCCGAGGTCTGCAGCAGCACGCCGGTGGCGATCACCGGGGCGCCCTTCACAGCTGCGCGCATCATGGTGGGAACGTCGACATAGCCGAAATTCACGCTCTTGGCAGCAACAGCCTGCACGGTGGCAGCGGAACCGCGGCCTTCCTGAATGTCGAGATCGATGCCTTCGGCTTCATAGATGCCCTTGGCCTTGCCGTAATAGAACGGCGAATGCTCACCATAGACATACCAGTTGAGCATCAGCGTCACCTTGTCGGCGGCAGCCGCCGGCGTGGCGAGTGCGAGCGAGAGCGTGATCGCAGCAGTCGAAACAGCAGTAACCCATTTCAGCATTTTTAGCCTCCCATTGAAGCAGGTGATCGCGGCCCGTTTCGCCGGACCGCTTGTTTGGAATTGCAGGTCCCGATCAGGACCCGATGAAGACATCCGCGCGCTGGCTGACGTGCCAGGGAATCGCAAAGCGTTCGATACGATCGACCAGCCAGAACAGAATGACGCCGAGCAGCGCGAGGATCACGAGAGCCGCAAACATCGTCGGCAGATCGAAGGTGCCGATCGAGCGCTGCAGCACATAACCGATGCCGGAATTGGAGCCGACGAATTCACCGACCACAGCGCCGACAACGGCGAGCGTGACGGACACCTTGAGACCGGAGAAGATCGCCGGCAGCGCGTGCGGCAGGTTCACCGCGCAAAATACGCGCAAGCGGCTGCCCTTCATCGCGCGGGCGAGATCGACCATGTCGGGATCGACCGACTTGAAGCCCTGCACTGCCGACACGACGACCGGGAAAAAGCCGAGCAGGAAGGCGGCGATGATCTTTGGCACGATACCGAAGCCGAACCACACCACGAACAAGGGTGCGATAGCGACTTTCGGGATCGACTGGGAGAACACCAGCAGTGGATAGACATAACTCTCGACGGTCCTGGAGCCGGCGATCAGCATAGCGATGGGAATGCCGAACACCGCGGACGCGAGGAAGCCGAGCAGCGTGGCGTAGGTCGTCGGCCCTGACTGCGCAAGCAGTTCGGGCCAGTCGGTGTAGAGCACCTTCACGACGTCGCCGGGCGCAGGGATCTGATAGGCGGGAATGTTGAAGATACGGATCGCCAGATCCCAGCCGAGAACGATCATCACCAGCAACAGGAATGGGCGCAGCCATGAGGCGTTCAGCAGCTTCGATACACTGCCGGGTGCTTTCTTCTCACTCACGCGTCTCGTCTCCCAGATGCCGGCTTTGCGGTCGCATTTAACTCGTTGGATAAATACAGCGCATGGCTTCGCCGTTGTCAATTGGGCGCTTAACTAGCAAAAATTACACAATGATTTCAGGCGCTTTGGCGGGCCGGCGTGTGGACAACCGTCGCCGGCGGGAGCTGAAATTCGGCCACGGATCGGCCGGTGAGCGCCGCCAGGACGAGCGCCACCATATGGGCCAGCCGCTCGTCCCTCGCCTCTTTCGCGAGGAGATCCCTGCCGAAGATCACACTGAGCGTGGCGTTGTTGCCGATATAGAAAAAGCTCAACGCAGCGATGGAAATGTAGAGCTGCACAGGATCCATCGCGACCTTGAAATCGCCCGTTGCCACCCCGCGCAGAACCACCGTGCGGATCATCTCCACGAATGGCGAATGCATCGACTTCACCTTGGTGGAGCGCTTGATGTGCTTTGCGCGCTCCAGATTCTCGGTGTTGAGCAGCGCGAGGAATTCCGGGTTGCGGATAAAGTAGTTCCAGGTGAAGGCGATCAGGCTCTCGATGGCCTCGGGCGGATCGAGATGTTCGAGATCGAGCGTGCGTTCTTCGGCGCGTATCTGCTCATAGGCACCTTCGAGTACCGCAAGATAGAGCGCATCCTTGTTGCCGACGTGATAGTAGAGCATGCGTTTGTTGGCGCCGGCCTGTGCAGCAATGCGATCGACGCGCGCACCGGCGAGGCCCTTGCTCGCGAATTCCTTCTTGGCAGCCTCGAGAATGCGCAGACGCATCCCTTCCGGGTCACGCTGCCACTTCAATGCTTTCTTCGGCGCTTTTTTAGTTGTTTTTGCCAAACCCGGATCCCGTCGCTCAGCGGAATGACGCAACAGCCGCACGTCTATCGCGTGTAGCATGCGTTTGCCCGCTTGAGAACAAAGCATGTTCCGGGCCATATGCGCAAACGGGCATCGCCTTTTGCGGGTGCCGTCGCTATCACTGCCCTGCCCCAACCGGACCTGCTTGTGCCTGCCATCATCACAGACCCGTTCTTCTATGCCGTCGCCATTCCGGCAGTGATTTTCCTTGGCCTCTCCAAAGGCGGCTTCTCCGGCGTCGGCATTGCCGCCACGCCGCTGCTGGCGCTGTATCTGCCACCGCTGGAAGCGGCCGCCTTGCTGCTGCCGGTGCTGATCACGCAGGACCTGATCTCGATCTATGTCTATCGCCGCGAATGGGACGGATCGAATCTGAAGATCATGTTGCCGGGCGCGGTCGCCGGCATGACGCTGGCGTGGCTGCTCGCCTCCTATATTTCCGACAATGCCGTGCGTATCACCGTCGGTCTGATCGGCCTCATCTTCGTGATCGATGTCTGGCGCAAGCGCGCCCGGATCGAACCGACCCGCATGGGTCCGGCCGGCGGCGTGTTCTGGGGCGCGGTATCTGGCTTCACATCCTTCATGACCCAGGCCGGCGGCCCGCCATTCCAGGTCTATGTGCTGCCGCAGCGGCTGCCGAAACTGGTGCTGGTCGGCACCACGACGATCTTCTTCGCCGTGGTCAATGCGCTGAAGATCGTGCCCTACTTCGCGCTCGGCCAATTCCACGCCGGCAATTTCGCGACATCGCTGGCACTGCTGCCGATGGCCATCATCGCGAACTTCATGGGCATCTGGCTGGTGAAACACACGCCCACCAACCTGTTCTACAACATCGCTTATGCGCTGCTGCTCGTGATCTCGCTGGTGCTGCTATGGCAGGGTTGTTCGATGTTGTGGCGGTAGGTGGCAATACGTAGGATGGGTAGAGCGCAGCGAAACCCATCGCTTTCATGCGTAAATGATGGGTTTCGCGAAGACGCTCTACCCATCCTACACCTCTACACATCCTTCCCCGTCCGCTCGATCAGCAGCGTCGGGATTCCGCAGGTGCCATCGCGGAGGCTGACAACACGGGTGCCCGGCTTGCGGCCACTACGCACCTCCGACACGTTGACATGCGCGGCGAGCAAACGCTCGCGGGCGGCATCGACGTCGGCAACGCGCCAGGTCATGCCCCAGAGCTTGTCGCGATTCTTGTCGGCCTTGTCGTCGGGGCGGTGCACGACCTCGACGATCAGATCGCCGCAGCGGAAGAACATCAGATGGCCCCACTCCGGATTGGAGCGATCCAGCGCCATGTCGAGGCCCAGTCGCGCGCCATAGAGCGCCGCGGCGCGCTCCGGATCCTGCGTGGCGACAACGATATGGTCGAGGCCAAGGAAAGGCGTATCGCCCACCGGAGGCGACACCGGGCGCTCGTCGGACAGTTCGAGAAAGAATTGACGGACGCCGCGCGTCGCGTCCGTCGCCGCGCGGGTACGCTTCCAGGAGAGTGTGGCGCCGGTCTCGGTATCCCTGCTCTCGACCTCGGCAATGGGATCAGGCTTCAGCGCCAGGCGATCGAGCCGGCGATGCATCTTCGCGATATCGCCAGTCCGGAAACAGATGCTGGCCAGCGTCGCGCCCTGCTCCGGCAGCACGGCCCTGATGCGATCGGCGGCCGGGCCGTGACCGACAGGCGCCATCAGCTCGACCGACATATTGGCCACCGTGAAGATCGCCATGGCCGCACCGTCGCTGGTGCTGCGCCAGGCGGGCGCGCGGGCGAACAGGGTCTGATAGGTGGCGATCCCCACCTCCAGGTCCTCCAGCAAAATGACGACGTGATCCAGCCCGGTGATCATCGCATCCCTCCCGTCTTCGTGGCGTTGTTGTGATCGAACTATGCCAGTTTTCGAGCCGCAATGCTGAAAACCGACTTCGCCCGGCTGCGGCATCCTGCGGCATCGCACAATTTCGGTGGTGACCTCGTCGCAGGCGCTGTTAAGCTGACTGATGCGCCGTCTCCGGACGGGTGCAGCCATCCCTCAGGCGAGACGGACGGATTCATGAAGGCACTCTTTATCGGACAGACCTATATCGACGTCACGTTCATCACCGACCATATGCCGACCGGCGACGAGAAGCATGTCGCCTCCGACTATGCCGTGTCATTCGGCGGCAATGCGGTCACCGCCGCCTTCTGCTGCGCCAAGCTGGGCATCGTGCCCGATCTGATCGCCACCGTCGCCAATGACTGGCTTGGCCGCATGTTCATGGACATGTCGGCGAAATACGCCATCGAGGTTCATCCGCGCAAAGTGGCGAGTTCGTCGCTGTCCTTCATCATGCCGAAAGACGGCAAGCGTGCCATCGTCCGCTGCCGTGACGACGAACACATTCATCCCTTCCCGCTGCTCAATCTCGGCGCCTGCCGCGCGCTGCATATCGACGGCCATCAGCCCGATGCCGCAATCCACTATGCGAAACTATGCCGCGAGGCCGGCATCCTCACCTCACTCGACGGCGGCGGATTGCGCACCAACACCCATGAGTTGCTGGAATTCATCGACGTCGCCATCGTTGCCGAACGTCTGTGCGAGCAGATGGACCTGACGCCGGAGAAGATGCTCGATTATCTCAAGAGCCGTGGCTGCCGCGTCGGCGGCGTCACGCTCGGCGAGAAAGGCCTGCTCTGGTATGACGAGGCCGGCACCGTGCACACACTGCCCGCGCTGCCGATCCCGCGCGAGAAGGTGATCGATACCAATGGCGCCGGCGATGTCTTCCACGGCGCTTACGTCTATTCGTATCTGGCCAATCCCGGCCATAGCTGGGCCGAACATTTCAAATTCGCGCGGGCCGCATCGACCTTCAAGATCCAACGCCTGGGCAATGAAGCGGGCCTGCCGACATTGGCTGACATCGCGGCAGTGCGTGAGGAATATCGGGCACAGGTGTGACCACATGGGCCGGATTGTCGTCGCCGGCAGCATCAATATGGATGTAGTCGCGACCGCCGACCGCCATCCGGCGATCGGCGAAACCGTGACAGGCCGCGAGGTGTTGTATTTTCCCGGCGGCAAGGGCGCCAATCAGGCGGTTGCTGCGGCGAAACTTGGTGCAGCGACCATGCTGATCGGCTGTACCGGTGCGGATGCCTTCGGGCGTGACACCAGGGCATTTCTGGCCATGCAAGGCGTCGATCTCGCTCACGTGCGTGAGGTCGCTGGCGTTGGCACTGGAACGGCGATCATCACCGTCGCGAATGCCGACAACACAATCATTGTCGTTCCCGGCGCCAATGCGCTGGTGAGTGCGGCCGAAGTCGCCGCGCCCGCACTCCGGCGGGGCGACGTTGCCGTCAGCCAATTCGAGATTCCGCTGCCGGCCATCAGAGCTTTCTTCACACGGGCTCGCGCGGCCGGCGCGATAACGATCCTCAATCCGGCACCGGCGATACCGATTGACCGTGAGCTCATGGCTCTGGTCGATATCTTGATCCTCAATGAAAGCGAGCTCGGCCTGCTCGTAGGTGTCGAGCTGCATGAAACAGATCCCGATGCGCGATTTGTCGATGCCGCTTCGACAGTACAGACTGATCATCGGCCGAACATCTGCATCACGCTGGGAGGGCGTGGCGTGATCGCGCTCGTGGATGGAGAGATTCATCTCGAAGCCGCCCGCCCGGTGAAGGCGATTGACACTACCGGTGCCGGCGACTGTTTCGTGGGCGCTGTTGCCGCACAGCTTGCGGATGGGCATTCCCTGCAGAGTGCCATTGGCTATGCCAATGTCGCCGCCTCGCTTTGCGTGCAGCGGATGGGCGCCGGCCCGTCGATGCCGACGGCGCAAGAAGTGTCCGACGCGCTCGAATAGCGTCAGCCCTTCCCCTTCGCCGTCATGAAGTCGAAATCGCAGCCGTCATCGGCCTGCAGGATCGTGGTGTGGAACAGATGCGCATAGCCGCGCTTGGCCCAATCGGGCGTAGTCGCTGGTGGCAACGCGGCCTGGCGCTTCGCGAGCTCGGCATCGTCGACCAACAGATCGATCGACCGTTTCGCCACATCCAGACGGATCATGTCGCCGTTCTTCACAAGCGCCAGCGGACCGCCTACGGCGCTTTCCGGCGTGATGTGCAGCACAATGGTGCCGAAGGCCGTGCCGCTCATGCGCGCGTCGGAGATGCGGACCATGTCCTTCACGCCTGATCGGGCGAGCTTCATCGGGATCGGCAGATAGCCCGCCTCCGGCATACCCGGCGCGCCCTTCGGGCCGGCGTTGCGCAGCACCAGCACGTCATCGGCATTGACGTCGAGATCGGGATCGTCGACGCGGTTGGTCATGTCCTCAACGGACTCGAACACCACGGCACGGCCGGTGTGCTGCATCAGCTTCGGCGACGCGGCGGAATGCTTGATGACGGCGCTGCGCGGCGCCAGATTACCGTGCAGGATCGCCAGCCCGCCTTCGCGCTTGATCGGATTGTCCTTCGAGCGGATCACGTCCTGGCCCGGCACCTCTTCGGCATTGGCAACGATCTCGCGCAGCGTCTCGCCGGTGACAGATTTTGCATCGAGGTCGATGAGATCGCCGAGCTGCTGCATCAGCTTGGGCACGCCGCCGGCATGATGGAAGTGCTCCATATAGTGATCGCCCGACGGCTTCAGATCAACCAGCACCGGCACATCGCGGCCAAGCTCGTCGAAAGCAGCGAGATCGATCCGGTTCGGCGTACGGTTGGCCATCGCGGTGAGATGAATGAGGCCATTGGTCGAGCCGCCGATCGCTTGCAGCACCACCTGCGCATTGCGGAACGAACCCGGCGTCAGAAATTCGCTCGGCTTCGGCCCCTTGTTCTTCGCGAGCGTTGCGGCAACCTTGCCGCTGGCTTCGGCCGAACGAAAGCGCTCCGCATGCGGCGCGGGGATCGTCGCGCTCATCGGCAGCGACAGGCCCATCGCCTCGGTAATGCAGGCCATGGTCGACGCCGTGCCCATCACCATGCAGGTGCCAACCGATGGCGCGAGGCGCGCGTTGACGTCGTCGATTTCCTGCTGGTCGATCTCGCCGGCGCGGAACTTGCCCCACATGCGGCGGCAATCGGTGCAGGCGCCGAGCACCTCGCCCTTGTGATGGCCGACCACCATTGGACCGACCGGGATCACCACGGTCGGCAGATCCACTGAGAGCGCCGCCATGATCTGCGCCGGCAGAGTCTTGTCGCAACCACCGATCACAACCACCGCATCCATTGGCTGCGCCTTGATCATCTCCTCGGTATCCATCGCCATCAGGTTGCGCAGATACATCGAGGTCGGATGGGCGAAGCTTTCGCCGATCGAGATGGTCGGAAACACCATCGGCAGCGCGCCGGCGAGCATCACGCCGCGCTTCACGGCCTCGATGATCTGGGGCGAATTGCCGTGGCAGGGATTGTAATCGCTATGGGTGTTGGTGATCCCCACGATGGGCCGATCCAGCGCATCGTCGGAATAGCCCATGGCCTTGATGAAGGCCTTGCGCAGGAACAGCGAGAAGCCCGCATCGCCATAACTGGTCAGCCCCTTGCGCAATCCGTCGGCCATGTCGCGTTCCCATTCCAAGCTTGTTTTGAATGCTTCTTATGAAGCCGCCAAAATTCTTGTCAATGTGCGCGACGGACTGGCTGTGCCCCTATTTCGGCTCCCACACCTTGCTGAAATCACCAGCGAATTCGGCACTGCAAAACGCCCCGCCCTGATAGAAATCACCGACCGGATCGGGTTTCATCTTCGCCTGTTCCGCCATTGCGTGTTCGCGATGATCTTCGGCTTTGCCAGTTGGGCGATAGCCGAGCTCATAGGCGCGGGAGTTATCCCACCAGGCACGCTCGTTATAGGAGGCGCCATACAGCACCTCGAAATGGATGGCGGGATGTTCGAGGCCGATCTGGCAGAGCTGCACCAGATCCTCCGGCTTCAGCCAGATCGACAGCCGGCGCTGGTCCAGCGGACGGTCGCCGAAATTGCCGATCCGCAGACACGTCACCGACAGCCCGTATTTATCAGCATAGAGCGAGCCCACCGCTTCGCCGAACACCTTGCTGACGCCGTAGCGGCTGTCCGGCCGCGCCGTGACGTCCGGGGGAATCTTGCTGTGGCGTGGATAGAAGCCGACCGCGTGGTTCGATGACGCGAAGATGATGCGCTTGACGCCCTTCTTGCGCGCAGCCTCGAACAGATTGTAGCCGCCGATGATATTGGCCTGCAGGATGGTGTCCCATGGCCCCTCCACCGAGAAACCGCCGAAATGCAGGATGCCGTCGACGCCCTCGCAGATCGCCTCCACGGCGGCGAGATCGGCGAGGTCGGCCTGTTTGAAATTCTCGGTCGGCTTGAGATTTGGCGGCGTTGTGAGATCGCTCAGCACGAGGTCCGGATAGATCGGCGGCAGCAATTCGCGCAAGCGCGTGCCGATTCCGCCAGATGCGCCCGTCATCAAGATCTTCATTCCGTCCCTCGTAATGTTGTCAGTTGTCAGACAAGTATGGCGCGGCGCGAGCGCAACGGCAAGGCAGGGCAAGCGGCATTGCTTGCCGCTCACCCTTGCCGATGTTAGCAAACACATCCGAGGAAACGACAGGGAACGAGACGCCAATGTCCGACACATCATCGCCCGGCTGGCGCCCGGCGACCTATTATCCCGATCCCGCTATTCACACCCTTGATCCCCGCTTCGAAAAATACTGGATCAAGCTCGGCGCCATCGAACGCATCGCCACCGGCATGCGCTGGGCCGAAGGACCGGTATGGTTCGGCGACGGGCGATATCTGTTGTGCTCCGACATTCCCAACAACCGCATTATCAAATGGGAAGAGGAAACCGGCGCGGTCAGCGATTTCCGCAGACCGTCGAATTACGGCAATGGCAACACGCGAGATCGCCAGGGACGCCTGATCACCTGCGAGCACGGCCGCCGCATCACCCGCACCGAATATGACGGTTCCATCACGGTACTAATGGATAATTTCGAAGGCAAGAAACTGAACTCACCGAACGATGTCGTCGTGAAATCCGACGGCTCGATCTGGTTCACCGATCCGCCGTTCGGCCTGATGAGCGACTATGAGGGCAACAAGGCGCCATCCGAGATCGGACAGAATATCTATCGCATCGATGGCAATACGTTGAAGTCCACCATCGTCGCCGATGATGTGCTCGGCCCGAACGGACTGTGTTTTTCGCCCGACGAGAAGCTGCTCTATGTCGTGGAATCCCGCGGCGTGCCGAACCGCAAGATTCTCGCTTACGACGTTGCCGCCGACGGCAAGACGCTGAAGAACAAGCGCGTACTGATCGATGCGGGCCCAGGCACGCCCGACGGCATGCGCTGCGATATCGACGGCAATCTGTGGTGCGGCTGGGGCATGGGCAAGCCCGAGCTCGACGGCGTGTTCATCTTCGCACCAGATGGCGAACAGATCGGCCGCATCGCGCTGCCCGAGCGCTGCGCCAATGTCTGTTTCGGCGGTGTGAAACGCAACCGGCTGTTCATGGCATCGAGCCAGTCGATCTATGCGGTGTATGTCAACACGCAGGGGGCGCTGGGGGGATAGGCACGAACCTCTCTATTGTCCTCCCCACGAAGGCGGGGACGATGGTCGATAGTGATGTGCCAGAAACAAAAACGCCGGGGCGTTACCGCCCCGGCGCCTGTCAGTCACGAAGCTGTTGCTTCGAATGCGCGGTCTTAAGCCGCGGTGTAGCCGGCGATCGCCTTGACCTCGAGGAAGTCCTCAAGACCGTGCTTGCCCCATTCGCGGCCGTTGCCGGACTGCTTGTAGCCGCCGAACGGCGCGGTGCGGTCGTTCGGAGCGCCCTGCAGGTTGACGTTGCCGGCGCGGATGCGACGGCCGAACTTGCGGGCGTTCTCAACCGTGTCAGCCGAGACATAGCCAGCAAGGCCGTAGGGCGTGTCGTTGGCGATGCGGAGCGCGTCGGCTTCGTCCTTGGACCCCATGATCACAAGCACCGGCCCGAAGATTTCCTCGCGCGCGATGGTCATGTTCTCGGTGACGTCGGCGAAGATCGTCGGGCGGACATAGAAGCCCTTATTGACGCCTTCCGGCAGACCCGGACCGCCGGCAACCAGCGTGGCGCCTTCCTCGATGCCCTTCTGGATCAGGCCCTGGATCTTGTCCCACTGGCCGCGATTGACCACCGGACCGATGACAGTGCCGTCGGCACGGGGATCGCCGGCCTTGGTCTTGTCAGCCTGCGCTTTCGCGATGGCAGCGATTTCCTTCATCTTCGCCTGCGGCACGATCATGCGGCTCGGTGCGTTGCACGACTGTCCGGAATTGTTGAACATGTGCGCGACGCCGCCGGTGACGGCCTTCACGAAGTCGGCGCCGTCGAGGATCACGTTCGGCGACTTGCCGCCGAGTTCCTGGCTGACGCGCTTCACGGTGTTCGCGGCGCGCTTGGCGACGTCGATACCGGCGCGGGTCGAACCGGTGAAGGAGATCATGTCGATGTCGGGATGTTCGCTCATGGCGACGCCGACGTCGGGGCCCAGACCATTCACGAGGTTGAACACACCCTTCGGCACGCCGGCTTCATGGAGGATTTCCGCGAAGATCAAGGCCGAGGTCGGGGTGTATTCCGACGGCTTCAGCAGCATGGTGCAGCCGGCGGCGAGCGCGGGTGCGACCTTGCAGGCGATCTGGTTGAGCGGCCAATTCCACGGGGTGATCATGCCGACGACGCCAATCGGCTCCTTCGTGATCATGGCGGCGTTATGCGCCTCGTCGAACTTGTAGGTCTTCAGCACGTCGAGCGTGGCGACGAGGTGACCGAGGCCGGCACCGGCCTGCAGCTTCTCGGCCATCGGCAGCGGAGCGCCCATCTCGTCGGAGACCGACGCGCCGATATCCGACATGCGGGTCTTGTAGACCGCGATGATCTTTTCGAGCAGCGCGATGCGCTCTTCACGGGTGGTCTGGGAGAACGTCTCGAAAGCGCGCTTGGCAGCGGCGACAGCCTTGTCGACGTCGGCCTTGGAGCCCAGCGCAATGTCATACATCGCATCTTCAGTCGCCGGATTCACGACAGGGGTTGTCTTCTTGACGACGGGATCGACCCAGGCGCCATCGATGTAGAATTGCAGGCGGTTGACCATTGGTAACCTCTTTGATTTCGGGAACGTCTGTCGTCGGAAAACGCTGTGCAGCCGGGTCTATCTGGGAAGGAACGACACGTCCGGCAAGCACCCTTGCGCGGTCATTTCGCCTCATGAGCCCGTCATGCACGGGGTGCCGCGTGAAAGCAGCAAATGCATATAAATCCAGCCGCGTGGCAGGAGCAAGGCCCCGTGATTTGCGCGCGTTCTAAAATCGAAATGTCGCAACTTGCCAGCGAAGCGCAGTGTGCATTGCAACAAAATTGACCGAAAAATTAGCGCGACTTTGCGCGGACGGCAATGGGCGCATCCGGATCGGCTTCATCATCGGCCATGGTGGAAATCGGCGACATCGGTGTGTCACGCAGCCGCTTCAGGCCGAGATGGCGTTCGCGCAGGATGACGAAGATGCCTGCGCCCGCGACGATTACCGCGCCGCCGACCACGTAAGGCGTCGGCACTTCGCCGAACATCCAGAAACCGAGCAGGAAGGCCCACAGCATCGCCGTGTAGTCGAACGGCGCCAGGAAGGAAGCCGGCGCGTAGCGATAGCTCTCGGTGAACAGCATCTGGCCGAGGCCGCCGGAAATGCCGATGCCGATCAGCAGCGCCAGTTCGAAACTCGTCGGCCAGCGCCAGCCGAATGGCGCCGTGAGCAGTGATGCGCCCATCACGATCAGCGTCATGAAGATGACGATGGCCGAGGACGATTCCGTTGCGGTCAGCCGGCGGATCTGGATGGTCGCACCGCCCGACGAGAAGGCATTGAGCAGCGCCAGCGACAGACCGATGATCATCGACGTGGTCAGCGCCGCGTGGTCGTGGAAATACGGCGACAGCATCAGGATCACGCCGGAAAAGCCGATCGCCACCGCCGACCAGCGATAGGCGTGGACCTGCTCCTTCAGAAAGATCGCGGCGAAGACCACGGTGATCAGTGGCGCGATGAAGGCAATGGCGGTGACATCCGCGATCGGCAATCGCGCCAGAGCGCCGAAGGTGCAGAACGTCCCGATCACGCTGAACGAGCCGCGCACCAGATGCGCGGAGACGCGGTTGGTGCGCAGCGCCCCGCGCAACTGGCCGCGCCAGCCGAAAAACAGCACGATCGGGATCAGCGCAAACAACCCGCGGGCAAACACGATCTCACCAAGCGGCACGTCACTGCCGAGATAGCGGCCCTGCGCGCCCATCAAGGCAAACGCCATGGTGCTGGCAATCTTCAGCGACACGGCTTTGAAGATGTTCATGAGTTCGGGGAAATGGAGATCGGGGGAATCGTGGGGGTCTTCATGTTGCAGCACACAATCACGTGAGACCCGTCACGAAAACCACCGATGCGACATGGCTTTTCGGGTTTCCATGCAGGGCTGCACCGCCACAACCCAACCTTGCGCGGGCAGCTTTAGCCCTTTTTGGCGGGCCTTGGCGGCCCCTCTACCGGGGGCAGCGACTTCAGATAGAGCGCCATCGCCGAGCGGTCGTCTGCGCTCAACTGGGAGGTATTGCGGATCACGCGGGCCATGGCGCCGCCGGCGGTGTCGCCGTCCGGGGTTTGTCCGGTTTCGAGAAAATACGCGATGTCCTTCTCGCTCCAGTCACCGAGGCGCTTCTGGGTGATGTTGGGCACCCAGCCCTCACCGTCGGGATTGGGACCACCGGCAAAGCGCTGTGCCGTCACGATGCCACCCAGCGCGTTGCGCGGGCTGTGGCACTCAGCACAGTGGCCCAGCGCATTGACCAGATAGCTGCCACGATTCCACTGCGGCGATTTCGACGCATCCGCCACGAATGGCTTGCCATCGAGGAACAGCAGTTTCCAGACACCGAGATTGCGGCGGATGTTAAATGGAAATGGTACCGCATGATCCGGCGCCTTGCTGGCCACTTGCGGCAGTGTCTTCAGATAGGCAAACAGGTCCCTGATATCCTCCACCTTCATGTGCTGATAGGACGTGTATGGGAACGCTGGAAAGTAGTGCGAGCCGTTCGGCGAAGTGCCTTTCATCAGTGCCGTGACGAAATCAGCTTCACTCCAGCGTCCGATACCGGCGGCAGGATCAGGCGAGATATTGGGCGCATAGAATATACCGAACGGCGATGTCAGCGGGAGCCCGCCCCCGAGCTTGAGCCGATCCTGCTGCGCCGGCGTCGCATGGCATGACGAGCAACCACCGGCATTGAAGACCACCGCGCCATTGCCGGGATTGGGCGTGTGCGGCGGCAGCGTGCTCGCAGCCACTGTCACTGGGATCGTCAGCCACCAGAACACGCCAAGGCCGATGATGGCCGCGACAAATGCGAGAAGGAAAAGCCGTTTCAGCACGTGCATGTCTAATCGGTATCCTGGTCAAACTTCAGCACATAAAGCGAGTCGAACAACCGCTGCCGGAACGAAACCGTGATCCATCCCTTAGGCTCCGGGGGGAATGAATTGGCGTCTCGGATGTTTCCAGCCATGACGACCTCACCATCATCAGGGAGAAAACCATGTCACCTCGTTCGATCAAGCTCGCGTCCCTCGCACTCGGCGCCAGCATCGCCCTCGCCGGCCCCGCTTCCGCCGATAAGATGAAGGCGACGCTCGACGGCGCCTCCGAAGTGCCCGCCACAACCACCGCCGGCAAGGGCACCGCCGATATCGACTTCGATCCCGCCACCAAGAAGCTGACCTGGAAGCTGACCTATTCCGGCCTCACGGGTCCTGCGACCATGGCGCATTTCCACGGCCCCGCCGAAGCCGGCAAGAATGCCGGCGTCGCCGTACCGATCACGCCGGCCACCAGCGGATCCGAAGGCAGCGCCACGCTGACCGACGCACAGGCCGCCGACCTGTTGGCCGGCAAGTACTATGTCAACGTCCACACTGAGGCGAACAAAGGCGGCGAGATCCGCGGACAGGTGACGAAGTAACATTCGAAGCGAAGATGGTTGAACAAAAGGGCGAGCGCTGCGGCGTTCGCCCTCTCATTCAGAGTTCACAATTGAGTTCAGACCTTTAGCCTGAACGTCTCGTGGCAGCCGCCGCATGCCTTGCCGATGCCGCCGACATTCGCCTTGAGGCTGTCGAGATCCTTGATCTTGGCCTTGGCGTCGGTGACGGCCTTGGCGAAGGTGACGATGTGGGCATCGAAACCGGCCTTGTCTTCCCAGACCTTCGGCGACGTCGAATAGTCACCCTCGGCCTTCAGACCCTTGGTGCTGTCCGGAAACAGTGTCGGCAGCTTCTTGGCGGTTTCGTCCAGCACGGTCAGCGCGGCCTCGACCGCGGCCTGATCATAGGGCTTGTCGCCCTTGGCCATCGCGCTGAGCGTGCCGCCAAGAGCGCGACCATTGGACTTCATCAGCGTCTGGCGTTCCTTGACGATCTCCTGCTGGGCCGAGACCGCCCCCACACCCAACAGCAAAGCTCCGACAACGAGAAGCGCACGTTTCATCAACCAATACCCCTGTTTGGAATTCAACTAGGACTAGTTCGCAACATGTAGATGAACCCCGCCGCCATCCGGCTATTCCCGGCGGCGGCGCTCTACAGCGTGTGGAGCCGTTCGTGCTCGCGGATCGCCATCCACACCCGCTCCGGGGTTGCAGGCATGTCGATGTGCTCGATTTTGTATTCGCGATAGAGACCATCGATAATGGCGTTCACTACGGCGGGACAGGAGCCGATGGCTCCGGCCTCGCCCGCCCCCTTCACCCCCAGCGGATTGGTCACGCAGGGGATATTGTGGGTCTCGAACGAAATCGGCGCGCCGTCGGCCGCGCGCGGCAGCGCATAGTCCATGAAAGTGCCAGTGACCAGCTGGCCGTCCTCGGGATCATAGACCGCCTGCTCCATCAGCGCCTGGCCGATGCCCTGCATGGTGCCGCCATGAACCTGGCCGGCCAGCAGCAACGGATTCAGCGTGACGCCAAAATCGTCAACGATGACGTAATTGACAATGGCGATCTTGCCGGTCGCGGGATCGATCTCGACTTCGACCAGATGGGTGCCGTTCGGAAAGGTGCCGTCGGCGCTGCTGAAGGTTTCGGACGCATTGAGCTTCGACGGATTGGCCTTCTTAGCGAGATCGGCGAATGACACAGAGCGGTCGGTGCCGGCGATCTTCACCACGCCGCCATCGATTTCTAGGTCGGCGGCGCTGGTTTCCAGCACATCCGCCGCGAGCTCCTTGAGGTTGATACCGAGCTGCCTGGTGGCGCGCTGCACGCTGACGCCACCGGTCGGGATCGATGCGGAGCCGCCGGTGCCGAGACCGGTCGCGACCTTCGCCGTGTCGCCCTGAATGATGTGCACGCGATCCGGCGTCACGCCGAACTGTTCGGCAACGATCTGCGCGTAGGCCGTGTGGTGGCCCTGTCCTGTGGATTGGGTGCCGATCAGGATGGTGATGTCGCCATCAGCGCCAACAGCAACGTTGGCGGTCTCGTCGCCCATGGTGCCGCAGACCTCCACATAGGTGGCCATGCCGATACCGCGAACCAGGCCCTCTTTCTTCGCAGCCTTGGCCCGCTTTGGAAATTCCTTCCAGTCCGCCACATCCATCGCGCGTTTCATATGCGCGGTGAAATCGCCGGAGTCGTACACCTTGCCCGTCGCGGTCTTATACGGCATCGCCTTCGGCAAAATGAAATTCTTGCGGCGGATCGCATCCGGCGTCATGCCGAGCTTGCGCGCGCATTGATCGACGAGACGCTCGACGACATAGGCCGCCTCCGGACGGCCGGCGCCACGATAGGCATCCACCGGCACTGAATTCGTGAACACCGTGCGGACGCGGCAATGGAATGTCTGGATATCGTAAAGACCCGGCAACATGCCGGCACCGCCATGCGGAATGTACGGCCCGAAGGTCGACAGATACGCGCCCATGTCGGCCATCAGGTCGACATCCATGGCGAGAAACTTGCCATCCTCGCTGAGCGCCATGCGTGCATGGGTAACGTTGTCACGGCCCTGCGCGTCGCCGAGGAAGTGATCGGTGCGGTCCGCCGCCCACTTCACATTCTTGCCGAGCTTCTTGGCGGCAAAGGCCACCAGCGCATATTCACGGTAGGGAAACAGCCGCGTACCGAAACCGCCGCCGACATCGGGACAGATCACGCGCATCTTGTCCTTGGGCATCTTCAGCACATTATCGCAGAGGATGTCGCGCAGACGATGGCTGCCCTGGCTGCCGATGGTCAGCGTCATGTAATCGCGCTTGGCGTCGTATTCACAGATCGCCGCGCGGGTCTCCATATAGTTGATGATGACGCGCGGATTGACGATCTTCACTTCGGCAATCACGGGTGCCTTGGCGAACACCGCATCGACCGCCTTCTTGTCGCCGATCGGCACATCGAACAGCACATTGCCGGGATGCTCGGCCCACACCTGCGGCGCGCCTTTGGCGACGGCATTGACCAGACCGTTCACGGACGGTAGCGGCTTCCAGTCGACCTCGATCGCCTCAATCGCATCGCGCGCCTGCGCGACAGTCTCCGCAACCACGAAGGCCACGGCGTCGCCCACATGGCGGACTTCCTTGGCAGCGAGGATTGGATAATCCGGCCCGGTGAAAGGATGATCTTCGAGATTGAACAGGCACGGCAGACCGCCGAGGTCCTTGGTGTCCTCCGCCGTCAGAATCGCGGCGACACTTGGAAGCATGCGCGCCTTGGTCACATCGATGGTGAAATGAGCATGGGCATGCGGCGAGCGCAGCATCAGGGCATGCAGCGTGACGGGCGCATGATCGTCGGTATAGCGGCCACGGCCACGAATGAGGGCGTCGTCTTCTTTGCGCAGGACACTCTGTCCGACGCCGAATTTGATGGGGGCCATCGTTCCTCCGCATGCAGTTTAGACTCAATCTACACTGCGGGAGGACGGCGGCAAGTGGCACGGGGCGTCGCCCTGCCCGACTTTGGGACACGATGAAGCGAGCTATCTGGCGCGGACCAGGCTGCGCAACCAGCTTTTGCCGAAAAGCGTCAGGACCAATGCCGAATAGACCAGGATGGTCACGATGATGAGAACTCCCAGCGTCGCTTCGTCGCGGAGGCTGGTGAGGCCCGCGAACTGCTCCGCCGCAAGACGCGCGGTCCCCCATAGCGCCGCAGCGAGGACCACGCCGGTCAGCGCGAATTTGCCGAGCGCCAGCATAAAAGCGCGATCGAATTCGAGATAGCCGGCCCGCATGGCGAAGAAGATGACCAGCAACAGATTGATCCAGGCTCCTGCCGCGGTGCCAAGCGCGAGGCCGATCTGCGCCAGAGGTCCCATCAGCAGAATCTTCAGCGCGACGTTGACTGCGATGCCGGTGAGCGCGGCAATCATCGGCGTCGTGGTGTCCTTGCGGGCGTTGAAAGTTGCAACCGCGCTGCGGATCATCACGAAGGGGATGAGCGCAATGGCATAGGCGGCGAGTGTCGCCGCAGCGACGGCAGCATCAGCCTTGGTGAAGGCCCCGCGGGCAAACATCGCGCGCATGATGACATCGGGCACCACGAGGAATGCAGCGACGAAGGGCAGCGAGAACAACAGCGTGAACAGGAAGGCGCGGCGCTGCGCGCCCATGGCGCCGACATGATCGTCTGCCGCCATCCGCCGCGACATTTCCGGCAAGAGTACCGTGCCGATGGCGATGCCGATTACCCCGATCGGCAACTGGTTGAGACGGTCGGCATAATACAGCGCCGACAGCGCGCCGACCGGCAGGAAGGTCGCGATGATGGTGTCGGCAAACAATGCGACTTGCGTGCCCATGGAGCCCAGCGTCGCCGGGCCGAGCGCGCGGAAGAAGCCGCGCACGTCCTCGTCGAGACGCAGCGGCGCAAAACGAGGAAGTCCGCCATGACGCTGCAAGTCACCGGCGAGCAGGAAATATTGCAGAAAGCCCGAAATCAACACGCCCCAAGCCGCCGCGTGACCTGAACTCGGAAAGAACGCGGCCAGCGCCAGCGTCGCCATCATGGAGATATTGAGGAAGATCGAGGCCGCCGCGGCACTGGCAAAGCGCTGCATGACGTTCAGCATGCCGCCATAGAGCGTCACCAGCGTGATCAGCAGCAGATAGGGAAAGGTGATGCGTGTCAGCTCGATGGCGAGATGACGCTGCGCGGGATCATCGGTGAAGCCCGGCGCGAGGACGCTCATGGCCTGCGGCATGAACAAAATAGCCAGGATGAGCAGCACGACCTGTGACGCAAACAGCAGCGTGAAGATGCGGTCGGCAAACAGATGCGCCGATGCCGGGCCGCCCTTACCGGTCACATGGGCATAGGCCGGCACAAAAGCGGCATTGAACGCGCCTTCGGCGAAAATAGCGCGGAAGTGATTGGGCAGTCGCAGCGCCACGAAGAAGGCGTCAGCCACCGGCCCGGCACCAAGGATCGCCGCGAGCATGATGTCGCGCGCGAAACCGGTGATCCGCGAGAGCAGTGTATATCCGCCGACGGTGAAAATGCGTCCCAGCATCAGCCGCTTCTACAGCATGAAGCGGCGGTGCAAAACGCTCAACTTAGGTCGCCAGCGCGTCGCGCACAGCCTGGATGACGCGGTCCTGGGTGGCCTCGTCGAGATAGGCGTGCACCGGAAGACTGATGACGTCGGCCGACAACGCCTCGCAGACCGGCAGACCGCCATCGACAACCGGATAATCCCTGTAGGCGGTCTGCATATGCATCGACTTCGCGTAATAGATCGCAGTCGGCACGCCCTGTGCCTTCAGCGCATTGGCGAAGGCGTCGCGGTCGGTGCCCTTGGGCAGGCGGATCACGTAGCAGGCCCAGATCGACGTATTGCCTTCGGCGACACGCGGCACCGTGACGATATTGCCAAGGCTGCGGGCGTAGCGGTCGGCTACTTTGTTGCGGGCGGCGATTTCGTCGTCGAAGATCTTCAGCTTTTCCAGCAGCACCGCGGCCTGGATGGTGTCGAGGCGGCCGGTAATGCCGAGGCGGATATTGTCGTATTTGTCGGAGCCCTGGCCATGGATGCGGATGCTGCGCAGGTCCTCGGCGAGTTGGTCGTCATCGGTGAAGATCGCGCCGCCGTCGCCGAAGCAGCCGAGCGGCTTGGCCGGGAAGAAGCTGGTGGTAGTGGCCAGCGCCGAGGTGCCGACGCGCTTGCCCTTGTAGGTCGCGCCGAAGGCCTGCGCGGCGTCTTCCAGCACGAACAGCCCCTCAGCCTCGGCGATGGCGTTGATCGCGTCGAGATCGGCGGGCTGGCCGAACAGATCGACCGGGATGATCGCCCGGGGCTTCAGGCCGGCCTTCCTAGCCGCGGCAATGCCACGTTTCACGGACTCTGGGCTGATGTTGAAAGTGACGTCGTCGACTTCGACAAATACGGGCGACGCGCCAACCAGTGCCACAGCCTCGCCGGTGGCGCAGAAAGTGAAGGACGGGCACAGCACGGCATCGCCCGGGCCGATCTTCTTAGCCATCAGCACCATCATCAGCGCGTCGGTGCCGCTGGCGCAGCTGATCACATGCTTGGCGCCGCAATATTTGGCGAGTTCGGCCTCTAACTTGGTGACTTCCGGGCCGTTGATGAACTGGCAGTGATTGAGCACGCGGGTGACCGCCTCGTCGATCGATGTGCCGAGCCGCTGACGCTGCGCATTGAGATCGATGAAGGGAACGGGGTCGATACGGGTGTGCTGGTTCATGATGCCTGGCCTGCAGAATGTCGTCTTGAAGTCTGAATACTGGAAACCGGCGCATGCTTGCGCCGGGTCGCGCTTGCGTCAGCCAACCACCTTGCGGGGCGCCGGGCGTGATGCCGTGGCCGCGCGCTTCTTCGGCGCTTCCAGGCACTGGATCGCGATCTCGAGGGAGGCGACGCCCTCCTCGCCGGTCACAGCCGGCACGCCGCCGGTGCGCACCGCATCGAGAAACGCCATCAATTCGGCGCGCAACGGCTCGTCCTGCCCGACCGGCAGATGGCGCATCGAATAGCTGCCATCGGTCTTGAAGCCGAAACATTCGGTGACCTGCCGGGTCAGCAGATCTCCCATCACATATTTGCCGCGCGTTGCGACCGTGACGGTGCGCGCCTTGAACGGCGTCAGCCAGTTGGTGTTGATATGGGCAAGCACGCCGGATGCCGTGCGGAACTGCAGCAGCGCGATGTCTTCGCGCTCGGCGACGGCGGAGGCGAGCTGCGGCTGCACCTCGACGATGTCGCTCTCGGTGAACCAGCGGATCAGGTCGATGTCATGCACGGCGAGATCGATGACAACGCCGACATTGGACATGCGCGGCGGGAACGGGCCGACGCGTGTGATGCCGATCGACAGAATATCCTCGCCCTCGATCGCCTTCTTGATGGTGGCGACGGCGGGGTTGAAACGCTCGACATGGCCGATCATCAGAGTCACGCCAGCCTTTTGCGCGGCATCGACGATCTCGCGTCCCTCTTTCACGGTCGATGCTATCGGCTTCTCGACCAGGACATGGATGCCCTTGGCGATGCAGGCGAGCGCAACTTCGTGATGCAAGTGAGTGGGCGCTGCGATGGTCACGGCATCGACGCCAGCGGCCAGCAGTGCGTCCAGATCGGCAAAGGTCTTGCAGCCGATCAGTTTCTCGGCGCGGGTGCGATGTTCGAGCATGGGATCGACGATGCCGACCATTTCGATGCCCGGCAGCCCGGCCAGCACGCGGCCATGATTGGTGCCCATGACACCTGCGCCCACGACGCCGACACGCAGCGTGCGCACCGCATCCTTCGCTGCGGAAGTTTCTTTCGACACCATTCAACAAACCTCAGAATTCTTAAGAGCCGGCGCGGCGATTCACCATACTTGCGCCGCGAGTTCTCCTAGCATGCCCGCCACAGATGTGGCGATTGCCCCGCGGAGCTACCCAAACACGTTTTGATTCAAAGAATTACACCAAGTCGTGAGACCGGCCAACCGCCCCTCATTAACCCGGCCCATGGGCGCCCCATCCATTGATATGACAGCACTTTTGCTGCATCCTTGGGATGTCGCGACGCGCTGTTATCACCCGCCAATCGAGAGAAATTCCATGTTTCGGAAGCCGGTCGTCGCGCTGAGTCTCGTCATAAGCACTCTGGCGGGAACCGGTTCCGGAACCGCCCTTTGGGCGCAGACGCCCTCGCCGGTGCCGCCTGCAGCGACACCGTCTGTCGTCGAGCGGACCGCCAAGGGCCCGACCGCGCGCAACTTCCAGGTCGGCGTTTATCTTAACGTCCAGCCCGACTGCACCTCGGGCACCCTGCCCGCTTTGCGCATGGTGACCCCACCTGCGAACGGCACCGTCAGCATCAAGCGCGGCAAGGTGAGCGCCACCAACTACAAACAGTGCCTCGCGCTCGAAGTGCCAGGGTTCATCGCCTTCTATCAATCGAAGGCGGACTTCGTCGGCAGTGATGAAGTGACCATCGAGGTGAAGTATCCGGCCGGGCGCACGGAGGTGCAGCGGATCAGGATCGATGTGGGCGGGAGTGGCAGCGTTCCGGCGGGGCCGAAGACACCGGCGGGGCAGAAGATTTAGGTACACCAACGAGTTCAATCATACGTAACCAAATGAAAAGCCCCCGATCATCGGGGGCTTTTGCAATTCGTTGAAGCAACACGGCCGGGATCGCCAGCCGCGTCGGTCATCAGACAGTCATTGAGTGATCTGTGTTCTTGAACACCATGTTCACGATATCAGCATTGCTGGTGCCATAGCCGACCAGCGTTGCAACATCATGCGTGTTGCCGGAGAAATTGCCGGCACCGGTCGTATCGACCTGCACGAGGACATTGCCTCCGTTCTGCGTCAGATGAACGTAGTTATTGATGTTCGAACCATCCGCTTGCACGCCAGCAATGCCGTCGAGCAAGCCCGATATATCGATCTTGTCGCCTTCGGCGTTGCTGAAATCGAGGATCGAATCGAGGTTCGCCGCGCCAATGTGACCCGCACCGAACTTGAACGTGTCGGCTCCCGAGCCGCCCCGCAAGACGTCGTTACCAAGCCCCCCCATCAAGATATCGTCTCCGGCTCCGCCCTGGATCAGATCATTCCCGGCACCGCCCGACAGTGTGTCATTCTGGCTGCCGCCGAAGATCAGATCCTTGGCGCCGCCGCCCGTGATCACGTTGGCAGCACCATCCTCGCCCGCAATGAAGTTCTGCGCGGACGACGCGGAGAGGTCGATCGTGCGGGCACCGCCTGCGTTACTCGGATCGGCGTTGCTGATGGCGTAGGAGGAGGTACCTAGGTCGTAGCCGTAGACCGAGCCACCATCGAATGCGATCGATTCGATCGAATTCGCGCCCGACGAACCGCCGTCAAAATGATTCATCACCGTGACCTGCTGGCCATTGTACTGGATCACCAGATCGCCGTGCGTGGTGCCGTTGTTGTTGTCCGTCGCCGTGAGCATCGACATCGCGGCACCGTGCGTTGCGATGAAGATCGCATCGGTACCGCTGACGTCGGTAATCCGATCGGTCCCGTCGGTCATGCCGAAAGCGTAGACGTCGTTGCCAGTACCGGCGCTGAGCGTGTCATCGCCATGTCCGCCAACGATCAGATTATTGCCGTTTCCGCCGGCGAGGATATCGCTCTGGTCTCCGCCGAAGATTAAATCATTACCGCTGCCGCCAGTGATCTTGTTAGCGGTATCAAGTTCGCCGGCAACGAAGTTGTTTCCAGATGACAGGGAAATCGTGCGGTAGCCGTTGACTTCGGACGGATCCGCAGTGAGGCCGTTCACGATCGCATAGTCGCTGGTCCCGAGGTTGTAACCGTATACCGAACCACCGTCGAAGTTGATCAACTCGACCTGGAAGCCATTCATATAGAAATGGTTCTGAATCGTGACCTGTTGGCCGTTATACTGGATCACCAGGTCGCCGTAGAACGTATTGGGATCATTGTCATAGGCGAACAGACCGGACATCGCCGCGCCACCTGTCTTGATGACGATACGGTCGAAGTCGCTATTGCTGGCCCAGTAATCATTGATCGTGTCGTTGCCGTCGGCGAGGCCAAACACATAGGTGTCGCTTCCGTTTCGACCGCTCAGCGTGTCGTCGCCGAGACCCCCGACGATCAGATCGTTGCCGAAACCGCCGGTGATGGTGTCGCTGCCGCCGTTACCGAACAACAGGTTGTTGCCGTTGGAATTGAGAGTGCTGATGGTATCTCCCGCCTCCGATCCAGCGATAATGACCATGCCAGCGGTCGTGGTCGTCATTGCGCGCGACACAACATAGGCAGACGACGAAAGCGAGTACCCCAAGTAGCTCCCACCATTCTGAAATTGGAAACTCTCGAACGTATTATTGTTGCTGCTGCTGGTGAAGACATACTCGTCAAGCAGTGTCGCATACCCCGTCGCAGAACTGGTAGACCAGCCAACCTCAAGATTGTTGCTGCTCTGCAGGAAGTTCAGGTTTGTGAATGTCGTAGCCGACGACGCGTTGATGCGAAGCGTATCGCCGCTACCGCCGTTCTCGAAGTAAGAGACGTAGCCGGAGTTCAGCGTAACCTGGGTTGTATCCGTGCTCCCACCGCTTGCCGTAGTGTCAGTACGATCCGTCCCGTCGAATGCAAGAGTCATGGTACGGGCCGTGGCGTCGCTCATGCCAGTTGCGTCCTTTACCTTGAAGGTGAAGGTGCCACTGCCGCTAAAGTTATTATCCTTCGGCGCAAAACTCAGCATGCCGGCAGCAATGTCGGCCGCAGAGATGAACTGGTTAGCCGTGACCGCGGAACTTCCATACAGCAGTATGCCCCGGCTGCTGCTGATCGATAGCGATGTAATGGTCACGCCCGCGGCTACGTCGCCGTCGGCATCGCTGTAGCCGAAATCGCTCAGCGTCAGGACGCGCGTCACGTCTTCGGTAATAGCGAGCGTACCTGCTTGACCCGTCGGTGCGACCGGCTCGTTGGTGCCGTTGATCGTGATCGTCACCTGCTGGGACGTGGTGCCGCCCTGGCCGTCATCGATCGTGACCGTATAGGTCTCGGTCAAGGTCTGGCCTGCGTTCAGGAACTGGATCGCACTGTCAGCGATGCTGTGTTTCCACGCGACTGATCCCTGTCCGGTCCCCGTGCTGTCGGTCGCGTTCAATGTCAACGAGCTGGCATTTGTCAATGCGGTGATCTGGGCCTGCGACAGCGAGCCGCCCGACCATGTGAACGTCGGCCCACTCGCCGCGACGGTGTGGGTGTCCATCAAATCGGCGTCGGTATAGGTGATCGTTCCCGCGTTCGTTTCGATCCCCTCGACGATGTGCTTGGTTCCCGCCTGGACCGAAACTTCGTCAATGTCGGCGCCGTTCACGCCCGTGGTGGCGAAGGACAACACGGTCGATGTCGACGTCGCAGTAAACGTCACCGAATATTCTGTCCAATTCGGGACGACGTTGCTCGTTGTCCAGACGGGTGTTCCGTTGACGCTGACGCTGAACGGCGTGCCGTAATTGTGCATGAAGAAGTCGATCGTGTAGGTCGTTCCGATCTGCGTCGTGATGGTCTGGCTGAGCGTCGTGTTTTGATCGAGGTAGGCTGCATCGACGCTGCCGTTGGCGCCGCTGCCATAGATGTGCGCCACGCCGGCACCGCTGACGGTCCACGGCGTCAGCACAGGATTGTAGATGTTCGGCAATTCGAAGGTCGGGTTCTGGACCAGATTGACGATGCCGACCGACGCATCCTCGGTTGCAAAGCCGGCCTGGGCCGACGAGGTGATGACCGGCGCCGCGTCGATATGCTTGGCAAGCGTCACCGTCACGTTCTGCGTATCGAACCCGCCATGGCCGTCGTCGATCTTCAACGTGTAGGTCTGATCGACAGAATTGGAGGACAACGCCTGCAGGGCACTGTCGCTGGCGTAGAAAGTCCACTTGACCTGATGGGTGGCCTCATCGACCGTCGACACGAAGTTGCCGATATAGTTGCTTCCCACCGGCGTCGTGACCGTTACCGAGTGAACGTCCGACACATCGGCGTCGCTGAACGCGATCGTTCCGCTGGTCGCTTCGTAATGCGTAGCCGGCGTCAGCGAAACCGCGTCAAACCGCCAGGAATCGTAGGTTGCAGGATTGTTGTTCGGATCGTCGACGGCGAACTGAAGGGTGTCGTGTCCTGTCCCCGTGACCGTGGCGGTGAAGGTGTGATAGCCGCCTATAGCCTGACCAGTTGCAACGGCCAGGACCTGCGTGCCGTTCCAGTTCACGAAGACATGGCCACCGGGGGTCGTCGACACCGTATAGACTTGGAAAGACAAGGTGTATTGGAGACCCGGAAGCGTATCGACGACCTGCGTCAATTGCGTCTGGATGCCTGTGACCTGGCCAAATGAGTTGGCGGTGAAATTCCCCGAACCATCAGCCGGGAAGTTCGACGAGAAGGCCGCGCCACCTGCCTGGCTTGCAACGGTCCATCCCGTGCCCCCTGACTCGAAGCTGCCGTTGACCAGCGCGCTGGCTGGCAACGCATGTACCTGCCCCGTCACCGTGCCACCGTAGGTCCCATTGACGAGATCTGGCGCATGGTTGTTGTCGGTACCAAGGATGTTCACGGTCAAATCATGCGCGGTGCCGTCGGCCGAGTGGACCGTCAGCTTGTCGGTGTAAGTCTGACCCGCGACGAACTCGCCATGCGCCGAGTTCATCGTGTAGGTCCAGGTGCCGTCGGCATTGACGTTGAAGACGCCGTAGTTGTTGCTGCCTGCCGCGTT
Organism: Tardiphaga sp. 709; assembly: GCF_032401055.1. Lineage (NCBI taxonomy): Bacteria > Pseudomonadati > Pseudomonadota > Alphaproteobacteria > Hyphomicrobiales > Nitrobacteraceae > Tardiphaga > Tardiphaga sp. 709. The sequence goes on along the minus strand of NZ_CP135529.1, from coordinate 5,810,474 downwards.
GGCCTGCGGCACGAGCGTGTCGGCGCCGTCGACGTCATTGACAACAAGCGTGCCGCCGGTCGACTGGGCCACGTTTGACTCGGTCAGACCCGTCGTATCGATGCCGGTGAACACCGCGGGATCGTTGCCGCCGGTGATGTGGAACGTCAGGAAACCGCCATGGGCACTGTTGCCGTCCGATGCGCCGTACTTGAACACGTCAGTGGCTGATACGCCCGCTCCGAGCGCATCGTAGTTCGCATTGGGCGTATAGGTGTAGGTGCCGTCCGGATTGATCGTGAGATCACCATAGACGCCGTGCGCAACCGTCGTGGCGCCGTTGAGATAGGTCGGGCCTGACTGCGCATCTGGCCGGATCGTGATCACCGTGAGCGGGTCGTTCTCTGCGTCGTGATCGTTGGCCAGAACACTGCCGGCAAACGTTTTCACCGTACCCGCGTCGATAGCCGCGGTATCGGTCAGGTTCTGATCGTCGTCGACCGGGACCGGAGTATCATTAACACCGGTGAGGTGAACCGTCAGGTACTGCGCGACATCGCCGCCGTTACCGTCGGTCGCGACATACTTGAAGACGTCGGTCTTCTGGACGCCATCCGCCAGCGCATCGAAGGCGGCATTCGCTGTATAGGTGTAGCTACCGTCCGAATGCATCACGAGATCGCCGTAGATGCCATGCGAAGTCGCATTGCCGCCCGGAGCGATGGCGATGGGACTTTCATCGGTCGGGACGCCGTTCGCCGCCCGGATGGTCTTGACGCTGAGCGTGTCGCCATCGACGTCGTGATCGTTGCTCAGGATATTGCCGGTCGTGCTCAGCAGCCCGGCGTCCGTGCCCGCCGTTTCGGTGAGCGTCGCATCGTCCGCCGTCAGCACCGGCGCATCGTTAACAGGATTGACCGTCACTGCGATCGTGCCAGTCGACGTCGCAGTATCGGTTACGAGGCCCGTGGTGAGCGTGGCGTGATCGACGACCGTCACACTTACACCGAGGTTGAACGTACCGTTGTAATTGGTGGGTGTCGTTGCGGTGAGGTGCGCGAGGTCGATCCCGGCAGGATTGTCGATGACCCAAACGCCGCCCTGCAGCGAACCCTGATTGAAGGTCGTCCCGGCGGGATAACCGCTGAGTTCGATATGGGTGGCCTTCTCCGAACCGTCGGTATCGCCCAAGGCAATGTGGATGGCAAAGGCGTTGTCTTCGTTGCCGCCCGAGGCCGTCAGCACCGCCGCGTCGGCGACGGGGCGAACATTGACCGTGATGGTGCCCTGGGTTGACAGGGTTCCGTCGGATGCCTGATAGGTCAGGATCACGATGCCGCTACCGTTCACGGTGGGCGTTACGGTCAGATCACCGCTTTGCGTCAGACTCGCCGATGCAAACGGCCCCAAGAAGCCACCGAGATTGCCGACCCTCTGGAGGGTACTGCCCTCGGGATCGCTGTCGTTCGCCAGAACGTTGACGCCCGTCAGGATCTGATCTTCATTGATGGTGTAAACGTCATTCACCGTCACCGGCGCATCGTTGGCGCCGTGGATGGTGACCGTCACCACTTGCGGCGTGCCATCCGCGGTCTTGACCGTAAAGGTGTCGGTCAAGACCCCACCAGCGCCGAGCGCCTGAACCGTCGGATTGGCGTTGTTGAGCGTATAGGTCCACACGCCCCCAGCAGTCAGCGCATAGGTGCCGTAACCACCCGTTGTGGCCGCACCGGCCGCGACCGCCTGGAACGTATTCGGCGTGTTGTCGACGTCCGTATCCGTCAGCGTGCCGGTCGCCGTCGGCGTGCCAACAATGCCGTTGTCGACGCCACCAGCCTCGATCACACTTCCGGAGGTAATGCCGGAGATCACTGCGGCATCGTTGGTGCCATTGATGGTCACGGTCACCACCTGCGACGTGCCATCCGCCGTCTTGACCGTGAAGGTATCGGTCAGCGTGTTACCAGAGTTCAGCGCCTGAACCGCAGGATTGCTGTCGTTGAGCGTATAGGTCCACACCCCGCCGGCAGTCATCGTATAGGTGCCGTAACCATTGGTCGTGCCGGTCGCGGACGACACTGCCTGGAAGGCGTTCGGCGTGTTGTCGACGTCGGTGTCGGTCAGCGTGCCCGTCGCAGTGGGCGTGCCAGCCGTCGCGTTGCTGACACCGCCGGCCTCGATCACACCGCCGGTGGTCGTACCCGAAATCACCGCAGCATCGTTAGTGCCGTTGATAGTCACGGTCACCGCCTGCGACGTGCCATCCACCGTCTGCGCGGTGAACGTGTCCGTCAGCGTCTGGCCGACATTGAGCGCCTGCACCGCGGCGTTGGCGTTGTTCAGCGTGAAGGTCCACACCCCGCCTGCGGTCATCGTATAGGTGCCGTAACCGTTGGTCGTACCGGTCGCCACCGATACAGCCGTGAAGGTGTTCGGCGTATTGTCGACATCGGTGTCAGTCAGCATGCCTGTCGCAGTAGGTGTGCCGGTTACCGCGTTGTTGACACCTCCGGCCTCTATGACCGAGCTCGTGATCGTGCCCGAAATCACTGCCACATCGTTGGTGCCATTGATGGTGATCACAAGTTGGGCGGTATCGGTCAGATTGCTCGGATCCTTCACCGTGTAGGTGAAAGTATCGGTCAGCGTTCCACCGACATTCAGCGCCTGGACGGTGCCGTTGTTATCGTTGAGAACATAGGTGTAGCTGCCGTTAGCATTCAGCGTCAGCGTGCCATAAGTGCCCAGCAGCGACGAACCAACCGTGCCGGACGCGCCGCTGCCGGCTTCCGTACCGGTCCGAACGGCAGAGACGATCAGCGATGCGCTGGGAGTCTCGGCATCGGTGTCGTTGCTCAGCACATTGCCGGTAGCGTTGCTGCCGCCGGTGCCGTTGGCCACGCCGCCCTTTTCGGTCGCCGCGCCGGTGTCGTTCACCGCCAGCGGTGCGTCATTGACAGCGATCACATGGACGACAGCCGTTCCGGTATTGGAATTGTCGTGTCCGTCATTGACGGTGATCTGGAACGAGCGATCCGTCGTAGACGGATTCTCGCTGGTGCTGGCGTATTTCACCGCCTCGATGGCCAGCTCATAGGCCGCCTTGGTCGCGGCCCCGCTGAAGGTAATGGTGATTGCGCCAGCGGATTCCGCCACCAGGTAGGACACGCCGTTCACGGTGCCGGTCGAACCGTTCGACAGAGCCGTGCTGTTGATCCAGAGCTGATCACCCGCTTGCTTGTTGGTCAGGACAACTGTGGCCGACGCCATGTTTGCATCGTCGACATCGGACAGCGTCGCGTTGGTGATAATCGCGACCGCCGAGCCGTTCTCGGTGAAAGTTGGCTCGTTGCTGTAGGAGATATTGACGTTATCGAGATAGACGTAATCGCTGTCGCCAAGCCCACCCGACGCCACAAAGCGAATCGTCGTTGTGCTCGAACGGTAGGCTGAGAGATCTATGCTGGCGCTCAAGAAGCCATTGTCGTCGAAGTTTCCACCACCGATCACAGCAATTTGCGTGAAGTTCACGCCATCGGTCGAGACCTGCACGAAAACCTGGTCACTCGAACTATCGAGATCAACGCGCCGATAGTCGAAGGTCAGCGTGGCCGACGACGTCCCACTGAGATCGACCGTGCGTTGCAAGGATGAATTTGAACCGTCGCTATCACCCAGTCGGACGTAAGAGTTACCGCCGCTGGATGAAATTCGGATGTCGCCGTTGCTTGATGAGTTGTTGTCGCCGACTTCGGTCCAGTTGGTGGTCCACAGGTTCGGGCTGCCGGTCGAGCCGGTATAGCCGCCGCTCTGGAAGCCGTCGCCGATGCTGCCGCTGCTGCCATTGGTCACGGTCAGCACAGGCGCGTCATTTGTGCCGGCGATGTTGATCACAACCGTGGTCAGGGTGCCATCCGCTGCGCTGACAGAGAACGTGTCGGTATAGGTCTGACCGACCTGGAACTCGTCATGGGCGTTATTAGCGGTGTAGGTCCATGCCCCTGCAGAGGTGATGGAGAACTTGCCGTAAGTGCCGTTGACATTGTTCTGGGCGACAAAGGTCGCAGGGTTGTCGACGTCAGTGATCGTCAGCGAGCCCATGGTGCTGATGGACGCAGCCGAATTGGTCTCGGTGAGGTTCACCGTTGCGGAAGACACAACTGCAGCGTCGTTGGCACCGTTGATGGTAACGTCGATCTGCTTCGACGTACCGTCCGCCGTTGTGACGGTGATCAGGTCGTGAAGCGTGCCGCCGTTGTTAAGGCCCTGAACCGTGCTGTTGGCGTTGTTCAGATTATAGGTCCAGGCGCCGTCGGCACCGATCGAGAAGGTGCCGTAGCTGGTCGTGACATTGCTCTGCACCGTGAAGATCGCAGCATTGTCCACATCGGTCACGTTGAGATCGCCGGTCGCAGTCGGGATTCCGGGCGTAGCGTTGGCAACGCCGCTCGCTTCCGTCACCGAGCCGGTGACGTTACCGGTGATGACAGCCGCGTCGTTGGCGCCATTGATCGTGATCACGAGCTGGGCTGTGTCGGTAAGACCACCCGCATCGCGCACCGTATAGGTGAAGGTTTCGGTGACAGACTGACCGACGTTCAGAGCCTGGACCGTGCTGTTCGTTTCCGTGACCGTGTAGGTGTAGCTACCGTCGGAATTGAGCTTGAGGCTGCCATACTGGCCAGCCAGTGACGAACCGACTGTACCTGCCGTGCCCGTGCCGGCTTCTGCGCCGGTGCGAACGGCAGAAATGACCAGCGAGGATGTCGTGTTGTCGACATCGCTGTCGTTGGTCCGCACATTGCCCGTCGCGGTGACACCGCCGCTACCGTTGCTGACGCCGCCCTTTTCGGTGGCGCTGCCCGTATCGTCGGTCGCCACCGGTGCATCATTGGCACCGTTGATGGTGATCGTGAGCTGGGCCGTATCGATCGCACCGCTCGGATCCCGGACCGTATAGGTGAAAGTATCCGTGATCGTGCCATTGACGTTCAGTGCCTGCACCTGCGCATCGGTCTCGTCGATGACATAGGTGTAGGTCCCGTTGGCATTGAGGACCAGCGAGCCATGCGCGCCGGTCAGAGTCGAACCGACGGTCCCGGTGCTGCCAGCGGTGCCGACGCGCACGCCGGAGACCACCAGCGAGGTCTGGAGATCGTCGACATCACTGTCGTTGCTGAGCACGTTGCCGGTGGCATTGCTGCCGCCGGTGGCATTGGCAACGCCGCCCCTCTCCGTAGCCGAGCCCGTGTCGTTGATGGCAACCGGCGCATCGTTCACCGGCGTCACATGGATGGTGACAGTCGACGTATCGGACAACGCCGGGCCGCTGCCGTCATTGCCGCCGTCGTTGAAGGTAACGGTCACCGTACGATCTGCTCCGGTCGGGTTCTCAGAGGTCGACTGATAGGCGAGAGCCTTCAGCACCGTTTCCACATTGCCGTCGGTGGCGCCGGCCGCGAGGCTGATCGTCATGTTTGAAGTGCCGTAACCGCTCACGGTTCCGACCACGGTGAAACCAATCCAGATGACATTGCCGACCAGCGAGACGCCGCTACTACCGGCGAATACCAGCTGGTCGCCGCTGACCGCGGTCGCACCGAGCGAGGCGGTGATCGAACCGCCCACGAAGCTCGACGGGCTATCCGGATCGGTCACAGATGCAGTCGGCATCAGCTTCAGCGCGCTGCCGTTTTCCGTGTAGCTGACGGAATTCGAGTTCGGCGCCAGCACCGGCGCTTCGTTCACATTGGTGACGGTGACGTTGATGGTCTGAACGGCCGTACCCCCATTCCCGTCCGACACGCGAACGTCAACCTCGTAGGTGTTGTTGCCGTTGGTGCCGCCAACATCGGTCGGATTCTCGTAATCGGGCGCGTTGACGAAGCTCAGGGCGCCTGTAACCGGATTGATCGTGAACTTCGCGAAGTCGGTGCCTGCGGTCTGCACAATCGAATAAGTCGGCGTGCCGCCATCCGGATCGGTCGAGGTCACAGTGGTGACCGCCGTGCTATTTTCAGCGACCGAAACCGAGCGCTCGGAACCGCCGGCGATCACCGGCGCATCGTTGACCGGCGTCACATGGACGGTGACGGTTGAGGAGTCGGACAGTGCGCCGCCGCTGCCGTCATGGCCGCCATCATTGAAGGTGATGGTCGCCGTGCGGTCCACGCCGGTCGGATTGTCGGAGCTCGAATAGAACGCCAGGCTGCGGACGACAGTCTGCACATCAGCCACATCGGCATTCGAATTCAGTGTGATAGTGACGGACGTACCGCCGAAGCCGCCGGCCGAAATCGTGCCGATCGTCGTCCAGCCGCCGAAGCCGTTGGAGATCTGCACGTTATTACCTTGCAGGCGCACATTGCTGTTGTCAGCAATCTGCAGCTGGTCGCCAGCAACGGTGTTGCCGAGCGTGACGGAGATGAAGCCGCCATTGAGCGAGGTCGGGTTGTCCGGATCGGTAATCACTGCGTTCGACAGCAGCTTCAGATCGTTACCGTTCTCGATATACGAGACTTCACGCGTTTCCGGCGTGATGACGGGCGCATCGTTCACCGGGTTGATGGTAATGGCGATCGTATCGGTGTCGCTCTTGGCGCCCCCCACGCCATTATTGCCGTTGTCGTTGGTCACGATCGTTAGCGTATCAGCGCCGTTGTAGTTGTCGGACGGCAGATAGCTCAGGCCGTTCAGCGCGGAATTGATTGCCGCAACCGTGCCTGTGACGGTTACATTGCCCGTGCCATTTCCGGTCACGGTGAGACCGCTCAGACCCGACAACGTCAGATTGCCGTGCAGCACCGACAGCGTGACGGTTTCGTTGCCACCGTTGTGATCGGCATCCGCGATCGAGATCGCGTTGTTATTGCCGGAGCTGAAAACGATCGCCGTGTCTTCATTCACAACGCGCGCGGTCGGAACGGTGTTGGTCGGCGCGTCGTTCACCGCGGTGACGCTGATGACCAGATTGGCGCCGGCGGTGTCCTTATCGCCATCGATCAATGTGTAGGAGAACGTTTCGGTCGTGTTGGTCACGAGCTGGGACGGCGCGTTGTAGCTCCAGGCGCCGGTCGAGAAGTTGAAGTTCAGGTGACCGTTGATGCCTGTGTCGATCGACAACGCATTGCCGGAGATCGTACCGGTTTCCCCCCACTCTTGGTGATGGTCGACGAGCCGTTCCAGGTATAGGTGACGCTGCCGATCATGATGGACAGAATCCGCCCGCCATCGGCGCCGAAGTGGTCATTGCTGAGAATATTGCCGGCAACCGAGGTCGGCAGCGTCGGCGTGATGGTGCCGAGCAGCGCCGGATCGTTGGCCGTTGTGATGATCAGCGGTGAGCCGGGATAGGCGACATCGTTGAGGTCGGGATCGTTGGCGCCGATGCTGTTACCCACGCCGACGGCGTAGGACGTCATGCTCTTGCTTTGCAGGAAGCTTTCCCATGCAGCACGTTCCGTGCTGTTGAGACCGCCGCTACCTGTCGGCTGGCCATCGGTGAAGAAGTAGACCGAGGTACCGCCAGACGGAATCGTGGCGCCCTGGATTGCGGCCGTGGCGTTGTCGTAGTCCGTGCCACCGTTCGTTCCCGGGAACGAGTTGCTGTTGATATACGCGATCGCCTGCGCCTTGGTCATCCAGGACGAGGACGTGGCGTTGTCCGAGAATGTCACAATCAGAACCTGATCGGCATTACTCGTATTCAAGAGATTAATGGCTGCAGCCTTCGCCAGCGCAAGGCGCGACGAGAAACCACCCGAGCCATCCGGATCGTCACTCATGCTTCCCGAGCGATCGAAAGCCAGAATGATATTGCCGGTGCCCACAGCCGGCGACGCTTCCGCCACCGTGGCGGTTTCGCCAGCGGCAGTCGGAGCATCGTCGTTGACGGTGACCTTGAAGGATGACGTGGCCGTATCGCCATCGCTGTCCGTCGCGGTGAAATTGAAGGTCAGGTCGATATTGTCTTCGGTTGTCGTGTCCGGATGGTCGAGCTTGCCCTTGAGCGTAAAGATGTACGAACCGTCGTTCTGGTCGGACAGCGTGACGCTGAACACTTCCGCCGTACCGGCCATGCCCTTCAGCACCGTGCCGTTGTTGCTGATGACATAGGTCAGCTCAACGCCGCCCTGAGAGAGATGCTGCGAGGTCAGCGCAGCCGTCGTCGCGCTATCGAAGGTGACGGCGCGATCGCCGTTCACCGACGCGCCGCTAACGCCGCCGTTGACGGAGCTGTTGCCGTCGTCGGCGCCCCACGAAATGCCGAGCTTGCCGCCCACGGTCAGTCGGCTGCTGTCGGTATCGACCGTCACATCAGTGATCGGCACAAGGCCATCATGATTTCCGGCGGAGAGATCGTCCTCATCGACTCGCGATGCAGCCGGGCTGCCGATGGTGGGAAGATCGTCGTTGACGGCGACCGCAAAGGTGGAGGTCGCCTTGTCGCCATCGCTGTCGGTGGCGATGAAACTGAAGGTCAGATTGAGACTATCTGCCGTGCCGTGGGTCGGATGATCGAAGCTGTCGACAAGCGTGAAGATGTATTTACCCGAACCGTCATCCGACAGCTGCACCGTGAACACGGTCGCGCCGTTGGCCTTCGCCGTCAGCAGTGAATTACCCGAGCTGTAGCTATAGACCAGAGACGTACCGTCATGGGTCAGATGAAGCGCGTTAAGTGCCGTATTGGTCGCGTTCACATCGAACGTCACGGCGCGATCGCCGTTGACCGAGGAAGCACCGGTAATGCCGACATTGCCGAGATTGTTGCCGTCGTCGGCACCCCAGGAGATATTGAGTTTGCCGCCGACCGTCTTGCTGTTGCTGTCGGTATCGACGCTCGAGTCCGTGATGATCGACAGACCTGACACATTGCCGAGCGCACTGTCATCGGCCTGGGTCGATGCCGGAGTGCCGATCACAGGGCTATCATCGTTGACCGCAACATCGAACGTCGCAGTCGTTGCATCGCCATCGGAATCCGTCGCGATGAACTTGAAGGTCAGGTTCAGATTGTCCTCACCCGAGTGGTCGGGATGGTCGAGGTTACGCGTCAGCGTGAAGATGTAGGAGCCGCTGTCGACGTCAGACAGCTTGACGTTGAAGATCTCTTCGCCATTCGCCTTCGCAGTCAGGGTCTGGCCGTCGGCACTGATCTGATAGCTCAGCGCCGCTCCGTTATGCGTCAGGTTCAGGCCAAGCAGCGTCGTGATATTCGACGCGTCGAATGTCACGGCGCGATCGCCGGCCACCGGAGCGCCGGTGATGCCGCCATTGACGACCGTATTGGAATCGTCGCTGCCCCAGGAAATGTTGAGCTTGCCGCCGACTGTGCGGTTGTTGTTATCGGTGTCGATGGCACTGTCCGTGATCAGGCTGAGCCCGGCCGGATTGCCGAATGCGTCCTCGTCCGCCTGAGCGGACGCAGGTGTCCCGATCGTCGCCTTGGTGTCTGCGACGGTGATCGTGAAGGTGCGATCAACCGTATCACCATCGCCATCGATCGCATGCGCCGTAAAGGTGAGCGTCAGGCTGCTGTCGTTACCAGCGCCTACATGGTCGAGATTCTGGAACAGCGTGGCAGCGAAGGCCGGATTGACCAGACCATTCAGCGCAACGATGAAGACCGGATGGTCCACAGTGTCGCCGACCTTGTAGGCGACGAGCTCTTCATCAACACCGTTGGCCGCGAGGCGCACAGTGTAGGCAAGCGCAACACCGTCCGAGGTCAGACCCTGCGGAACGATGGCCAGGCCATTGGAATCCTTTGCGAATTCAAGATGGGCCGAACCACGATCATCGGCATTCCAGTCGATGCCAAGGTTACCAAAGGTCGACGAGACTGTCGGCAGCCCCGCTTCCGTGAGCGCGCCGATGTCGGCATTACCGACCAGCAACGGCACGTTGTCGGTAACGACAATGTTGAAATTGGAAACCGGCGTGGTGTCGCCGTCGCTGTCGGTCGCGGTGAAACCGAACGAGAGATTGAGCGACGTCCCGTCGCCCGTCTTGTGATCGAGATTGTCGTAGAGCTTGAACGTGTAGCTGCCGTTGCCGAGATCCGACAGTTGCACGCTGAACACGCGTGCAGCATCCGATGGCGAGGTACCGAGATTGCCGCCACCGACTCCGATATAATTGGTGCCGTCGAAACGATAGGCCGTCAGCCCGGTGCCGTCAGCCGACAGCACATAGATCAAGGCAACGCCGTTCGAAGTCAGACCGCTCGGTGCCGTACCGGCGAGCGCGGCATCGAAGGCGACAGAGCGATTGAACGCGCCGGAATTGTTGTCGTCCGCGCCCCACGAGATATTCAACGAAACGTCAGACAGAGTCTGAGTCAGGAAGGTATTGGAGAACTCGGTGCTGGTGGTTTCTGCAATCGTCTGATCGCCGATCTTGCCGATCGACGGAGCGTCGTCGTTGACCAGAACCGCAAATGAAGTGGGAATGCTGTCACCATCGCTGTCAGTCGCACGAACCGCGAAGTTCAGCGTCACGTTGTCTTCGACCGAATGCAGCGGGTGATCGATGGTGCCGGTCAGCGTGAAAGTGTAGGAGCCGCTGTCCACGTCGGACAGTGCGACGTGGAAGATCTCTTGCTCTCCTGCCGAGGCGATCAGCTTGGTGCCGTCGGCAGAGATTTGATAGGTGATCACGGTGCCGTTGTGGGTCAGGCCCAAGGCCGACAGTGCGCTCACATTCGACGCATCGAAAGTAACGGCGCGGTCACCATTCACGGGCAAGCCCGTGATGCCGCCATCAACGACGCTGTTGCCGTTGTCTGAGCCCCACGAAATATTCAGCGCATGAGTGACCACGGTCGCCTGCCCGGCGACATCGCCGACACCGCCTGCCACGCCGTTGGCCAAACCGTCTTCATCGACGATGCCGACCGCCGCCGCCGTCAGGCTGACATTAGCGAGGAAGGTGCCGCTGTTATCGATGGCGCCCGTTTCCTTGAACGACAGCGTGTTGCTGGTGCCATCGGCAACGACAGTCAGATCAATGGTCTGCATCGCGCCGGTTTGTGGCGAATAACTGCCAACCAGGGTGCCGTTCCAATACACTTCCAGATGTGCACCATACGGCCCCGTCGCTTCGCCGATCGCGAAGGACAGATGATAGGTCTGGCCGGTGGTCATGTCGCCAATGGTCTGGGACAGAGTCAGGTCGCCGGGCGAGGCTTCCAGATCCACCATGTGACCGCCATTCGGCAAGGTCGCACCTAGATAGCCACTATTGACGCGCTCGAGACGGTCGCCGGTGATGGTCCAGCCGGTGACATTGGTGCTGTAGTTGCCCCAGCTCGCGACGCCCGACCAGTCGCCGGCGGAGAAGTCGCCATTGACAATCAGATTGACCGGCGTGGTGACTGGCACCACTGGCGCGTCGTCGTTGATCGTCACCGAAAAGCTCGAAGAGATCGCGTCGCCGTCGCCGTCGCGCGCCGTGAAATTGAATACCGGCGTCAGATCGTCTTCAACGCCCGAAATCGGGTGATCGAGATGACCCAGCATCGTGAAATTGTAGGAACCGTTGCCCTGATCGGACAGCGTGACGGTGAACACCTTGTCGCCATCGAGACGGCCTGAACCCTGATAGGCCGTCAGCGTCGTACCATCGGTCGACAGGATATACTGCAGCGCGACGCCATTCGACGTAAGGTTCTGCGCCTGAAGCGAACTGACGGCATTGCTCGCAAAGACCACCGAACGGTCGCCAGCACTACCAGTGAAGCCGCCATCGACCACGTTATTGGCGTCGTCCGCGCCCCACGCGATGTTCAGCGATGCAGTTGCGGTCTTGGCTTCGCCAGCGAGATCGCCGGACGCATAGGTGTCGCCGGCATTGCCCTCCTCATCGACAAACTGGGGCGCGACGCCTTCGGAGGTGAAGGACGGAGTTTCGTCGGTAATGTTGACCGTGAAATTCGCTGGAGCCGTCGTGTCACCATCGCTGTCGGTCGCAATGAAGCCAAATGTCAGCGCCTGGCTGCCTTCGGAGCTGCCCCGATGGTCCAGATTGTCCAGCAAGGCGAAGTCGTAGCTGCCATTTCCGCTGTCGGACAACTGCACGGTAAAGATGGTGCGCGCGCTATGGCCTTCGGTAGCAGCAGTCGTTGCCGTCAGCAAAGTGCCATCCGCGGAGATCGTGTAGATGATCGTCGCGCCGTCGGAAGTCAGGCCGAGGTTCTCGAGAGCGGTTTGCGTCGCAGCGGTGAATGTGACCGAGCGATCATGCGTAGCACCCGGGGTGTTCGGATTTTGATTATCCGAACGCCAATCGATGTGCAGTGATACGGCGCCGGTGTCCTTCGGCGTAAACGAACCGCCGACCACCAGCAAAGAGGGCATGTCCTCGCCACCTTCGCTCGGCGGCGTTTCGCCGTTGCCTTCGCTCAGTGTGCTTGCGTCGGCCGGACCGGTCACAACCGGCACCGTATCCGCGATCACCGCATGCAGCGTGCCGTTGACCGTATCGCCATCGCTGTCCGTCACGGTGAAGTTGAAGGCTAGATCGATGTTCTGGAACGTGGCTGAACCATTGTCGTGATCCAGCGAACGATACTGGGTGACGACATAGCTGCCGCTATTGCTGGCGTCGGACAGGGTCACGACGAAGACGACGTTGTTGGCAATCCCGCCTTCGCCACCCTCGCCTTCACCGCTCGGCGTGCCGCTCTGCTGCAGGCTGGCAAGACTCGTCGGTGCCGTGTCGCCGGTATAGGCGACCAGCACAGTCCCGTTTTCGAGCAGCACGTAGTGCACCGTCTCGCCATGCGACGTCAGCGTGCCGATCGCCGTCGTGCCGTCGCCAGCGGCCGTCACCTGCGTGTTGGCAAACACGACCGAGCGATCGCCCGTTGCGCCGGTGGTCGCGGATACGCCGCCATCGACATGATCGTTATAGCGGTCGGCGCCCCATGAGATGCCGAGTGAGCCCGTCTGCGTCGCTGGATTGCCGGACAGCGGATCCGTCAGCGCGGCATCGGCAGGCGTGCCGATCACCGGCGTATCGTCGTTGATGCCGATCGGAATCGTGACGGCCACAGTGTCGCCACTACCATCCGTCGCGATCACGTTGATCGAGAGATTGATCGTGTCTTCGGTGCCATGGATCGGATGATCGAGCGGACGCAACAGCGTGAAGGTGTAGCTGCCCTGCAGCGATGAAGCATCGAGGGATACCGTGAAGACCTGATTGGCAGCGACATTGAAATCGCCACCGACATAGCCGATCAGCACGGGCTGGCCGTTCACGGTGGTGAAAGCGAGCTGAACGGTCTGACCATCCGAGGTCAGGCCGGCCAGCGTCGGCTGATTGAGCGAGAACGCGAAGCTGCGATTCGAACCATCGGTACCGAAATCGACATTGAGCGAACCGGTCACGGACGTCGCGGTGCCGCCCGTGTCACCGGTGCCGCCGAGATTGCCTTCCGCAAAGCCGTCTTCATTCAGCGTCACAGCCGTCACGCCGCCCGGAATCGGCGACGGATTAGGCGTTCCATCTTCCAGCGGATCGAAGCCGCCGCCAGTGTCTTCGCCCGTCAACAGCGCGAGACGCGCGCCCGAGGCACCGAGCGCACCAACGGTCGCATCACCGAAATTCGCGCCGCCCGTCGGGCCCGTTGCACCGCCGGCTGCGGGCAGAACGGACTGATCAGTGGTGATCGGAAATGTTTGCGCGAACTGCTCGCCTGTCAGCGTGCGATCGGAGCCCATGTCGAATGCGAGATCGGTGAGCGGCTTGCCCATCGAGTCGAACACTGGATCGACAGTCACCGTCGACTGATTGTCGAAGAGGATGATGAGCTTTTCACCGACCTTGACGAAGGTCAGCTTCTCGCTCGCGATATCAGCAAAATCGAGCTTGGTGTTCCCGTCTAGATGAACCGAAATCGCCTGCCCATTTTGCGGCTTCTCGAGCTTCAGGTTCTTCGGAGACTGCGGGGTCTGCGTGGTGGAACCGGCGAGCTGCGCGAGCAATACGGGAGCGTTCATGACTACAACCTCAAGCTGATCGGACCGAAAAACGTCCAAGTCCTGCGAGGGTTAAAATATTCTTAAGAACGCAGAGACGTCAATGAATACCTGTAAAATTTGAAGCGTTTTCGTTGCATTGGTTAAGTTCAAAAATGAAACAGCGAATTAATAAAGATGAACCGCTCGACAGTAATACTTCTTCTAGACAGTCTATTTTTGGGAATGCCCGGAAAAATCCACAAATCACGGCGTATCTATTGTAAAAATAAGAAAGTATTCGAAAAAACGACTTATTTTATACTTTGCAAGATGACTTCTCATTTCGCACTGAACAACGAAATCAGCTCACAACCACAGGCACCTCCGCCAATATTGGACGGGCGGCTGAATTTGCTTTCGCGAGCCGATATCGACAGTCGCGCGAACCGTCGCGTAGTGGTCGCCCTTCGCGAGCAAATTTCGAAATGGGACAGTTGCTTAAAGCGCATTCGCATCACAGCCAGATGGCAAGGTCGCCATTTGCAGTGCGCATTCCGCGAATCTCTGGGATCGCGGACTTCTTCTCCGGGCACAGACGTGAATCAGCAAGCTGCGCAGATACGCAACTCGCTATCGCAGGACTGCTATCGCAGGAGATAATTGATAGGATAAAAGTCTAGATGCGGGTAACGACGCACGCGACCGGGCTATACTTGGCCCGATACAACAGCGCGTGCTCGCGAATGCCATCCAGCCATACGCCACGGCCTGCATAGCGATATCCTTCACCCATCGGGATCAGGCGAACAGGCATTGCACGGTGCGGTGTCAGGTACAGATGGCCGGTGACGATATCACCGGGAAAGGTCACACGGCCGGAGGTCAGCTTGTAGACCGCCCCATTCTGACAATCGACGGAGAAGGCAGCGCCTGGAAGCAGGCCTTCGGCATGCGAGACAGTTGCACCGGAAGCCATTCCAGCCGCCACCAACAAACCCAACAGCGTGTGCTTGAAGCGCATCTCAATCCCCTCGTCGACCTCACCCTGGCGCATTAAGAGCCCAAGATGCACGGAAGTACAAGATCGCGAAGCGCATAAAACGTCGATATCAGGCCGATTGTCGACGTTGTGTTGTCGAACTATCTCAGAGCGCCAGCGGCAAGGAAGAGCCGCCGCCGAAGCCGTCCACCTCGGCCGCGGGCAACATGTCGGTCTCGCTCTCATGATGCGGACGCGCGGCATAGGGCGCGGCGAACAGGCTGACGCCTTTGTGGTCGATAGCGAAAAGCGGCATGAAATGCGGCAGATCACGTGTTTCCGACAGTCGGGAGTAGCGATTGTCGAGAACCAGCCAGCGGCCATCGACACGGACGGTGAGCACCGCATGGTCCTGGCGCACCGCCATGTCACGCACCAGCATCATCTTGATATCGGCCTCCGGCACGCCCGTTGCGGCGAGCATGGCGAATTTGGCGATCGCATAGTCTTCGCAGTCGCCGATACCCGCGGACAGCGTCTCCAGCGGCGAACTCCACAGATCGGCGACGCCGTGCTGCTGATAGTCCCCGACATAGCGGATCGCATAGTTGACGTCGCGATTGATCGCCTCGACGCGTGTGCGCAGATCCAATTCGGCAGCGGAACGCGTGACGGCGACAAACTTGCGCGCACCGGCGACGCAGTTCTCGCTATCAGCCTTGCAATCCTCGATCGATTTCAAGTCGGCGCGCATACGCGTTTCCACACCGCGCCATTTCGTCCATAGCAGCCCTTCAGGCGCGCGGAACGTGAACAGGCCGAACGGCTCCTCGCTCGTGGCAGGCAGGATCGCGGCCGGAGACGGCGCATCACTGATCACCTTGGCATCTGATCCCTGCGGCGCGTCCAAGGATGCGAGTTCGATATTGCCGGGCTTTGCACGGTTCTCGCTGTCCCGCTTGGCCAGCACCTGGTTGATCGTGAAGAACCGGACCGGCGGCGCGGTCATGCCCGCGATCGGCGTGTCCATCACGGAGCGCTCAAGCACCGTCTTCTTCGCGCGTGATTTTGCAAATGCTCCATCGCAAGCGCTGACGCTTACGACACCGGCGAGCACAAACCCCAGCGCACGCGGGAATGCCCGCGCCTGATCGATACGCAACATGACTGACGCCCCGTTGTCCGGAGCATCGGCCGACGTCATTGCGTCGATCCCCGTCCGGATCTTGTGGCATCAGGGATAAATCGGGGGCTGCTTCAGGCCGGTTAAAACACGTCAACCTGTGCGGGTATG
Source organism: Tardiphaga sp. 709 (assembly GCF_032401055.1). Classification (NCBI taxonomy): domain Bacteria; kingdom Pseudomonadati; phylum Pseudomonadota; class Alphaproteobacteria; order Hyphomicrobiales; family Nitrobacteraceae; genus Tardiphaga; species Tardiphaga sp. 709. The sequence goes on along the minus strand of NZ_CP135529.1, from coordinate 5,794,255 downwards.
TCGTTGAACGCGCTCAATCGGCTACCAACGCATTCGCTCGAATTTTAGCGAAACCTGCGTTTTAAGAGTTCGTTGACTCTGACGGGCTGGGAGCAAGGTAACATACGGAGCAGCGGAAATGCTCCGTAGCGCTATCAGCGTTCGCGAAACGCCTCATCACGCAGCATACGCGCAGGCTTCACGAGATAATCCAGCACCGACTTCTTGCCGGTCAGGACTTCCACTGTCGCCACCATGCCGGGAATGATCGGCAGCGGCTGCTCGGCAGTGCCGAGGTGGTTCTTTTCGGTGCGCACCATGACGCGGTAGAACGTCTCGCCGCGCTCGTTCTTGTCACCCTTCTCGTCGGTGATGGTATCGGCGCTGATACGTTCGACCCGGCCGTGAAGCGATCCATAGACCGAAGAGTCGTAGGCGCTGAGCTTCACCACCGCCTCATGGTCCGGACGGATGAAGGCGATGTCCTGCGGACGAATGCGCCCCTCGACCAGCAGCGTATCCTCAAGTGGCACGATCTCCATCACGCTGGCGCCAGGTGCAACGACCGCACCAATGGTGGTGACGTTAAGTCTGTTAACGATGCCGTAGACCGGCGACCGCAGTTCGGTGCGCCGAACGCGATCCTGCGCGGACTTGATGTTTTCGTCGAGGACCGCGAGATCGCCGCGCGATTTCGCGAGATCATCTTCCGCCGTGGAACGAAATGCCGTGGTGATATTCAAAAGCCGCGACTGCGCTTCCTTCACGGCGGCCTCGGTCTTGACCATGGTTGCCTGCACCACCGCGAGCTGACCGCGCATGTCGGTGGCCTGCCGGTCGGACCGCAGCATCTCGATCTCGGGAACGACCTTCTGCTCATAGAGCCGGCGCGTCAGCAAGGTTTCGCGGGTCAGCAGCGTCAGCGTCTCGGAGAAGCGGGTTTCCGACGCACGGAGCTCGTCGATTTCCTTTTTCTTCTGCCATTCCTGCTGGGCAATCACGTCGATGTCCTGCGCAAGCTTGCGCATATGGGCGTCGAATACGCTGCGTTCGGTCTGAACCGCACGCGGTGCAAGCTTCGTGAGTTCTTCCGGAAACTCGACGTTGGTCTTGCCGAAGGTCTCTGCTTCCAGTCGGATCACGCGGGCAGCCATGGCACCGCGCCGCTCGCGGATTTCGCCGAACTGCGCCGCGAAGTTGGTATCTTCGATGCGCGCCAGCGGCTGATCTTTCCCGACGATGGCGCCTTCCTGAATCAGCAATTCGCTGATGATGCCGCCTTCGAGCGATTGCACCACCTGGGTCTGGCGCGACGGCACCACCTTGCCATTACCGCGCTTCACTTCATCCAGCACGGCGAAGTGTGCCCACAGCAGGAACACGACGAGCAGACCGGTGACGGTCATCAACAACATCCGCGCCGTACGCGGCGTACGCATTTCCATGGCCGCACGAACGTCGTTCGAAAATGCGAAATCAGACTGCGACATTGACCGGCCTCCCCGCGGCTTGAGGAGCCTGCGGCTGCGGGCGCAAGCGCGTCAGGATCTGATCGGCGGGGCCGTCGGCGACGATCTTGCCGTTGTCGAACACGAGAATGCGATCGACTAGCGACAGGAGCGACGGGCGATGCGTCGAGACGATAATGGACATCTCACCCTTGGCGAGCGTCTTAAGGCGATCGAGGAATTCACCTTCACTGCGCACGTCGAAATGCGCAGTGGGTTCGTCGAGAAACAACACGCGCGGCTTGCGGATCAGCACACGCGCGAGGCCGATCGCCTGTTTCTGGCCGCCCGACAGGCTACGGCCGCCTTCGGCAACCATCATGTCGTAGCCCTGCGGATGACCGGCGATGAAGGTCTCGACGCCGGACAGCCGTGCAGCCGCGAGCACTTCCTCATCGGTCGCATCGGGACGGCCCAGCGTGATGTTGTCGCGCAGCTTGCCATAGAACAGATCGGTATCCTGCAGCACAAAACCGATGCCGGCGCGCAGGTCCGCCGGGTCGTATTGCCGGATATCGATGCCATCGATCAGGATGCTGCCTTCGCTCGGCGGATAGAACGCCGTCGCCAGACGGCCGACCGTGGTCTTGCCTGAGCCGACTCGGCCGATGATGCCGATCTTCTCGCCAGGCTTCACGTGGAAAGAGATGCCCTCGAGGGCTTTCGCCGGGCTGTCCGGATAGGAAAAGCTGACATTGCGGAATTCGATGCTGCCCTTCGTGATCTCGCGGGCCACGAAGATCTTTTCCGGCGGCCGCTCGCGCTCCGTCGCCATCAGGCGATCGATTGACCGCAGGGCCGACATGGTCTGTGTCGCGCGCGTCATCACGGCCGCGATGCCGGCGATGGGACCGAGAATGCGGCCCGACAACATATTGGCCGCAACCAGCGCACCGACCGACAGTTTGCCGTCGAGGATGAGGAACACACCGACCACGACCAGCAACAGGCTGCAGAGCTGCGTCGCCACGCTCGCACTGGTCATCGCCAGCGAGGACCAGAACTGCACGCCTTCGCTGGAACGTGCCGTCGCTGCGACGGAACGTTCCCACACTGTCTGGACCCGGCTCTCGCCAGCAACTGCGCGAACGGTCTCGATGCCATTCAGCGACTCGATGAGAATGCCGTGACGCGCAGCCGACTCTGCCTGCAGGCGCTTCATCGCACGATCGAGCGGCCGCTGGATCAAGAGACCGACGAGGATCATCACAGGCAGCATCGCGAGCGGGATCCAGGCCAGCGGGCCGGCAATCACGAACAGCACTGCGATGAAGATGATCGCGAATATCATATCGGTCGCCGACACAACCGTGCCTGACGTGAAGAATTCGCGGACCGAGTCGAAGTCGCGCATCTGATTGGCGAGAATGCCGACCGAGGGCGGACGCTTGTCCATCTTCAGCGCCATCACATGTTCAAAGATGTTCGACGCCAGCACCACGTCGATCTTCTTGCCGGTCATGTCGATGATGCGGCTGCGGACCACCTTGAGCAGGAAATCGAAAGCGATCGCCAGCGACAGGCCGATACCAAGCGCGACCAGCGACGGGATTGCGCCATTCGGGATGACGCGGTCATACACGCTCATGGTGAACAGCGGCGCGGCGAGCGCCAGCATGTTCACGATGAAAGCTGCAATGGCGACATGGCTGTAGTTCGAGCCGAACCGGCTGACGACAGACCAGAACCAGTGCGCCTTCGGCAGATCGCCGGCGGCGATCGCGCGCGGATCGCTGACGGACGCCGGACGGACGAAATAGACGAAGCCGGCATATTTCTCTTCGACGGCTTCGATCCGCTCCATGGCGATCGCACCGTCACCGACGGGGGTTGCCAGTGTCAGACGGCCACTCGCCAGATCGATGCCGCGCAGAATCCGCGTCGAACCATCGTGAAACAGAAGCACAGCAGGCAGGACCAGCGCAGGGATATCCTTGAGCGGTCGCTCGTTCAGTTCGGCCTCGAGGCCCGCCCGCTGCGCCGCGCGCTCATACAGAGCCGTTGTCAGCACGCCGCGCTCGACCGGGAGACCGGCAAGCAGCGCACTGCGGCTGACAGCTCTGCCGTGGTGAGCGGCGAGATAAAGCAGGCTGTCCGTTAACGGATCGGCATGCTGATGCTCGACCTCCGCTACGGGCGCAGCCGGCAGGTCCATTGCAATATCGAACTGGGGTGAGCGAATGTTCAATGCAGCCTCGGAAATTCCAGGCGCCTTGTATGACCCGTGCGCGGATCTACTGGCCTTACAAAATATGACTTGCCAGCTTTACAGGCGATCCTTGCGGAGCGCCTGTACTATTTCGCGGTTCAGACGAATTGCTGAACTTACGGTAAACCCGACCGCGGATTATGAATCTGCGTACTTAACTGGTTAACGGCGCCCCGCAGAAGCATCGGCCGACACGCTGCCCTGCCCGACCTGGCCCGATGTCACGAACAATGCGTTGGCGTTCGACAGATCTTGCGAGGCCCAGCGATCACCGAACAGCACGGCTTTCGGTTCCAGCGCCGGTGCGAAAGGCGAATTCCAGGTCTGGAAGGGCAGAACCGTATTAAGCGGTTCGGATCCCGGCTCCGGCGCCGTCAGCAGGATCGGCGGCAGGCGATACGGGATAAGACCGGATGCACGGCTCTCGATCGGCTCAGACTCCGGCGGCTTGCCGGTCTTCAGATAGGACAGCAGCTGTCCCATGGCCGCCAGCAACTGATAGTCGGCGAACACGGTGACGCCGCGTGCAGACACCAGCGAGACGTTGGCGTTGAAGTACTGGTTCTGCGAGTTCAGCAGATCGATCAGCGTGCGCTGGCCGAGCTCGTATTCCTTGTTGTAGGCTACGAAAGTACGGCGGGCAGCTTCAACTTCACGCACCAGCGCTGCTGCACGCTCCGTCGTGATCGTGCGCGCAGCCCATGCCTTGTCGAGCGACTCTAGCGCATCACGCTGCAAGCGTGCATGGCGCTGCTGCTGCTCGATCATGCGTTCGCCAGCTTCGGCGCGCTTCCACGCATCCTGACCGCCGCGGAAGATATCCCAGCTCACAACAACCTTGCCGCTGACTTCGTCGCGATTACCCGGATAGGTGATCGAGTCCTTGCCGCGCAGCGCGCGGCCTTCCAGGGCGACGTTCGGAACGAATGCGCCGGCGGTCGAGTCGAAAGCACGCTTGGCCGCATCGACATCTGCACCAGCGGCGCGGATCGTCGGATTGTACTTGAAGGCGACGTCGAGCGACTCGTTCTTGGTTGCCGGCATATCCGGCAAGCGACCGGGGAAACGCACATTGAACGGTTCAAGACCAACGGTCTTGCGATACTTGGCGCGTGCATAATCGAGGCTGAGGCGGAAATCCGACAGCACGGCTTCCGCTGCGGCTACACGCTCTTCCGCCTGCTGGGTATCGCCCTCACCGGCGCGACCACCAGCGAAACGCGCACGGACATTGGCGCGCAGTTCGAGATGAACCTTGAGATTTTGTTCGGCAAGCGCAACCAGTCGCAGATAGCGCGTCACATCGACATAGGCTTCAGCCGCATCGAGCGCGATCAGTTCGGTCCGTTCAAGCACCCGGAACGCCGCAGCATCCACGCGCGCAGCCTGACGCCAGATGTCGTTGATCGACGCAAAGCCGTCGAACACCAGCTGGCGCACCGTTACCGACGCTTCGCTGCCGTTGACATAGGAGCCATTGCCGGCCGGCGCAGGAACGATCGCCCGGTTCAACATCTCGGGGCCGGTATTCGCCTGCAGCCTGATCTGAGGCAGCAAAGTACCTTGGCTCTGGCGAAGTTCGGCTTCGGTGGCACGGCGATTGGCAGACGCCTCGCCGACACCTGGGTTCGTCTTTACCGCCTGATTGATGGCGTCAAGAATGAAAAATGGCTCGGCTGCATGAGCGAACTGGCCGCTCGATCCTAGCAATACAACTACAAGGAAAATCTTTGCGATCTGCTTCATGGATTGAGCGCTAACAAGAAACGGAACTTGCCGCAATCCGAAAGCCACATTTTGGATCGAAAACTGACTCATTGTTGCAAGAATGCATTACCTCGTCCGGAGGCGGCACGGTCCGCTTATCCGTCACGGCACTGTCATTTTCGTCCCTGATTTCAGGCGTTTATCAATGCCTAACAACAGGTTAACACGATTTCGTGAGTGGCAGAACCGCCCTCAGGACGATGAATGCGCGCTGGGCGGGCCAGAGCGCGCCCAATTGTGGCAATCATCGCTATTTCGTAAAATGGAAAAAGATACGACATGAAGGGATCGTGGTAACCCCTCACCGGCACCAATTCAGGCGAATGCACGCTGTGGGTGCATTGATTCGGGCGAGTATCGCCCGGCGGCCGCTAGTTCCGCTTATAGTCATCCTCGATGCGAACGATGTCGTCCTCGCCAAGGTAGCTGCCCGTCTGCACCTCGATCAGCTCGAGCGGGATTTTACCAGGGTTTTCCAGACGGTGCGTGGCACCGAGCGGGATGTAGATCGACTCGTTCTCGTGGACGGTCTTGATCTGATCGTTGATCGTCACCTTCGCGGTACCACGCACAACGATCCAGTGCTCGGAGCGATGGTGGTGCATCTGGAGTGACAGCCGCTCGCCGGCTTTCACCACGAGGCGTTTCACCTGATAGCGCTCGCCATCCTCAAGGGCCTGCACAGATCCCCACGGGCGATGCACCTTGAGATGATCCTCGGTGACCTGCGGCGCCGTGACCTTCAGCTTCGCCACAAGCCGTTTCAAGCCGTTGGCATCCTTCTGACGGGAAACCAGCACGGCGTCGTGCGTCGCCACCACCACGAGATCGTCAACACCCTCCAGCGCCACCACCGGACCATCGCTGGCCACATTACAGTTGCGCGAGTCCTCGAACACCGCCACGCCCTGCGCGGCATTGCCCTGCGCATCCTTGTCGGACAGCTCCCACACTGCGAGCCACGAGCCGACATCCGACCAGCCGCAGGACACCGGCACCACAGCCGCCTTCGTCGTCTTCTCCATCACGGCATAGTCGACAGAGATCGATTTTGCCTTCCCGAAAGCGTCCGCATCGAGCGTAAAGAAGCCGAGATCGCGGCCGGCCTTCGCCACAGCGCTGGTGATGGTCTCGACACTATCGGCGTCGACACCACGATATTCATCGAGCAGCATCCCCGCCCGAAACATAAAGTTGCCGCTGTTCCAGAGATAGCCGGCCTCAATATAACCGGTTGCCGTCTGCAGGTCCGGCTTCTCGACGAATTTGGCGACGCTCTTCACCTTGTCAGAAAGCGATTGGCCTGGTGAAATATAGCCGTATTCGGTGGCCGCACGCTCCGGCTGCACGCCGAACGTCACGATATGCCCGGCATCGGCAACCACCAGACCTGCGCGGCACGCCGCCACGAAAGCCGGGACATCACGCACCACATGATCGGCGGCAAGCGCAAGCACGACCGCGTCCTCATCGCGGGTCTGAGCGAACGCGGCACCGGCGGCAATGGCCGGACCTGAATCGCGCCGAGCCGGCTCGAGCAGGATGTCTGCATCGAGCCCGATCTCGGCGAGTTGTTCGCGCACCATGAACCGATAGGCGGCGCTGGTGATGACAATGGGACGATCGAACAAGCCAGCATCGGATACGCGAATCACCGTGTCCTGAAAGGTCGAGCGCGGTCCGAACAATGGCAGAAATTGCTTCGGGCGCCCCTCACGCGACGACGGCCACAGGCGCGTACCGGCACCGCCACACATGATCAGGGGAATAATGCGCTTGCTCATCAGTCGCTCTCAACCCTTCGCGTTCAGATTACCGTAGTGGCTGCGGTACCACGTCACGAATTGCCGAATCCCCTCCTCGATCGAGGTATCCGGCTTGAAGCCGACGTCACGCATCAGATCGTCCACATCGGCAAAAGTCTCAGGCACATCGCCCGGCTGCATCGGCAGCATCGTCTTGATCGCCTCAAGCCCCAGTTCCTTCTCAAGAACCGAGACCACATGCAAAAGGTCCTCTGGCTTGTGGTTACCGACATTGTAGATTCGCGCTGGCGCCTCGTCCTCACTACCGGTCGGCACATGATCAATCAGCCGCCCGATAGCACCGACAACGTCGTCGACATAGGTAAAGTCGCGTCGCATGTTACCGTGATTGAAAAGCTTGATCGGCTGCTTGTCGAGGATCGCCTTGGTAAACAGGAAGATCGCCATATCCGGCCGGCCCCATGGACCGTAGACGGTGAAGAAGCGCAGCCCGGTGGTCGGCAGGCGATAGAGATGGCTGTAGGAATGCGCCATCAACTCGTTGGCCTTCTTCGTCGCAGCATAGAGACTGACCGGATTGTCGACCCTGTCGCTGACGGAGAACGGTTTCTTCTTGTTGGCGCCATAGACCGAGGATGACGACGCATAGAGCAGATGCGCGCAGCCATTGTGCCGGCATCCTTCGAGGATATTGAGAAAGCCCTCGAGATTGGCATCGGCATAGGCGTGTGGCTGCTCGATGGAATAGCGCACACCCGCCTGCGCAGCGAGATGAATGACAACAGGAAATTTGTATTCGCTGAACAACGCCGAGATCGCGGGACGATCTGCCAGATTCGCCCTCACAAAGGTAAAGCGGGGCTGGCCCTCCAGCAGCTTCAACCGCGCCTCCTTCAGCGCCGGATCGTAATAGCTGTTGACGCTATCGAGGCCAACGACCGTGCGGCCTTCGGCCAGCAGTTGCCGCACCACATGGAAACCGATGAAGCCCGCAGCACCGGTGACAAGAATGGGTTGTTCAGACATCGTGTCCCCAGACATTCGCCAGGAGTCGCCACATTGCATGACGATCCGTGTCGCATACCATTAGCCATCCAGGCGATTATGCTGCAACACTTCGGCATCGCAACACCCGATTGCGTCAGAAGCGCGGCCTTCGCCGCTACCTATGCCGTAGAAACAGGATAAGAAGAGCCGCCGTGCATAACTCCGAACTATTTGTCTCATTGCGACCCAAATCTTCCTTGCAACGCATGTCATTCCTGCGACCAATGTCATCCCGATGTCGTCATTTGAATTGATTACAACCTTCGTCGCCCTGGTTGTAGCCGCCGTTCTGTCCGCGGTTTGCATCAAGGCCATTCATCCGCTGCTGATCCGCTACGCAATGGCGCGACCGAATGCCCGATCGTCCCACAAGGTGCCGACCCCGCAAGGCGCAGGCATCGCGGTGATATCAGTCACGCTGCTGGTTGCCGGGTGCTCGATTGCAGTTCTTCCCGTTTCAGCAATACCGGCACTGTGGGTAATGTTCGGGGCAACGATCCTGATCGGGGCCATCGGCGCGATTGATGATCTGCGTCCGATCTCCGTGACGCCGCGACTGCTGCTGCAAGCCGTCAGTATTGCCGCGATCCTGTTTGCCCTGCCCGCGACATTGCAGATCGCACTGGCCCTGCCTCTCTGGATCGAACGCGGCTTGCTGCTGTTGGCCGCACTCTGGTTCGTCAATCTCGTGAATTTCATGGATGGGCTCGACTGGATCACAGTGGCCGAAGTGATTCCGATCACCGCGGTGCTGGTACTGATCGGCTTCTCCGGGCAACTGCCGTTATCGACGGCGCTCATTGCCGCTGCACTTTGCGGCGCCACGCTTGGCTTTGCGCCGTTCAATCGGCCCGTCGCGAAGATGTTTCTGGGCGACGTCGGCAGCCTCCCCATCGGGCTGTTGCTGGCCTGGTGCTTCCTGCAGCTGGCCTATGCGCACCATCTGGCTGCCGCCATCCTGCTGCCGCTGTACTACCTTGCCGACGCGACCATCACCCTGCTCCGGAGGCTGGCAAAACGCGAGCCGGTATGGCTGGCGCATCGCTCGCACTTCTATCAGCGCGCGACGGACAATGGCTTCGCCGTGATCGAGGTTGTGCGAACGGTGTTCGTGCTCAATATCGGCCTGGCGGCACTGGCCGGGCTGTCGATCTATTTCCGCTCAGGTGTCGCCGACGCAGCTTTGCTTGTACTTGGCAGCGTCGCCGTCGCCACGGCATTGCGGGCATTCTCGACGCCGCGCCGCTGACGCAGACTCACTGTGCCGCCGCCCGATATTCCGGCACCGCATCCTTCAGCGTCGCCACAGCGACCTCGTGTTGATCCGCATCAATGGCTTTTCGCAAGATCGCAAGCCAGCTGTTCAGCGTCTCCAGCGGCAGTTCGTTCGGGCGGGCAGCGACGATGCCGGCGATACCGATCTCGCTGGTTGGCTCCTGCTCGGCGAACAATATCTCGTTGAGCCGCTCGCCCGGTCGAACACCGGTGAACACTATATCGATATCGTAGCCGGGCTGAAGGCCGGACAGCCGGATCATGCGGTCGGCGAGATCGACGATCTTCACCGGCTGCCCCATGCTGAGCACATAGACCGACGCATCGGCATGCTGCGCATTCATCGCATGGGTTGCAGCGGTGACAACCAGATCGCAGGCCTCGCGGATGGTCATGAAGTAGCGCACCATATCGGGGTGCGTCACCGTCACCGGCCCACCGGCTTCGATCTGCGCCTTGAACTTCGGCACGACGGACCCATTCGACGCCAAAACATTACCGAACCGCACCGAGATTAGCCGCATGGGTGATTTGGCGTCACTGCCGCTGATGGCGTCGCCATCGAGCGCTTGGCAATACATCTCGGCAAAACGCTTGGTGAGACCGAGCATCGACACCGGCTCGATTGCCTTGTCGGTCGAGATCATCACCATCGCATCAGCGCCCGATGCGAGCGCCGCATCGGCGACATTCACAGAACCGAAGATGTTGGTCTTGACACCCTCGCCCCAGTCACGCTCCAGGATCGGCACATGTTTCAGCGCGGCTGCGTGAAACACCGCATCCGGCTTGAAGGCGATCATCAGTTGATGAATGCGCTCGCGGTCCCTGACATCGGCGATGCGGCCCTCGATCGCTGCGCTGGTGACTTTGGCCGCCAGCTTTTCCATAGCCGCATGAAGCGCCGGTTCTGAATTCTCGATAATGAGCAGCCGTGCCGCGCCGAACGTGATGACGCGGTCGCAGATCTCGTAACCGATCGAGCCGCCACCGCCGGTCACGACGATCGCCTTGCCGCGCACGAAATTCTCCAGCCGGGCATAGTCGATCTTGACGCTCGGTCGCAGCAACAGATCCTCGACTGCCACCGGCGCCAATTGCGGCGTATCGCGGCTTTCCTCGAGTGACGGAATCCGGCTGACCGTCAACCCGAGCTTGCGCGCACGCATCAATACCGACTCGGGCAACGCCTCTGCTTCAAACGCCGACGGCGTCATCACGATCCGTTCGATCGGGCGTTGCCGCGTGCTGAAGTCATCAACGACATTACCGAGATCATCGATGCCGCCCAGGACCGGCACACCTCGGATCGCCTGTCCGCGATCGGACATCGCCGGCGACAAGATACCAACCGGCCACATGCGCTTGACGGCACCACTCTCAATGCCGCGCAAGAACACCTCGGCATCGGCCGCACGACCAATCAGCAGTGCCGGTGACGCATCCATCGCGCGCGCCTGATTGCGCGTACGTGTATAACGAAAATAGCGATAGGCCAGTCGCGATCCGCTCAGAAAGAATATCTGGATAAACCAGTAGATGATGATCGTTGTCTTGCCGAGGAAGAACGTGCCGTACACGTTCGGCGCCAGGAAGATATAGTCGAGCACCAGAAGCGCGCCCGTCAGCACCGTGGATGCCTTGATGATATTCAGCAAATCGGGCAGCGAAATGAAGCGCCACTTCGTCGTCGTCAGATTGAACAGGTAACAGACGAAAAAGCTGAAGACGACGAAGTACGGCAGGATCTTCAGGAGCAGCGGCAGCCGATCCCACAGATTTTCGCCATCGAAACGCAGCACGAAGCTGAGAACGACCGCGGCCGCCGTGACGATGGCGTCATGCGTCGCAATCAGCCAGTTGCGGGCAGAAAACTGTGTGATGCGTGTCATGACTGTCCGCTGCGCGCGCGCTCGACCAGCGACGTCGTGCTGTGGCCTTGCAGGATATCGATCAGGATCACCTCTCCGCCGTTGGCGGCGACAACCTCATGGCCGACCACCTGCTCTCGCGTGTAATCGCCGCCTTTGACCAGCGTCGCCGGCGCGATCTGCGTAATCAGGTTCAGTGGGGTATCCTCTCCGAAAATCACGACCAGATCGACCGCTTCCAGCGCCGCAAGCACTTCTGCGCGAGCGCGTTCGTCCTGCACCGGGCGCCCCTCGCCCTTCAGACGCTTCACCGACGCGTCGCTGTTGAGGCCGACGATCAGGCGATCACAGGTCGCGCGCGCTGCCGTCAAAACCTTCACATGGCCGGGATGCAGGATGTCAAAACAGCCATTGGTGAAACCGATCCGCAACTGTTGTTTGCGCCAGTCGACCAATTGCGCATTGAGCTCAGTTGATGCCACGATTTTCTCTTCGGCGGCCAGAAACGCATGCGGCAAAATCCGGCGGCGCAATTCAGACGGTGTCACCACCGCCGTTCCTTTCTTGCTGACGGCGACAGCGGCAGCGGCAGTTGCCGCGCGCAATGCCGCTTCCCAATCTGCCCCGGCCGCCAGTGCCACGGCCAACATGGCTGCAACAGTGTCGCCGGCACCCGAGACGTCGCGCACCTTGACCGGCAGCGCCGGCACATGGACGGGCTCGCCATCGCGTGGCACCAACGTCATGCCATGCTCGCTCTGGGTCACCAGCATCGCGGCGCAATCCGCCAGGATCATCGCTTCCTGCGCAGCGGATGCGATGTTGATGTCGCTGTCGGCGCGACTGCGTGTTGCCTCGGCGAATTCCTTGCGATTCGGCGTCAGCAAGGTCGCGCCACGATAGATCGCAAAATTTGCGCTCTTGGGATCGACGATGACGCGCTTGCCGAGCTTCTTTGCCGCGTCGATGACGTTGCGGATCACCCGCGCGGTCAGCACACCCTTGGCGTAATCGGACAACAACACGATATCGGCGCGCACGAGCTGCGGCAGAATCGTATCGATTAATTGCTTCTCGATGACCGCAGACGCCGGTGCAGCCAGCTCCCAATCGGCACGCAGCATATGCGTTGAGAAATGCTCGGACACGAAGCGCACCTTGCGCGTCGTCGGACGCGATGAATCCCTGACCAGCAATGCTTCGATCAGAGACTCCTGCGCGAGCGCATTCTTGAGCGTTGCGCCGGCATCGTCCTCACCGACCAGGCCGACAAAGATGCATTTCGCGCCGAGGGCTGCAATATTGCGTGCGACATTGCCGGCACCGCCGATATTGATCTCGCTGCGCTGAACCGCGATGACCGGCGCAGGCGCTTCCGGCGAAATGCGCGACACCTCGCCATAGACGAATTCGTCGAGCATCAGATCGCCGACACAGAGCACCGTCTGATCGGCAATCGCGTGCGACAGGGCGTCGAAATCAAACATCACACCGGTACCTGTTGCGCGTTCAGCGGAAGCGATCGGGCTGATCGAGAAAGCCCTTCACATAATGGGAGACGGCATCTTCCAATGTTGTAAAATCGCCGTTGTAGCCGGCGCCGCGCAACCGATCGACTTCGCTCTGCGTGAAGTACTGATAGCTGCCGCGAATCTGCTCGGGCATGTCGATATAGTCGATGTTCGGCTTGGTGCCGAGTGCAGCATAGGCTGCCAGCATCAAATCCTTGAAGCTGCGTGCGGTTCCCGTCCCGACATTGAAGATGCCGCTGACATTGGGTGACGCCAGCAGCCACATCATTACGCGGACGACGTCCTCGACATAGATGAAGTCGCGGCGCTGATCGCCATCGGCAATACCTTCGCGGTGCGACTTGAACAGCTGAATGCCGCGGCCGGCCTTGATGTCGTCGAAGCGCCGCGCCAGCACGCTCATCATCGAGCCCTTGTGGTACTCGTTCGGCCCGAACACGTTGAAGAACTTCAGGCCTGCCCATTGCGGCGGCATCTTTTCGCCCTTGGCGACGCGCTCGGCCACCGCGAGGTCGAACAGGTGCTTGCTCCAGCCGTAGAGGTTCATCGGCCGCAGTTTTTTGAGTTCGGGAATGGTCTGCTCATCGCGAAAGCCCTGCGCACCATCGCCATAGGTCGAAGCGGACGATGCATAAATCAGCGGCGTCGCATTGGCCGTGCACCAGTCCAACAAGCGCATCGACAGCCGGAAGTTCGTCTCGATCACAAGATCGCCGTCGGTCGCTGTGGTTTCCGAAATCGCGCCGAGATGAATGACCGCATCGAGCTTCCTGCCCTTCAGCCAGTCCGTCAGCTCGGCTGGCGGCACCACATCCGCAAGTTGCCGCTTGGCGAGATTACGCCATTTTCCATCATGGCCGAGCACATCGCAGACAGCCACGTCCGCGCGGCCGGCGTCGTTCAACGCAGCCACGACATTCGATCCGATAAAACCGGCTCCCCCGGTCACAAGCAGCATGAAGTCCCCGATCTCATGATTGACCCACCTTTGCCTCAACGCTGCCCCACAGGCAACTTGGGCAACGGGATGTTCGTTGCCGCCATGGGGACATGGTTGGAAACATCCCAAATGGCTTTACCTGCAGGAATGGAGCGGGTACCGACGTGAGCCGGATATAGCCCGCGGCAGAACAGCGAAGTCCTTGAAAGAATGAACGTAAATTCCCCATACCAGGGCGTGATGGTCGATCCGGATGATACCCGGCCGATCCTGGTCGTGCCCTATATGTGGATCGGTGATTTCGTCCGGGGTCATACGGTCGTCCGGGTCCTGAAAGAGCGCTGGCCGAACCGGCCGGTCGATTTGCTGGTGACCAAACTGGTCGCCCCGCTCGTCGACTACATGCCGGGCGTCCGCTCAGGCATCGTCTGGGACCTGCCCCGCAGCCAGCTCGCGCTCGCCAAGCAATGGGAATTGGCGGCCACCCTCCGCGCACGGAACTATGGCACCGTACTGGTGATGCCCCGGACCTGGAAATCGGCGCTGGCCCCCGCTTTGGCCGGTATCCCGGAGCGCATCGGCTTTGTTGGCGAGGCCCGCTTCGGCCTGATCAATCAATGGCGCTGGGGCGAAAAGAAGCTGCCGCGCATGATCGACAAGAAATGCGCGCTGGCGCTGCCGGACGGCACGCCGCTGCCACCGGAATGGCCGGTGCCCCAGTTCCGCGTGCCCGCCGACGAGATCGCGCGCTGGCGGCAGACCAATGGGCTGGGAACCGGTCCGGCCGTGGCGCTCGGGCCCGGCTCGGTGGGCTCGTCCAAGCGCTGGACCTATTATGCCGAGGCCGCAAGACTGCTGGTCGAGCGCGGGCTGGACGTCTGGGTCATCGGCGGTCCTGGCGAGAAGGACCTCGCCAATGAGATCATTGCCGCCGCTAGTCCCCGCGCCCGCGATCTTACGACCAACGACCTGCGCAATGGCGTGATCGGCATGGCCGCCGCCAATGTCGCCGTGGCCAACGATTCCGGCCTGATGCATATTGCTGCGGCTGTCGGCACGCCGACCATCGGCATTTTCGGACCGACCAGCCCGCAGCTTTGGGGACCGCTCAATCCGCTGGCGGCGACCGTGCAGACGAAGACCATCGTTCCGTGCCAGCCGTGTCACAAACCGGTCTGCACCATGAACAATCATGCCTGCATGCGCGACATTCCGTCCGACGATGTCGCCGGGATTATTCAAGGCGTGATGGCCGAGACATCCAACAGAAGCGCGCAGATATGACCACTCAAGCAAAGCCCGCAGCGTTTCTCGATCGCGACGGCGTCATCAATTACGACGACGGCTATATGGGCACATCCGATCGCATCCGCTGGATGCCGAATGCGGCCAAGGCCATTCGCAGGCTCAATGACGCCGGCTATTTCGTCTTCCTGTTTTCGAACCAGTCCGGCGTCGCACGCGGTTATTTCACCGAAGACGAACTCAATACGCTGTTTAAGTGGATGCGTTCCGAACTCGCCGCGCAGGGCGCCCGCATCGATGATGTCCGCTATTGCCCGCACCATCCGGCCGGATCAGTTGCAGGCTATCTGGAAGATCATCACTGGCGCAAGCCGAGCCCCGGCATGATCCTCGACCTGATGCACCACTGGCCTGTGCAACGCAAAGGCAGTTTTGCCATCGGCGACCGCGATACGGATATCGAAGCGGCCAAGGCCGCGCATCTGCCCGGCTTCCTGTTTGCAGGCGGCGACCTGGACGCGTTCGTTGCGGATATCCTGCAGGGTCAGAGCAGCCTGCGATAAACCTCGGCGATTCCCCGCGCTTCCGCATCAAGGCTGAATTTGTCGAGCACACGCTGGCGCGCATGTGTGCCCATGGCTGCAGCGGCATCGGGATCGCGCATCAGCGGCTCCAACGCCTGCGTCAGTGCTGCCGCATTATCGGTCGGGACGAGTTTCCCGGTAACCCCCTCTTCAACGGCAATTTCAGCAGCGCCGGCCCGCGTCGCGACGAGCGCCGCGCCCACCGACATCGCCTCGATCAGTGTCAGACCGAAGCCCTCATTGCGCGAGGTAAATGCGTAGATCGTCAGGCGTCGATACCATCGCTCGACCTCTTCGATCGGCAATTCGCCGGTGATGACGATGCGCGACTGCAGACCGGCGTCAGCGATCTTCTTCTTGAGCTCATTGGCAAAGCCGATCTGGTCCGGCGTGATTGCCCCGACAATGACAGCGGTGAAATCCGGATAGCGCGGCAACAACTCGCACATCGCGTCGACAAACAGATCAGTGCCCTTCTGCGCACGCACGCGGCCGAAGCAACCAATCGCATAGCGCCCCGGCAGGTTCGTTTCCGCAAACGCCGCCGCACGATCAATGGGCGGCGCGTAGCGATCGGTATCGACACCATGCGTCACCACGGTCGCAGACCGTTTCAGATATGATGCGGAGATCTCGCTGGTCGCGATGATGGCGTCCATCCGGTTGATCAGCCAGCGCGTGATCCAGGTATGATGGCGCTGCGCTGCCGAGGTGAAGAGCAGTTTCAGCGGCCACCCGAGGGCCTTCAGCAGAACGCCGGCAATCATCTCGTTGTTGCGCCGCGCGTGCCAGATCACCGGCTTGCGGCGCAGCCACAATTTCACGAGATCGCCGATATCCATGCGCGCAATGCCAGCGGGCGCGTCGGATCCGAGCCATGCCGCGTCGAACATGTCTGCGAGTTTCGGCGCCACCATGCGGTTGGTTGCCGTCACACCGGAGTAGCGCCAGTGCAGATTCGTGACGATCAGCTGCAGTTTATCGGCCGTTTTGCCCGCAATCGGCACAGGTGACTCCATTTCGCCTGATTTCCTATACGCAATATTAAGCATAGTGGCCAGTTGCCGGCCGTCGAAACCCACTCTTCACCCCGGGCGCGATAGCGTTCCCAAAACGGGAGAGTGAGTAAATCCAATGACCGTCCTTGTCACCGGCGGCGCCGGTTATATCGGAAGTCACATGGTCCATGCGCTGGTGGAAGCCGGCGAGAGCGTGGTCGTGATCGACAATTTGTCGACGGGCTTCTCAGCATATCTCCCCGAGGGCGTTCCGCTGTTTATCGGCGATGTCGCTGATGAGAACCTTGTCGAGGGCGTCATCGCTGCCCATGGCATCGACGCCATCATCCATTTTGCAGGCTCTGTCGTCGTGCCGGAATCGATGCGTGACCCGCTTGCCTACTATCGCAACAACACGATGACGACACGCAACCTGCTCAGCGCAGCAGTGAAGTGCGGCGTCAAGAAATTCATCTTCTCATCGACCGCTGCCGTCTACGGCAATCCCGATTTCACGCCGGTGGCAGAAGATGCCCCAACGCGTCCGCTGTCGCCTTACGGATCATCGAAGCTGATGACCGAGATCATGCTGCACGACATCGCACCGGCCTATGGCATGGAGTTTGTCGCGCTGCGTTACTTCAACGTCGCCGGCGCCGATCCGCAGGGCCGCACAGGCCTCGCCACCATGGGCGCAACGCATCTGCTCAAGATCGCCGTGGAGGCCGCCACCGGCCAGCGCAGCAAGATCGACGTGTTCGGAACCGATTACCCGACGCCCGACGGTAGCTGCATCCGCGACTTCATCCATGTGAGCGACCTCGTTCAGGCCCACCGCGCCGCATTGAGCTACCTGCGCGAAGGCGGCGCATCGACTACCCTGAATTGCGGTTACGGCCGCGGTTATTCGGTGCTGGAAACCATCGAAGCCGTGCGCCGTGCATCCGGCCGAAATTTCGCGGTTCAATACGCCCCGCGCCGCGACGGCGACATCATGACCATGATCGCCGATACCACCCGAATCCGCGCGACGCTCGACTGGACGCCCCAATACGACGATCTCGAAACCATCGCCCGCCACGCGCTGGCCTGGGAAGAGAAGCTCGCCCGCGAGCGCCATGGCATCGAATTGATGGCGAAATCGGCCTGAGTAGTTAGATCAGCGCCGGCACTGCGTCGGCGTCTCGCCGAAACGCCGACGAAATCGCTGATTGAAGTATGAGATCTCGTTGAAGCCACTGGCTAGCGCGATTTCACTGATCTTCAGCCGATCACCCTGCTCGTTCGTCAGCAAACGCATTGCATGTTGCAGACGGCGCTCCAGAAGGCGTTCGGTGAAACTCGATCCGGTATCTTGCAGAAGGTCCTGGAGATAGCGCGGCGACACATCCAGTCGGCGCGCGACCTGCCCCACCGAGAAACCCGGCTCCGCGAAATGGCGATCGATCTCGGCGATGATTTCCTGCGTTCGCGACGCGCGCAGACCGCGCATCGACGCAAGTTGTGCAGCGTCGCCGCGGGCACCTAGCGCGAGCGCCGTCAGATCCAGCAATGTCGTGCTGATATGGCTGTCGAGCTCCGCATCATGCGGATCGCGCAGCAGATCGACCGAGATGTCGATGTAGCGTCGCAGATGAGCCACGGCTGCGCGCCGTTCGTCGAGCGGCTGGATCAGGAGATCGTCGACATTTCCAATGAGAGGCAACAGGCGCTCCCTACTGACGGTCAACGTCGTCGACGAGAAATCCGCATCTGATCGCAAATCTGCCGGACGTCCGTTCGTGCCGAGAAAAGCGCAGTCTGACGACAAGGCCGTTTCGCGCCCCACCTGATCGACGACCAGCGTCCCCTCGCCTCGATGAAACATCAAACAGAAATCATCGTCCGGCCCGCGCGAGATTGCCGTTCTGGATCGTCGGATTCGACTGAACGTGCCGCCGAACCGGGTGACCCGCACATTCGAATAATCTGCCCAGTGCACGAAAGCCGAGAATGGCCGATCTTCAGCACGTGTGATGTCCACGCAGCAGGTGAGCGCTTCCATGTTCTCGCACCACAGCGCGAATTTCTGGTGATCCAGCAATTCCGGATCAAATCCATCTGAGACGAAACTGGCCTGATGCATATGTCCAACTCATGTCCGACGAATAGTGTAGCAACACAGAACAAACTCATCACGAAAAATCTCGGCAGAGCGGCGTTCTGTAACCGTAGTTGTATAGTGCGCATATGTGCTGTTGCGACAACGCCACATCGACGCGAAGTTTGGTGACGGTGCGCGAGAACTAAAATCTGCTACGCGCGTGAACAAGACCTCTCCGCCAGCCCTGTCATTGTGCACGTGGAAGCCGCGAGTCCCGGCATCATTCGCAGATGCCTTGGCTCGACGACACTTCACATGCGATCGCCGATGACGGCGAAGCATCGGAAATCACTTGCCGTGCGCAAGAAACTGAGGGGCCTGATCATGAAGAGATTATTCGCTGGCGCAGCACTGCTTGTCGGTGCAGCCGTTCCTGCCGTTGCGGCCGACATGCCTTATCCGGTGAAGGCGCCAGTCGCGCCCGTCCAGGTGTTCTCCTGGACTGGCTTCTATGTCGGCGCCAATGTCGGTTTTGGCGGTGACAAGTTCGACTATCCATTCCAGGCTACCCAACGGCAGTTGCAGGCCGAGGCAGCCGCGCGCGTTGCCAGCACAAGCGGCAATTTCAGCCTGACCTCAAGCGGCTTCTTTGGCGGCGGACAGGCTGGCTACAACTATCAATACAATGGTGGCTTCGTCATCGGCATCGAGACGGACTTCCAGTGGTCCGGCATCAAGGGTCGCTTCGAGGGCAATCAGACGCTGAACAATAACGGCGTGACCACGTCCGCGGCATTCGGCACCGGCTCCGAAGTCGAATGGTTCGGCACGATTCGCGGACGGCTCGGCTATGCATGGGACCGCGTGTTCCTGTACGGCACCGGCGGCGGCGCCTATGGCCGGGTCAACACCAACGGGAACTTCACTCTGACCGGCCCGAATGGTGTGCTCGGCCAGGTTGTGGCGGTATCGGCCGGCCAGACACAGTGGGGCTGGACCGCCGGCGCGGGCCTCGAATACGCATTCGCCCCGCAGTGGTCGTTCAAGACCGAATATCTCTATGTGGACCTCGGCCGGAGCACGCTGTTCTCCACTGCCGTCAACGACGTCGCCAATGGTTTCTCCTCCAACTCCAGCATCTCGGTCGATACCAGGTTCCACACCATGAAAGCGGGTGTGAATTACCGGTTCTGATCGGGTTACACCCCGCCAACCGGAAGCACGGCGCGTACCCGTCGCGTGCCGTGCTTCCGAGAGATTCTGGGACCAAAACGGCCCGAATCCGGCGGGGGACGCCATTGAGCCAACGGGTTAACAAAGTCTTGGCAAGCCCGATTTTGGCTTGAAAAACCGCGATTTAACGGGCAATCAGGCGGCTGTTTCGCAAGCTGACCGGGCTCCCTGGCAAATCCCTGCCCGGCGCCGTCGCTGGACCGCGGATGGCCAAGATTACTCGCAAAGTCACTGACGATCCTTACGGCGCCTGGGCGCTGATCCGCCGTCTGATCGCCGAACAGGCGGTCACCTATTGGCGGCGCTACCTCTTAGCCTTCCTGCTGATGGCCGTCTCCGCCGCGACCACCGCGGGCGCCGCCTATATGCTCGGTGAGGTGATCAACCAAGCCTATGTGGACAAGAGCATCGAGCGCATCGCGCTGTTCTCGGGTTTCGTGGTGGTGATCTTCCTGATCAAGGGCGCCTCAACCTACGGCCACACCGTGATTCTCTCGAAGATCTCCAACGCGATCGTCGCGAACAATCAGCGCCGGCTGTTCGCCAAGCTGATGAACGAGAGCATCGGCTTTTTCTCGGAGCGGCATTCGTCGGAATTCCTGCAGCGGCTCACTGCCGGCGCCAATTCGGTGACGCAGGTGCTCAGCCTGCTGATCAACGCCGTCGGCCGTGACCTGCTGTCGCTGATCGCGCTGGTCGGCGTGATGGTGATGCAGGACCCCTATATGGCGCTGTTCGGCTTCCTCGTCGCGCCGCCCGCGATGCTGGTGCTGCGCAAGCTGGTCCGCCGCATCAAGGGCCTCGCGCGCAACCAGTTCACCGGTACCACCGAAATTCTGGAAGTGATGCAGGAATCGCTGCAGGGCATCCGCACGGTGAAGGCCTTCACGCTCGAAAAGACCATGCAGCAACGCATGGAAGCGAGCATCACGGCTGTCGAGCAGAACGCCAACAAGATGGCGCGCGTCTCCAGCCGCTCCAGCCCTCTGATGGAAACCCTCGGCGGCTTCGCCATCGCCGCATCGCTGATGTATGGCGGCTATCGCGTGGTCGCGATGGGCGCAACGCCCGGGCAATTCTTTTCCTTCGTCACCGCCTTCCTGCTGGCCTATGAGCCGGCGAAGCGGCTGGCACGGCTGAACATCGACCTCAACAGTCAGATCATCGGCGCGCATACGCTGCTGGAAATCGTCGACAGCCCGGCTTCCGAACCGAATGACGACCACAAGCCGGCGCTCAAACTAACCGATGCGCGCGTCGAGCTGCATGACGTGACGTTCCGCTATCGCCCCAACGAGGTCGTGCTCAACCGCATGAGCTTCGTCGCCGAGCCCGGCAAGGTCACCGCGCTGGTCGGTCCGTCCGGTGGTGGCAAGTCCACGGTGCTGGCACTGCTGCTGCGGCTCTACGAGGTCAGCGAAGGCGACATCACAATCGACGGCCAGTCGATCGGCCAGGTCTCGCGGCGCTCACTGCGCGGCCAGACCGCCTATGTCGGACAGGATGTCTATCTGTTCCGCGGCACGATCCGCGAGAACATCGCCTTCGGCAAACCCGGCGCCACGGAAGACGAGATCGTCGCGGCAGCCAAGGCCGCCTGCGCCCATGATTTCATCATGGGCTTCCCGCTCGGATACGAGACCCCGGTCGGCGAGCATGGCGCACAACTCTCAGGCGGCCAGCGCCAACGCATCGCCATTGCGCGCGCGCTGGTGAAGAACGCGCCGGTCATCCTGCTGGACGAGGCGACAGCGGCGCTGGATTCCGAATCCGAGAAATCGGTGCAGGAAGCCATCGAGCATCTCTGCCAGAATCGTACCACGATCGTCATTGCGCATCGCCTGCACACCATCATGCATGCTGATGCCATTCTGGTGGTCGAGGGTGGCGAGATTGTCGAGCGCGGCCGCCACGACGACCTGTTGCGCCGTGGCGGGCGCTACGCCTCGTTCTTCCGCTTGCAACATCGTGATGCTTCGCCGCTGGCACCGCTTGATGCGTCGGCGTAAGACTTGCTTCTGTTTTCTGCCGCGCAAGCGCGGCATCCGTTTTGATCCCCGCCTTCACAACCAGCCCGAGAGCCGTCCATGACCGCATCGTTCGTTATCGCTCCTCCGCCGCAGGCCGCCATCGCCGTTCAGGGCGAGACGTCGAAATTCCCGGTGCGCCGTGTCTGGTGCGTGGGCCGCAACTATCTCGAGCACATCCGCGAACTCGGCAATGACGAGCGCAACCCTCCCTTCTTCTTCGCCAAGCACGCCGACATGATCGTGCCGGATGGCAGCGAGATCCCTTACCCGACGCTGACCAAGGACATGCAGCACGAGGTCGAGCTCGTCGTCGCGCTGAAGAGCGGCGGCCTCAACATCTCGCCGGAAAAGGCGCTCGATCACGTCTGGGGCTATGGCGTCAGCGTCGACCTCACCCGCCGCGACTTGCAGACAATTTCGCGCAAGAAGGAGCAGCCCTGGGAGATCGGCAAGTCGTTCGACATGTCGGCACCCACCGGCGCGCTCGTCCCCGCTTCGAAGGTCGGCCATCCCTCCAAGGGCAAGATCTGGCTCTCGGTGAACGGTACCGAACGTCAGAAGGGCGACCTGTCCGAGATGATCTGGAACATCGCCGAAATCATTTCCAAACTCTCGCTGCAGGTCGAACTCGGTGCCGGCGACGTGATCCTGACCGGCACCCCGGCTGGCGTGGCCGCGCTGCAGCCCGGCGACAAGGTCGAATGCGGCGTCGATGGCATCGGCACCTTGAAGTTCGAAATCACCAAACCCAAGTAAGGCACGCACGCCTTCATTGCGAAAGGCCGCGCATGATGCGCGGCCTTTTTCGTTTTGGCTCCATCAGGGAAGCTATCCATGCCGCTCGAACTAGGTCTCGACACGTTCGGTGACGTCACACGTGGCGCAGACGGCGAAATGCTGTCACATGCACAAGTCATCCGGAATGTCATCGACGAGGCCGTCCTCGCCGATCAGCTCGGCGTCGACTTCTTTGGTGTCGGCGAGCATCACCGCGCAGACTTTGCCGTATCAGCGCCCGAAGTCCTGCTCGCGGCCATCGCCGCACGCACCAAACGCATTCGCCTCGGTTCCGCCGTGACCGTGCTGAGCTCCGACGATCCGATCCGCGTCTTCCAGCGTTTTGCCACCGTCGATGCTGCCTCGAACGGCCGCGCCGAGGTCATTCTCGGCCGCGGCTCGTTCACCGAATCCTTCCCGCTGTTCGGCTTCAAGCTCGACCAGTACGAGACGCTGTTCGAGGACAAGCTCGATCTGTTCGCAGCGCTGGCGTCCGAGCCGGAAGTAACCTGGAGCGGCACGACCCGCCCGCCACTCACCAATCAGCGCGTCTATCCGCCGATCGAGGCCGGCAGGCTGATGACCTGGATTGGCGTCGGCGGCAGTCCTGAGTCAGTCGTTCGCGCGGTGCGCTATGACATGCCTTTGATGCTGGCGATCATCGGCGGCGAGCCCGAGCGATTCAAACCCTATGTCGATCTCTATCATCGCGCCTATGCCGAGATTCAGCGACCGGTGAAGCCGATCGGCGTGCATTCGCCGGGCTATGTCGCCGCCAGCGACGAGCAGGCGCGTGAGGAACTGTGGTCTGATTACAAAGCAATGCGCGATCGCATCGGCAAGGAGCGCGGCTGGCCACCGATGCAGCGCCGCGAATTTGATCAGGAAGCCGAACACGGATCGCTCTATGTGGGATCGCCAGAGACCGTGGCGAAGAAGATCGCGAAAACCGCAAAGGCACTCGGCATTTCGCGCTTCGATCTGAAATACAGCGCGGGACCATTGCCGCACGAGAAGCTGATGACGTGTATCGAGCTGTACGGCCGCCGAGTCATTCCGATGGTGCGGGAGATGTTGGGCTGAGGCTGCCGCTCCGCCGTCTGTCGGCGCGCGCGCATCCGTCTTGCATCGTCGTGCCATTCAGGCGCGTCGATGCGGAGCGATATCAGGAACGGTAAGTCCTGATGTGTTGCCAAAGCGCAATGCGCGCATTAGATATATGAACAACTTTAGGTTTATTGCGTTTGCTGGTCAAGGAGGCGTCCGATGGGCACCAAGTTGAGCTTTGCCTTTTGGTGCGCAGTGCTGACCATGATCGGCGGCAACGCCTCCGCTGCTGACATGCTGGTTAGGACCCCTCTTGATGCGCGCGTGTGGATCAATCCCATCCTCATCGCGAATACGCAGGTCGGCCTTGGCGTTGTCGGGCATCGCGTCGACTACAACGAGACGACATCGCAAGCTCCGCGCTTCAGCAGCGAAAAAGGCTGGCTGCCGGGCCTGCAACTTGGCGTATCGGCCATGGCTCCCATCGGCGCGGTGACCAACATCTACTTCATGGGCGTGTTCACATGGATCGCGGGAAAAACGGAATACGGCGCGTCAGGCGGTCCCGTAACCAAGGATTTCAGCGGCGCCGATATCAGAAACCTGGATCTTCGGTTCGGCAAAGGTTTCGATGTCGCTGCTGACTGGATGATTACGCCCTATCTCGGCGCCGGCTATCGCGGATGGGAACGCAATCTAGGCAACGGCAACAGTCCTTCCGGATATCGCGAACTCTATGAGCACGGTTATGCCGGTGGCGGGTTGCTGGTTCAATGGGCCGCGAGCGACAGGATCGTTTTATCCGCCTCCGGCTTGATCGGAACAACGCTTGCCCCGAAAATGACGACGTCGTTCAACGGCGGCGTGCCTATCAATCCACTGACCTACGATCTGGGCAGTTCAACCATGTATATGGCTGGACTCTCGGCAGATTACGCCATTACGCGGGAATGGCACGCAAATGTGGGTATCGACTTTCTCAACTTCCGATATGGCGCATCCGCCGTGGCATTTGACGGCTCGCTGGAACCGGACAGCCGGACCTCGAATTGGACCATCAAGGCGGGCTTTGGCTACAGCCTCTTCAAACCAGCCGTGATCACGGCAAACAACTGACGATCGAACCAGCAAAAAGCCCCGGATCGCTCCGGGGCTTTTCTTATTCAATACGGCAAACCAAACTCAGTAGCGGTAGTGATCCGACTTGAACGGACCTTCCTGCTTCACGCCGATATAGTCGGCCTGGTCCTTGCGCAGCTTGGTCAGATTCACGCCGATCTTGGCGAGATGCAGCATCGCGACCTTCTCGTCGAGCGACTTCGGCAGCACGTACACTTCCTTCTTGTACTTGCCGTCGTTGTTGTTGGCATAGAGCTCGATCTGCGCCAGCGTCTGGTTGGTGAACGACGCCGACATCACGAAGGACGGATGACCCATGGCATTGCCGAGGTTCACCAGGCGGCCTTCCGACAGCATGATGATGCGGTGACCGTCAGGGAACGTGATTTCGTCGACTTGCGGCTTGATGTTGTCCCACTTCAGGTTCTTCAGCGACGCGATCTGGATCTCGTTGTCGAAGTGACCGATGTTGCAGACGATGGCACGATCTTTCATCGCGCGCATGTGCTCGATGGTGATGATGTCCTTGTTGCCGGTCGCGGTGACGAAAATGTCGGCCTGGGGCGCGGCGTCTTCCATCGTGACGACCTGATAGCCTTCCATCGCCGCCTGCAGCGCGCAGATCGGATCGACTTCGGAGACCATCACGCGGCAGCCGGCCTGGCGCAGCGAAGCAGCCGAGCCCTTGCCGACATCGCCGAAGCCAGCGACCATCGCGACCTTGCCCGACATCATCACGTCGGTGCCGCGGCGGATGCCGTCGACCAGCGATTCACGGCAGCCATAGAGATTGTCGAACTTCGACTTGGTGACGGAGTCATTGACGTTGATCGCGGGCCACAGCAGCGTGCCGGCCTTCTGCATGTCGTACAGGCGATGCACGCCCGTTGTGGTTTCTTCCGAGACGCCCTTGATGCTCTCGGCAATCGCCTTGAAATAGCCCTTCGGCTTTTCCTTGAGCTGCTTCTTGAGCAGCGCGAAGAACACTTCCTCTTCTTCCGAAGCGGGCTTGTCGAGGAACGCCGTGTCGCCGTTCTCTGCCTTGAGGCCGAGATGGACATACATGGTGGCGTCGCCGCCGTCATCGAGGATCATGTTGGGGTGACCGCCGCCATGCCAGTCGAACAGCTTTGCGGTGTAGTCCCAGTATTCGGTCAGTGTTTCACCCTTGATGGCGAACACCGGAATGCCGGCAGCGGCGATCGCGGCTGCGGCGTGATCCTGAGTCGAATAGATATTGCACGAGACCCAGCGGATGTCGGCGCCGAGTGCCTTCAGCGTCTCGATCAGCACGCCGGTCTGAATGGTCATGTGCAGCGAGCCAGCGATGCGGGCGCCCTTCAGCACCTGCTTCGGGCCATATTCCTCGCGGGTGGCCATCAGGCCTGGCATCTCGGTCTCGGCGATCGAGAGCTCCTTGCGGCCGAAGGCGGCGAGGTTGATGTCTTTGACGATGTAGTCGGTGAAACCGTTGGGGGCGGTCATATTTGAATCCTTGTTCCTATAGAGCGAGAGGTTCTCGCGGACGCTCATAATTGCGCCCTCTCCCCTCGCGGGAGAGGGCTGCACAGACGGTCACGACATACTCGGTTCGGAGAGGGGCTGGTCGTAGGCCCTCTCCCGCCTTCGCTTCGCGAAGGCACCCTCTCCCGCTGCGCAAAGCTTCGCTTTGCTGGGGGAGAGGGAAAGTAAGATCAGACGTTACGCTTCAGCGCATCGACGAGGTCGGTCTTCTCCCAGGAGAAGCCGCCGTCGGCATCCGGCGTGCGACCGAAATGACCGTAGGCCGACGTGCGGGCGTAGATCGGCTTGTTGAGGTCGAGATGCTTGCGGATGCCGCGCGGCGTCAGATCCATCGCGGCAGCAACGGCCTTCTCGATGGCATCGTCAGCGACCTTGCCGGTGCCGTGAGTGTCGACATAGATCGACAGCGGGCGCGCCACGCCGATGGCATAAGCGAGCTGCAGCGTCGCCTTGTCGGCCAGACCAGCAGCAACGATGTTCTTGGCAACGTAACGCGCAGCGTAGGCAGCCGAACGGTCCACCTTGGTGGAGTCCTTGCCCGAGAATGCACCGCCACCATGCGGGGCTGCGCCGCCGTAGGTGTCGACGATGATCTTGCGGCCGGTGAGACCTGCGTCGCCATCGGGACCGCCGATGAAGAACTTGCCGGTCGGATTGATGTGCCAGATCGTCTTGTCGCTGATCCAGCCATCCGGCAGCGCTTTGCGGACGTAGGGCTCGACGCGTTCGCGCACCTGGTTCGAGGTCATGTCCTCAACGAGATGCTGATGCGAGACGACGATTTCGCGCACGCCAACCGGCTTGCCGTTTTCGTACTGCACGGTGACCTGGCTCTTGGAGTCCGGACCGAGCACCTTTTCGGTACCGGCATGACGGGCTTCCGAGATCAGGCGCAGGATCTTGTGCGCGTAGAAGATCGGCGCCGGCATCAGCTCGGGCGTTTCGTTGGTGGCGTAACCGAACATGATGCCCTGGTCGCCAGCGCCTTCTTCGGCATTGGTCGGCTGCTTGGCATCGACGCCCTGTGCGATATCGGCCGACTGCGGATGCAGCAGAATCTCGACGTCGGCGGTCTTCCAGTGAAAACCGTCCTGCTCGTAGCCGATGTCCTTGATGGCGGCGCGAACGACGGCTTCGATGTGGTCGTTGGTGACGGTGGACGGACCCCGGGTCTCGCCGGCGATCACAACCTTGTTGGTGGTGGCGAGGGTTTCGCAGGCAGCGCGAATATCCCAGGGATCGATGCCCGCCTTCGGGCCTTCGCGGAAGAACAGATCGACGATCTCGTCGGAGATACGGTCGCAGACCTTGTCGGGATGGCCTTCGGAAACCGATTCACTGGTGAAGAGATAAGACGCGCGCATCAACTGGTCCTCTTTATTTGCGCCGGGTACGGCAGCCTTCGTCACATTGTTCCGGAAATGTCAGTCGCGACGCCGCGAGATGACGTAGGATTCGTCGTAGAACCAGAGACCGTTGTGCTTGCGCAGAACCTCTCGGGTGGCATCCAGGTAACGGCCGCTCTGGGTCACTTCCGTCAAACGGTCATCCTCGATTTGAGCCACGTAAACCGCCGCGTTCCACGCTGCAAAAGCCGTCGAAGTTCCGATCGATCCGGTCACCTCGTTCGGCAGCGCCTCCATGGCGTAGCGAAAGATCGACCGCTGGTCGGAATAGGCATTGAAGTTCAGATCGCGGCCGGCTGAACCCAGCTCATATTTCACCGCCCGCAATAGCTCATGCCGGCTCACGGCGAAAGGATTTTCTTTGGGCCAGACGGCTTGAACGATCTCCATACCGGGGTCCTGCCCATGCGAATGGATACCGATCAGTCGCCCACCGGCCCGCAGTGCCCGGGCCAGCGGCGCCATGATCCGTTTGGCCCGAAATTGCACCGAAGACTTCGCCCGATAGGGCTGGGAGGCGATAATCAGATCGAAATTGGCCTCCGTGCGCCCTGCCCGCGGGATAATCGAATCCAGCAGGAACCTGTGATCCTCGCGATAGACCACCAGCGCCACGGGCCGTTCATAGGTCGGCATGCCCGATCTGGGGTTGATGCTGGCCCGCCAGTTGTCCTCAAGAAAAGCTCCAAGTCCGGCGATCTGGTCGGCGAATTCGCCGGACGAAGCCCCCCGCAGTGGAACTTCGTGCCAGATCATGGCGGCGGCAGCGACCGGCGATGCCGGGGTCAGGGTGGGCGCCTCGGCATAGTGCATGTTGGTCAGGACGAAGACCGTGGCGGGATGTTCAAACAGCCGATCCGGCACCTTGTCCAGCGTCAGCCGGACGTCCTCCAGGCTGAGCTCCTTGCCCGCGATGTAGAACGGCATATGCGGAAAACGGCCGTGCATCGAGCGCATCACCCGCGCCAGCACCGTGCCGTCGCCAACGCCCGCATCGAACACCCGCAGCGCTGGCGGGCGCGGATGGATGCTCGCCAGTTCAAGCCCGACGCGATCGGCAATCACCCGCTTTTCCGAGCAGGTATGGACGAACAGCAGGTATTTCTGCCGGTTCTCGAAGAAGCGGAAATTGCTGCGCGGATCGCGCCGTTCGATCGGCGGCTCCAGCCCGCGTGGCGGCGGCACGCCCTCTGGCATCGACTGGGCGATGAAGGCCTGGATCCGCTCCAGCGTGTCGATGGTGATGCGTTTGCCCTCGCGCAGGCGGTTGACCAGCTTGCCGTCGTTGACGGCCCGTCGACCGAAGGTCGACTCTGCCATTTCCGCCTGTCGGCAAAAATCGGAGATGATTCCGAGGATCTGATCGTTCTTCATGTGCGGGGATGTGACCGGAAGTGGGCAGAATTATGCTTGGCCCACTCTCTAGCACAGTCTGCCCACAGATGAAATGCCCGCTCGCTGCACCTGCCGTCGTGTGAAAGTCGCGCGCTTCTGTTAAGGTACGGCAACTTCAATTCTCGCCTTTCCGACTACTCAAAACGGGCTTTCCCCATGCGCATCGCGATGATCGGCACCGGTTACGTCGGCCTTGTGTCCGGCGCCTGCTTCGCTGACTTTGGCCACCACGTGACCTGCGTGGACAAGGACAGCAGCAAGATCGACGCCCTGCTCCGTGGCGAGATCCCGATCTTCGAGCCCGGCCTGGACGCGCTGGTGGCCAGCAATGTGAAAAGCGGCCGGCTCGGCTTCAGTCTCGACCTCAGTGAGGCCGTGAAGACGGCGGATGCCGTGTTCATCGCGGTCGGAACCCCGTCCCGCCGCGGCGATGGCCACGCCGATCTCAGCTACGTCCACGCTGCCGCGCGCGAGATAGCCGCCAACCTGCGCGATTTTACTGTTGTGATCACCAAATCGACCGTGCCGGTCGGCACCGGCGACGATGTGGAACGCATCATCAGGGAAGCCAATCCCGACGCCGACGTCGCCGTCGCGTCAAACCCGGAGTTCCTGCGCGAGGGCGCCGCGATCCGCGACTTCAAGCATCCCGACCGCATCGTTGTCGGCACCGACGACGAGCGCGCACGCACAGTGATCTCGGAGATCTATCGCCCGCTTTATCTCAATCAGGCCCCCATCATGTATACGGGTCGGCGCACCGCCGAGCTGATCAAATACGCCGCCAACGCATTTCTCGCGACCAAGATCACCTTCATCAATGAAATCGCTGATCTGGCCGAGCGGACCGGTGCGGATGTCCAGGACGTCGCGCGTGGCATCGGCCTCGATAACCGCATCGGCGCGAAGTTCCTGCATGCAGGCCCCGGCTTCGGCGGCTCGTGTTTTCCGAAGGATACCCGCGCACTGGTCAAGACCGGTCAGGACTACGACGCGCCGTTGCGGATCGTCGAGGCTGTCCTCACCGTCAACGATAACCGCAAGCGCGCCATGGCCCGCAAGGTCTCTGCCGCGCTTGGCGGCAATCTGCGCGGCAAGACCGTCGGCGTGCTCGGACTGACGTTCAAGCCCAACACCGACGACATGCGCGAGGCGCCGTCGATCCCCTTGATCACCGCGCTTCAGGATCTCGGCGCAACCGTGCAGGCCTACGATCCCGTCGGTATGGAACAGGCCAAGCACGAACTGCCGGATATCACCTATTGCGACGATGCCTACGCATGCGCGACTGGCGCCGACGCGCTCGTGATCGTGACCGAATGGGAGCAGTTCCGCGCACTCGACCTCGCGCAAGTGAAGCAGAAGATGAAGCAGCCGGTCATCGTGGATCTGCGTAACATCTACCGCCCCGAGGAGATGGAGAAGGCCGGCTTCACCTATGAAAGCGTGGGCCGCGGCAAGTCTTGAGAGCTCATCGTCAGGAGGCTGAAATGCAAATGCCCGGCAAAAGCCGGGCATTTGTGTTGGCGAGCCGCCGGTCAGGCGACAGCGGGCTTACTTGCCCCAGAGCTCGTTCGCGACATCGACAGCGAGCTTCAACTTGGCCCACTGCTCTTCCTCGCTGAGGATGTTGCCTTCCTCGGTGGAGGCGAAACCGCATTGCGGCGACACGGCAAGCTGGTCGAGCGGCGCAAACTTCGCAGCTTCCTGGAGGCGAGCCTTGATGTCTTCCTTCTTCTCGAGCTCACCGAACTTCGAGGTGATAACACCGACCACGACGACCTTGTTGCCCTTCGGCAGGAAGCGCAGCGGTTCGAAGCCGCCGGCACGATCCGAGTCGTATTCGAGAAAGTAGCCGTCATAGTTGGTACCGGCGAGCAGCGTTTCAGCCACTGGTTCGTAGCCGCCCGACGAAATCCAGGTGGAGCGGAAGTTGCCGCGGCAGACATGCGTCGTGATCACCATGTCCGCAGGACGCTCGGCGATCGCGTAATTGATGATGCGCGAATAGATCTGTTGCAGATTGTCAGCATCCTCGCCGCGCGCACGGACCTTGTTCAACTCATCTTCCGAGCAAAGATAGGCCCAGACGGTGTCGTCGAACTGCAGGTAGCGGCAGCCGGCGTCGTAGAACGCCTTCACCGCCTTGCGATAGGCCTTGGCGAGATCCTCGAAGAACACTTCGATATCCGGATAGACCTCCTTCGAGATCGCGTTGCGACCGCCGCGGAAATGCAGAACTGCCGGCGACGGGATGGTCATCTTCGCGGTGACGCCCGCCGTGTCGCAATGCTTCTTCAGGAACTTGAAGTGCGCCAGCATCGGATGATCGTCGGGGAAATCCACCTTGCCGATCACGCGCACCGAGTCATGACGGGTCTCGACGCCGGTGAACTGGATGCCGGTGTCGGGATGATAGAGCTCGCAGCCGGTCAGCTTGGCGAGGAAGTCGAAGTGCCACCACGAACGACGGAACTCGCCGTCGGTGGCGAGCTTGAGGCCGGTCGAGGCCTGGCGATGCACAATCTTCTCGATCTCGATATCTTCGACCTTGCGCAGATCGTCGGCCGAAATGTCGCCCTTCTCCAGCTTGGCGCGTGCTTCCTTGATCGATGCTGGCCGCAACAGGCTGCCGACTTCGTCGGCACGGAACGGGGCTTTGGTTCTCTGCATAGTCGTTACTCCAGGATGCTCGGTTTGCAGATTAGCCGGGTGTGCCGGCCGTGTGATTATTCTTGCTGCCGGCCGCGCCGGCGACGCCGAGGAAATGCTCCAGCACGCCAGGATCAGATTTCAACGCTGCACTCGTTGCATCATGCACGATGGTACCGCGTTCCAATATCACGACACGATCGGCGAGCCCGAGTATTTTTTGTGCATTCTGTTCCACGATGATAGAACAGATGCCGCCGGCACGTGTGATCTTGCCCAGCGCTGCCAGCAATTCATCGACGATGATCGGCGCAAGGCCTTCAGTCGGTTCATCCAGCAGCAGAACCTGCGGATTGAGCGTCAGCGCACGGCCGATCGCCAGCATCTGCTGTTCACCGCCGGAGAGTTGGTTGCCGAAATTATTCTTGCGCTCTTCGAGCCGCGGAAACATCTCGTAGATCTTCTTGACGTCCCATGGCCCAGGCTGCGCCACAGCGGTCATGTTTTCTTCCACGGTGAGCGAGCGGAAGATATTGCGCTCCTGCGGCACCCAGCCAATGCCGGCGCGGGCGCGCTGGTCCGGCCTCAGCGACGTGATGTCCTTTCCGCCGAGCTTCAGCGTGCCGCTGAAGCGGCGGGTGACGCCGACGATGGAATTGATCAGCGTGGTTTTGCCGGTGCCATTGCGTCCGAGCAGTGCCAGCACCTGGCTTTCGCCGAGTTGCAGCGTCATCTTCGGAATGACCACGGCTTCGCCATAGCCCGCGCGCAGGTCATTGATGTCGAGAAGATCAGACATCGGCGCCCTCGCCCAGATAGACGGCCTTGACGCGCGGATCGCGCGCCACTTCGTCCGGCGGGCCTTCCACCAGCATGGCGCCCGCGACCAGCACAGAGATGCGATCGGCAAAGGAGAATACCAGATCCATGTCGTGCTCGATCAGCAACACGGTGACGTCGCGCGGCAGGCTGGCGACGGCCGAGAGAATATCGTGGCGCTCGCTTTCCGGCACACCCGCAGCCGGCTCGTCGAGCAGCAGCACACGCGGCTTGGTGGCGATGGCGACGGCGATCTCGAGAAGGCGCTGCTTGCCATAGGGCAATGTCGCCGTCGGCTCATTCATGACGTCGAGCAAATGAAAGCGCGCGAGGTTTTCCGCGATCGCGTCATTGACGTCACTGCGGGTGCCCATGCGACGCCACCAGTCGCTGCCATGTCCGAGATGTTCGGACGCAGCGAGACCGACCGTCTCCAGCGGCGTCATGTCGGGATAAAGCTGATTGATCTGGAAGGTGCGCGACAACCCGCGCAGCACGCGCTTGTGAACCGGCAGGCCGGTGATGTCGTTGCCTTCGAGCAGGATGCGGCCGGAGTTGGGCTTGAGCACGCCGGTCAGAAGATTGATCACCGTCGTCTTGCCGGCACCGTTCGGACCGATCAGCGCATGGCGCGCGCCGGCCTCGATCTTGAGCGACAGATCGCGGGTGACCCGGAGCCCGCCGAAGGACTTTTCGAGATTGACGGTTTCCAGCGCGATGGTCATGGCGCCTCACCTTCCGGCGCAACGACCGGCGTCTTGGCACGGCCGAACTTGCTCGCGATCAGCCGCGGCAGAAACAGCGCCCAGCGATGCATCCGGTCGCGGCCGATCAGCACGATGACCACCAGCACGGCGCCGATCCAGAACTGCCAGTATTGCGGCGTCAGCGTCGAGAACAGCTCCTGCAGCAGTTTGAAGATCACTGCACCGATCAAGCCGCCATAGAGATAGCCGGTGCCGCCGATGATCAGCACCAGCATCAGGTCGGCCGAGCGATCGAAGGCAAAACCGTCGAGCGAGGCGAGCGCTGTCGTCTGCGTCGAGAGTGCACCGGCAACGCCCGCATAGAAGGCGGCGATAGTGTAGATCGCGATCAGCCGGCGATTGACGGGAATGCCGATCGCCGAGGCGCGCAGCGGATTGTTACGGATCGCTCGCAGCGACAGGCCGAATGGCGAATGCACGATGCGGCGTGCCAGCAGGAACAGGACAAACAGCACGCAGAGGCAATAGATGAAGCCGACCTTGCCGAAGATATCGAAGGAGAACTGGCCGAGGATCGGCGCCATCTCGATGCCCTGAAGGCCATCGGAACCACCGGTTATGTTTGAAAAGCGGTTGGCGAGTTCGCGCAGCAACAACGCGATTCCGAGCGTCACCATCAGCCGCGTCAGATCCGAACCGCGCATGACGAGGAAGCTTGTCACAAAGCCGAGCGCCATCGCGGCAAGACCAGCCACGACCAATGCAATCACCGGTTCGGTGACGATGCCGTGCAATGCGAGCAGTCCCGCCGCATAGCCGCCGAAGCCGAAGAATGCGGCGTGGCCGAGCGAAACGATGCCAGCATAGCCGAGGATGAGATCGAGCGAGAGCGCGAACAGCGCGAGCCAGGCGATCTCGGTGAGGATCAGGTAGCGGTTCGGAAACAGCAGGATGCAGCCTGCAGCGGCGAGCCAGAACACGACTTCGGGCCAGCGCCATTGCGCGCGCGCCATGGCGAAGGTGCCGACTTCCGGATGGGTGGTGCTGTTGGCTGTCATGACGCCCTCACCGCGCCGCCGTACGGCCAAACAGGCCGTTCGGGCGCCAGATCAGGATGACGATCATCATGGTGTAGATCACGAAGGCGCCAAGCTTCGGCACGTAATATTTACCGGCGACGTCGCCGATGCCCAGCAGCAGCGAGGCCAGGAACGGCCCGGTGATGCTGGACGAACCGCCGACCGTCACCACGATCAGGAAGTAGATCATGAACTTCAGCGGGAAATACGGATCGAGGCCGAGGATTTCCGCGCCAAGTGCGCCGCCCATGCCAGCCAATCCGCAGCCGAACGCGAAGGTCAGCGCGAAGACCTGCGGGACGTTGATGCCCAAACCTGACGCAGCCCGCGGATCGTCGACCGCGGCGCGCAACCGACTGCCGAAGCGCGTTTTCGACAGGATCATCTGCAATGCGATGGTGAGCAATCCGCAGATCACAATGATCATCAGGCGATAGCGACCGACGCCAAGGCCGAACAGATTGATCTGGCCCTGCAGATAATCCGGGAGATGGATAAAAGTCTGCGCCGAGCCCATGAAGTAGTCCATCGCCGTCACGGACATGAAGACGAGGCCGATGGTGAACAGCACCTGATCAAGATGGCTGCGCGTATAGAGATGGCGATAGAGCGATCGCTCAAGCACGGCGCCGATCGCCGCGCTCACCACAAAAGCAATCGGCAAAGCCGCAAAGAATGGCAGGCCGGCGCGATTGACCAGGATCGCGCAAGCATAGCCGCCCGCCATGGCGAAGGCGCCGTGCGCGAGGTTGACGAAGTTCATCAGCCCCAGCGTCACCGCCAGCCCGCACGCCAGCACGAACAGCAACATGCCGTAGGCGACGCCGTCGAACAGAATGGTGAGAAGGGTCATGAAAGCGAGTTAGCCGTGATTAGAGAAACGTGAGATCGATATTTTAAAGCGACGTCATGGCCGGACTTGTTCCGGCCATCCACGCCTTGGCCAAAACGAAGACGTAGATGCCCGGGACATCCCGCGAAGCCGCGCTTCGCGCTTTGCCCGGGCATGACGTGGAGAGCGCGGTGCCAAACACGCGCTCCCTCCACGCAGCATTACTTCTTCGTCTTGCCGGGATCCTTCACCGCCTCGAACGTCGCGAATTCGATGTTGTAGAGTTCGCCGTCCACCTTCTTGACCTCACGGATATAGATGTTCTGCACGATGTCGCGGGTCTCCGGATCGATGGAGATCGGGCCGCGTGGACTTTCCCACTTCATGCCCTTCATCGCCGCGATCAGGCTGTCGCCGTCGGCCTTGCCGCCGGTCTTCTTCAGCGCCTCATAGACGAGATGGATGCCATCCCAGCCGCCGACTGCCATGAAGCCCGGACGGGTGTTGTAGGCCTTCTTGTAGGCCGCGACGAACTCCTTGTTCATCGCCGAGGGATGCGCTGCCGAATACAGATGCGCGGTGACGGCGCCAAGCGCTGCATCGCCCATGTTGTTGAGCAGGTCGTCGTCCATCACGTCGCCGGGTCCGATCACCTTGATGCCGGACTTGTCGAGGCCACGCTCGGCATACTGCTTCATGAAGTTACCGCCCTGCCCGGCAGGCACGAACACGAACACCGCGTCGGGCTTTGAGTCCTTCATGCGCTGCAGGAACGGCGCGAAATCGGGATTGGCGAGCGGCACCTTGACCTCTTCGACGATCTCTCCGCCGCCGGCGGTGAAGTGTTCCTTGAAGAATTGCAGTGCGTCGTTGCCCGGTGCGTAGTCGGAGGTCAGCGTCGCGACCTTCTTGATGCCGTTCTTGGCGGCCCAGTCACCGATAATGGTGGAGGACTGCGCCAGTGTGAACGAGGTGCGCACAATATAGGGCGAGCGCTCGGTGATGATCGAGGTGCCAGCGGCCATCACGATCTCGGGCACCTTCGCCTGGGTCGCGAGCGGCGCAGCGGCGAGCGCAGCCGGCGTGACGCCGAAGCCGGCGATGATGTTGACCTTCTCGTTGACGATCAGTTCCTGCGCGAGGCGCTTGGTGTTGTCAGGCAGCGCCGCGTCATCCTTGAGGATGATTTCGACCTTCTTGCCGGCAACGGTGTCGCCGTTCTTCTGCTGATAGAGCTTGATCGCGTTGTTGATCTGCTGGCCGGTCGAAGCCTGACCGCCGGTCATCGGCACGATCAGACCGATCTTGACGGTCTCCTGCGCCTGCGCAAAAGCGCCGATGGACAGCACGCCGACAGCAGCCACGGTCGCGGAAATGAAATTCCTCAGCATTAATTCCTCCTCTGTAGGTGATGCCGGCTCTTCAAGGCCGTGAAGTCATAGTCCCCATACGCTGTCGCCCGCGATGATGATCGCCCGCGATAACGGAGCCATGTTGACCTGTCAACGGCTGGGTTGACAACACAACGCGGTCTGTTGAACTGCGTAATTCCGACGCATCGTGGCATGCTGCTAAAGTCTAGCCAAGCATTCACGGGCCGCTCGATTTCCGTTCATTTCAGATTGCAGATCGTATCCAGATGACAAAGCCGGTGATCAACCATGGACGATATGTACCGGCGCTCATCAATTTCCTGGGCAACAAGCTCGCCGCGGGTGCCTCGAGCGCCTATCGGCGCGAATTCGGCGTCGGCGTCACGGAATGGCGAATCCTCTCGAAGCTCGCCAGCGAAGACGCGTGCACCGCACAACAGATTTGCCAGTATTTCGATCTCGACAAGGGGCTGGTCAGCCGCACGCTTAAATCTCTGGTCGATAACGGCAGCGTGACAGTGACCGATCTGGCCGGCGACAACAGGCGCGTCGTCATCCTGACCAAATCCGGCCGCGCGCTGCATGACCGGATCATCGAGCTGGCGCTGGACCGCGAACGGGTCCTGCTGGATTGCCTCGATGAGAAGGAAGTCGAAAAGCTGATCGACATGCTGGGCCGCCTGCTGGCACAGGCACCGGCGGTCAATGCGGTACAGGTTCGCAAACCCGCCGCACCGAAGCGCAAGACCACGGCGTGAGACGACAGGGCTGAGTGCGGCCACGCGCCGTCCTTGCCCGCGCCTGAGCGCCTGAGTGGCAGTCCCCGGTGGCCTCCCTCAAGAATGAGGGAGATGAAGCGCCGAAAGGCGCGACTTGGGTACAGTGCCGCAGCGTGCTGTCCGGATCGCCGGACATCAGAGGCCGCGGAAACGCCTTTCGACGCTCCATCGTGGCGATTTCTGTCCTCGGGACCGTTCTTCCGGGCAAAGGCGCAGACCTCCGCAGTCCGCTTATCCCGACGGTTTCCCGCCGTTCACCAATGCCACGTCCAGCCAGCATGAGTGGCAGACCCCCGTAGTGGGGCCGGACGGTGACCCAAGGCCTCCCGAGTGCGTGAGGGAACGTCTCCCTCCCGCCCGCAGGCGCCACATCCCGCCCCGCGCTAACAAGCGTCCCTGGCAACGCCCCTCAAAGTGGGACGGGATGCAGGAGAATATAATCTGAATTGAAACGACGTCAAGGATTATTTTCAGATTTTTGCCGAACGAATGCGCGCAGCGCACCGCGCCCTCGGCACCTGCTACCACGTATAACGCGCAACACCCTTGCCGGCATAGCTGCGCGTCACATCCGAGAACTCGCCCTCGAACGTCGCGGCCAGCGAGAAGCCGCTGACGAAGCTCATCTCGGCCGAGGCCGTGGTCAGCGCCGCGTCGCGTGCCGGCGCTGCGCCTGCCACCGTGAACGATGCGCCGGGCAGCGACTGGAACGTGGCGGCCACGCTGCGATCGCTGTTGAGGTCATGCGCCCATGCCGCGCGGCCACGCAGCGTCAGGATCGCATCAGCCACGGCGAAGGATTTGTCGGTGCGCAGGCCGAGTTCGCTGCGGGTCGATGTCACTGTCTTGCCCGCGTAGTTCAGCGCAAAGGTGCTGGCTCCGCCGTTGACGGTTTCCGCATAGGACGGCAGGTCGAATGCGATCACCTGCGCGGCGACATAGGGCGTCACGCCGACACCGCCGAGCCATGAACTCACTGTGCGGTTACCGCCTTCGACCCGCGCAGAATAGGAATTCGCATTGAACTGCGCATGCAGGCGATCGATACCGGCGACGGTCACGATGCGATCGGTAGTGATGTCCTGCCAGCCATAGGCGGCCGCGGCGGTGATGTAAGCGGACGACATGCTGTGACGCACGAAGGCACCGGCCTGGAACATATCCGAATGGCCGCTGCCGCCATTGGCCACGGAGAAATTCGTGCCGCCGCCAGCGAGCGAGAAACCGGCAATGGTGGTCGGCGACAACAGCACATCGGCACCGACGGCGGTGCCGCCGATGCTGCTGCGCGCGGTGTTCGATCCCGTCGTCGCATTGCCGTCGGTGGTCTGCGAGCCGCCGAAGCCCGCGGCCCACACGCTCCAGCGTGGATCGTAGGATTTCGCGAGCGGCGCCTTGGTCAACATCGCGAAAGCGTCGGCAGGTTTACGCGTATCCGCATATTCCATCGCGCCCGGCGTATCAAAACCCCTGCCCGCACTGAACGGATCGGTCATCAAGCCAATGAACTGCGTCATGGCGTTGAAGGTCGTCTGCTGCGATCCCGTCGCCGTCTCGCCCGAGGCCTGGGTCAGCGCGTTGCGTAGCGCGTCGCCGGTGAGCGCAAACAGCGCGTTGAACTGGTCCGGCATCGTGCCGCCGCTCATGAGCGCATTGTCGATGGCGGTTGCGACGCCTTTCTGATTGCGGCCGGCACTGTCCGGCACGTTCGGGCTGAGCAGACCGGGATCGAGGGTCAGCAGCACCGCGTTGCCCACATAGCTCAGCCGCGCGTTGCGCGCGAAGCTGTTGACCACGGTTGTCGTGTCGAAGCTGCCGCTGAGCGCGCCAGCATTGAGGATCGTATAGGTCGTCGTCGCGGCGAGGCGCGCCAGCGGATCGACTGCGAGTTTGCCAGCCAGCGTCGCGGTGCCGGTGACGATGGTCTTGTCCGATGATGCTCCGGAGATCTGCACCAGATAGGTCGATGCCGCTGTCATGGTCAGGCTGCCAGTGACAT
Source organism: Tardiphaga sp. 709 (assembly GCF_032401055.1). Lineage (NCBI taxonomy): Bacteria > Pseudomonadati > Pseudomonadota > Alphaproteobacteria > Hyphomicrobiales > Nitrobacteraceae > Tardiphaga > Tardiphaga sp. 709. Next base: position 5,754,680 of record NZ_CP135529.1, on the reverse strand, counting down.
TGAGCGTGCCGATCGAATTGCCCGGCGCCAGCGTGCCGCCATTGATCAACGTGTCGCCGACAAAGCCGTTGCCGCCGAGCGTGCCGCCTGAATTCACCGTGGTCAGCGACGACGACGCAATCGAACCGTTGACGCTGAGCGTGCCGGCGTCGACTGTCGTCGTGCCGGTATAGGTGTTGATCCCGCTCAGCACGGTGTTGCCCGCACCGGTCTTCACCAGTTTGCCCTGGTCGGCGCCGCTGTCGGAAATGACTCCGTCGAAGCTGTAGAAGTTCGAGCGATTGAAGATCAGCGTGCCGCCGTTGGTGACATCGCCGACAATCGAACCGGTGGTGCCGCCATTGCCGATCTGCAGCGTCGAGCAGAAGCAGATCGCGGTGCCGCCGGTATAGGTGTTGGCGCCGGTCAGTGTCGTGACGCCGGTGCCGTCGATCCACAGCGACATCTTCGCCGCCGCGCCATCCTTGATCACGCCGGCAAAGGTCGTGCTGCTGTTGTTGAGGCCGACGACCAGAACCGCATCGGCGGCGTTGGCATTGGTCACGCTGCCGGCGCCGGCCAGCGAGCCGATAAACTGGAACGGGCTGTCGAGGGCCAGCGTGGCGCCGGCCGCGATCGTATAGGCGCTGTCCGGGCTGAGCGAGCCGCTCGCGAGCAGCGTGCCGGCAAGAATATTGGTGGCGCCCGTATAAATGCTGTTGCCGGTGAGCGACAGTGTACCGGCGCCGGTCTTGTTCAATGCGCCAGGCGTCCCGCCGCTGTCCGCGATATTGCCGGACAGTTCGAGAGTGCCGGTATCGACCTGCAGGGTGCCGCCGCCAGTGCCCAAAGCAATGCTGCGCGCCGATGAAAAGCCGGCAGTCGTCTGCAGCGTGCCGCCATTGAAGGTCAGCGCACCCGCTGCACCGCCGAGGTTGGCATTCTGCGCGACGCTGATGGTTCCGCCGGCGAAAGTGGTGCCGCCGGTATAGGTGTTGATCCCGGACAGGATCATCGTGCCGGTGCCGGTCTTCACCAGTGAGCCGCCGGTGCCGCCGTCGGCGATGACCCCGGTGACGTTGGTCGAGAGGTTGTTGCCGCCGACCGTCAACTCGTTTTGGCCCAGTCTGAAAGTGCCGCCGCCGTTGATCGAGCCGGCGCTGAGCTTGTTGTCGCCAAGGGGGCCGGTCGATCCGCCGAAATCCGTAGTGCCCGCCGCGCCATTGGTGATGGCCGCGTTGCCGGCCGTGCTGGTGTTGATGAATTGCAGTTGGAAGTTGTTGGCGATGGTGGCACTGCCGGCCGTGCTGGAGTTGGCGAAAGTCATTACGCTGTTGTTGGTGATGTCGACTGAGCCGCCGTTGACGACGATGCCGGCACCGACGAAAAAGAGACTGCTGCCGACGGTGAAGCTGTAAGACGAAGCACCGGCATTGAAGGTCCAGCCGCCGAGGGTCGTAGAGGCCGAAAATGACAGCGCGGCGACGCCGGACGAGCCGAAGAACGCGGTGCCGGTCGGCACCACGGCCGGGCCCCAGTTCGCTGCCGTGTTGAAGTCACCACTGGCGGGCGCGTTCAGCCAGGTGGCGTCCTGCGCCGCCGCAGGCAGCGTCGCCCAAAAGGGCGCCAGGCACAGCGCCGACGAGGCCAGCAAAATGGCCCGCCACCGGCGCGCTGCGCCGAATCGATCGTTGAGACCCCGTATCGCCACCCGCTCACCCCGTTGCATTTCGACGCTCAAGGGCGCGGCGAAGCCGTATATCGGAGCGGACCCTGCCACAATGGAACCGCGCCGTCGTCGCATTTTGCGCAAAGCGACGCGCGGGCCCCCAAATTGGTCGGTTCGGCAGGAGATTCCCCCGCAATGTCGCCCGAAAGTCACAGCCCGTTGGCGTCCTTGCACGACGACCGTGCCGACGCCGCCCGTGAAGGTTCAATCACCATGTGTAGCGCACCACGCCCTTGCCGGCATAAGAGCGCGTGACACCCGAGAACTCGCCTTCGAAGGTGGCGGCGAGCGAGATGCCGCTGACGAATGTCATCTCGGCCGACGCCGTTGTCAGCGCGGCATCGCGCGCCGCTGCCGCGCCGTTGACCACAAACGACGCGCCGGGCAGTGCAATGAACGTCGCCGATGCGGCGCGGTCGGTATTGAAATCATGCGCCCAGGCGGCGCGGCCGCGCAGCGTGAGGATCGCATCGTTGACGGCGAAGGACTTGTCGGTGCGCAAGCCGAGTTCGCTGCGGGTATCGGTCACGGTCTTGCCGGCGTAGCTGAGCGCAAATGCGTTGCTGCCGCTGAAAGCGGTTTCGGCATAAGCGGGCAGCGCGATGGCGGTGACCTGAGCGGCGGCATATGGCGTCAGACCGAGGCCGCCGAACCACGAGGTGACGGTGCGGTTGCCGGCCTCGAAGCGTCCCGAGAACGTGTCGGCGTTGAAGTGCGCCTGCAATTGATCCGTGAACACGGTGCGATTCGTCGTGACGTCCTGCCAGCCATAGGCCAATGCGCCGGACAGATAGGTCGAGCCGATGGTGTGGCGCACGAAGCCGCCGATCTGGAACAGATCGGAGCGGCCAGAGCCGCCGCCTATCACGCTAAAGTTCGTGCCTCCGCCGGCCATCGCGAAACCGGCGACGGTGGCGGGCGATATCAGATAGTCGGCGCCAACGGCGACGCCATAGATGCGGCTGGTCGATGTATTCGAACCGGCAGCACTGTTGCCGTCGGTGGTTTGCGTACCGCCGAAGCCCGACGCCCACACGCTCCAGCGCGGATCATAGGCTTGCGCCAGCGGCGCCTTGGTGAACATCGCAGTGGCATCGCGTGCGGCGCGGCCCTTCTCTGTCGATGCATAGGCGCTGGCATTGCCTTCGTCGGCGAATCCCATCGCGCCCGGCGCAGTGCCGCCGCGACCTGCTGCAAAGACGTCGGTCATCGATCCCATGAACTGCGTCATCGCACCTATGGCGATCTGCTGCGATCCCGTCGCGGTCTCGCCGGAAGCCTGCGTCAGCCCGGTGGGTGTCAGTCCGCCATAGACCAGCGGAATGCCGCCATTGCGGTTGAAGTAACTGACCAGCGCGTTGCCGACGCCGGACTGGTTGCCGCTGAGGCCGGTGTTCGGCGGCGCAACGAAGGCAAGCGCCAGATCCAGATAGGCATTGTTGGCGTCGTAGCTCAGGCTGGTCCTGAAGCCTGACGGCAGATTGCTGTTAACGAGCGCGTTGAAGGTGGTGCCACCAAGACCGCCGGTAGCGTTGAGGATGGCGTATTGCCTGACAACGTAAGAGCCCGCCGCGAAGCTGGCATTGACAGTGCCGCCGTTCAGCGTAGCGCTGCCGGTGACATTGGTGCGGTCGGATGAATACGGCGAGACCTCGACATTGTAGTTCGACCCGGCGCCGAAGGTCAGGTTGCCATTGACGGTGATGGTGCCGATCGAGTTGCCCGGCGCCAGTGTGCCGCCCGATGCAATCGTCGTGTTGCCGAGCGTGCCGGTGCCACCGAGCATGGCGCCATTGTTGACGGTGAGCATCAATGACGAGGCAATCGAGCCATTGACGATCAGCGCGCCGCCATTGACCGTGGTCGCACCGGTATAGGTGTTGGCGCCGGACAATGTCAGCGTGCCGGTGCCGGCTTTGACAAGCGACCCGCCGATGCCGCCGGCGCCATGGCCACCATCAGCAATGATTCCGGTGACATTGGTCGACAGATCATTGCCGCCGACGGTCAGTTGGTTGGCGCCGAGGGTGAACGAGCCGCCGCCGGCAATCGAACCGACGCCAAGCGCGCCGACATGAGCGCTGAAATCCGTGACGCCTGCCGCGCCATTGGTAATCGCAGCGGTGCCACCCGTACTCGTACTTATAAAGTTTAGCAAACCGCCGTTGGTTATCGCCGCACTGCCGGCCGTGGAGGCGTTGTAGAAATACATCAAGTTGACATTGAGAATGGACGCGTTTCCGGCGCTGCTTGTGTCAAGAAAACGCAGCAAGTTTGAATTGGTGATCGTGGCGCCGCCAGCCGTCGCACTATTACTGAAAAACAGGTCATTGGTACTGGTAATGGTCGCGCTGCCGGCTGTGCTGCTCGCGTTGAAAGCGAGATTGCCGGTATTCGTGATCCTCGCATTGCCCGCTGTCGTCGTTCCGTTGAACGACATCGAATTGCTGCTGTTGATGGTAGCGTTTGCGGCCGTGCTGTTATTATAAAACCCCAAAACGTAGGTGTTGACGATATTGGCGCTGCCGGCCGTGCTGGTTTGATTAAAAGACAAAATACCCGGGTTCGTCAGCGTGGCGCTGCCAGCGGTGCTGGCATTGTTGAAATTCAGCAGTCCGCCATTGATAAAATTGACGCTGCCGCCAAGGACGGAAATGCCGCCGCCGCTGAACTCAAGCGTTCTGAGATTGTCGCTTGAGAACGTGTAGGCCGGCGCCCCGGCGGAAAAAATCCAGCTGTCGAACACAATATCGGCAGTGATAACCACAGAGGCGGCGTTCGTGACTCCGAATGTCGCGGTGCCGGTCGGCACCCCCGCGCTCCAGTTACCAGCCAGGTTGTAGTTGTTAGAGCCGGGATTGAGCAGCCAGGTCGAATCCTGCGCCGCCGCCGGCAGCGCCGCCAAAACGGGCGCCAGGCCCAGTGCCGACGACGCCAGCAAAATGGCCCGCAGCCGGCGCGCCGGCCCAAGTCTCTGGTTGGCGAGTCTCTGGTTGAAAAGCCCTAGCGCCACCCGCCACCCCATTCCAGTTCGCCGTCGCTCGGGCATTTCGGCAACCGAAGGCCCGAGACGGCAGAATCAACGTCGCACGGGTGGCGCGCGGGCGTCCTGAAGCAGCGCGCGTATTTTCTGAACTTTTTCTGATATCTTGCGATCAGACGCCCGCACGGCGCGTTTTCTGGTAATTGCTGGCCCCGGACGGTTTCGGGAAACCGCGGAGGCACGGTGTACCGTTTTGCTGGCTTTGAATTTGATCGGCTGCGCGCCGAGCTGCGCGGGCCAGACGGCAAAGCCATCAAGCTTCGGCCGAAAACCTTCGATATGCTGGCGCTGTTCGCAGCCAACGCCGGCCGCATCATCAGCAAACAGGAGCTGATGGAGGCGGTCTGGCCGAACGTCCATGTCGGCGAAGACAGCCTGTTTCAGTGCATCCGGGAGCTTCGTACCGCGCTGGGCGACGATCAGCGGCAGGTGATCAAGCTCGTGTCCGGCCGCGGCTATATGTTCGATGTCGAGATGTTGGCCGAACCGGCCGCCGTGGAGACGCCAGCCGCGTTGCCGCTGGCCGCCTTGAGCGGGGAGCCTGCCCGCGCCGTGGCCGCCGCTGAACCCGTCGAACGGCGGCGGTTGTTCGGCTTGCGCGGACCCGCGGCACTCGCCGCAATGGCGGGGCTCGGCGCGATCGTTGGACTGGCCGTTGCCGCCCCGATCTTCGGTCCGGATGTCATCTTCGGGCGAGCGCCGCCGACCATCGCCGTGATGCCGATCGCCGGTGTGGGCAGCGACAGTCAGGTCGCCGAGACGGCAGCGAACGTGACCACGCGTCTCGTCGATGGCCTGGCGAAGATCGACAATATTCGCGTGATGACGCAAACCGCGCCGCAGCCGGCATCGCCACTTGCGACACAACCGGACTTCGTCGTGAATGGCGAACTGGCGAAAGGCGAGCGGTCGTGGGAGCTGCGTGCGCGCATGACTAGGACGGCGACCGGCGAAGTGGTGTGGACTGTGCCGGTGGCCGTCAGCTTCAAGGATTCAGACCTGGAAGAGCCAGACCTCGGGATGCAACGGTCCCGGCTGGCGGCGGGACTTGGACATCCGCTCGCGCTTCGCATCAACGCGCTTCTTGAGCCGGGTGCACGAACCGCTGCAACCGTCGGCCGTTCGCCCGGCAATGCCAGGGTTGCGATCGAGCAGGCCATCGCCTCAATCAACCAGACCACACGCGAGCGTTTCGCCACGGCGCAGGCGATGCTGGACAAAGCGCTCGCCGAAGAGCCCAACAATGCCGACCTGCAAGTCGCGCTCGCGGCGCTGCAAATGCGCGGCATCCAGATGGTCTGGTACGGCCCGGACGACGCCGCCGCAGCGGAGAAAAATGCCAAGGCCATGCTGGAGCGCGCGGTGCGGACCAGACCCAGTTCTATTCCGGTGCTCGAAGCCTATTGCCGCTTTCTCAACGCGACCAATGAATTTGTCGAAAGCCTGGTGGTTTGCGCCAGAACATTGGCGTTCGATCCCTGGAACGGAATGGCGTTGTACCACATAGGCCTCGGGCAACTTCCGCTTGGCCGGTTCGAGGACGCGCTGGCAACGTTCAAGCAAGCCAACCGGTTTGATACGCCGCCGGTGTCGCGCTGGACCTGGCTGCTTGGCGCGGGAGTGAGCTACCTGATGATGGGCCGCGACGAAGAAGCATTGCCCTGGCTGCAACGGTCCATCGCCATCACGCCGGCCTCCGGGCGTCCGCTTGTGCTGCTGGCCGCGGCCTACCAGCGGTTGGGCCGCACGGACGAAGCACAGGCGGCTTTGACGCAAGGCTTGAAGCTGCGGCCCGGTTCGACAGTGAGCAACATCGGGATCCCGACCAAGAATGTCAGCGCCGCATATATGGAAGCGCGCGGCCGGATCGAACAGGCGCTCATCGCGGCCGGATTGCCGGAGCGCTGAGGCCGTCCAGCCACGCTCCGTAATATTTGACCATTGATTTGCCGTGAATTCTCGGCAAATCCCGTCGCAGATCTGCTATATTCCGCAGACCGCCTCAAATGATGTTGCCGCCATGCCAGTATCCCGCCGCGTACCCGCCCTCGCCTGTCTCGTGCTGCTGTCCTGCAGCCTTGGCGGTTGCGGCTCGATCAGTTCGTTCATGGCCGGCGGCATGGCCGACCTGATCCCGGCATGGGCTGGCGGCCTGCCAGCGGACGCGCCGCCGCGTCCGGGCTCTCCCGAATACGAAGCCTATGCGAAGCGGCACGAGCAGCAGCAATCCGGCGCCATGACGGGGCCGGACCCCGCCACATCGCCCTCTGCAGAGGCTGTTCGCTGATCGCGCTATCGTCCGACGCCGCGACGGCGTCGCTCAGTTCATGAAAACGACGGTCTTCTTGCCGTTGAGGATCACACGATCCTCGAGGTGATACCGCATGGCGCGCGCCAGCACGCGGCGCTCGATGTCGCGGCCCTTGGCCACGAGTTCTTCCGGCGTGTCGCGATGGCTGATGCGCTCGACATCCTGATCGATGATCGGACCTTCGTCGAGATCGCTGGTCACGTAATGCGCTGTCGCGCCGATCAGCTTGACGCCGCGCGCGTGGGCCTGGTGATAGGGCCGCGCGCCCTTGAAGCCCGGCAGGAACGAGTGATGGATGTTGATGCACTTGCCGGACAGTTTCGCCGACATCTCGTCCGACAGGATCTGCATGTAACGCGCCAGCACCACGAGCTCGGTTTCGGTCGTGCCGACCAGATCCCAGATCGCCTGCTCCTGCTCGCGCTTGGTCTCCTTGGTGATCGGCATGTGGTGGAACGGGATGTCGCCGAAATCGAGATCCTTGAAGGCGTCGCGCGGATGGTTCGAGACGATCGCGGTCGGGATCATGTCGAGATCGCCGGTGCGCCAGCGATACAGGATATCGACGAGGCAGTGATCGGACTTCGACACCAGCAGCATGACCCGGCGACGGGTCGCCCGGTCGCGCATCTGCCAGTCCATCTTGAAGCGCTCTGCAATGGCCCCGAAGCCGGTCTTCAGCGCCGCCAGCTCGACATTCACATCCGCGGCGTTGAATACCACGCGCATGAAGAAGTGGCCGGTCTCGACATCGTTGAATTGCTGGGCATCGAGAATGTTCTGGCCATTTTGGGCCAGGAAGGTCGATACCGCGGAAACGATGCCAGGGCGGTCTGGGCAGGACAGGGTCAGGACGAATTGATGGGACATGGCTTATAAGAACCTGGGGCGAGCTGATCTGCTTCAAGTGAAGCGGAAATTGGAGCCCTGCTCTATCATCCGCGACGGCCTTGCGCCAATCCAATTGCGCGCTGCAATATGGACGTCATTGCCAGCGAATTAACGTGCGAAAACAGGCAGAAAACAGAGATGGCTGACAAGCTCAACGGTTACCGCATCCTGATCCTGGAGACCCGCGAGGAAGCGCAGTTCTCCCGCCTGCTGACCGAACAGGGCGCCAATGTGCTGCAATGTCCGATGTTCAACATCGAGGACGCGCCGGATCCTGCCCCGGTCGAGGCCTGGATCGGCCGGTTCATCGCTAACCCGTTCGACGACCTCGTTCTAATGACCGGCGAAGGGCTTCGCCGGATGATGAAAATCGTGCGTCACCGCGGCATCGAAAAAGAGTTCGTTGCGGCCGTCGGCCAATCCCGCAAATTCGCACGCGGCCCGAAGCCCGGTCGCGCCTTGCGCGAGATCGGGCTAGAGGCCGATGTCACCACCGAGAAGCCGACCTCCGAAGGCGTCGCCGAGATGCTCTCGCGGCTCGATCTCAAAGGCCATCGCCTCGGCCTGCAGCTCTATCCCGAGAAGGATCACAGCGTTCTGATATCAGCGATCACCGCGTGCGGCGCCGAGGTCGATACGGTGCTGCCTTACGTCTACGACTCCAAGGCTGCTGAAACGAATATTCTCTCGGCCATCGACGAAATGGAAGCGGGCCGCGTCGATGCCATCGCGCTGACGAGTTCGGGTCAGGTGCGTCGCCTCGTCGATGCTGCGAAGGCGCATGCCCGCGAGGATCAATTGCGCAGTGCACTTGCGAAAACACCGATCGCATCGGTCGGTCCCGTCGTGTCGGACGAGTTGAAATCGTACGGCCTCGAAGCCGACATCTATCCGGCCAATGATGCGTTCTTCATGAAGCCGTTGATTTCGGCAATGTCGATCGCGCTCGACAAGGCCGCCGCGCGCGCCGAATGACTTGACGCCTGCACGCATCTCGACATGATGACCCGACATAAGAAAAGATCGGGTGGAAATGCAGAAACTGCCATTGTCGGAATTGCGCGTCGTGGAAATCGGATCTGGCGATACGCTAGATTACTGCGGCAAACTGTTTTCCGATTTCGGCGCCGAGGTCATCAAGATCGAACCATCCGGCGGCGATCCTGCGCGGCACTATCCGCCGCTCGTCGATGCCGGCGACGGCCGCCGCGAGAGCGGATATTTCGCCTGGCTGAATACCAACAAGCGCAGCGTCATCGCCGATCTCGACAAGCCCGATGATGTGGCGCGTGTTCGCGCATTGCTTGCGACATGCGACCTGCTGCTCGATGCACGCGCGCCTTCGGAGATTCCGAACTCACTCCTGACGCATGACGACCTGCGCAAGGAACAACCCGGCCTCGCCATCACTGCCATCTCTTGGTTTGGCGAACACGGACTCTACAGCAATTATCAGGCAACGGACTCCGTCTGTCGCAGTCTCGCGGGCAGCGTGAAACTGGTCGGTGCGCAGGAAGGCCCGCCGGTGCTGCCGCGCGACGGACAGATCGCCGTCATGGCCGGCCTCACCGCGTTCATTCCGACGCTGGCCGGCATGTATGGTCGCGACACCGGCGCGCGGCGCTTTGCCGTCAGCGCGCATGAAGCGATGCTGCAGATCAGCGAATTCGATACCGGTCTCGCGCTGGAAGTCGGCTTCACGCGGCCGCGCATGGCCATCAACCGGTTCGGCCGCGGCTATCCCGTCGGCAATTTCCCGACCAAAGACGGCTGGCTCGGCATCACCGTAGTGACGCCGGCGCAATGGGCTGCGTTCTGCGTGATGCTCGGCCTTCCCGAACTAGAGACAGAGCCGCAGTTCAACGACGGTCTCGCGCGCACCAATAATTCGAAGGCGCTGTTCGATATCTTCCAACCGATCCTGATGCACAAGAGCGCAAACGAATGGTTCGAGAAAGGCATCGAGCTGCGTCTTCCGCTCGCGGTGGTGCCGGACATGGAGACGCTGCTGAAGCAGCAATACTACCGCGATCGCGGCGCCTTCGCGAAAGTCGAGATTGGAACAGCATCATTCGATGCGCCGGTACTGCCGCAGACTCTTACCGGCTCACGGCCGAAGCCGAATGGCCGCGCGCCATTTGCCGGTGACGACAAGATCGACGCCCTCCCTACGCGTCAGCGCATGGCGACACGGCAGGCAACACCAGACGATCCGCAGCCGCTGAAGGGGCTGCGCATTATCGATCTCACCATGGGCTGGGCCGGCCCATCGGCAACGCGGCAGATGGGCGATCTCGGCGCCGACGTCATCAAGGTGGAGTCCTGCCAGTATCCCGACTGGTTTCGCGGCACCGATCCACGCGGCCCGTATTTTCCGGAACGCACCTACGAGAAGATCTACTGGTTTCAGCAGATGAACCGCAACAAGCGCGGCATCACGCTGGATCTCACCAATCCCCGCGGCAAGGAGCTGCTGAAACAACTGCTCGCCGGCGCCGATGCTGTGATCGACAACTATGCAGCCGATGTGCTGCCACGCATGGGCCTCGATGCTGCAGCGATGCACAGGATCAATCCGCGTCTCGTGGTCGTGACCATGCCCGCCTTCGGCATGACCGGTCCATGGAGCGGCGTGCGCGCCTATGGTTCGACGCTGGAGCAGGCATCAGGCCTGCCATCGGTCACCGGCCGCGAAGGCGATCCGCCGACCATGCTGCATGCCGCGCTCGGCGATCCCTTCGGCGGCGTCAGTGCTGCGGCGGCATTGATGCTCGGCTTCATGCATCAGAAGAATACCGGTCTCGGACAGCACATCGATCTCAGTGCGACGGAAGCCCTGCTGCCTCTTGTCGCACCCTCTGTCATCGAGCAATCGGCCACCGGCAAATCCGGCCCGCGCATCGGCAACCGGCATCCACGCTTCGTGCCGAACGGTTGCTTTCCCTGTCTCGGCGAAGATCAGTGGATCACCATTGCCGTGCGCAGCGACGAGGAATGGCGATCGCTGTGCAAGGTCATGCATCGCAACGACCTGGCTGAAGATGCTGCACTTGCCACAGCGGAAGGACGCCGCGCCGAAGAGGACCGTATCGAGGTCGCGGTCCGGCATTGGACGACGACCGTGCGGCCGGATCTGGCCATGGTGACGCTGCAGGACGCCGGCGTGCCCGCGGGTACCGCGCGACTGCCGCTGGATCTGGCCGGCGATCCACATCTGCTCGTAGTCGGACATTGGCAGCCTGTGACCAAGGTATTTATGGGCCCACATCTGCTGCCCTCCGTTGCCTATCGCGAAGGCAGTGCAAAACTGCCCTACCCGATCACCCGTCTCGCGCCGACGCTCGGCCAGCACAATGAGGAAGTCCTGCGCGATATCCTGGGCCTCAGCGCCACCGAAATCGACGAATTGCGCGCCGCGGAAATCATTGGCGACGCTGCGATATCCAAGAAAGCGAAGGCCGCGCCTACGACCAAGTGAGGCTGCAAGTGAGGCTTGCAGCTTCTACCGCCTTGGCTCACACTCCCGGCATAAGGCCAGCGACGGATGGATCAAAAGATTCGGCGTCGCGACAACGGCCAGCACAAATGCTTCCAGGGAGAAACACCATGCGCAAACTAGCCCTCATTGCGTCTATTGCGCTGCCATTGCTCGGCAGCACGGCGATGGCGCAGGAGACCGTGAAGATCGGTTATATCGATCCACTGTCCGGCGGCGGCGCCAGCGTCGGCGAAGTCGGCCTCAAGACCTTCCAGTTTCTCGCCGACGAGTTGAACGCCAAGGGCGGCATTCTCGGCAAGAAGGTCGAAATTGTCCCACTCGACAACAAGACCAATCCGCAAGAGAGCCTGATTCAGGCGCAGAAGGCGATCGATGGTGGCATTCGCTACATCACCCAGGGCAACGGCTCGTCGGTCGCCGGTGCACTGTCGGATTTCGTCACCAAGTTCAACGACCGCAATCCCGGCAAGGAAGTGCTTTACTTCAACTATGCGGCAGTCGATCCGGTGCTGACCAACGAGAAATGCAGCTTCTGGCATTTCCGCTGGGATGCCAATTCAGACATCAAGATGGAAGCGCTCACCAACTACATCAAGACCGTGCCTGCGGTGAAGAACGTCTACCTGATCAATCAGGATTACTCGTTCGGTCAGTCGGTGCGCAGCCAGGCGCGCGCCATGCTCGGCGCCAAGCGGCCCGACGTGAAGATCGTCGGCGACGAGCTGCATCCGCTGCTCAAGATCACCGACTTCGCGCCCTATATTGCTAAGATCAAGGCCTCCGGCGCCGACAGCGTCATCACCGGCAACTGGGGTCAGGATTTTGCCCTCTTGCTGAAGGCTGCGGCTGACGCGGGCCTCAAGGTGAGCTGGTTCACTTATTATGCCGGCGGCACCGGTGGCCCGACCGCGATCAAGCAGGCCGGCCTGAATCATCAGGTGTTCCAGATCGCCGAAGGCATTCCAAATCTCGGCCATGCCTCGGCCGACGTGTTCGAAAAGGCGCTGCGCGCGAAATATGACTTCAGCCTGTTCTATCCGCGCGCTGTGAACGAGATGCGCATGTTCGCCGCCGCCGCCGAAAAAGCGAAGTCGCTCGATCCGGTGAAGGTGGCCGCAGCCCTCGAAGGCATGGAGTTCGAGGTGTTCGACGGCGGCAAGGGCAATATGCGCAAGGACGACCACCAGTTCTTCCAGCCGATGTATATCGCCTCCTTCGGCGAACGCACCGACAAGGAGCCGTTCGACGAGGAAAAGACCGGCTGGGGCTGGAAGCTGGCCGCGAAGATCGACACGCCGCAGACCGTGCTGCCGACGACCTGCAAGATGGAACGGCCGTAAGCGCGCAAGCGGACGCGATGCGGATGGCCAGGGAGCCAACCACAAACGCCGTCATGCCCGGGCTTGTCCCGGGCATCCACGCCTTAAAGTCACGACCGCAGGAAGACGTGGATGGCCGGGACAGGCCCGGCCATGACGGCGTTTTTTTCTATTCTCATTCGCGACCAGTTAGACACCGAGGTCCTTTGTGCTTGAACTGATCGTCATCTCCACGCTCAACGGCGTCCTCTACGGCATGCTGCTATTCCTGATGGCCTCGGGCCTGACGGTGATCTTCAGCATGCTTGGCGTGCTGAACTTCGCCCATGCCAGTTTCTATATGCTCGGCGCCTTCTTCGGCTTCCAGATCAGCCGATGGTTCGGCTTCTGGCCGGCGCTGATCCTTGCGCCACTGCTAGCCGGCGCGCTCGGCGCCGCCGTCGAACGCTATGGCCTGCGTCACGTCCACAAGAACGGCCACGTCGCCGAGCTGCTGTTCACCTTCGGACTTGCTTTCGCCATTGAGGAGATCGTGCAGATCATCTGGGGCAAGAGCCCGGTCGATTTCCGCGTACCGCCGCTGCTCGACTTCCCGGCCTTCACGCTGTTCTCCACCAACTATCCGGCCTTCAAGATCTTCATGCTGGTCGTCTCCATCGTGATCTTCATCGGATTGCTGGTAGTGCTGAAGCGCACGCGCATCGGCCTGATCGTGCAGGCGGCGTTGACCCATCCGCATATGGTCGGCCATCTCGGGCACAATGTCGGGCGTATCTTCATGCTGGTGTTCGGCGTTGGCACAGCGCTTGCGGCCGTCGCTGGCGTGATCGCAGGCCCGGCCCTGGTCACGCAATCCAACATGGCCGGTCTGCTGGGTCCGATCCTGTTCGTCGTCGTGGTCGTTGGTGGCCTCGGCTCGCTGCCCGGTGCCTTCATCGCATCATTGCTGATCGGCCTCGTGCAGACTTTTGCTGTGTCGATGAACGGCTCGCTGGCCGGCGCCTTCGGCCCGCTCAGCCCCGACTATGCCACCACCTGGCTGTCCGACATCTGGAACGTCACCGTCGCCCAGATCGCGCCGATCATGCCCTATCTGCTGCTGGTGCTGATCCTGATCTTCCGCCCGATGGGCCTGCTGGGAACACGCGACACATGAGCGACGCCACCGCCAAAATTCCGGCAACCATCGCGCCGCCCCGCCCCGCCGCCTCCGACCGGCTGAAGTTCTACGGCATCTGGATCGCCGCCGCGCTAGCGCTGCTGGTGCTGCCGAAACTGTTCTCGTCGGGCGGATCGCTGACCACCTTCAGCCTGATCGGCATCTCGATCATCTTCTCGCTGTCCTACAACATCCTGCTCGGCCAGACCGGCATGCTGTCGTTCGGCCATGCCGTTTATTACGGCCTCGGCGGCTTCCTCGCGATCCACGCCATCAACATCATCGCCAGGAACAAGTTCGCGATCCCGCTGCCGCTGGTGCCGCTGGTCGGCGGCGCGGCTGGCCTCATCTTCGCCATGCTGCTCGGCTGGGTGTCGACGCGGCGCTCCGGTACGGCCTTTGCGATGATCTCGCTTGGCGTCGCAGAACTCGTCGCATCCTCGGCGCTGATCCTGCGCACCTTCTTCGGTGGCGAAGCTGGCGTCTCCGCCAACCGCACAAAGGTGCTTCGTCTGTTCGACTGGAGCTTCGGCCCGCAGATCCAGATCTATTATCTGGTCGCGGCCTGGACGTTGATCGCCGTCATCGCGATGTATGCCCTCACCCGCACGCCGCTCGGGCGCATGTGCAACGCCGTGCGCGACAATCCCGAACGCGTGCAGTTCGTCGGCTACGATCCGCACATCATCCGTTATATCGCCTTCTGCTTCTCTGGCCTGTTTGCCGGCATAGCAGGCGCGCTAGCCGCGATCAATTTCGAGATCGCCAATTCGGCCTATCTCGGCGCCGTGCAATCGGGCACCGTGCTGTTCGCCACCTATATCGGCGGCGTCGGCTTCTTCATCGGCCCGATCGTCGGCGCGATCTTCGTGACGCTGCTGTCGCTCGGCCTCTCCGATCTCACGCAGGTCTGGCAGCTCTATTTCGGCCTGATTTTCATCGCCGTGGTGATGTTCGCGCCCGGCGGCATCACCGGACTGCTGATGATGCACCGTCCGCTGCTGAAAGGCGGCACGCTCAGCCGCGTGCTGCCGAGCTATCTCGTCGCCTTCGTACCGACGCTGGCGATGATCACCGGCCTGATGCTGGCGATCGAGACCACCGTCCACTTCACCGTCAATCCCGGCGAGGATTCCCACATCAAGGCGTTCGGGATTCCGTTCGATGCGGCGAACCCTGCGATATGGGCCGTTGCCGCCGTGCTGCTGATTGGCGGCTTCATTATCGCGCGCAAGACCTGGGCGCGCGTCGCCGGCAGTTGGGACGATGCCCTCACCGCGGCGCGCGAGAAGGGAGTGGCCGCATGAGCACCGCCATCGAACTGCGCGGCGTCGAAAAGACCTTCGGCATCACCTCCGTGATCCGCAACGTCAACCTGACGGTCGCGCAGGGCGAACGCCACGCGCTGATCGGCCCCAACGGCGCCGGCAAGTCGACGCTGTTCAATCTGATATCAGGCTATATGAAACCATCAGTCGGCAGCATCCTGCTGCGCGATCAGGTGATCTCCGGCCTGCCGCCGTTCCAGATCAATCGTCGCGGGCTGTCGCGCAGCTTCCAGGTTACCAACGTGTTCGCCAAGATGAGCGTGTGGGAGAACCTGCGCTGCGCTGTGCTGTGGGCGACCGGCCATCGTTACGCGTTCTGGAAGAATGTCGACAACCTGCCCGAGGTGCGCGACCGCACCGCGCAGATCCTGCAGGATATCAACCTCGTATCGCGCCGCGACGTGCCCGCGGGTCTTTTGACCTATGCCGAACAGCGCGCGCTCGAAATCGGCATCACCATTGCAGGCGGCGCCGATGTCATCCTGCTGGATGAGCCCACCGCCGGCATGAGTCACGCTGAGACCGAGCGTGCCGTGGCACTGATCCGACGGCTGACCGAGGGGCGCACGCTGCTGATCGTTGAGCACGACATGAGCGTAGTGTTCGGCCTCGCCGACCGCATCTCGGTTCTGGTCTACGGCCAGATCATCGCCTCGGGCACGCCGGAGGAAATCCGCGGCAATCCCAAGGTCAAGGAAGCCTATCTCGGCGAGGAAGTGGCGTGATGCTCCAAGTTCAGGACCTGCACGCCTATTACGGCAAGAGCCACATTCTGCAGGGCGTCGACCTACATATCGATGCCGGCGAAGTAGTCTCGCTGCTCGGCCGCAACGGCGTCGGGCGTTCGACCACCGTGAAGGCCATCATGGGCGAAGTGCCGCCACACGGCACAATCACCTTCAAGGGCACCAATATCGCCGGCCTGCCGAGCTTCAGGATCGCACATCTCGGCCTCGGTTATGTGCCGGAGCATCGCGACATCTTCCCGGGCCTCACGGTGCGGCAGAACCTGATGCTGGGCATCAAGGACCCGCGTCATCCCGGCAAGTGGAAGCTCGATGACATGCTCGGCATGTTCCCTAACCTTGCCGCCCGCGCGGACACCGCCGCCGGCGTGCTGTCCGGCGGCGAGAAGCAGATGCTGACGATCTGCCGGACGCTGATGGGCGATCCTGAACTCGTGATGATCGACGAGCCCACCGAGGGCCTTGCGCCGATCATCGTCCAGCAGGTCGGCGATCTCATCGCCGAGATCGCGCGCCGCGGCGTGGCGATCCTGCTGGTCGAGCAGAAGCTCTCGATCGCGCTGCGCATCTCGCACCGGGTCTATGTGATGGGCCACGGCCGTATCGTGTTCGAAGGCACCCCCGCCGAACTCAAGGCCAATGACGCCGTGCGCAGGGAATGGCTGGAGGTCTGAGCGTCGCTTAATCGCCGTAGCTGCCCAGTCTTTCAAGATCGACCACTGTCACGCCGCCATATTCCAGGCGCAGCAGACCCTCCTTCTCCAGCGTCTGCAGGCACTGGTTGGCCTTCTGCCGCGAAATGCCGGTGATGGCACCGAGCTCTTCCTGGGTGATATCCAGATGCCTGGTCGCGTCGCGATAGAGGATCGGGTTGAACAGCGAGGCAATGCAGCGCGCGAGACGCCCGGTGGCATCGAGCCTTCGGCCATATTCCGTCAGTGCGATGAACTGACCGAGCCGTTCGTTCAACAGCGAGACCAGGAAGCGGTTGAAGCCGACACTGTTCTCGAACAGCCACATAAATGCCGGGCGCTCCATGAATGCCAGCTTGGAGTCGCGTAGCGGGACAATGTCGTAACGTCGCGGTTCGTTCTTCAGCACGCTGCCCTCGCCGAACCACGCACCGGCCGTGAGGCCGGTGATGCTGACCTCCTTGCCGCTGCGCGAGATGGTGCCGATCTTCGCCAGGCCGCTGACAACGCCGGTCCAGTATTCGAACTGGTCACCGCGCATACAGACGAATTCATTCGCCTTGAACGACTTCTCGACGATGCCCGCGCGCGCGACCTCGATCTCCTTCTCGTTCAGGTCCCGCGCCCAGGCCGCGATGCGCTTGAGATGATCTGCAGCAATCATAGGGTCCGCTTCACTTCGAATGTTGCAGCGCAAAAGAACGCTCGCGCGACAAATTGGCAGGCAGATTGTCCGCCGCGAGACATTTCAGGATACCGATTTGACGTAGGGAAGACCACCGCGAAAGGTCATTAGTAGAATGGCTTAGCGTAACCGGGCGATATAGGCTCGGGACCATCCGAGGAACGTGGATAAAGAGCGCGACAAGCGCCGTATCTGGGAGGATTTGAGTGGCGGTTGCTCTGGACGTGCGCGGGGTGTCACTGCGCTTTGGTGGCGTTCGCGCGCTCACCGATGTGAGCTTCGCTGTCAATGACGGCGAGCTGTTCTCGATCATCGGGCCGAACGGCGCCGGCAAGACCTCCATCGTCAACTGCATCTCTGGCCGCTATCGCCCAACCGAAGGCCAGCTGTTCTATCACGGCAAGGATATCACAAGCCTCAACCCGAATGCCCGTCCGGGTCTCGGCATCGGCCGCACCTTTCAGAACCTCGCGCTGTTTCATCATATGAGCGTGCTCGACAACATCATGGTCGGGCGCCATCACCTCCTGAAGAACAACTTCCTCACCGGCTCGCTGTACTGGCTGACCGGCGCGCGCAAGGAAGAGCTTGAGCATCGCCGCAAGGTCGAGGAGATCATTGACTTCCTCGATTTGCAGAGCGTGCGCAAGGCGACCGCCGGCACGCTGCCCTATGGTCTGCGCAAACGCGTCGAACTCGCCCGCGCGATGGCGCTGGAGCCGAATCTCATCCTCCTCGACGAGCCGATGGCCGGCATGAACTTCGAGGAGAAGGAGGACATGGCGCGTTATATCGTCGATCTCAACGAAGAATACGGGATGACGGTGATGATGATCGAACACGACATGGGCGTCGTGATGGACATCTCCCATCGCGTGATGGTGCTGGATTTTGGCCGCAAGATCGCCGAGGGCGATCCGGCTGCCGTGCTCGCCGACCCGCACGTCAAGCGCGCCTATCTCGGAGAAGAAGACGAAGCCCTCGTCGATCCCGACGACACGCCTGTCGCTGCGGAGAGCGCCGCATGATGGACTATGCCGGACGCGTCAAACAGGCAGATACCTATCCGAAGCTGCTGCGCCTCAATGCCAAAGAACATGGCAGCGAGATCGCGCTGCGCGAGAAGGATTTCGGCCTGTGGCGGGAGTTCACCTGGAACGATTACCATGCCCGGGTGAAGGATTTCACGCTCGGCATGGTCGAGCTCGGCATCGCCCGTGGTGATGTCATCGGCATTATCGGCGACAACCGGCCGGACTGGGTCGCTGCCGAGATCGCCGCGCATGCCGTCGGTGGCATGAGCCTCGGTCTCTATCGCGACGTGCTCGATGAGGAAGCCGCCTATCTCCTGAACTATGGCGAAGCGAAGATCGTATTCGCCGAGGATGAAGAACAAGTCGACAAGCTGCTCACCCTCGCCGACCGCGTCCCCGCCTTGAAGCACATCGTCTACAGCGACCCGCGCGGGATGCGGAAATATGACGACCCGCGCCTGTTGGAGGCCGACAGGCTCGCCCAGATGGGCCGCGACCGCGCCACACGCGAACCCGGGCTCTACGATCAACTGGTCGATGCGACGCAGGGCGAGGACGTCGCGATCCTCTGTACCACGTCGGGCACCACGTCGAATCCCAAGCTGGCGATGCTCGCGGCAGGCCGCGTGCTCGGCCACTGCGCAGTGTATCTGTCGTTCGATCCGAAGGGACCGGATGACGAATATGTTTCGGTGCTGCCGCTGCCCTGGATCATGGAACAGGTCTATGCGCTCGGCAAAGGCCTCCTGAGCCGGATGAAGGTCAACTTCGTCGAGCAGGCCGATACCATGATGAACGACTTCCGCGAGATCGCACCGACCTTCGTGCTGTTCGCGCCGCGGGTCTGGGAAGGCATCGCGGCCGATGTGCGTGCCCGGGTGATGGATTCGTCGCCGTTGAAGCAGAGCCTGTATGAGATCGGCATGAAGTCGGGCCTTTCCGCACTCGCGCAAGGCAAGCGCTCGGCCGTTGCCGATACGCTGCTGTTCCGTGCCCTGCGTGATCGTCTCGGCTTCACACGGCTGCGCTCGGCCGCCACCGGCGGCGCGGCACTGGGCCCCGATACATTCAAATTCTTCCGCGCCATGGGTGTGCCGCTGCGCACGCTCTATGGCCAGACCGAAACACTCGGCGCCTTCACCCTGCATCCGCCGGACGCCGTCGATCCCGACACCACCGGCATTGCCATGGGCAGCGGCATCGAAATCGAAGTCCGCGATCCCGATGTGCAGGGCGTTGGCGAGATCGTGGTGAGGCACCCCAATATGTTCCTCGGCTATTACAAATCGCCCGAGGCCTCCGCCGCCGACCTGCGCGACGGCTGGATGCATTCCGGCGACGCCGGCTACTTCAACGGCAACAAGCAACTCGTCGTCATCGACCGCATCAAGGATCTGGCGCAGACCGCGCGCGGTGAACGCTTCTCGCCGCAATATATCGAGAACAAGTTGAAATTCTCGCCCTATATCGCCGAGACGGTGGTGCTCGGCGACAACCGCGATGCGCTCGCGGCGATGATCTGCATCCGCTTCTCGATCATCTCGAAATGGGCCGAGAAGAACCGCATCTCGTTTACGACCTATACGGACCTGTCGTCGCGCCCGGAGGTCTATGAGATGATCCGCAAGGAAGTCGAGACGGTCAATGCCACGCTGCCGCCCGCGCAGCGCATCGCCAAATTCCTGCTGCTCTACAAGGAGCTCGACGCCGACGACGGCGAGTTGACCCGCACCCGCAAAGTCCGCCGCAGCGTCATCAACGAGAAATACGCCGATATCATCGACGGCATCTATGGCGGCGCGCGGGATATCCCCGTCGACACAACGATCCGCTTCCAGGACGGCACGTCGCAACGCATCCGGACGCGATTGGTCGTGGTGGACATGGCGCGGGATGGCGCGCGCATGGAGGCGGCGGAATGAGACCGACAGCATGAACACGCAGTTCCTCCTCCAGCTTCTCGTCAACGGCCTCGTGGTGGGCACGCTGTATGGCGTGGTCGCGATGTCGTTCGTGCTGATCTACAAAGCCACCCAGGTCGTCAATTTCGCACAAGGCGAATTACTGCTGATCGGCGCCTGGGTGTGCTGGACGTTGCTGACCAAATATCAGGTGCCGTTCTGGCTCGGCATGCCTATGACCCTGGTGTTCATGTTCGCTTTCGGCATCCTCGTGCAGGTCGTGATCCTGCGGCCGCTGATCGGCGAGCCGATCATCTCGGTGATCATGGTGACCATCGCGCTGTCCGCCGTGTTTCAGGCGGCACTGAAATGGATTTATGGCGTCAACCCGCAGCCGTTCCCGCGCGTCTTCACCAGCCAGTCGGTGACGATAGGTAGCCTACAGATCCAGACCGTCTATGTGATGAGCCTGGTTGTCTCCGTCGCGATGATGATCGGCATGGCGTGGTTCTTCAAAGTGTCGAAGTGGGGTCTGGCGATGCGCGCCACCGCCTTCAACCAGCAGGTGGCGCAATCGCTGGGCATTTCCGTCAAAACCGTATTCGCAATGGCCTGGGCAATCTCGGCCATGGTCTCCGCGGTCGCCGGCGTCGTCGTCGCCGTCGTCAACGGCGTGTCATCCGGCCTGTCGATCTACGGCATCAAGGTGTTTCCGGCGGTCATCCTCGGCGGCCTCGACTCCATTGGCGGCGCGGTGGTCGGCGGCATCATCATCGGGCTTCTGGAGAACTTCGCGCAGTTCATCGACAGCGAATATCTGCACTGGGGCAATCTCTATGAAGTGGCGCCGTTCTACGTCCTCATCATCATTCTCATGATCAAGCCTTACGGCCTGTTCGGCACCAAAGACATCGAGCGGGTGTAAGCATCATGGCCAGTCCCTCCCTCATCCCAGCCGGCGACTTCCGCAGCAGCTATGCGGTTGACACCACCATCTTCCCGACTAGGACCAGCCGCAACGCGGCGATCCTCGGCGTGGTGCTGATCTGCTTCGCGCCGCAACTGTTCAGCGAATACTGGCTCAGCCAGCTGATCATGATCGGCATCTACGGCATCGCGGCGCTGGGGCTCAATATCCTGGTCGGCTTTACCGGCCAGATCTCCATCGGCCACGCTGCGTTCTTCCTGTTCGGCGCTTTCACCTCGGCCTATATCTCCAACAACTATCCGATCCCGGTGTTTTTCTCGATTCCCATCGCCGGCGTGGTAACGGCCATCGTGGGACTCATTTTCGGCCTGCCAGCGGCGCGGTTGAAGGGGCTGTACCTCGTTATCGCCACGCTGGCCGCGCAATACATTCTGCTCGACTTCTTCTCCCGCGCCGACTGGTTCAGTGGCGGCTCGGTGCCGGCGACGGCCAAAGCCTTCTCGATCTTCGACTATACGCTGCGCGGCGACCGGCAGTATTTCTATGTGGTGCTGGCCTATGTGGTGGCGAGCTATCTGCTGGTTACCAACCTGATGCGCTCGCGCGACGGCCGCGCGCTGGTGGCTGTGCGTGATCACTATCTCTCGGCCGAAATCATGGGCATCAATCTCACCAAATATCGCACGCTGTCCTTCGGTCTCGCGGCGTTCTTCGCCGGCATCGCCGGCGCGCTGTACGCGCATAACCAGCTCGTGGTCTCCAACGAGGGTTTCGGCATCGAGCGCTCGATCCTGTTCCTGGCAATGGTCATCATCGGCGGTACCGGCTCGATCATGGGAACGCTGATGGGCACAGCCTTCGTGGTGCTGGTGCCGGAAGCGATGGAATGGATCAGCATGGAGCTGAAGGGCGGCGTCATCGACAAGGCGCTGGCGCTCAACAACAACCTGACCTTCCTGCGCGAGATCGCCATCGGCGTCATCATCATCGCCTTCCTGGTTTTCGAACCCGATGGGCTCGCGCATCGCTGGCGACAGATCAAGACCTACTGGAAACTCTACCCGTTCTCGCATTGAGAACGGGACAGACTGGACGACACGACAAATTATAAAAACCAACGGGAGAATGCTCATGACGATGAAATCATTTCTAACGTCCGCATCCATTGCCCTGCTGATCGCGGGCGCCTCCGCCGCTGCGCAGGCGCAGATCGCCGTCGGCCACCTCGCCGATTATTCCGGCGGCACCTCCGACGTCGGCACGCCCTATGGCCAGGGCGTGGTCGACACCTATGCCTGGATCAACAAGAACGGCGGCATAGGCGGCAAGCAAGTCAATCTCGATAGCAATGACTATGGCTATCAGGTGCCGCGCGCGATCGCGCTGTACAAGAAGTGGTCCGGCGCCGACAAGGTCGCGGCGATCATGGGCTGGGGCACGGCAGATACCGAAGCACTCACCGGCTTCCTCGCGCAGGACAAGATCCCGGATATCTCGGGCTCCTACTCGGCGGCACTGACCGACCCGACCGGTGCCGGCGGCAAGGCCAAGCCCGCGCCCTATAATTTCTTCTATGGCCCGTCCTATTCGGATGCACTGCGTGCTGAGCTGACCTGGGCAGCGGAAGACTGGAAGTCCAAGGGCAAGTCGGGCAAGCCGAAATATGTCCATATGGGCGCCAACCATCCCTACCCCAACGCGCCGAAGGCCGCGGGTGAAGCGCTAGCCGCCGAACTCGGCTTTGAAGTGCTACCGCCGCTGGTCTTCGCACTCACGCCCGGCGACTACTCTGCACAGTGCCTCAGCCTGAAGAGCGCCGGCGCCAACTACGCTTATCTCGGCAACACCGCGGCTTCGAACATCTCGGTGATGAAAGCCTGCAAAGCAGCCGGCGTCGACGTGCAGTTCATGAGCAATGTATGGGGCATGGACGAGAACGCCGCAAAGGCTGCAGGCGACGCTGCCGACGGGGTGATCTTCCCGCTGCGCACGGCAGTGAGCTGGGGCGGCAACGCGCCGGGCATGAAGACGGTGCAGGAGATTTCCAAGATCTCCGACCCGTCGGGCAAGATCTATCGCCCGGTGCACTACATCGCTGCCGTCTGCACCTCGCTTTACATGAAGGAAGCGCTCGACTGGGCCGCGAAGAACGGCGGCGCCACCGGCGAGAACGTCGCCAAGGGCTTCTACCAGAAGAAGGACTGGGTGCCGGCCGGCATGGAAGGCGTCTGCAATCCCTCGACCTGGACCGACAAGGATCACCGCCCGACCACCAAGGTCGATCTGTATCGCTCGAAGGTTTCCGGCGCGACCGATGGTGATCTGAACGACCTGATGGCCAAGGGCACGATCAAGCTCGAGAAAGTGAAGACCGTTGAGCTGCCGCGCAAGCCGGAATGGCATGGCTGGTAGTCCTCCCTTCTCCCCGCCCGGCGAAGCGGAGCTTCGCTAGGCGGGGAGAAGGTGGCGCGGACGTAGTCCGCGTCGGATGAGGGGGAGCCTCCGCGGGCTCGGAGCAAGTGGAGAGTCCCCCTCACCCGCCCCGGCTTCGCTGCGCTACGCCGGGTCGACCTCTCCCCGCAGGCGGGGAGAGGTTAGCACCAGCCGATCTCAGGAGCGTCATTGATGCAGACAGCTATCGACACCAGCGCGCAAGTTTCAACAGCGCTCACCCCCGCCCCCCTGCTCGACATCCGCAACATCGAGGTCGTCTATGACGACGTGATCCTCGTGCTGCGCGGCTTGAGTATGGAGGTGCCGAAGGGCGCGATCGTCGCGCTGCTCGGTGCCAACGGTGCCGGCAAGTCGACCACATTGAAGGCGATCTCCGGTCTGTTGAAAACCGAAGACGGCGAAGTCACGCGCGGCGAGATCCTGTTCGATGGCGCGCGCATCGACGGCATCGATCCCGACAAGATCGTCCGCCGCGGCATCTTCCAGGTGATGGAAGGCCGCCGCATCGTGTCCGACATGACCTCGCTGGAAAACCTCCGCCTCGGCGCCTTCACCCGGCGCGACAACGAGGTCGCCTCCGATATCGACATGGTGTTCGATTATTTCCCGCGCCTGAAGGAGCGCACCGGCCTCGCCGGCTATCTCTCCGGCGGCGAGCAGCAGATGCTGGCGATCGGGCGAGCGCTGATGGCGCGGCCGAAGATGATCCTGATGGACGAACCCTCCATGGGCCTGTCGCCACTGCTTGTGAAAGAGGTGTTCGCCATCATCAAGAAGATCAACCGTGATCTCGGCGTCACCATTTTGCTGGTGGAGCAAAATGCCCGCGCGGCGCTATCGGTCGCGAGCCACGGCTACATCATGGAACAGGGCAAGGTGGTGCTCGACGGCACCGCTGACGAACTCCGCGATAATGAGGACGTGAAGGAGTTTTATCTCGGCGGCGCCGGCGACCAGCGCAAGAGTTTCAAGAACCTGAAGAGCTTCAAGCGACGCAAGCGATGGCTTTAGTTGCTCACGGTCCCGCAGGTCGCGATGCCGGTCTTGCGCGCAAGGATCGCACGAATGCGGCGCGACACCAGCAACAGGATGACGAGCACAATGACCAGGGTCATGGCAATCAGCACACGGTTGAGCGGCACTGGACCATCATCGAGCAACAACGCCCGTCCGGACGCACCGAGATACACGTAAAACACGATCTGCGGCAGCGTGAACAGGAAAGTGACCAGGGCGAACGGGAGCAGTCCGATATTTGTCAAACCGAACAGATAATTTTGCACCGAATTGGGCAATGGTCCGCCGAACCGCATCAGTGCGACGATCCGCCAGCCCTCGTCATCGACGGCCTGGGCAACGAGGCGCCAGGCCGCATGTTTCTCGGTCTGCCGCTCCACCCAGCCGCGCAGAACGGAGCGCGCCAGCATGAAGGCCAGAGCGGATGCAGCCGCGGCGACTGGAAGAATGACGACGAGAGAGCGCAAACCGAATGCAGCACCGGCGCCGAGCACGACGAATGTTCGCGGGACCGGCAAAAACGAAGAGGCAACCACCAATGCGGCGAGCACAACGGCAGCAGGAAGATCAAGTTGGCCGAAGCTTTCGAGCCATTGGACGATACGTTCTGACGACATGATTTCCCACTAGCACGGCGCCACAGGCTACCGGAATAACCGCGACGACACCAAACCACCAGGACACACCCAGATGCGCCACTTCGACACACTCGAAAATTGCGATCCGTCGCAGCGCCAGGCCAATCTGTTTTCGCGCCTACCGGATGTGCTGCGCCACGCGATGCAGGCGCCCGCCTATGCGGAGCATCTCAAGGGCATCGATCCCGCTGCGATCGTCAGCCGCGCCGCGCTGGCGCAATTGCCGGTGCTGCGCAAATCCGACCTGCCGGCCCTGCACAAGGCCAGCCCACCGTTCGGCGGCTTCGTGTCAGGCGCGACCGGCTCGTTCGGCCGGTTGTTCACCTCGCCGGGGCCCATTTTCGAGCCGGAGTCGAAACAGGCCGATCCCTGGCGCGGCGCGCGGGCGCTCTATGCCGCGGGTTTCCGCGCGGGCGACGTGGTGCTGAATACTTTCAGCTATCACCTGACCCCCGGCGGCTTCATCTTCGACGGCGCCGCGCGGGCGCTGGGCTGCGCCGTTATCCCCGCCGGTCCCGGCAATGTCGAGCAGCAGCTGGAATTGATCGAGGCCTATCGTCCATCAGCCTATAGCGGCACGCCGGATTTCCTGAAGATCCTGCTCGATGCCGGGAAAGCCGCCCAGCGCGACATGTCATCCATCAAGCGCGCCATGGTGTCCGGCGCGGCCTTCCCACCCTCGCTGCAGGCCGAGATCGCATCGCGCGGTGTCGAGGCCTATCAGGCCTTCGCCACGGCCGACCTGGGCTTCATCGCCTATGAGAGCACCGCCCGCGATGGCCTGATCGTCAATGAGGACCTGATCCTGGAAATCGTGACCCCCGGGACCGGCGCGCCTGTGGCCGAGGGCGATGTCGGCGAGATCGTGGTGACGTCGCTGGATCCACACCACCCGTGGATCCGGCTGGCGCTGGGCGACCTGACGGCCGCCCTGCCCGGCCCCAGCGCCTGCGGCCGGAGCAATATGCGCATCCGGGGCTGGATGGGCCGCGCCGACCAGGCCACCAAGGTCAAGGGCATGTTCGTGCGACCCGAACAGGTCGCCGAAATCGGCAAGCGGCACCCGGAACTCGGCCGGCTACGGCTGGTCGTGTCCCGAGACGGCGAGAATGACGCCATGGTGCTGAAAGCCGAAGTGGCGGCCCAGGACAAGCCCGGCCTGCAGGAAGCCGTTACAGCCACGCTCAGGGCCGTCAGCAAGCTCGGTGGGGCCGTGGAGCTGGTGGCGCCGGCCTCGCTGCCTAATGACGGCAAGATCATTGCGGACGAGCGCGGGAACTGACCGGGCGGGACTGCCGCGGCGCATCATAAAAAGCCGGACTTCCCCGGGCGATCCTGCTATGCAGCCGCCCAGATCGAGGATGCCTGCTGCCGTGAGACTGATTTTACCACAAATTGTCGAGACCTGGCTGTCGCGCCCCACGGTGTCGAAGATCATCAGCTTCGGCGTGATTGGCCTCGGCAACACCCTCATCGATCTCGCCATCTTCACCCTCGCCTATCAGGTGCTGAAGCTGCCGCTGGTGCCCGCCAATGTCATAGCGTGGCTGGTGGCCGTATCGTGCTCCTACGTGATGAACACCATGATCACGTTCCGCGCCGAATCCGGCCGCGTGCTGCGACGAAAGGATTATCTCAGCTTCGTCGCCTCGGGTGTATTAGGCGTGATCGCAACCACCACCACGCTGGTGGCGCTGTCGCACTTCATGCCGGTCTATGCCGCCAAGCTTCTGGCCATTTTGGTCAGCTTCATCGTGAACTTCACGATGTCGCATTTCGTGGTGTTCCGGACCAAGCCGACGGATCCGAACGAAGCCATCCGCTAGATCGCACAGGCAGTCAGGCGCCGAGCACCCGTTCGGCTTCGGCAACCGCGCATAGAATATGATAGAAGGATGACGCCGGGATCGCATCCACCAGCGAGCGTCCCTCACCGTCGAACTGATCGTACCAGCCGCCTTTGACGGGATGCTGCAGATAATATTTGTCGAGCCGCATCAGCGCCGCCCGTGCCTCGTCGGCTGCGCCCTCGACGCCTGATTCCGCCTGCGCGACGAAGGCCTTGATGATCTCGGTCTGCGGCCAGCAGCGCCGTGTTGCCTTGACGATATTGCCCTGGGCGTCGCCTTCGTCCACCAGACAGCCGGTGGCGTCACGATAGCGCAGCGCGGATTCGAGCAACGCGGCACGCTGCTTGCCGGTCGGGCAGCCGGTGATGCGCTCGAAGCCCTTGAGCAGCCAGACCCATTCGGCCTGATGGCCTGGCTCGACGCTGA
The DNA here is from genome assembly GCF_032401055.1 of Tardiphaga sp. 709. Lineage (NCBI taxonomy): Bacteria > Pseudomonadati > Pseudomonadota > Alphaproteobacteria > Hyphomicrobiales > Nitrobacteraceae > Tardiphaga > Tardiphaga sp. 709. Next base: position 5,727,051 of record NZ_CP135529.1, on the reverse strand, counting down.
CCGGCTCGATCCGCGACCAGTCCTGTTCGAAATATTCGCCGAGCACACCCTTCTTTGCATCGAACAGATTCGACGAGAACAGACCGAACAGATCGCCGGCCCGCGCCTGGAATGCCTGATCATGGGTCGCGTCAAAGGCGGTGATGAAGGCCTCCAGCAGATGCATCTGCGGATTCTGCCGACGCGGCATCGAAGCCGGCACGCCCTCGAGATAACCGCCATCTGGCGAGCGCAGTTGCGTATCGATGAACTGCATCAATTCGTCGATCTCGGCGCGCACCTCTGCATCGCGATCCAGCTGATAAACCGTCGCCAGTGCCAGCAGGACGAAAGCGTGGTCATAGGTGTCACGCAGCGGGTTCAGCACCGAACCATCGGGCGCGAGAATATGCACGAAGCCCGGCTTGCCATCCGGCGCCTTCGCCTTGGCCAGCATGTAATCGAGACCCTTGCGGGCAATCTCGGCCCCCTGCGGATACCATCCGAGCTGCGCCGCCTTGGCGAAACAGTAGATCTGGCGAGCCTGAACGCGGACACGGCGAGGGGCGGATGTGTCGGGCGTGCCATCGGCAGCAAGACGTTCGATGAAGCCACCGGCTTGTGCATCCCAACCTTCCAACGACCAGAGCGGCAGTGCATCAGCGACCATCCGGGATTTGAGTACGCCGACAATATTGCCTGTGTTGGCGTTCGGATTCGTCATGCCTGCATGCTCGCTCATTTCAACCCTTGCGATTGTAAACTGCCATCGAAGGTACTCCTATCACCTTCATGAGGCTTTTGCTTGGCGGATGTTCCCATACTTGCCCGAACGAACCAAACCGTTGTAGCTGTCCAAGGCGGGGCGCACAGTATTTGCGTCCATCAGCAACCACCCGAATCCCGTTCTCTCTCTCTTCATGAGCTTGCGCGCTCAAAGGACATTTCACCAACGTGGCATTAGAGCGGACGATCAAAGTTGGAATTGAAATGAGGGTCATGGCCGGTCCGATGACCGGGATCGGCAATTATTCGTTTCATTTGATTCAAGCGTTGTTGAAAGATGAGCCGCGCCTGCACTTTTCGGGATTCGGCCTCACGTCATGGCTATCGCTCGACGCCGGTGAACTGGACCGCCTCAGCGCTTCGAAAGAAGCCGCGCGCGCAAGCAAGCCTGCCGCCAAAGGCATCGGCCGGTTGCGAAATCTTGCCGTCGAGAAACTTCGTCAATCGAAGCTGGCGCCGGCAATCTATCGCGCGCAATTCGTGCGAACCGTGAAGCGACAGTCGTTCGATCTCTTCCACGCCTTCAATTTTCTTCCATTCGCAGATCCAGGCGTCGTCACTCTTCCCGTCGTCTACGATCTCTCCTTCGTTCGCTATCCGCATACGCATCCACGGGAGCGCTTGCGGCGGCTTGAACGGCTGCCTCAGTTTCTCGAGGATGCACCACTCGTGCAGACGATCTCGGAATTCAGCAGGGACGAAATCACCAGCGTCTTCGGCTGTCCGAAGGACAAGATCATCGTCGCCCCCCCCGCCGCTAGCGATATCTTTCGACCGCTCGGTCCTGAGATCGTGCAGTCGCAGCTCGCGCAAATGGGAATCACCGGGGATTATTTCCTTGCCGTCGGCACACTTGAACCGCGCAAGAATTTGCGCACTCTGATCCAGGCTTTCGGCCGGCTTTCAAAGACGGAGCGCGCGGCGGCGCCCCTGCTGATCGTCGGTGGCGGTGGATGGGGCGCGCTGGAGCTTCCGCCAGAAACCGAGGCACTTCGATCAGAGGGAAGTCTCCGATTTCTGGGGACGGTGTCCAACGCCGAGCTCAGGACCCTGTACGAAGGCGCACTCGCACTGATGTTTCCATCGATCTATGAGGGCTTCGGCATGCCCGTGGTGGAAGCCATGGCCTGCGGAACCAGGGTTGTGCACAGCTCGGGAACGTCCATGGACGAGATTTCCGACGGATTGGCCATCAAGGTGGGAGCGCTCGACATCGACGCGTGGACTGCCGCATTCCGCGCCCTGACCGATTCGTCCGAAGCAACTTTGGATGGTTCCACGGCGTTGCGCGCGCGCGCAGCTCACTTTGACTGGCATCGCAGTGCCGCCCGGATCAAAGACGCCTATACGACACTCGTGAACACCTAGCGTATCGCCACGATCCGCGATTGGCCGCCCCGACGATCCATGCACAGGGCTAAACCATATGGACTCGGTAACAGAGATCATTATAACGGCCCGCGTGTCAGGGTCGTGCGGGCACCCCTTTGCCTTGATCCGGAAGCAGATTTCGCCGTAGCTCCATTACATTCATCTATCGGTCACAAGCCCGATGTGGATGTTTTTCCCATCGACGTCAACCCAATCGCCTCGCTCAACCGTTCCCTGCCTGCGAGGTGAGTTTTCATGAGATCAAAATGAACTCCGTGAACCAGCCTCCGCGCATTTCGATTATCGGTCTCGGCAAGCTCGGGTCGCCGATGGCAGCCGTGATGGCAGCCAAGGGCTTCGACGTCATCGGGCTCGATCTAAACGACAAGCTGGTCAACGCGGTCAATCAGGGCCAGGCAGCGGTCGATGAGCCGCAGCTTCAGGAGTACATGGACAAGGCGCGTTCACGGCTTCGGGCAACCCATTCGTGGGACGAAGTCGTCCAGGGCTCCGACGTCACATTCATCATCGTTCCGACTCCCAGCGGCAACGACAAGCTGTTCTCGAACAAGTTTGTGCTGTCGGCTGTGCGCTCGATCGGTGAAGCGCTTCGCAGCAAGAAAGAGCGCCACGTCGTGGTCGTGACGTCCACCGTGATGCCCGGCTCGACCGGCGGCGAAATCCAGAAGGAACTCGAAGACGCGTCCGGTCGTGTCGTCGGTCCGCAGCTCGGTCTCGCTTACAATCCCGAATTCATCGCCCTCGGCACCGTGGTGCGCGACATGCTGCGCCCGGACTTCATCCTGATCGGCGAATCCGACACCACCACCGGTGAAATGCTCGAACGCCTCTACAAGCAGTCCTGCGACAACGACCCGATCATCCGCCGCATGAGCTTTGTGAATGCCGAATTGACGAAGATTTCGGTCAACACCTATGTGACGACCAAGATCTCCTACGCCAACATGCTCGCAGAGATGTGCGACAAGCTTCCGGGCGCCGACGTCGATGTCGTCTCCACGGCTGTCGGCTCCGACACCCGCGTCGGATCGAAGTATATCAAGGGCGCCATCGGTTACGGCGGCCCCTGCTTCCCCCGCGACAACAAGGCGTTTGCGGCGCTCGGCCGCATGATCGGCGCCCGCTGCGATCTCGCCGAAGCAACCGACAAGATCAACGATCACCAGATCGAGCGCCTGATCGGTGCGGTTCAGGCCCACGCCGAACCGCCGAGCCGCGTCGCCGTGCTCGGTCTGTCGTACAAGCCCGATACGCCCGTGGTCGAGGAAAGCCAGGGTGTCGCGCTCGCAGCCCAGTTGAGCGCAGCCGGTTATGTGGTGACGGTCTACGATCCGCTGGCCATGCAGGCCGCCGAAGTCGTTCTTGTCGACCAGGTCCTGTTCGCGAATGATCTGGCCGACGCCGTCGCCGCCGACGTCATCGTGATCACGACCCCATGGCCGCAGTTCAAGGGCCGCAACCTGTTCGATCTGGGCGCCAAGCCAAAGGTGATCATTGATCCATGGCGCGTGGTGAGTGCCGAGGACGTGCCGGCTGGCACGACGCTGGCCCGCATGGGCTACGGCAGCCGCTAACAAAAAGGGCCGGCCCGGACATTGTCCCGGCCGGCCCGTTCATTTGATGAGCGAACGCTTCGTCGCGAGGTACCGCCTAACAGCTTATCGCCTCGCTCGGCACATCGATCTACGAACTTTTCGGGCTCGCATCGCCTATACGGGAAACCTTGATCGATTGAACGACGCCGCCGGCACCGCCAAGCGCCTGCAGGCGGATTTCGACCGGCACGCTGGCGTCTGTCTCGTTCGGATGAAGTTCGAACGCCACGCGGCTGTTGCCCTGCGCTCCATTACCACCGATCTCGCCGGTGGCACGCACTGCGTCGTCGGAGACCACCTCGGCGCGCAGGAACGGCCGGTCGCCCTTGCCCTTGAACTGGATCACTGCCTCATAATGCCCTGGCTTCAGGGCACGCGATCCACTGTTGGCGATCGGCCCGCTCTCGCCTGAACCGACAGACAGCGCTCCGCTCGCAGTCCAACGACCGAAGAGACGGCGCATCTTAGTGCTCCCCTGCGGCGAAACACCGACAACCGAAGCGCCCAGCAGCCAGTCGACATCTGCGGCAGGATAATCCATCCAGGGTGAATCCTGTACGGAATCGCCCAGCCGCCGAATTCGCAGATACTTGATCCGGCCACGATGCCCCAACGCATGGATGAAGAATTCGACGGGGATCTCGCCATCGGGCGACTCGTCGACATGCACCTCGAATTCACGCCGGATTTCGCCGGCGCGCGCGTCTTGCCCGGTGATGAAATCGGCGCACCGGACGCGACCCTTCGAATGCACGCCGAAAAACAGCCAAGGCTGATCGGCCGGCGCTGCCGTCTCGAGACCAATCAACATCTCATAGCGTCCCGCCATGAGCAATGCCTGGGGACCGGTGGCAACCGACGACCGAGGGCCGGCAAGCAGCATGCGTGCGGTGCTGAGCAGGTTACGTGCGGCGTAAGCGACGTCCCGCTTGTCGGATTTGCGCGCACCAGCCGCGGCGATCAGGAAGCGGGCAGCGTCGGGCAGCAGATCCTTCGCTCCGCCGGCAACGGTAACGCTCAGATCCTTTCGCCAGCGGCCCACCGGACCGAGGCGGAAAGCGGACAGCCAGTCCGAACCGCCGCCCAACGACCGAACATCCGAAAACGAGAAACTCTCGACGCGCTCGCAAGTCAAGGACAAGACGGTCAATCCAATGGCCCGCGACGCGACGACTCTGGTCTGCAGCAGGCTTGCCGACTGGCCAAGCAGCATCTTGTCGGCTTCCAGCTCGAAGGAGACCTTGCCTGCGGCAACATCCGCGAACCGAATGGGCACATAACCGAAGTTGTATTCGCTGCCGATGAGCTCGATCACACCTGCCGGCGCATGCGACGGCGCATAGGCAGGCAACTGCCCCGACAGCTTGAATTCAATCCGGTACCCCCCTTGGAGAGATGCTGGTATGGGCCAAAGCAGATCATGCCGGTTGCGTCTGGCCGCGCACGAATGACTGTTCCTTCCCGCTCCGCAGCGTCCGTCGGGCGAAGCAGCGCGGTCCAGTCCTGCGGTCCCACGATCGGAGGCAGCACGAAGCCGTGACGCATTCTGGTCGCGAATGGCGTCAGGCCGGCGGCCACGTTCGCCGCGACCAGGGATTCATAGGGCGTATGAATGGCGTTCAGCGATACCACGCGCCGGGGGGCTTTCCCGCTCGCCATGCTGGCGCGCTCTGCTTCCACCGTCTCAAGGAACAGATAGGTCAGCATGTTCTTTTGCGTCGACGTGAGCTGTGCGCCGATCTTCGGCGCACCGAAATCGATCACGAACGCACCGGCGCGCGCGAACAGATCCACCTGACTCACCGCAATAACGTTAGGAATGTCGTTCAGATTGCTGCCGCGGGCCAGTGTTTCATCGACCAGGATCGGCTGGACGAAGCCCTGCTTCGCCCAGACTTGGGCGAACATTTCGAGCGTCTCGCGCCGGATTCCCATCCATCCGATCACCATCGTCTGCACATTGGCGGTGATGAAGATATCTAGCAGGAATGAGAGGATATGCTTCGGATCGTAGTCGACGAAGCCATACGACTCCGATGAGTACTTGACGATCGGCGGCTTCTCCAACGGCGCTCCGATGGCGGAGCGCAGCGCTGCGACGTAACCGGACGAGAAACCGCCGGACAGCCTGACCTCTTCGATATCCTCACCATTGCAGCCCCAGATGTCGGACTGCTCGGGAACGCCCGGCTCCTCAACATTGTCGATGAAGCGCCGCCAGTCATTTTGCGTGCGCGAATGGCTGTGCATCGGCGTGATCTGCCGGGTGTGGTCGCAGTGATAGCCGTAGACAAGTTCCCCGAGATCGCCCACCGTGCCGTGCACGAGATAGAGACGCTTGGCGATGTTGGAGTCGACGTGCCAGCCGAGGAGCATCTCCTCATGGAAGCCGTCGTAGCGGAACAGATCGGAGCGCTCCATCAACTGAAAGTCGCCGGGACCATCGTAAAGGATTGTCTTTGCACCGAGGACGATTTCGTTGAGGTGCAGCGTCGTGCCCCAGTCCTTGATCATCTCGATCGCGCCATGAGAGTTCTGGCGGTCGAGCCCCTCCCACAGCGTCTCGGGAATCTCCAGGCGTGGCGCGTGATAGAAACCATAGGGTAGATCGCGCGATATGTCGGACAGCGACCACTGTCCGGTCTGCGGCACGAAAATCATGTCGGTATTGGTCGACAGGATCCAGCGGTTCGCCGGGTTTGAACGGCGGACGGCGACATTGCGTGAGATCGGCTCCAGCGCGACGAGACGCGTCTTGCTGCGAAACCGTTCATGGATGCCCGGCCGGACACGCAGGATGCGCAGCCGCTTGCGCGCCAATGGCGTTAGCGTGTCCTGAATGGCTTCGGGGAAAGTCGGGAAGTCGTCGGGCGTATTGTAGTCGACGAACAGGATCTCATCGTCATCATCCGTCAACAACTCGGCCATGCAATTGAAACTAAGCGCCGCGCGCTTGTGCAGGTTGTATCCGTAGCTGTCATTGCGGCCGTAAAGAACGATGGAAATCATGAAAGCACAACTTTCCTGAGACAGGTACGGTGCCGCCGAACTGGCGGCGGAAATATGTTGCTGTCGAATAATCCAGTTGTACTTCAGGAAGCAAGTCGTCTGACCGGCAATCCAAGGAACATCGTCTTATTCTGTCGATGACCACCGCATTTCCAGTGCCCCGCAGGACAGTCCGGCATACAAATCTTCCACCTCGGTAACGTGGACTATAATCTCCGCGAAATACACATGGAAATGCTGGTTTCCGCTGAAACCGGGAACTCAGGACGGTGCCAAATAAACAGGCCGTTCAATGAGATAGCTTTCCAACTCAACCTCCACCGCGCGCCGCGAACGACAGTGAACTGAGGCGCTTTTGTGGTTGGCAATCCAGCGCTGATCGACTAGCTTCCGCCGAAATTTCGTCCCTGACAGACACCCCAATTCATAGGTTCCCATGAGCAACTACAAGCTGGAAAAGAATGATCCCGTGCTGATCACGGGAGCCGGTGGTTTCATTGGTGGCCATCTCGTGTCGGACCTGCTTGGCCGTGGCTTCACGCGCATTCGCGCTGTGGATCGCAAGCCGCTGAAGGACTGGTACCAGCATTTCCCGGAGGTCGAGAGCCTCGTCCTCGACGTAAGCCTGCTCGACGATTGCCGGAAGGCGACCAAGGATATGGTCAACGTCTTCAATCTCGCTGCCGACATGGGCGGCATGGGCTTCATCGAGAACAACAAAGCGCTCTGCATGCTTTCGGTGCTGACGTCGACGCACATGCTGATGGCAGCACGCGATGCCGATGTGAAGCGCTTGTTCTATTCATCATCCGCTTGCGTCTACGCCGCCGGCAAACAAACCGATGCAAACGTCACCGCGCTCAAGGAAGCTGATGCCTATCCGGCCATGCCGGAAGACGGCTACGGCTGGGAGAAACTGTTCTCCGAGCGCATGGCGCACCATTTCATGGAAGACTTCGGCATCCAGAGCCGTGTCGCGCGCTACCACAACGTCTACGGCCCCTGGGGCACCTATGATGGCGGCCGCGAAAAGGCCCCGGCCGCGATCTGCCGTAAGGTCATTCAGGCCCAGTTGTCTGGCTCCAACGAAATCGAGATCTGGGGCGACGGCGAGCAGACCCGCAGCTTCATGTATATTGATGATTGCGTTCAGGGCACCAAAGCGATCCTCGAAAGCGAAATCCTGTATCCGATCAATCTCGGTTCCAGCGAGCTCGTCTCGATCAACCAGCTGGTCTCGACGGTCGAGACCATTTCCGGCGTCAAGCTGAAGCGGAAGTACAAGCTCGACGCGCCGAAGGGTGTCCGCGGGCGCAATAGCGACAACACGCTTATCGTGTCCGAGCTCAACTGGGAGCCATCGGTCAAGCTGATCGACGGCATGGCGAAGACCTATGCCTGGATTTACGACCAGATGGCAGGCAGCGCCAACTCCAAGCAGCGCAATCTGACCTTCGTCAGCTAAATCGCATCGGGCGAATGATCTTCTCGCCTTGCTTTGGCACCAACATGAGCGTCGACCGTGACATTCGGCCGGCGCTTTGTTTTGAATATGTATTTACATCGCCGCGCCGCTGAACTTTGCTGCGCGACGCACGGGATGAGCAATAGCGCCACCTGAATATCGCTTATCAATAATAAGGGGCCGTGGTAGGGGTCGATCATGGAAATGCTTGGTCACCGCGGCGCGTTCGCTGCATTCATCGCAAAGTCTCTCAAGGACGAAGATTTCGTACTGGTCGACGTCGGATGCGGCGGCGGCATCGACGGAACATGGCGCGTGTTTGGTGACCACCTCGCTGCCGTCGGCTTCGATCCGAACATCGACGAGGTTGAGCGCCTTCAGCGCGCCGAGACCTCGAAGAAGATCAACTACAAGGCTGCATTTGTGGGCGTGCCGGCAGAAAATCCGATCAGCATTCGCCGCGGCGGCCGACTGCCCAATTCGCGCAATCCATGGAACCGGTTTGCGGTGAACCGGACCATGAGCATCATGGCCGAGCAGATCAAGAACTTCTCCCCCACCGAAAAGGTCGAGATTAATGCCTGGCCACAGGCAAAACTGACGGAGCCGGACAGGCTATTCCTGCCGGACTATCTCGATCAGATCGGCTTCGGTTCAGTTGACTTCATCAAGATCGATATCGATAGCGACGACTACGACGTTCTGCAGTCGCTCGAGGAAAGCTTGAGCAACCGGCGTATTCTGGGACTTTGCGCAGAAGTGAATTTCTACGGATCGGATGATCCGACCGAGCACACATTCCACAATACCGATCGCTTCATGCGCAAGAACGGCTTCGATCTGTTCGGTCTCACGACGCGATCCTATTCGGCGGCTGCGCTTCCGCACCGCTATGAGCTCCGCATGCCCGCACAGAGCATCGCCGGCCGGCCCTATCAGGGCGACGCGCTCTATCTTCGCGACGTCGGCAGTGAGGAGTGGAGCAAGTCCGCGCCGTCTTTCGGACCGGAAAAACTGTTGAAGCTCGCAGCCCTGTTTTCACTGTTCGGCCTGCCCGATTGTGCGGCGCAGGTTCTAGTCACCTATCGCATCCGGCTGCAGCCCCTGATCAATGTCGATGCCGGCCTCGATCTTCTTGTGGCGGAAACCGATCTCGGCGCGTCCACCGGCATGAGTTACAAGGAGCTCATGGCGGCCTTCGAAGCCAATCGTGATATTTTCTACCCCGGGAACTCGTCGAACGCGCCTGCAGCCGGCATGGTGCAAAGCGTGGCGCCTGCACACCCCCTGCTCCCGCCATGACAAGGCTGCATCCGCGCCGCATTGCACGCGCGCTATTGTCGCGTATCGCGCCCCGTAACTGAGAGGCCGCGGGCCATCGGGTCGGGCACGGACGACAGAACCGGCTTCCGCGCCTCAGGCCCGCGCCCGCTTCAACCGACCGGCTCTGTGGCCGATCTGCGCTAACGTCCCAGGTTCTGCAAAAGGGTCGGCGACAAATAGAGTCGACCAAGACTACAAATCGGTCCCAGCGAGTTTACAGAGGCGTATTGATCATGGACAAAGCAATTACACACGTGCCTGGCCATGAGCCGATCGAAATGGTGGCCTATTACGAGAGCTTCACCGATTACTATCCGTACTGCGAATTGCAGACCAAGCGCTGGTTCGTCGAAACGGCACAGCCGGATTGGACGATTTTCGATATCGGCGCCAATGTCGGGTACTATTCGATCCTGATGTCACGGCTCTGCCCGCAGGGACAGATCCACTCCTTCGAGCCGACCTCCACCATTGAGCTTCTGAAGAAGAACGTTGCCCATCACGGCCGCACCAATATCACGCCGCATCAGATTGCCCTCGGAGCACGCTCGGGACGACACGAAGACGGCATCTTCCGCATCTGGGGCAAGGATGCGGAGAAGCAGGAATACGACTTCCTGACCCTCGACGATGCCGTCAAGCGGCTGAACGTCAAGCGCCTCGACTGCATCAAGATCGACGTCGACAGCTTCGACTTCGAAGTGTTGCGCGGCGCCGAGAACACGCTGCGCAAATTCAATCCGTGGGTCGTTGTCGAGCTCAACCATGCGCTCGACAAGCGCGGCCAGAGTGCGAATGAGGCCTTGGAATGGCTGGTCTCGCAGGGCTTCCGCAATGCGCTCGTGCTCGACCACGAAAACTTCGTACTGCGCCGCGCCGATGCGCCCGCGCCCGCCACCGGCGGCCTGTCGCTCAGCTTCGAACAGCGACCGATTTTCATTGAGAGCCAGTTCAAGAAGGATCGGCCCCTTCCCGAATTCTTCAAGCCCGCGCCCCAGTCGCACAACGATGGTAAGGTCAGTGGCAAGCTCGGCACGGCCGAAGGCGTGACGCTCGACCTGATCGCGCCGCGCTGGTCGTATGGGCTGTCATTCGTCCGCAGCACCGGCTATGCCGACCTGAAGGAGCCGATTGTCGTCGAAGTCGAACTGGAGGTGAAGACCGGTTCGCTCGGCATCGGCTGCGTTGGCGAGGACTACTCGACCTATGCCGGCGTTGAAGTAGCGGTCAAGGCCTCTGGCGGCACGCAGAAGATCTCGCTTGCTGTGCCCAAGCCTGAGCTCCTTCATGCCATCGTCTTCCGCAATGTCGATGAATTCGAGACGTCTGCAACGGCCCGCATCATTGATATCCGCGCTTTTACAGGAAACACCGTCGTGACGAGCTCGACCGCTTTCGCGCTGCGCAACGATATCAGCACGCTCACCCAGGGCGATCTCAAACGCATGGTTTCGATACCGGCCGAACCTGCGGCCGCCGACGTAACGATCGATATCGTACCCTCGGAGACGCTAGGCTCCTATCTGGGCTATGCAGAGAACTTCATCACGCCTTTCAAGACCTATTACCGTCCGCTGTCGTCGTTCAAGATGGAAATCGACGACGCGCCGATCCTGAAATATCTGTACAGAAACGCCCAGCCCAAGCGTCATCTGGAATTCGGAACGTGGCAGGGCTTCGGTGCTACGCTCTGCGCCGATGCCTGCGACGCCGAGATTTGGACCCTCAATCTTCCGGAAGGCGAACGCAGCCAGAGCGGAGAGATGGTCTATTCGTCTGGCCAGGATGCATCCGATTCTGGCGACATGATCGGCTGGATGTACCGCGCCGCCGGACATGGCGCGCGGGTGCATCAGATCCTCGCAGACAGTCAGCAGTGGGATACGTCAGGTTTCGAAGCCGGTTTCTTCGACAGCGTGCTGGTCGACGGCGGTCACACGCCCGACGTGGTCAAGAACGATACGGAGAAATCGCTCCCACTGCTCCGGTCCGGTGGCATGATGCTGTGGCACGATTTCTGTCCAGATCAGGACACCGTGGAGGCACTTTCGGCCAGCCGCGGGGTTGTGACGGGCGTCACCGAAAATCTGGCCGCCTGGGCACCTCATTTCAGCAAACTTTTCTGGATTCGCCCGAGCTTCCTGCTCATCGGCATCAAGGCTTGATGTGAGGCCCTCGTCCACGGCACGAGGGGTGATTGGTTGCACTAATTTAAACTCGTTGGGCCGGGGGGCTTGAATGTCTTTTTCGATTGCTATGCGGCGACCGAACCGCGCTGAACTGATCGAACATCTGCTCCCGCTCGCAATCTGCTTTGGATTCGCTCTCCTGATCGTGTCGACCGCTTCGACACTGATTCTGCAGGCCGGCTTCCTCGATCCCTATGTCTATGCCGGTTACGTCAACGACTACTTCGGAACCTATCACCGATACGGTCACACCTACTATTCGTCGCGTATCGCCTATATTCTTCTCGATCGTGCATTCCTGCTTGTGTTCGGCCAGACCAATGGGCTGTTTCTGTGCCGTCTGCTGGTGCTCACCTCGGCAGCCTATGCGGCCTTTCGGATAGCGCAGCGCTATTTCGGCTTCGCCACGGCGGTCCTCACAATATCCTGGCTCTGCTTCATTCCATGGCTGCTTCGCTCGATTTCGTGGACGCACTATGATGGATTCGCGACGGTCTACTTTCTGGTGGCACTCGCATTCATTCTCGTTCCTCAACGCCATCGCGTTCCGGCCTATGTCATCGCGGGCTTTTCGCTCGCTCTCGCCGTCAACTGCAACCTACATCTCCTGATGATCGCTGGTCTCTTCGTCCCCAGTTGGTTCTGGATGAATCGAAAGATCGGCATTCTTCCGGCAATCCGCCTGACGCTTGCGATCATCTTCGGCTTCATCGCCGGCTATGCCATGCTCCAGGTGCTGTTTTCGCTTGCGACCGGCACTTCGCGCGTCTTCATTGAAGCCGCCGCGTTCAATTCTGCACGCACCCTTCTCGGCGGGCAGATGTCGAACTGGTTCCATTCGCTGAGCAACATCATTGCGATCGGCAACCTGATCTTCCTGCTGCCGATTTTCTTCTGCGTCGCCGTCATCCTCGCCACGGCGCTGAATAGGTCTGCGCTCCAGCAGGAGCAGCGTGACTTCTGCATCGGCGCGGCGCTGTACATTACGCTTCTCACCACCGCCGTGTTCGGCCTGCATTTCATGGGCCATGGCTGGCTGTCGTTGTTCTATTACGTGGTCTACCTGCTTCCCGGCTGTCTCCTGGCTCTGATTGCCATCGCCGGAATAGCCTCAACCCGCACGCCGACCATTTTCCGGGTCATCTGCATCGGCACCGCCGTCGGGCTCGCGGGACTCTGGTTTGCGCGGCAGGCCATGCCCCCCACGATCCCCAACGACATACGGATCTGGATTGCCCTGGCTGCCATCACAGTGGTGCTCGCCCTGCTCCGTCCACGGATCACCTCGGCGCCGGCCCTGCTCGCGGGCCTGATCGTGTCCACCACCCTCATGTTCTATTGGCAGCCGCGGGTCATAATCCAGTACGCGTCCTGGCCCGGCCTCAAAGAGAAGGCAGAGCTTGAAAAAGACGTCTATGCGGGCGCGGTATTTCTGCAGAAATTCGTGCGAACGCACGTGCCGACGCCTACGGCAATCGGATTCTGGTACAGCAACGCGCCAGAGAACGTCAATTTGAACTCGATGCAATCGATGTTTCTCTGGGGTTACAGCCGCGTTCAGGGCTTTACCGGTCCGGGCATGCCGGTGATCGACGACGCCGTCAGGCAATCCGTGCATCAGAAGCCGTTCATCGGCGTTATCGCGCGTAACGACAAGGAGCTCGACGAGGCCTTCGCAGCACTGAAGAGCATACCCGCGAACTTTACCGAGATCGCGCGCGCGAACTACACGGCGCCCGTCGAGTCCTACGTGATCGCCATCGTCGAGCTTGCTCCCGTCGCGTCGCCCATAGGCGCCCGGATCGGGGAACTCGCCCTCTATCCCATCATGCCTCAGAATGGCGGCGCGATCGGAATCGCTTCCAACGGCATCGCCTTGACAATGCCCGCATGCCAGTGGTGCTACGGAGCAACCGCTTTGTTGTCCCCGGAGCACATCGAAGGGCTGCAGCACATCATCATGCGGGTGACCCTGACGGTCAGCGAAGGCCAGATCGGAATTGCAACCGCAACCTCCGACAACATCAGCGCGCTGCAAAATCCTGTATCGGTCGGCGTCCGCGCGATCGATCAGACCGTCGATATCAGGCTTCCGATTCCGGCCAATAATCCGACCCTTGTTTTCAGAAACGAGTCACCCAACGGCATCAGCCGGGCGACAGTTCGGTCGATCGAATACTACAAGGAAAACTAGGCCCAGAACGCCGGATCAGGGCCCGACCGCACCCTGTTCCTTGGATGGAAAGACAAAATACTTCAGCAGAAAGAAAATCGGAATCGCAATCACCACCCCTAGAACGGCCTGAACCAGAAAGTGACTGAATCCCAAAGAGGTCGTCGCCCACTCCAGCAGAACGAGATTCAGGGCCAACGCGAATATGTAGACGCCCATATAGCGCACGAACTGCCAGTTCAGGTGATCGCGATCCCGGAAGACAAATGCCTTGTTGAACCAGAACGCATAGACCATTCCGAAAACAAAGACGATCACCACAGCGGTCTTGGGCCCTACCCCAGCCAGCGCGAGCAGAACATAGAGCAAATAGTAAACTGCGTTGCTCTTCAGCCCGACGATCACGAACCGGACGGCTTGCAGGCGCGCCCCGTCGTCAGCAACAAACGCCTTGAAGGCGCGGGAGAGCGCACTCTCGCCGGGACCAAGGTCGCTCATTTGCTCTGCGGCTTGCGCGCGATTGCAATGAGGCTGGTGCCGGCAGGAAGCGAATATCCGCTGGAGATCGCGCCAATCTCGAAACCGGACAGCGAGCCGATCAGACGGGAGACGAGCCCCTCCTTGTGATGGGTGACCGCCTGATCAGCCGAAGTTACTTTCCTCCGGCCAAATCTGCTCGGCAGAGTGCGCAATAGTAATAGTGGCAAAACCAGCAGTAGAAAGAACCCGCTCACCTGAACAATCTGAAAGCCGGAAACTTCAAGCACTGAAGCCAGCCCCGACCGTGTATAACGCCTGTAGTGACCGGCATATTCGTCGTCAGCAGACCATAGCGCCGGTTGCGCTGGAACTGAAATATAAACAAACCCACCGGGCTCCAGAGCGCGTAGACAGGCAATCAGGAACTCCTTGTCATTGGGTACGTGCTCAATCACATCGAAGAGTCCAATTGCTGGCAAGCTATCAGCAGCAAAGAGATCATCAGAAAACGCACTATTGACGACCGTCAGCCCGCGTTCAGCGGCAATCGCGGCTCCATCCACGCCTGGCTCCACAACCACGGTGGAGACGCCGGCCTGCTGGAGCCCAAGCGACACAAAGCCATTGCCGCCACCAATTTCTAAAAGAGGTCCCGTCTTCGAGAAGCGCTTCACAACCGCCGAAATGATCCTGTTTCGGTGACTGAACCAAAAAGATGAGCTCTCGACATTGGCAAGCGCCGTATGAGCGCCGCCCGGATATGAAACTGGCGCCACATCCGATGCGCACCAGAAGTTTGGGCGCACCTCTGTCAGGCCTGATGCGGTCCTACGCAGAAATGCATTGAGGTCATTGTCCATCTTCATAAATTCCCAGCCGCGCCATTCTCGAGCTCAAGAACAATGTCGGCATCCGCGACACGAACGACATATTCGGCAGAATTTTCAGACAAGATCGTACCCGGCTCAACTAAGGATGGCTCCAGAATTTGCGTGAGCCGACGGACCCGACGCCCCCCCAGCAAAGCCAAAGGCCAATCTCGCAACGCGTTAACATGCCGTCGGATCTGATCAGCGCTTTCGTTGGTATCTATTTGGAATGCCGCCTCATCCAATCGAGGGTAAGATGTCGCAAACCGGGCATCCTGTTCTTTGAATACCAGCGTTTCACTTCGAAATTGATTCACGATGTCCACCGACATCTTTCCGGCCACGTGAGCTAACCTATGACGTAAAAGGGTCTGGGTCTCGTTCGGACCGACATCAATCGATGCTTGCATGCAGATCGGCCCATCATCGACCCCTTCGGTTAATGCATGAGCAGATACTCCAGCCGATTTGTCGCCGTTTCGAAGTGACCAGAAGAACGGATTAGACCCTCTGTTATGCGGAAGTAATGAAGGGTGAAGATTGATCGCCGTTTTGAAATTCTGCAACACATTGCGACGTATAATCCGATGATAGGTCGCAACTAATAGTAACCCATCGCTACACGAGGCGAACGACTGATCATCCGGTGAGCACGTATTCCAAGGCACGTCGCTTGAAGATGCAAGATCACCAATGAAGGGAATAGGCTCGTAGGGATACGCGCCTTTTTCTTCTCGGGTGATCAGCAGGTCCGGTCGAATTCCGCGATCCAACAGGGTCCGCAAAACAACATTTCCTAAGCCAGTCAATGCGAACAGAACGAATTTCACGCTTTCTCCGCCTCCAACTTTCTGCGGTCATCTAGACTTCAGAACTACCTTAGATTCCCCGCCGCAATTCAGGAGAAGATCAAGAGCTGAGAGATGAGAAACAAACTCTCCATGAAGCTGCGGATAGATGGGATGGGTATATCCGTGCCACCTCACCTCAATACCATGATCGGAGAACAGCCCTATATCGAGATAGTCACGTGCTGCATCGCCAGTCAGATATTTGGTCGCACCAACGAGCTCACACAATTTCAGCAGCCTTTCGTTCTTATCTCCGGCGATTCCAAGTTCGGACGAACGAAGCATGCGGGTCTCAATTCGGAACGCCTGTAACAACATGTCTGTCATCGCCAAATTGAGATCCACGAGAGATTCCCATTTTCGATCGATGACTTCCGTCAGTTTTGGCAGCCAGTCCTTGAGATACGGTGCCGATGCATACATTTGCTTGATCGTCGCCAAATGCTTGCGTTGCCAGTTCTGCTGGGGGTCAATTCTCACCTCGTTTATCAACTGGCCGAACTTTCCTGAGTGAAGAACCGGAACGGTAAGCCAAACGGGCCCATTGAGAGCCTTGACGCGATTCCTATTCCGCCAGCCATGCTTATCGAACGGCACGTCATCATAGTGAACGAAATAGTCAGCTTGTGTGACCTGATCAAAATATCCGAGCCATGGCAAATATCCCGGTTGAAGAACTGCAAGGGTGGTCACAGCAGTGACCATGCTATGGAGCCATGGCACCAGAACATGCCATCAGTTTTCTTCATCATCGTCACCACCTCTGCGTTAGCGCGTTAACTCACTGATCACATAGAGCGGACGACGCTTCGTCTCCTCAAATATCCGACCGATATAAATGCCGATAATTCCGAGTGCGATGTTGGTTATCCCCCCGATGAACAACACTGCCGTAAACACGCTGGGCCAACCCGGAAGAGGTTTTTCGGGATACATCACCTTCTCGAAGAGAATCGCCGAGCCCATGACGAGGCTTAAAAGCGCTAACAAAAAACCCAACGAAATCGACAAGTAGAGCAGTCTGGTCGAGAACCCGATGATGAGCTTGAGAGCCCAGAACACTCGCCTTTTGATGTTGTAGTTGGTTGATCCAGCTTGGCGGGTTCCGTGTTGCGCAAGAATGCTGGTCTCGGGAAAGCCAAGCCACGACAACATGCCACCATAGAATCGCGAAGATTCAGGCAGTGATCGAAAGGCGATGACTACCTTTCGGGAAATAATCGAAAAGTTTCCATATAGCCGGTTGTACTCTTGTCCCGACAAAAGATTCAGAACCTTGTAGAAAAAGCGAGCGCCTCCTCGATACAGCAGCGACTCTGGTCGCAGCTGCCGTCTTACAAATACGACATCAAAACCTTCGAGCGCCTTTGCATATAGCTCGGGAATTACTTCCGGCCGATCCTGCAGATCGGAATCCATTACAATAACCCAATCGCCCTCAGCCTTATCAATTCCGGCGGAGATAGCCACGTGCTGGCCGAAATTGCGGGCGAACCGCAATCCGAGAACGCGAGGCTCATTCGAGCTTGCTGAGCGTATGGCCTCCCACGTCTCCCGTTTACTCCCATCATCGACGAGTATGATTTCGTAGTCGTCGGTGATATCGGCGACCGCTAGCGCAACTCTGCTGGTTAGCGCTGTAACGGTGCTCAGAGGCTCGTTATAGACCGGGGCTACAATAGATAGATGAGGCATTACCGCTCCAACACCTGCACAGTTCGAGCCGATCGGCGTCTAAATCAAGGAAATTCCGCTCGCGAAGCGAGTTCGCTCACCTCAATGCATCATGATCTCGCCGGACGAGGTCTTGATCGGGATCTCACGCATCCACTTCTGCTTCTCCCACCAGGACACGTTGTTCCGGAACCAGTCGATGGTGCGGGCGAGGCCCGTGTCCCAGTCGACCGCGGGCTTCCAGCCAAACTGCTTGGCAATCTTGCTGCCATCACCGGTGTGTCGAAGGACCTGGCCCGGCCGATCACCGATATTCACGATCAGCCCGGGATCGCCGCCCATGGTGCGAATGATCTCGGCCGCGATGTCGCCCATTCCGCGGTCGATACCACTCGCTACGTTGTACACTTCGCCCGAGATCTGCTCGACGGGTGCATGCATCAAAACATCAATGGCACTTGCAGTGTCGTCGACATACACGAAATCGCGGGCCGCCGATCCGTCCCCATGGATGGTGAGCGGAGACTTCGTCAGCGTATTGGTGATGAAGCGCGGGATTGCCTTTTCGAGATGCTGCCGCGGGCCGTAATTGTTGAACGGACGCACGATGACAGCGGGCAATTTGTATGTCGACCAATACGAATAGACCAGACGATCTGCTCCGCATTTGGCGCTGGCATAGGGGCTCGCGGGATTGAGCGGATGATCCTCATCGATCTGCGGCAAAACTGCTGTGCCATAGACTTCCGACGTCGAGATATGGATGACGCGCTCGATTCGCTTCGAATGCTTCAGCACGGCATTCATAATGGTCTGCGTGCCGATTACGTCGGTCTGGAAGAACAACAGATTGTCGTAGATCGACCGCGTGACGTGAGTCTCGGCCGCGAAATGCACGATGATATCGGACTGTCCAACCAGTGTGTCCATCAGCTCGGCGTTGCAGACATTGCCATACCAAAACGCGAAACGGTCGTTGTTCATCGCGTTGACATCCGGCGGCAAGTTATCAACCGAGCCGGCATAAGTGAGCGCGTCCACCACTATGATCCGGTAATCGGGGTAACGATCGTACAGATATCGCACGAATCCCGACCCGATAAATCCTGCGCCGCCTGTCACCAGCACGGTCTTGCGCGACTTCTGCAACTCAATACCCCCAGCCATTCTACTCTCCAAAAATCTCAGCGAACGTCAGCCAGCCGCCGCCTGAATACAGTATTGACGATCAGCGCGAGGCAGCCGACTGCTCTCGCTCGATCATCGGTACGATCTGATTGAGCACGGTCTCAACGACATGCGTCTGCTCATCCTTCGTCAGGGACGGAAACAGTGGCAGGCTGATCGCGCCAGCGCCCCATGCCTCACTGACAGGATAGGCGTTCGGCGCAAAGCCGTATTTCTCGCGATAATAGGTCACTGTGGGAACCGCGCGATAGTTTACCGTCACGCCGATGCCGTGCTCGCCCAGAACCTGAATGGCATCGTCCCTGATGGATGGCGGCACGTGGATGACGAACAGATGGCGGGCATGCCGCGAATTACCGATGGTCGACGGCAGCCGGATCGGCGCACCCGCGAAAGCGCGCTCGTAAACGGCAAACAGGTCGTCGCGCCGCGGCAGTCGTTGATCGATCGTATCGATCTGCGCCGGGAGCAGGCAGGCGAGCAAATCCGGAAGATTGGCCTTCATGCCCATCTGCTTCATGTCCCAGTGCCGGTAGCCACCGAGCTTGAAGCGGTCGATCGCGCCCGCCGACATGCCGTGCATCCGGGTCTGCAACAGCCGCTCGTACAGCGCCGTATCATTGGTCACCAGCGCACCGCCCTCGCCGCAGGTGACATTCTTGGTGGCATAGAACGAGAAGATCGCGCAACTCGAGCGCTTGCCAGGCTTCTCACCGTTCAATTCGCCTTCGAAGCAGTGCGCAGCATCTTCGATAATGGTGATATCGGGTCGGTCTTCCAGCGCGTCCTGCAGCGCGGCGATATCGACCATCTGTCCATACAGGTGCACCGGGATGATCGCGCGGGTACGCGGCGTGATCGCCGCGCGAACGCTGTCCGGATTCATCAGCAGTGTCGCGGGGTCGACATCGACGAACACGGCCTTCGCGCCGATCAGTTCGGCCACATTGGCGGTCGCAATGAACGTCTGGGCAGGCACGATGACTTCGTCGCCGGGACCGATATTGAGTGCCAGCAGGGTGGCAACGGCACCATTCGTCCAGCTATTGACGAGCAAGGCATGCTTTGTGCCGAAATATTCGCAAAGGCGATCCTCGACGGCACGACCCACATTTCCCGAGGTCAGAAACGGGGTTTGCAGAACGCTCGCAACGGCGCCGGCGTCGGCGGCCGTCAGGTCATGCCGATAGAAAGGTACGTTCATCCAGAAGGGTCTCCCCGCCACCAGGTTTTCTGCCGCTCTCATACAGCAATTCCCGCAGGAGTCGAAGGCCGAGGCCACCGAAATCCGTTCCATTAACTGGAAATCCCTAGATTCATCATCCGCTTGTGGCCCCCGAGCTCATAAGCCGGTTTGATTGTCGGGCTGAACCGGATATGACATCCCCGGTCTCACAAATGCGTCCTAGCAGGACCGCTCGGGCCCGCTCCTTCGGGAACTCAGATTATGAAAGGGTTAGCTTTGCCGAACGATCACGCGACCTCCAAGCCGCGAACCGTGGAGCGCAGCAGGACCCCGATTTCGCCCTGGGTCAATCTCGAGGCGGTTTCGGCCATCATGCCCGGCGGCACCGAACCTGTGACCTATCACGCGATCGGTCAGGCCGATTACGTCCAGGTGCTGTGCCTGCATGAAAACGGCTCGGTTGTACTGGTCCGGCAATATCGCCCGATCGTCGATTGCTGGACCCTCGAATTCCCCGGCGGCCTGCGGGACGGCGACGAGCCGGCCTCCGAGACCGCCCGCCGCGAGGTTGAGGAAGAGACTGGCCTCACCGTTCTGCACACGGTGAGCCTGCTGGACTGCTTTGCCGACGTCGGCCGGATGACCAACCGCGTCTACGGCTTTGCGGCACTGGTCCGCGGCGACTTTCACCAGACCGAGCCCGGCGTAGAGGCGATGTTCGTGGCTGGCCCCGAATTACGTCGGCTGGCGAACGAGGGACAGCTCGCAATTCCGGGCAATCTGGGCCTGCTGTATCTGGCCGCGGGCAATCCCGAGCTACCCACCATATGCGAGCAGCATGGAATTAGCGAACCGCCGTGGATGATGATTTAGATACAAGCTGCGATGCCCCGTGGCACGACGCCTGCCCAGCATAAGGCCCACCGATGTTCGATAATATCTACAATCATGGCTTCGCACGCGTCGCGGTCTGCATTCCGCAGGTCAAGGTTGCCGAGCCTGCCGCCAATGCGGCCGAGACGATGCGGCTGGCCCGCGAAGCCCATACCATGTCATGCGCCCTCGCCCTGTTCCCGGAACTTGGCATCTCCGCCTACACGAACGAGGATCTGTTTCATCAGGACGCCCTGCTTGAAGCGTCCGCGCGCGAGATCAACGGCATCATCGAGCAGAGCCGCGATCTGATGCCCGTGCTGATCGTCGGAGCGCCCTTTCCTCTTCAGGGTCGCCTGTTCAACTGCGCTTACATCATTCACCGCGGCAAGCTGCTGGGCATCGTCCCCAAATCCTATCTGCCGAACTATCGTGAATTTTACGAAAAACGTCACTTTGCCGCGGGATGGCTGCAAGGGTCGCGCGTCGTACAATTCGCGGGACAGGATACGCCGTTCGGCACTGACCTGATCTTCTCCGCGAAGGACATGCCCGACTTCGCTATCCATGTGGAAATCTGCGAGGACGTCTGGACCCCCGTCCCGCCGTCGACTTTCGGCGCGCTCGCCGGGGCGACCGTTCTAGCCAATCTCTCGGCGTCCAACATCACCGTCGGCAAAGCCGACAATCGCCGGATGCTGTGCCGTTCGCAGTCCGCGCGGTGCATTGCCGCCTATCTGTACTCCGCATCAGGCCCCGGCGAATCCACCACCGATCTGGCGTGGGATGGACAGGCAGCCGTGTTCGAGCTTGGCGAGCAGCTCGCGGAAGCCGAGCGCTTCCCGCAGGAGTCCCAACTCATCACCGCGGATATCGATCTTGAGCGGCTGCGTCAGGAACGCATGCGTGTCGGATCGTGGGGCGATTGTGCGGACTCACAGTCCGACAAGGTGACAACCTTCCGGAAAATCGAATTCGCACTTGCGCCTCCCGTGGAGGACCGCGTCTGCCTGAACCGAGCCATCAACCGCTTTCCGTTCGTGCCGGACGACGCCAAGCTGCTGGATGAAAGCTGCTACGAGGCTTTCAACATCCAGGTCCACGGTCTGGTCACGCGCCTGCGCGCGACCGGAATGACCAAGGTCGTCCTCGGAATTTCCGGCGGACTGGACTCGACCCACGCTCTCATTGTCGCCGCCAGGGCGTTCGATCGTCTGAACCTGCCGCGTCAGAATATCCTCTGCTACACGTTACCGGGCTTCGCGACGTCCAAGCACACCAAAACCAACGCGCATGCCCTGATGAGCGCCATGGGTGTGAGCGCCGAGGAAATCGATATCACGCCGGCCTCGCGACAGATGCTGAGCGATCTCGCGCATCCCAATTCGAAGGGACTGCCCGACTACGACGTGACATTCGAGAACGTTCAGGCCGGTGCACGCACCTCCTTGCTGTTCCGCCTCGCCAATTTTCACAACGGCATCGTTGTCGGCACCGGCGACCTATCCGAACTGGCGCTCGGCTGGTGCACCTATGGCGTCGGCGATCACATGTCGCACTACAACGTCAACGCTTCGGTTCCCAAGACGCTAATCCAGCACCTGATCCGCTGGGTGGCTGACCGCCGGGAATTCGGCGACAGCGCATCGACCATCCTGCGGTCGATCCTTGCCACCGAGATTTCGCCCGAGCTGGTTCCCGGCGACGGTGACCGTCCTGCCCAAAGCACCGAACAGATTGTTGGCCCGTATGCCCTGCAGGACTTCAACCTCTACTACATCACACGATTTGGCTTCCGGCCGAGCAAGGTCGCCTTCCTGTCCTGGAACGCTTGGCGCGATGCGAAGGCGGGCGAGTGGCCACCCGGCATGCTGGAGCAGGACAAGCACTCATTCGAATTGGCGGTCGTCAAGAAGTGGCTGCGGACCTTCGTGTACCGGTTCTTTCAGATCAGCCAGTTCAAGCGCTCGGCCATTCCGAACGGCCCCAAGGTCGCATCAGGCGGCTCACTATCGCCGCGCGGCGACTGGCGCGCACCCAGCGATTCCTCGGCCAGGATCTGGACTGCGGAACTCGACGCAAATGTTCCGGATGAGGCCTGACGACGTCTAGTCAGGCCTGCTTGCATTGGCTTCGTCATTGCGGCAGTGGTATCAAATGGCTACCAAAACGGCGTCCGGCCGGCCGTTTCAAAAGACATTTTGACAAAGCTCTTTGAGAGATCTGCAGTTGTTCGGACGCGTCCCACCCATCTTTCAGAACCTTGCCCGACGACGCTACGGCGCGGCGCTGATCAGCGCCGGCATTCCGCTCGGCCTTGTCCAGCGACTTAACAAGGCATCAGGACGCGGCACTACAGCAGAGCGCGGCGTGCGTCTTGCACGTTTCCTGACGGTCAAGGCGCTGGTTCGCGCCGGGCTGATGAAGCAGCCGGTGCCGGTCAATCCGCGGGTCAAATCCGCGGGCGCATTGCAGGCAGCCGTCCCGTATGTCGGCGGGCGCACGCAGATCCGCACGGTGCATCAGTTTCATTCCGGATCCGCCGTAGGCGACGCGGTGACGAACTCGCTTTTTCTGGTTCAGCGTCTTCTGCGCGGTCTCGGCTATGAGAGCGAAATCTTCGTCGAGCACCGCGACCCGAGATTGTCCGACGTGCTTTTTCTGGCGGACGACCTGCCCAATCACGACGACTACGTTCTGATTGTCCATCACTCGATGGGTCATGGCATTCTCGACTTCATCCTGTCGCTCGATGCCCGCAAGATCCTGATGTATCACAACGTGACGCCGCCTGAGTTTCTCGGCGATGCGCCATGGATGATCCCCTATTCCGAACTAGGCCGACGGCAACTGGTCGATATGCGTCCACATATGCTGGCTGCGCTTGCGGACAGCGAGTTCAACATGCTGGAGCTACAGCGTTGCGGCTACGAGAGCCCCGCGGTCAGTTCGCTTCTGTTCGATCTCGACACGTTGCGGCCGCGTGACGCCGGGCAGCCTCCTGCCAAACCGAACGTGACGAACGCCGATCCGTTTACGGTGCTGTTCGTCGGGCGGGTGACGAAGTCAAAGGGACAGGCCGATCTCGTCGACGCCTTCGCGGAATTCGCACGACGATATGCTCGGCCATCGCGCCTTGTCATCGTCGGACGCTTCGACTCGATAGAGGACGCCTACCCCGCCGAAATTCGCCGCCGCGCCGCGCAACATCATCTGGATGAGCACGTTATCCTGACAGGCGCCGTCTCCGATGAGGAACTGCATCGCTGGTTCAATACGGCGCACGCCTATGTATCCCTGAGCTACCACGAGGGCTTCGGCGTTCCGCTGATCGAGGCCATGGCGCACAGCCTGCCGGTCATTGCATGGCCCTGTTCCGCGATCGCCTATACGATCGCGGATGCAGCCATCTCTTTGACCGAACGTTCTGCCAATGCGGTGGCGGACGCTTTGATGCAACTCGCAACAGATCAGGACTTTCGGGACCGGGTCGTCGCACGCCAGCTCGCCTTCATCAGTCGATATGAGCTCAACCGTCATGTCCCGGCGCTGCTGCGCGCACTGGCAGCGGCCGGCGCGAGACTACCGCTCGACCCCGATACGAGGCGTGGGATATTCCGCAATCTGCACACAACATTCGTCGGCCATGTACAAGGCGCCTACAGCCTCGCCGCCGTGAATCGGTCCATGGCGACGACGATGGAAGCTGAACGTCCGGGCCACCAGCGCGTCATACCCTGGGAGAACGGCCCCGTCCCGGACTTCGGCGATGAATCGGCGGCGCAGGCCAACATCATCGCATCGCTGGTGTCACGCGACGAGCCACCGACAGAACCGCAGATCGTCATCAGCCAGCATTATCCCATCTACGTGCCGGACGTGCCCGGGCACAAGTTTGCGATGCTGTTCTGGGAAGAGTCCCTGCTACCGCCGGCCATCGTGGAGGCGCTCAATGAGGACTTCGAGGCCATCCTGGCTCCAACCACATTCGTCACGAAGTCGCTGATCGACTCCGGCGTCTGGCGTCCGATCCTCGATGTCGGCTATGCGCCCGACCTGAGCGGCTATCGCAAGATCGGCCTCGAGCGATCCGCAACGCTTGCCGAACGGCCGTTCACCTTCTTGCACGTGTCGTCCTGCTTTCCCCGAAAGGGCGCAGATGTCCTCATCGCCGCCTATGCGAAAGCTTTTCGCCGGGAAGACACGGTGCGGCTGATCATCAAGACCTTCCCCAATCCTCATAGCGACATCGCCGAACAGGTCGCCAGACTGAGGCGTGAAGATCCGGAGATCGCGGATATCACCGTGATCGAACAGGACTTCGACGACGATCAGATGCTCGCGCTGTTTCGCGACGCCGACGCCATGGTGCTGCCGACCCGCGGCGAAGGCTTCAACCTTCCGGCCGCGGAAGCCATGGCGGCAGGCATGCCGTTGATCGTCACCGGCTATGGCGGCCACGCGGACTTCACGTCATCGGACTATTGCCGCTTCGTGGCATTCCATTTCGCACGCTCGGCAAGCCACGTCGCCGACAATTCATCCTTGTGGGTCGAGCCGGACCTCGACGACCTCACAGCCGCCTTCCGCGAAATTCACCGGGAGCGTCTCGACAGCAACAGCGCGTCAAGGCAGAAGGCCCGGCGCGCGGCCGCCGATATCGAACGCTCGCTGGCGCAGGCACCCTGGGTCGAACGTCTGGTGAACGGCGCCGTGGACGTCATCTCCACACGCGCCAAAATACTGCGCGTCGGCTGGATATCGACCTGGGACGTAAAATGCGGCGTGGCCGAGTATTCGCGCTTCCTGCTCGACAGAATGATTGAGAAGACCGCTCCGGACGCGATCAAGCTCACGATCCTGAGCGACGACCGGACACGGGTCAAAGACGGCGCCACCAGACCGCAGATCGTTCCCGCATGGACCATGCTCGAAGAGAGCGGCGTCATGGATCGTCTGGCGCGCAGCGTGTCAGTCAGTGATCCTGAGGTTCTTGTCATTCAGCACCAGCCCGGCCTGATATCATGGCAGGACCTCGCAAAGCTGCTCCGGGACACACGCCTCGCCACGCGGGTTACGGTCGTCGTGCTGCACTCCGTCCCGACCCTCGCAAAGCTCCCTGAAGACGAACGAAACTCGATCATCGCGGCGCTTCGCCGTTCGACGCGCGTTCTCGTTCACCAAATCGCCGACCTCAATCGCCTCAAGGATTGGGGCCTGATCGCCAACGTCACATACTTCCCGCATGGCGCACCGCAGCGTTTCAATGCTTCCGAAGCTCGCCAACTGATCGGAAGCAGCGCACCGGTCATCGGCTCTTATGGCTTCTTCCTGCCCGGCAAGGGGCTGTCGAAGCTCATACACGCTTTGGTCAGCCTCAGGCAGAAATGGCCGAACATTCGGCTGCGGCTCGTCAACGCCGAGTATGAATCGGCGACATCCACAGACGAAATCGCGCGCTGCAAGGCGCTGGCAAAAACGCTTGGCGTGTTTGAACTGATCGAGTGGAAGACGGATTTCCAGACCGACAACAACAGCCTTGCCCAGCTCGCAGAATGCGACCTGTTGATCCTCCCCTATGATGAGAGCCCGGAATCCGCCAGCGGCGCCGTTCGCATTGCGCTGGCCAGCGGCACTCCGGTCGCTGTCACGCCCGCGGCCATCTTCGACGAGTTGGGGACCGCAGTCGTGAGGTTCGATGGATTTGAGCAGGACGCCATCGACCGCGGCATCGCGCAATTGCTGGGCGATCACGACGCGAGGAAAAAATGCAAACCAATGCGGCCACATGGCTAGCGCAGCGCAACTGGCAGGTTCTGGCGAGCCGCTTGAACGGCATGCTCCGCGGGCTCCATGCGAGCCGCGCCATAGACCGGTCCTAGCCGCCCTGCAGGATGCGGATTCGCTCATTCACCATCATGTCGACCAGCGCATCGAAACTGACTTTCGGTTTCCAACCAAGCCGCGCAGTCAGCTTTGACGCGTCCGCCTGGGTAAAGGGTGTGTCGACGTTGCGCTCCAGCGCCTGATCGACGACCACGTGGTCCTCCCAGTTAAGGCCGACATGGCGAAACGCCTGCTCGCAGAATTGCGCGATCGAGCGACTCTCGCCAGTGCCGATGATGTAGTCGTCCGGCTGGTTGCTGGTAACGATCAGATGCATCGCCACCACGACATCGCCAGCGAAACCGAAATCCCGGCGAACATGGATATTGCCGAGATGCAGCTTGCCTTCGGCAACGATCGGCCGCTCGCGTTCATCTAGCTCACGAGTCTCCCGCATTCCCAACGAGATAGCCGCCGCCGCATGGGCGATTTTCTGCGACACGAAACTGAGCCCGCGACGCGGGCTTTCGTGATTGAACAAAATGCCGCATGACGCGTGCAAACCTCGCTGTTTGCGAAATGCGCCGACGGTCCGATGCGCGAATGTCTTCGATATTCCATAGGGCGACTGCGGATTGAACGGCGTGGTTTCGCTCTGGGCCTGCCCATGTTCGCCATCGAACATTTCAGACGTCGAGGCTTGAAACAGCCGGCATGAAGAACCTGCCTGAGCCAGCAGGTCGCAAATGCGCTGCGGCACCAGAGCATTCAGAACTGCCGTCTGCTCCGGGTACTGCCACGACAATCCGGGGCGCGTGATCGCTGCAAGATTGTAGATCTCATCGGGCGAAGTGTCGCCGATCAATCGCTTCAGAAATTCGCTGTCAGCGATGTCGCCAGCGTGCCAGGTGACCGCCGGTCTGGTTTCGACAGCCCCGGCCGGATCGCGCGACTGCGCGTGCACGTGATAGCCACGCTCAAGCAACAGCTCGATCAGATAGCTACCGTCCTGTCCGGACGCACCGGTCACCAAAGCTGTCTTGCTCAACGGTCATTCCGATCGAAATCCGGGTTCAACATTTTCAGCGTTTCACAGTTGTTTATCGCAGGACCTGCGTTGTCTCGTCAGTCTAGCGGAATGATACCGATAGCGGAAACGCCCAACGTACCGTTACCCGCAAAGTGCGTCCGGGCCTCGAGATTGATCACGTCACTGGGAAGATCGACGTCGACCGTCACCTCCTGCCCGACCTTGTCGGTTGGGGCAAACGTGCCTTTCGCCAATGTACGCATGCCCTTGCCGGCATCCGGCACTACGACGTCCCATTCCTGCTGACCGGAGCTCGGACCGTATTTGAAGACAAACCTGTATTTTCCGCGCGACAGTGACGCATAGGGCCCGAAGGTGAGATAGCCCGTCTTCGATTTGCCGTCCGCCAGGCGGCCTTCACCGCGGATCGTATCTCCCTCGATCGTCGAAGAAAGCATCGATGCCGGGATCGCAGAACTCTGTTTCTGAAACTTTGCGAAAACGGCGGGAAAGCCGATCCGGTTCGTTACCTCGAACTGCGACACATAAAATGTACTGCTCGATGCGCCCAGACGGAACGACGCGATCGGCTCGATCTTGTCCACATTCGGCCCAAGCAATCGCGCGGCCTCATTGGGATCCTTGATGGTCGAGCTAAGCAAAAACACCTTGCTCTTGTACCACATCGCCTGCGGCGGAAGCTCCGGAAAATTCTGTCCGTGCATCCACCATGCCCGCTCGGTGAAGGTGCTGATCACACAGGCAAGAATAGACCCATAGAGCGGATCCTTGTCCGACGTAATGAACCGCGGAAGGTCATTTCCGGCCAGCAACTGAATGAGCGCATGGGCTTGATAGATCGTCTCGTTCTGTGCGAACGGCCACACAACGAAGAAACGCGCGACAATGACGACAACCAGCGCGGCTGCCATGATCGCCGCCCGCCGCACATAGAAACCCAGACTGAGGGCCAGCGCGATCACCGCCGCCAGAATGCGTCCATCGACGAGATGCTCATCGAGATGCAGGCGCAGATTGGCTGCTAGCGCGAGGACGCAGATCGCAACCACGGAACTGGTAGCCCAACGCGGTAGCGTCCCCCCGATGAGAAACGGCAGACAGAAATACGACGCTGTTAGGAAGAAGGTCATGCGCAAACCTTCACGCATGGTGAAGTTCGAAAAGCCTGCCGCATCGACCGCAAAGAGTGCCGCATAGAGGACGACGACAGACGACAGCCAGACGATGGCTGGACGTTCGAAGCGCACCCGGCCGAGCAGGTTGAGGATCAGCGCCGCTACGGATGCGAGCCAGATGCCAAAGTGGACGGTGACCCAGGGACCATTCCGCAGCAGCGCAAACGGGGATTCCCAGCTCGGATTCGTCTTCAACTCGATCTTGCCGACCGCCAGTTGCTCAAAGAGGAAGAAGAAGCGGCTGCCCCAGATCGCCTTGTTCAGAATGCCGAACAGCAACTGCGCAATGACGGCGCCGACCACGATCCCGGCAATGGTCCAGTTCATGCCCCGGCGTGTGCGTGCCTCCGGGATGCGATACCAGACATAGGCCAATGCAGGCGCAGCGAGGATGGTCGAGCCCAAGTGAATGAACAACATGCAGGCAAAGGCAAATCCCGCCAGCGCCAGTTTGACGAAACGTCCCGCCTGCTCCTTGCCCGCCCACGTCAGCGCGGCCATACCGATGGTGAAATAAGCGAGAACGCCGATATCGACATAGTTCCAACCATAGCCGCGAACGAAGAAAACATCCGTCGCGAACAGCGCAGTGACCAGCATCGCCTTCTGGCGGTCGAAATTCGCAGCGACGAGATAATAGAAACTGGCGGTCGTCACCGCATAGCTCAGGTAGGCCAGAATGAACTTGGCCCATGTCTCGGAGAACAGCGAGAAGATGATGTAGCCGGGAATGAGGTATGGCAACCGGGTCTGGTAGTAGTTGTTGCCGATGAAGGCATCGACATTGCGGTACTGCCCCAGCGACGTGAAGTGGCCGTAATAGAACCAAGTGTCGATATCCGCGACGCGATTGCCCAGCACCTCATAGTTCGCGAGAACCACGACAATCGGAAGAATGGCGAACAGAGCAAGGATGACGCGAGACCCGCCAGAGGACGGAAGCAAGGATGGCAAGAAGGAGGTCCGCGTCATAGTCACCTTGTCGTCTTCAGGTCCTGTTTCGGCGGTCGTTCAGCGCGAGAATCTCGGTCGAAAAACCGCCGACATCACGCCACTGGCGTCGCCGAACTCAACTCGTTCCGTGTTTAGTCGCAACGATACTCAGAAATGTGTAGCTGATCCGCGACAGGTCTTCATCGACATACGCTGATAGTGACACGGCGGCGCCCGGGAAGAGCGCCTTGTAGCGCTCAGCAGTGCGGACATACTGGCCGCGATCCCAGTCTAGCAGCGTCTTCCGGAACAGCGTCTGTCCGGGAATATAGCATCCGTCCAGCGTGAAAATTCGGCCGCCCGGGCTCAGCGCGGAAACGGACGCCGCCAGAAGATTGCGTGCTTCGTCGTCGGTCAGGTGGTGCAACAACCCGTTCATCATGATGATATCGACAGGAGTAACTTCGGCCGCTGCAGCCTCGTCGAAGATCTGGCAACGATAGCGATCCTGCGGCTGCTGCGTTTTTCGCGCGCGCGCGATGTAGCGCTCGTCGGTGTCGAAGCCGAAATACTGAGAGGATCTCGGCAGAAAATCCCGCAAGTAGCCGGGACCGCAACCCACGTCGACGATCCGGGTATCCTCCGCGATGGGCAGATACCTCTGCATCGCGGTCAGGCGCGCGCCAAAGAAGCCACCGGCCCTCTGAAAGCCTTGATAGATTTGAGGAATCGCAAGAACGTCACGCAGATCAGCCACTTCATCGTCCTTAGAAAGCCGCGTCGGTTCTAGGTGGAAAGACCCAGTAATTCAACAGCGTGAACGTCAGGACCGGCGCCACGACGATCCCCGAGGCGATGACCGCATAGGTCGGCCATTGCATGACATTGGCGGCAATGTAGGAGACCCCGGATACAACCGACATCACCCCGGCCTGGGCGACGCCGTATTTGACCATCTGGCGTTTCCAGGAACCGCCAACCAGAAACGTGAAATTCCTGTGCATTAGAAAGCCCGCCGCAAGGCCCGCGAGGTAGCCGACGCACGACGCAGCAGAACTCGGCAAATTTAGAAACCGTAGTGCTGCGAGAAATCCGGCAGCATAGACCATGCCGTTGAACAGACCGGAAACTGAAAACCGCACGAGCAACAGACCAAGACGGCGACGATCAGCCGCACTCGGCATTAGCATCAAACGTGGCCCATCGAGAAATATTGAGCACCCAGCGGGAGCCTTCCGAACGACTGATCCAGCATGCGCGTTACCTTGTTGAATGACGGGATGGTCAGAATGAAGCGCGACCGGACATCCTTGAAGCCGCCATTCGCGAGCAACCCTTCGGCTTCAGCGCTCTTCAGAAGAATAGCGTCCTTGTCAAACACGCAACGATTGACCACGCGCATCGTCAGCGGGTTAATGGGATTGTGCTCGAAGATGACGAAGATGCCGCCATCGCGCAGCACGCGCCTGGCGTCTTCGATCAGCGCCGCCCGCGCCGCGACGGGAATATGATGAAACACGCAGACGGCGAACACGACGTCGAACGAGTTCTCCGCGAACGGAATATCCGAGCCATCGAACGCCTTGTAGTTCACATCGGCATTTCTGGTCGTGGCGATCTTGATGCTTTCGCTCGAGACGTCGATGCCCGCAAGCGACCGGAGCGAAGGCCGGAGCAGTGCGTGATAATTTCCGATCCCGCAGCCGAGGTCTAGCACGTCGACCTCTGTCTTGCCGAAGGTCTTGAGCAGAATGTCCTTCAGATACTCTGCCTTAACCCGCGTAAAGTAATCGACGTCCAGCCCCGAAAACGCCAACGATTCGTTGACGAGGGACTTGTAGTCGTTGCTATAGGGATCAAATTCTGGGGCGCTCATGGCGTTATCCTACGACCATTTCTTCCACGGAGGATTCTCGGACCAAAGCTGCTCGAGTTCCCGCTTGTCGCGCAGCGTATCCATGGGTTTCCAGAACCCGGAATGTCGGTACGCGACCAGTTGTCCGTCCTTGGCCAGCTTCTCGAGCGGCTTGCGCTCCCAGATCGTGGTCTCATCCTCGATATAATTGAGCGCTTCCGGCTGCAGAACGAAGAAGCCTCCGTTGATCCAGCCCATCTCCGCATGCGGCTTCTCCAGAAATTCATCAACGCCGCCACCTGCATTGATGTCGAGAATGCCGAAGCGACCCGGGCTCGGTACGGCAGTGATCGTAGCCAGCTTGCCGTGCTTCTTGTGCGCGTCGATCAGCGCTGCGATGTCGATGTCCGAAACGCCGTCGCCATAGGTCACGCAGAAGGCTTCATCTTTCACTAGATGACGAACTTTCTGAAGGCGCCCACCGGTCATTGTTTCAAGACCGGTATCGATGACGGTAACCTTCCAGTGTTCTTGCACCGACGTCGACAGGTATCGAATGCTTCCCGTCAACGTGTCGACTTCGATGTCGTTTTCTTCGAGGCGATAGTTCGCGAAGTAGCGCTTGATCATCGAGGCCTTGTATCCGCCGCAGATGATGAAATCCCGGATACCGGCGGCATCATACATTTTCATGATGTGCCACAGAATGGGGCGGCCGCCGATCTCGACCAACGGCTTTGGCCGGAGATCGGTCTCCTCCGAGAGTCTGGTGCCCAATCCGCCGGCGAGAATAATGGCCTTCATTTGGATCGAATCTCCATGTTCTCTTCATGCTCGATAGCAAAGGAATCGATGCGGTCGGAGACAATTGCAACGGGACCGCCGCGTACGGTGCTGAATATTCGGCCGATATATTCACCGAGCAACCCGACGAAGGCTGCGTTCAGCCCGATGGAAGCCAAGGTCAGGAGAACTAGCGTCGTAAAGCCGCGCGGATCGGTTCCGCTGGTGAAGATATAGTCAATCAGATACGCGACCATCAGCAGGATTGAAATGCCGCAGACCGCGAAGCCGAACATCGTGATGTATTGCAGCGGCTTCGTCGACTGGCTGCACACGCCGTCGATCGATAGCGTCAGCAGCTTGAAGAAATTGAACTTGCTCTTGCCGACGGTTCGCTCTGCACGGTCATAGACGATGCCGGCCTGCGCATAGCCGATCGACGCGATGATTCCGCGAAGATATGGCGACCGATCCTCGAAGCTGCGTAGGTGCTCGATGACCGAACGATCGATCAGGCGGAAATCGCCCGCATCGACAGGGACTTCGACTTCGCTCAGCATTCGCAGCAGCCGGTAGTGTATCTTACGCGCCCACAGCAACGCGAGATTTTCCTTGCGCTTACGGCGGATGCCATAAACGACCTTGAAACCGCGCTCCCACTTCTCGAGAAACTGCGTGATCAGTTCGGGCGGATCCTGCAGGTCGGCATCGACCTGAACGGCGGCATCGCCTCGGGTATTCAGCAAATTGAACAGGATCGAGCGCTGGAAGCCGAAATTACGCGAGAACTTGAACACGCGAAGCCGAGCTTCTGCTACCGCATGTTCGGCGAGCTTCGCAAATGTTTCATCGGTGCTGGCATTGTCGGTGACGACGAACTCGAAATCATATGCGGGATTATCGCGGGCAACGCCCTGCAGACGCAGGATCAACTGGTCGATATTTCCCTCTTCGTTGAGAACGGGTACCGAGATAGAAATCAGCCGCCGTTTTATTTGCTCAGCAGTACCGTTCATGTTCTCGCTCGAATTGTCATACCGTCGATTGCCGCACGTATCCCGCTCGCTAATGTGTGAGCGGGCTTCCAGCCCGTAAGCTCAAAAAGGCGCTGCGGGTCGCCTGCAAAACAGGCAACGTCGTCCGGCCTGGTGTCGATATCGCCGAAACCAAGCAGGGATCGCGGCGCCTGCAATGTGTCCGCGACCATTTCGGCAAACGCGCGCACCGTCTGCGCATCCCCCGAACTGATATTGACGACGACCTGCGGCTCTCGTTTGACGCACAGCGCCAGTTCGATCAGGGCCGCAACTGCATCGTCGACATATAGCGCATCCCGGCGCTGCAAGCCCGCCGACAGCCGCACGCGCTCATTGTTCTGTAGACTATTCACCAGACTGGGCAGCAGCCGGTGCGGCGCTTCTCCGGGGCCAAATACGCCAAACAGCCGCCCCACGACAAGGGGCAAACCGAGATCTCGCGCCATGGCCAGCGCGCAGAGGCTCGCGGCGGCCTTGGAAGCCCCGTACAGCTTGAATGTTTCGAGAGGCTGCTGCTCCGTCACCGGACTGGTGACGCCCGCGAGGTCGTATTCGCCCCCGCTGCCGCTGATGACCGCAGCCTTCGCCCCGCAGAATTTGGCCTGCTGCACCACACTCCGCGTCACATCGACATTGACCCGAAACATGGCCTCTGCGTCGCGCTCGGTAGGGTTGACGCCATAGCTAGCCAGATGGAACACGAGATCGAAGGACTGGCCGGACAAGGCATGCGCAATGGCCGACGGCTCGAATTCCGGCACTACGATAGTCGCGCTCACACCATCGACGGGGGTATCGGAGCGCTGCAGCGAGGTGACGGCATAGCCCAGCCCCGCAAGATGCCGGGCCAAGTGGCGACCGATGAAGCCGGTCGCTCCGGTTATCAGAACTGCGCCGGAATGGGTCAACGGTTCGGCGCCATCATGTTCTGGAACGACTTGATTTGCGCGAATGTCATATCGCGTGCGCGCGCAGGAGCTTCATAGTAATCCCTGTACCAATCAACGGTCCACGTCAGCGTGTCTTTGACCGCGAGACGCGGTCGCCAGTTCAGGCGCTGGAGCGATTTCTCGATATTCAAGCGCAGCAATTGCGCCTCGTGCAGCGCCGCGCGCTCCACTTCCACCGGATGCTCGGGCAGCTTCCATAACGCCAAGGCCAGCTTGACGAGTTCGCTGACGGTCAGTGTGCTTTCAGCCATCGGGCCGATATTCCAGGCGTCGGCAATATCGCGCTCATCGGCAAACAGTCGCGCGCCCAGCTCCAAATAGCCCTCGCACAGTTCGAGAACATGCTGCCAGGGCCTGACGGCGGCAGGATTGCGCAGCTTCAGCGGTTGCCGCGCGGCCAGCGCGCGCACTATGTCCGGGATTATCCGGTCCGCGCACCAGTCCCCACCCCCGACAACATTGCCGCCACGGGCTGTCGCGATCAGAGGCACGCCACCAGCGCGATGAAAATTGCGCTGGTACACATAAGCGACCAGCTCCGCGCAGGCCTTGCTGGCGCTGTAGGGGTCGAGCCCGCCCAGCCTGTCGCCCTCGACATAAGGATGATTTTCTTCCTTATTCAGATAGACCTTATCGGTTGTCACACAGACAACCGCTTTCACTGAGCCGCATTGTCGGCAGGCATCGAGCACAGCCGCAGTGCCAACGACATTCGTCGCAAATGTTTCAATTGGGTCGCTGTAGGACTTGCGGACCAGCGGCTGCGCGGCGAGGTGAAAAACAATTTCCGGTGCACAGGCCTCGACGGCCTGCCTGACATCGGCAGCATTACGGATATCGATGATCTCCGAATGCATCAGATCGCCAAGACCTATCGCGTTGAACAGGTTGGGAGTTGTGTCCGGCTCGAGGCTCATGCCGTAGACATCGGCACCGAGCAGATGCAGCCAGCTGGACAGCCAGCCCCCTTGAATCCGGTATGGCCGGTGACCAGTACCTTGCGGTTCCTGTACACAGTTTCAAATTGGGACGACATCGTCTCTCTCGGTATTCCGGATCGCGGACAGGCTCCGGCCCAACCGCCCTCAAATTCGCACAATCTACCGCGAAGGCTTACCTGCTTATGGGCTCCGCGGATATGCTCACAGGTAAAAAATCAGTGGGATTGCATGGGATTTGATCGCCATGCTAAGGCGTGCCGGTCCGATCAAAATAGTTGATTTGACTGGCAAATTGACTATTCACTGGGGTTGCAGTCGACAGCTCCCATCGCAACAATCTGAGACCCAATCTCCCTTAGCAGAGCGGCTTGCACCATGTCTTCTAAAACCGCATTGATTACCGGTATCACCGGCCAGGATGGCGCCTATCTGGCGGAACTCCTGCTGGCCAAGGGCTATGCGGTGCACGGCATCAAGCGGCGAGCCTCGCTCTTCAATACTGATCGGATCGACCATCTCTATCTCGACCCGCACGAGCAGAATTTCGACCTCACGTTGCATTATGGCGATCTGACGGATTCCTCTGCATTGGTCCGGATTGTTGCCGAGGTGCAGCCTGACGAGATTTACAATCTCGCGGCCCAGAGCCACGTGGCCGTGTCGTTCGAGGAGCCGGAATACACCGCCAATTCGGATGCGCTCGGCGCGCTCCGCATGCTCGAAGCTATCAGGATAGTGAAGCGTGAGAAGACCACCCGCTTCTACCAGGCATCGACATCGGAACTCTATGGCCTGGTACAGGAAATTCCTCAGAAGGAGACCACCCCCTTCTATCCGCGATCGCCCTATGCAATCGCAAAACTGTATGCCTACTGGACCACGGTCAATTACCGCGAGGCCTACGGGATCTATGCCTGCAACGGCATCCTGTTCAATCACGAGTCCCCTCTGCGCGGCGAAACGTTCGTCACGCGCAAGATCACGCGCGCACTCGCGCGCATCCACCTGGGTCACCAGGAGCGGCTGTATCTCGGCAATCTCGACGCCAAGCGCGACTGGGGACACGCCCGCGACTACGTCGAAATGCAGTGGCTGATGCTACAACAGGAGACCGCGGAAGATTTCGTGATCGCGACCGGTGTCCAGCATTCGGTGCGTGATTTCGTCGACCTTGCGGCCGCCGCGATCGATCTCAAGATCCGGTGGGAAGGCACCGGCGTCGATGAAAAGGGCTACGATGCCGCATCCGGGAAATGCATCGTTGCCGTCGACCCACGGTACTTCCGTCCCACCGAAGTTGCGACCCTGCTAGGTGACGCCTCGAAGGCCAAGCAGAAGCTCGGTTGGCATCCGAAGACCACCTTCGAAGAACTCGTGACCGAGATGATGACGGAAGATCTCAAGCTCGCAAAGCGTGACGAGCTGATCAAGACCCACGGCTTCCGCTACTTCACGCGCCGGGAATGACGGCTGATCGCTTCGGCACATGGCTCGAAGCACTCTCGATCGTCATAGAGGCTCTAGACCCCGCGCGGTCCCTGCAACAGACGCCTCCCTTTTCGCTCCGCTCTGTCTGAAGCCATTCGTGGCGGACGTCCCTCGGATAGGATAGTCCGTCTCCGACTGAAACATCTCATCATGAAAGTCCTTCACAGCTACAAGATCTATCGACCCGACGTGGATGGCGGCATCCCATTCGTGATCGCCGAGCTGTGCAAGTTTCCACACGATAAGGTTGACAACGCTATCCTCGTCGCTCGCCGCAAGGGCTTGTCACGCGAATACGAGAATGATGGCGTGCCGGTGGAAGCCGTGACGTCTCTCGGAACGTTTTTCTCGACGCCATTGGCTCCAACATTTCCACTTCGACTGCTGCAGCGCGGGAAGTCCTGCGACGTTGTCGTCCATCATGCTCCCTTCCCGCTCTCGGACCTGGCAGTTGCCCATCTGCCCGCAAGCACGGCGCTGATCGTCTACTGGCACGCCGACATCGTCGGCTTTTCGCTGCTCAGCAAGCTGGTCACGCCGGCGATCATGGCGACGC
The DNA here is from genome assembly GCF_032401055.1 of Tardiphaga sp. 709. Classification (NCBI taxonomy): domain Bacteria; kingdom Pseudomonadati; phylum Pseudomonadota; class Alphaproteobacteria; order Hyphomicrobiales; family Nitrobacteraceae; genus Tardiphaga; species Tardiphaga sp. 709. The sequence continues at coordinate 5,689,424 of NZ_CP135529.1, read as the reverse complement.
TGCGCCGGGCCGATAAAATCGTCGTCAGCCATGAATCGACGGCGCAAAGCTCACCGATCTTGGCAAGCTTCCGCGAGAAATGGGTCGTCGTTCCCTACGGCGCCGACGTTGACGCCTGGAGCAGTTGCACGGCTGAAGAGCAGGCCCGCGCGCAGGAGCTGAGGCAACGGTATCCTCGGATGATCCTCGGAATCGGCCGCCTTGTCCCCTATAAGGGATTTAAGCATCTGATTGCAGCGCTTAGCGACCTTGATGCGCAGCTTGTACTCATCGGCGAAGGCGAACTGCGCAGCGAACTCGAACAGATGGCACTGAGACTGGGAGTTGCGGATCGTGTGACATTCGCCGGCCGGATACCAACCAGCGAGGTTAAGGCCCATCTGTATGCCGCACGCGTCTTCGCGTTCCCCTCGGTGACACCCGCTGAAGCGTTTGGTATTGTCCAACTTGAAGCGATGGCGGCCGGATTGCCCATCGTGAATACTGCACTCCCCACCGCCGTTCCGCACGTCGCCAGGGATGGTCAGGAAGCCATCACCGTGCCGGTCGATGACGTTGCAGACCTGACGTCGGCGCTTGAACGTATCCTTGACGATCCCTCGCTGGCCAAGCGTCTTGGCGATGCCGGTCGCAAGCGGGCACACGAAGAATATGGCCGGGAGCGGTTTCTCTCCCGCATGAAAAACGTCTACGAAGATGCAGTTCGCCAGCGTCGCTCGGGGCGATGACGAAAGATCGGGTATCTCTACACATGTCACAAACGCTGCACGCACATAGCAGTTCAAACGCCCCCGTTGTCAGCCACAGCGGCGGCGACAACGCACTGTCGACCGCGACCGAAGACATCGTATCGGGACTCGGGATGTGGCGGCTTTGGGTGCGGCTCGGGTGGAACGATATCCTCCAGCGCTATCGCCGATCGCTGTTGGGACCGTTCTGGCTGACGGCCAGCATGGCCATCATGGTGGTCGCGCTCGGCGTCGTCTATGCCGAGCTCTTCAAATCGCCGATCGACGAATTTCTTCCGTTCCTCTGCGTGGGACTTCTGGTCTGGACGTTCCTGTCCAGCTTTCTGACCGAGGGCGGCACCCTGTTCACGGGCGCCGAGTCCTACATCAAGCAGATCCGGCTGCCCTACACGGTCTATGTCTATCGATCGACCTGGAGCAAGTTCGTCATCTTCGCTCACAACTTCGTCATCTACTTCGGCGTGCTACTGTACTTTCAGATCTGGCCCGGGCCCGTGATGTTGCTGGCGATCCCGGGACTGTTCTTCATCGTGCTCAACGGCGCGCTCGCCACCATGTTTATCGGAATGCTGTCGGCGCGCTTCCGTGACATTCCGCAGCTCATCAATTCGATGGTTCAGATTGTCTTTTTCATCACCCCGATTTTCTGGAAGCCGGAGCTACTGAAGAACAAGGCCTTCGTTGCCGACCTGAATCCGTTTTTCCATCTCATCGAGATCGTTCGCGCGCCGCTGCTTGGCACCGCACCATCCATGAAAAACTACGTCGCCGTTCTACTGATCACGGCGATCAATCTGACTGTTGCGGGTGCGTTCTTCACACGCTTCCGTTCACGTATTTCCTACTGGGTCTGACAGTCATGCGTATCGCCGGAAGCACATCCGCAAATGAGACGTTGCTCGCGCTCGACAACGTCAGTGTTTCATTTCCGATCTATCATGGCGGTTCTCGCTCATTGAAAAAAAGCCTACTGTTTCGCGGCTCTGGCGGACAGCTCGCCAGCGACGCCAATCAGCGGATCTCGGTCGAAGCGCTGCGGAATGTGACGCTCAACATCGAGGCCGGCGACCGCGTGGCACTAATTGGTTCCAACGGCGCAGGAAAGACAACTCTGCTGCGTGTGATGGCCGGCATCTATGAGCCTGTTGCGGGCATCGTACGGACCCAGGGACGCATCTCTCCGATGTTTGACATCAGCCTCGGAATCGACGGCGAGGTCAGCGGCTATGATAATATCAGGTTACGAGGACTCATCCTCGGCCTGACGGCTCAGCAGGTTGAAGAGCGGATCGCCGAGATCGTGGAGTTTACGGAACTCGGCGACTATCTGGATATTCCGGTCAGGACCTACTCATCGGGCATGATGACGCGTCTGACATTCGCCGTTGCCACCTGCTTCGCGCCCGAAATCCTGCTGATGGACGAATGGATCGTCGCCGGCGATGCGGGATTTCTTGCAAAGGCTCAACACCGTATCGAATCCTTTGTCGAAAGCGCCAACGTGCTTGTGCTGGCATCCCACAGCCCGGAGATTTGCAAACGCTGGTGCAACAAGGCGATCTGGATGGACAAAGGACAAGTTAGAGCGATCGGCCCGGTCGACGATATGATCGAGGCCTATACGTTCGACAAGGAAATTGTCTGAGCGCCTAGGCGCGCAAACATGACTTCGCTCACCCTCGCATGTTGTATCGCTACAGGTTATCGAAGCGCGGACGAAAACCGCGTGGATTCCAACCGAAATCCTCACGCGCGGGCCTAGCGTCAAAAGTCATGTCTTTCGACATCCGGGTTCCCATGGAGGCGTTCGCATTCGGGAGCCAGCGCTGCAGCAAGAAGAAAGCCACCCGCCAAAGCGCCACCGGCACCGGAACGATCCGTCGCGGCTTCCCAAGTCCGTCAAAGATCCGGCCCACCATTTCGCGGTAGCTGATCGTATCTCCCCCCGGCAGCGCATAGGTGTTGTTCCAAGCCGCCCGACTGGCTGCGGCTTGAAGCGCACCAACGGCCAGGTCCTGCGCGTGCACCGGTTGCCGTAGTCCTGCTCCCCACCCCGCCAAGGGCAGTACACCGAACTTCGCTATCAACCGGGCAAGTCGCGAAATATTCGCATCGCGTCCTTCATCGTAGATGATGGTCGGGCGTAAAACCGTCCATGCGATGCCTCGCTCTTCGCAAAACGCAATCGTCGCCGCCTCTCCTGCAGCCAGCCGTTGAAGTCCCTCACGCTCGTATGCCACATCGGAATTAAGCTTGGTAACGACGCTGGAGGATGTGAAAAGCACGAGGCGCTGAACGCTCGGACCTACCAGATGAGGGAGCCCGGCGGCGAGCGAGCCCGCATGGGCGGTACAGTATATTGTGGAAAAATCAGGGAGAGCCAGTGCCGAAAGGTCGGTTAGATCGCCGCGAAACCAGCACACGTTGCGGGCATCTTGCGCCGGCGGCGAACGCGACAATGCAAACGGCATTTGCCCGGCCTGCAGCAGTTGTTCGACAATGTATCCCCCGACGACGCCGGTGGCGCCTAGCACAATGCTTCGCATAAGTGTCTAATACCTTTCGGGCCATCCTATTTGACACTATGGCCCCGGAATAAAAGTCTGATCACACCGTCCGCACCCAGTACATCGGATCGAGTACTTTATAAATGCAATCGAATGCGCCTGCAGCTCCATTGGACACCAACCGGAACAACCAGTTGGACGGCCTTAGAGGATACGCAGCTCTCGTCGTCGTCGTGTTCCATACCATTCTGGGCATCGACCCGACCCAGATTTCCCGCATTCTCTATGAGAGCATTCTAAAGATCGATGACACCTACGGGCGTGCGACAAAGATCGTACTCAAGCTATTCAACGGCGAGACAGCAGTCGTTATTTTCTTTGTTCTCAGCGGAGCCGTTCTCTTCAACAGCTTGCGGAACAATACTGAACGCTTCGCACCGATGTCGCTTAAGTTTTTGGTGCGCCGTTTCCTGCGTATTTATCCCGCGCTGTTCGTCTGCCTTGTCGCTTGTGCAGTCGTGTTTCCCCCCGCAGGCATTCCTGTCTCATTCGACAGGTTTCTCCTGAATGCTACGCTCTACGAAATAACGATCAACGGTGCGACCTGGACGTTGAACGTCGAGTTCATTGCAGCGATCTTTCTTCTGCTCGCTTATGCCGGGTTCCGGCTGGGCGGCGAATGGGGCCTGTTTGCCATATCGCTCGCCCTTGTTGTGATCTTCAAGGCCGCCTGGCTGAAACCCTACATGATGTACTTCAAGCAATTCTGGGTCTGCTTCGCACTCGGCGCGCTGATCCCAACACGAGCTGGCGCCTGGATCGCGCGTTGCCTGCCGTCGTGGGGCTGGCTCGTGGCTCTTCTGATTGTGATCATCTTCAGATCGACCCTTCAGCACGTCGCTGCGGCAGCGCTGGTGACCGCACTCTATTACGGCAAGGGCGGCTCATTTGGCGTTTTCCTTGAAAGACCCGTATCCGTCTTTCTCGGACGAATCAGCTACAGTTTCTATCTCTTCAACGTCGTCTTTCTCGAAGTCATCTGCCACTATCTGCGCAGCCAGCCATGGGCAGTAGCTCGCCCGATTGAGGTCGGACTAGCGACTTCTCTTGTTATCATCCTGCTGACGATCCCGGTCGCCTGGCTGTCGGTCAAGCTGATTGAGGAACCCTCGATCCGCCTTGGCCGCCGCCTGACGTCTACCCGACCGGATCGCCACGCCCCCCTGCATTGACCCAGCCGATAGAGTCACCGGAGAGACTGGTAACGCCGCTGCACTCAGTCCCCGATCGCTCACCGCAGGCTTCCTGAGCGGGCTTCCGTTCCATTGACGAGGGCATGGCCGGTCGTTGATATGCGACGGCTTTGCCGGATGAAGGTTTCCGACAACGGCATGACGATAAAGGCCCGGTAACTGATGAACAAGCGCATTATTCCCCTGATCATGTGTGGCGGAGCCGGAACCCGGTTGTGGCCGTCATCGCGCGAAGGACGTCCGAAGCAGTTTTTGCCTCTGTTCGGAGCCCGCTCGACCTTTCAGGATACGATACTGCGTGTCACGGACCCCATTTTATTCGAGCGTCCCATCGTAATCACCAGCGCCTCCTATCGCTTCATGGTACGTGAGCAGCTCGATGAGATCGGGCTCGACGCCGATGTGCTGCTCGAGCCCACGCGCCGCGATTCCGGACCGGCGATCGCAGCTGGCGCCGCCTTCGCGCAGACACGCGACGAAGATGCTGTGGTACTGGCGCTTGCCGCCGACCATGTCGTTACGGACACGCCCGCCTTCGTTGCTGCCTGCCGTCAGGGACTGGTCGCCGCCGATAGCGGTCATATTGTGACGTTCGGCGTCAAGCCGGAACGGCCGGCCACGGAATACGGCTACATCTCGCCGGGACGGCCGATCGCTGGCGATGTGAAGAGTGTATCCAAATTCGTCGAGAAGCCCGACCTCGCAACAGCAACCGGCTATATCGAGGCCGGCTATCTCTGGAACAGCGGCAACTTCATGTTCCGCGCGGCGATGCTGCTGGACGAATATCGCAACGTTGATGCGGATAGCGTTGAAAACATCGCTGAGGCTATCGAGAAGGCCGGGCGTGACCTCGGCTTCTTCACCCTCGATGCCCGCGCCTTCGGCAAGGCGAAGTCGATCTCAATCGACTATGCGGTGATGGAAAAGACCACACGGGCCTCCGTCGTGCCGGTGTCCTGCGGTTGGTCGGATGTTGGTTCATGGCTTGCGGTCTGGGAGCTCTCTGCAAAAGACGCGCAGGGCAATGCTGCACAGGGCGTCGCAGTGTTCGAGGACTCGCGCAACTGTCACGTCGCGAGCGATGGCCCGGTGGTCGCACTGGAAGGCGTCGACGATCTTGTGGTGGTGGCGACGCAGGACGCGGTCCTGGTATCGCGCCAAAAGGATGCCAATGGCCTGAAGCGCCTCGTTACGAAGCTGAGGGTGGCCGCACCACAAGTCACTGAAGACCATCTCAAGGTACATCGCCCGTGGGGGTCGTATCAATCACTCGTGGATGGCGCGCGCTATCAGGTCAAACGTATCGTGGTGAAAGCGGGCGAGAGACTGTCGTTGCAGATGCATCACCATCGCGCCGAACACTGGATTGTGGTGCGCGGTACAGCCAGAGTGGTTATCAGCGAACTCGTCAAGATCGTTCACGAGAACGAGTCGATCTACATTCCGCTCGGTGCCATCCACCGGCTGGAAAATCCCGGCAAGATTCCGCTGGAGCTGATCGAAGTACAAACCGGCAGCTATCTCGGCGAGGACGACATCGTCCGGATCGAGGATGACTACAAGCGCGTATAGCTACAGCTTGCCGCGATGCGCTGGTCCACTTGAATGAACTGGCCATGCAGCACGTCCGCCCTCCGGGCCATCAGCCGCATTGCCAGCGTATAGCCGACCACAAAAGGATAAGTCCAAGCAGAATACCTTCAAACATACGCAAAACTCCAAATACTGCCCGAGTATTCAACCAGTTATGCGGATGCTCAAGCGATCACGCGAGCTCCTCCAAAACTGCAACCATTTATAGCGTTCCGGTCCCAAGGATTTTCGCACAGCTTACCGGGGATGCAGGCCACCCCATGCCGCTCCGGGGCATGACAAGCCTGCCGGTTTGCGCGAAAGGTAAGGCACCTTCCGACCTCCCGCCCCACGGAGCCCTCTGAATGCCCTTCCCGCGCGCCTCGCAGGCCCTCTCCCGCTTTACCGTGCTCGACCTGACCCGGATCCGCTCGGGCCCCACAGCGGTCCGGCAGTTCGCGGATTGGGGCGCCAATGTCATCAAGATCGATGCGCTGAGCGACGACGCCGGTTCCGAGCAGCCCGGGGGGCCCCGGCAGGGCTCGGACTTCCAGAACCTGCACCGCAACAAGCGGGCCATGACCCTGAACCTGAAGGACCCGCGCGGTCTCGCAGTGTTCAAGCGGCTGGTCGAGAAAGCCGATGTTGTGGTCGAGAATTTTCGCCCGGATGTTAAGGCCCGACTCGGCATCGATTATGAGAGCCTGAAGGCGATCAATCCCGGTATCGTCTATGGCAGCATTTCGGGCTTCGGTCAGGACGGCCCCTATCACAAGCGGCCGGGGTTCGATCAGATCGCCCAGGGCATGGGCGGACTGATGTCCATTACAGGCGCCCCTGGCGAGGGCCCAATGCGGGTCGGCATTCCCGTGGCTGATCTCACCGCCGGGCTGTTCTGCGCGCTGGGCGTCCTTACGGCGCTGCTGGAGCGCGACGTCTCCGGCCAGGGCCAGTGGGTCCAGACCTCGCTGCTGCAAGCGCAGATCTTCATGCTGGATTTCCAGGCAGCCCGCTGGCTGATGGAGCAGGACGTGCCGAAACAGGCCGGCAACAACCACCCGACCAGCATTCCCACCGGCGTGTTCAAGACCTCCGACGGCTACATCAATATCGCCACCACCGGCGGCAAGATCTGGGAGCGCTGCGCCCAGGCGATCGGCGCCCCCGAACTGATCACCCATCCTGATTACGCCACCGGCCCTGCCCGCTCGAAGAACCGCGACGCCCTCAACGCCGCGATCAGCGCCTGCACCGAAAAGCGCACCACCGAGGAATGGGTCAACGACCTCAATGCCGCCGGCGTGCCCTGCGGTCCGATCTACTCCGTCGACCAGATGTTCGCGGATGCGCAGGTCAGGCATCTGGGCCTCGCGCAGGACGTTCCCAACGACCAGAACCGCAAGATCACGCTGGTCGGTCAGCCCTTCACGCTGTCACGCACGCCGAGCCACATGGCTGCGCGGCCGCCGGAAGTCGGCGAGCAGACGGAGGAGCTACTCGCCGAGTTCGGCTTCGGCGCCGAAGAGATCGCCGAATTGCGACGAGGCAAGGTGGTCTGAGGCGGCGAGCTGTCAAATACTGTGAAAATTAACGTCATAGGCTGCATTAATCGGGAGCAAATCTTCGTCCGGGTGCAGTCGATCGGAGATCGTGCTGCGCCTCGAACCCGCCGGAAAGCTCCATGACCGCACCGCACCGCGTCGCTATCCTGATCCCCTGCTTCAATGAAGAGATCGCAGTCGCAACAGTCGTGAACGATTTCCGGAAGGCACTGCCCGCCGCCGCGATCTATGTCTACGACAACAACTCGACAGATCGCACACGTGAAGTCGCGTCGCAGGCGGGCGCGGTTGTTCGCAGCGAGCCCCGTCAAGGCAAGGGTCATGTCGTCCGCCGCATGTTCGGTGACGTCGATGCCGATGTCTATGTTCTCGTCGATGGCGATGCGACCTACGACGCGACATCCGCGCCAGCCATGATCGAAGCGCTGTTAAACGATCGCCTCGACATGGTGGTGGGCCGCCGCATTGAGCAGCAGGTTGCTGCCTATCGCCTTGGCCACCGTACCGGTAACTCACTGCTCACCGGCTTTCTGTCAATGACGTTCGGTCAGAACTTCAAGGATGTGCTGTCAGGCTATCGCGTATTCTCGAGACGCTTTGTCAAATCCTTCCCGGTGCTGTCCGATGGTTTCGAGATCGAGACTGAACTGAGCGTTCATGCGCTGCAGCTCGCACTGCCGGTCGCTGAAATCGAAACGCCGTATTTCGCGCGACCGCAGGGCTCCATCAGCAAGCTCAGCACGTGGAAGGACGGTTTCCGGATCCTCGGCACCATCATGAAGCTCTATCGTTCGGAAAAGCCGCTGCGCTTCTTCGGCACAATTGGCCTCTTCTTCGGCATCGTCTCCATCGGCCTCGCGATTCCCGTCACCGTCACTTATCTGGAAACAGGTTTGGTGCCTCGGCTGCCCACCGCCGTGCTCTCGACCGGCCTGATGATCGTCGGCGTGCTCTCATTTTCGTCGGGCCTCGTGCTTGACACCGTCACCCGCGGACGCCGCGAGATAAAGCTGCTGGCATATCTCGCGCAGCCGTCACTGCCGGATTAGGCCTCCATCCAGCCAGGCGCGAGCACGACTTACGTCGTCACCGGCGTCGGCCGCCAGATGCGTGCAACGGCCGCAAAGGCACGATCGATCACCGGCCAGAACAGCAGCGTAATCGCCAGCGTGGTGATGGTGCCAACGAGGCCATTGGACCAGAACACGCCGACGCTGCCGCCGGAGCCGATCATGGCGAGGCGGAATGCATCCTCGGCGCGGCTGCCAAGCACCAGCGCCAGCGTGAATGGCGCCAGGGGAATGCCGATCTTCTTGAAGACATAGCCGACCACGCCGAAGCCGAGCATCAGCCAGATGTCGAACATCGCATTCTGGATCGCATAGGCGCCGATGGCACAGGACACCACGATCATCGGCGCCACCGCCGCAAACGGCACGCGCAGGATCGAGGCGAAGACCGGAACAGTGGTCAGCACGATGACGAGGCCGACCACATTGCCGAGATACATCGAGGCGATCAGGCCCCAGACGAAGTCCTTGTGCTCGACGAACAGCAACGGCCCGGGATTGAGCCCCCACACCATCAGGCCGCCCAACAGGATGGCTGCAGTGCCCGAGCCGGGAATGCCCAGCGCCAGCATCGGCAGCAGCGCTGCGGTGCCAGAGGCGTGCGCCGCGGTCTCCGGCGCGAACACGCCCTCGATACGGCCTTTGCCGAAGCTCTCGGGATCCTTGGAGAAGCGCTTGGCGAGATTATAGCCCATGAAGGACGCGGCGATGGCGCCGCCCGGCGTGATGCCGAGCCAGCAGCCGATCACCGACGAGCGCAGCAGCGTCACCCAGTATTTCGGCAGATCCATCCAAACCTTGAGCACCGTACGCAGGCTGATCTTGGCGGCGTGGCCACGCAGCGCGAGGCGTTCTTCCATGGTCAGCAGGATTTCGCTGATGCCGAACAGGCCGATCACCGCGACGAGGAAGTTGATGCCGCGGAGGAGATTGTCCGAGCCGAAGGTCATGCGCAGATTGCCCGACACCGTGTCCATGCCGATGCCGGCGATCAGCAGGCCCAGCGCCATCGAGATGACGGTCTTGTGCTTGGCCTCGCGGCCGAGACCGACGAAGGAGCAGAAGGTCAGCAGATAGACCGCAAAGAATTCCGGCGGGCCGAATTTCAGCGCGAAGGATGAAATCATCGGCGCCAGAAATGTGATCAGCATCACCGCTACCAGCGATCCGATGAAGGACGAGGTAAATGCCGCCGTCAGCGCTTCCGCAGCCTTGCCTTGCTGCGCCATCGGATAGCCGTCGAAGGTCGTGGCCACCGACCACGCCTCGCCGGGGATGTTGAACAGGATCGAGGTGATGGCGCCGCCAAACAGCGCGCCCCAATAGATGCAGGACAGCATCACGATGGCCGAGGTCGGATCCATGGTGAAGGTCAGCGGCAGCAGGATGGCGACGCCGTTGGGGCCGCCGAGGCCCGGCAGCACGCCGACAAAGATGCCGAGCACGAGACCGACGACCATCAGCGAGATGATCTTCCAGGTCATCAGCACGGCAAAGCCGTGCATCAACAATCCAAAGGCTTCCATAGTTAAAGTCCTAGCGACCGAGAGCCGATCTCGATCGGCCCCTTCGGCATGATGACGTCGAAGGCGACATCGAAGGTGACGAACATGATCGCGGTGAACACGAAGGCGGTGAGCAGCGACTTCCACAGCGCGATCTTGCCGACCATGCGCATGAAGCCGGCGATCAGCACGAAACTCGCGACATAGATGCCGAGAAACTGCGTGGCGAGACAAAACAGTGCGGTGGGAATGAACACCAGCGCCACGCGCCGCAATTGTGCGCGGGTGACGAAAGTGCCGGAACCGCCACTGCGGGCGAAGAAGGTCGTGATCAGCCCGTAAAGGCTGGCGCCGCCGAGAATGACCGAGAGATAGAACGGGAAGTAGCCGGGCTGAGGGCCGGTGGAATCCCAGGCGATGCCGGTGCGCCAGTTGTCAAAGCCAAGCATGATGGCCAGTGCCAGCAAGACCAGCGAGACGATGATCTCGATGGTGCGCGTGCTGACGACGGAGGGAGAGTCGTCCTCCGGAGCGGTCGGATCTTCGACGATGATTTCGAGGTCGGTGTTGGACATTGGCATGGTTTCTGAGGATGGAGAAAGGATGCACACTCGTACATCAAAGAAACTTGTCATCACCCGCGAAAGCGGGTGATCCAGTATGCGGAACCGTCAGTGGCTTTCTCGCTGTCGATGTTTACTGGAGGCCCCGCTTTCGCGGGGCATGACATTCGTGGCTTACTTCGCCACGAATCCCGCTTCGGTCATCAGCGACTTGTTGAGCGCATCGTCCTCTTCGAGGAACTTGAGCATCTCCGGCCCCTTCAGGAAGATCGGCTTCAGCGCCTGCTTCTCCATGTAGTCCTTGTATTCGGCCGTCTTGGTCACCTTCTCGAACAGGTCGACATAGAAAGCCTGCTGCTCGGGCGTCACCTTGCCGGGCAGGAACATGGCGCGCAGCATCAGATACTGCACGTCGAGGCCCTCTTCCTTGCAGGTCGGGATGTCGTTCCACGACTGCGTCTCGGTGACCTTGGTCTTGTAGGAGATGCGTTCCTTGTCGAACACGCAGAGCGCGCGCACCTGACCGGCGCGCCAGACTTCGAGATTCTCACTGGGGTTATTGACGTTGGCTTCGGTGTGATTGCCGACCAGCTGCGTCGCCGCCTCGCCGCCCGACTTGTAGGGCAGATAGGAGAACTTGGCGCCGGTCTGCTTTTCCATGAACACGGTCAGCACATGGTCTTCACGCTTGGATCCGGTGCCGCCCATCTTGAACGGCGACGATGCAGCCTTGGCCGCCGCGATGAATTCCTTCACCGTCTTGGCGCCACCCGCATTGTCCCACAGCACGAACTGGTCCATCGCGACGACGGACACCGGTGTGAGGTCGCGCCAGTTGAACGGAATCTTGGCCGACAGCGGCAGCATGTAGATCAGCGAATAGGCGATCAGCACCTTGTTGGCGTCACCGTCGCTGGACTTCATGTAGATCAGCGCTTCCGCGCCGGAGGCCCCGCCCTTGAGCGACACCACCACCGGCGCTTTCATCAGATTGTTCTTCTGGATCGCGGCCTGCATCATGCGCGCCATCTGGTCAGAGGCGCCGCCGGCGCCCGCTGCAACGACGATTTCGACGGGCTTCGTGGGCTCCCAGGCGATGGCCGGCGATGTGGCCGATGAGAGGATGGGCGCACTGGCGAGCACGGCTGCAAGCGCAGCTGTGGCCCTGATCGACTTGGACATTGGTTTCTTCCCTGTAGAGACCGGCGGGCATTGGATGCCCGCCATTTTTCATTGGTTCTATTGTGCGGGGATTTTCGTGAGACTTCAAGCGTGCCGGGAGCGGGCCTGGACTGACTTTGGTCAGGGGCGGTGCGTGCCGGCCTCCAACGGCTATTTACAGACCTCTCCGACGTTGCTCCAAGGCTCTCAAAGTGTCATCACCGTGACGCCGCACAACCTCGTCCGTCCAGCGAAACCATAGAACAGCAGATTTGGAGCGAAATCGCAGCATATGCTTGGCTAATCAACACAAATTGGAAGCGGCTGCTTTCTTTCCAAGACCAGCGCGCTAAAGTCGGTTGCACAACCATCTGCCGTATCTTTGATTGGAGCTTGAATGAGTATTTCACTGCGTGACGGGCTCGAACGCAGGCGCTGGAATAATTTCACATGGTCGAGAAATTTGTCTCACCCTAAGGTGATATTTGATGTCGCGCTGATCTGTTCCATTCCACTTTTCCAAGCGCTGATAAACAGCAGCTGGATGTTTAATTCTTATGATTGGCTCGATCCGTGGTATTATCACGGGTATGGCCTCAGCTATCTGTGGCCGGATTTCCATAACGATTATTATAAGGCCGCACGCCTTCCTTGGATCTGGCTCGAGTTCGTCGTAAGAAACTTCTTCTCCCCAACGGCGGCGAGTTGGCTTCTTCAAATAAGCCTGCTCGCTGCCGGCTCGTCATTTCTCTACGCAGCTTTTTCAAGGCTGGTTGGGCGCTCATCTGCTTTCATTGCAGCAGCATTCTTTGCGTCAAACTATTTCGCCCATGCCAGCGGCGGCGCTGACTATCAGAACACCCTGGCAGGTCCGCTATTCGCCATGAGCTGGTGGATGACGATCAGGTCTGCACAGGATGGTTACAGACCCCTTGGGCTATTTCTCACTGGCGCAGCCTTCGCCGCGACCGTTCATACCAATATCGTTTTCGTCAACCTCGCGCCCATCCTGATTGCTCAGTACGTTTTTTGTTATCGCGAGCGGTTCGGCCGAATTCCGTCAATATTGCCGACCGCGATGCTAGCAATATTTGGAGCCATTGCGCTCACCGCATTTATGGGACTTGTGAACTGGCTTGTCGGCCGCGATTTCTTCTTCTTCATGAAGATATTCAACCTGGCATCTTCTTTCGTGAAAGACAGCTCACAGCAAAAGGCCTGGTGGAATCCTTGGACCACGGGTTGGTACTGGACGGCGGTGCATTTAGGGCAATTCACCGGGGGCATGATTTTGGCCGTTGCAGTTTGTGCCTGTGTCGCTCTTCGAAAGTCCGAAGCGACGACGAAAGAACGGAACGCTGTCGTTCTGGCAATTGGATTTTTGTACGCTTGGATACTTTGGCTGTGCTGGCAAACCGCTGGCCAGACCGCGCTGGACTGGGGCTATTTCGCCTACCCGATCGTCTTGCCTTTGAATGGAGCAATCGCCGCTTCGGCGGCAATATGGCTCAGGCTTCCAGAAGTGGGAACGAAGGCAGTTCTATGGAAACTCGCCACGCTCGCTCTGTTCATCGCGCCGATCCTCATCCCGCAGCCACTATTGGCACTGTGGAAACACAACACGACGTTCCTGTTTTCGGCGGCGTTCTTTGCTCTGGCTTTGGGCGCGGCCCTCTTGGCCGGCCGACGGATACTGGGAGGTCTGGTCTTCGTAGCCGCCCTATCCTACGGGCTCGCCTTATCGTATCCGTGGATCAATATCTTCATGCCGAGTTCCTGTCAGATCGGTCACCATATCACGACCATCGTCGACAACTCGCATCGTTATCTAAGACAGCGTGGCTACACTTTCAGTAGCGTCTTTCTCTGGGGGGACATGAATGAGGACATAGCGGCCGGCGCTGGATGTGTTGGAACGCAGAGCGTCGTAAAGCTGAAATATATGGCAAGCGCTATCAGAGCGACGGGGTTCTCATTCCTCGCGGACGGCGTCATGGATCAGGTCGACATCCCGGCTGAGCGTATTGCTGCTGTCGCAGAGGGGAAGCATCTTATCGGGTATGTCACCAATGATAGATCGCGCGTCGAGAAACTAGCGGCGGCATTTCAGGCATTGGGTCGGCGAACGAGTATTATCGATCCAAAAGACTTCGAATCCGGACCGATCCGGGTCCAGATTTATCTCTTGCAGATTTCGACTTAACGGATCCGGCCGGTCATGAATATCAGGAACAACGATACCGTGCAGACCTTGTTGCGGTTCGTGGTAATCGGCGGTCTTTCTACACTGACATACCTGCTGATCTCGATCGGGCTCGTCAAAGCTCTGGGCGTTCGGCCCTCGATTGCATCAATTCTGGCAATCCTTTGCGGGTTCGTTGTTTCATACGTTGGACACCATCAGTTCACATTCCGTATGACCGGCCGCCATGCAGTTCACTTGCCGCGCTTTGGCGCCATGCAGGCGACAATTTTCATCGTGTTGGGCTCTCTCAGCACATTCATATTAGAGCATCATCTGGCGGACCCGACGATGACATCCCTCGGAATCGCAGCAGCCTGGCCGCCTATCAGCTTTTTGATCAGCCGACTTTGGGTTTTCAAGCATGCGGCTTCAAAGTGAGAACCGGAAGTTCGATCTTGAATACACGAGAGCTCCGCTTTGCCGAGGCGTTTTTCTCGACACTGCAGACCTATTTGCTTTGCGGCAATCGGTCCTCGTTGGCATCCTATCAAGCGTTGCAAGTTACCAAGTGGCTGAGGAGTCGCAGGCTGATTTGAAGCACTCAGTTCAAGTGATCGAACGTTCCGAAACGGTCATCGGCAATTAGTGGGATGCCCTTGATGCTGAGCAGGTCGAAAAGCTGGCAAAGCGACCGTGCAATCCCATTTAAGGAGAAAGTCCAGGTTGTGCACTTGAATTCACTGGGGAAATTCATTTGCATCGAGCATCGCCACGACCTTAGAACAGCTAAATGGAAGGCAAGTATAGCACAGCGGCGGCTTTAAGTTGCCGTCGAATATCGTCGTGGAAATTCTCGTCCATGATCGACCCTGTTGGTGGGTAGAAGCACGGAAGAGTCGACCGAGAATTTTAAATTTGTAGGCATTTGACCTTAGCTGCCTAAAAGATAGCCGCCTGGTCGACCCAGATCGTGACGTACTCCCCACCATCGCCTAAACGGACCGTACGCCACAGGGGCAGCGACGGTCATGGTGAATTCTCAGATCTTGGGAGTTTACGCGCTGAGATTGCGAATATAATTTGCCTACAAACTAGGGGTAACATGTTCCGAATAGCCTTACGCTTACTGCCTCCTGCGTTGCGAAGAAGGATTAGCCGCGTTCGCCAAATCCACCGACTGAAAGACAGCCATTTTGATCTTTCGAAGTATCGGACATGCCGATCGTTCGAGGGGATACATGTTGCTGTAGCAGGCGTGTTCAGCGCGGGCAGCGGACTAGCGCGGGCCGCCGAACTGGTAGCAAGAACACTTGAAGACCGAGGATCGATCGTAAGCCGCATAGACTTAACCTCGTGTTTGGGTCTTACACCCAGCCCCAATGCCACCTCATACCTTTCCCCTGCAGACTGTTATAATCTGAATATCTCGGATGTCGTTTTCGTCGCCAACCCAGATCAAGCAGCAATTGCTACATTTGATAGGTCGTGGTTAGTCGAACGCACTATCATCGGTCACTGGATATGGGAGATCGAAACGCTACCTAAGTTTTGGATCAAGGCCACACGCACTTACGACGAGATTTGGGCGCCTACCGATATTCTGCAGAAGTGCTTCGCGAAAAATCTTCGTAAATTCTCCGGGCCGATCAAAGTTGTCCCATACTCGATCGCATCAGAACCTTTCCCGCTCGTCGATAAGCAACACCGGGCGGCAATCCGTGCCGACCACGGCATTTCAATTAGCTCGTTTGTTGCCGGTTATTCATTCTCGGTAGATTCCAACTACTATAGAAAAAATCCAGAGGACGCGGTGAGGGCTTTTTTCGCCGCATTTCCCGTGCGAGGCACCGAGCAGCTGCTTCTGCGTTGCAATGATCTTAACCACCGACCATTCGAAAGAAAGATGCTGGAATCAGTGATTGGTGGAGATCCACGAGTCCAGATATTCGATTCATCAAACCGAATAAGCATAGCTGATTTCTATTCGCTCATTGATGTATACGTCTCACCGTCTCGCTCGGAGGGTTATGGCCTTAATCTCGTAGAGGCATCTCAATGCGGCTTGCCAGTCATCACCGGCGGCTGGAACCTCGCAGCAGAAGTTCGCGATCTGCCGGGCCTCGTCGAGGTGCCGTTTACACTCATCCCCTTGAAAGACCCCCAAGGTCACTACGCGGACCTCACGGGGGCAGTTTGGTCCGCCCCCGACATTTCAGCTCTCGCTCAAGCCATCTGTCGTTCCAAAGAGTTGCGATTTTCCGCTTAGTTAAGGGAGCAAGACGACCACACACGGCGATCGACGTCGGCAGGACGTTCGGGTGCGCCTACCCACCGCCCGTTCCGACATCAGTTGTGAGTGAGAAAGCGTGAACATGATCAACAGGGCATTAGCGTTCCAGACTGATGGGATACCGCACGATGGCGCGACCGAAAGTTTGCCTACGCTTGGTCTAGGCAAGAGATCGCGCCCGCCCTACTAGAAGCCAAGGTGGTACAGAGAACCATCGGCGTCGGAAATTGCCGTTGAACGCGAGCCTAAATCAACCTATCAAACTTGGATCATGGTTGCGTTGGCTTCGAGATAACAATGACAAACGAAAAATTTTGGAAGATCCCGCTTTGGCTCGGCGTGCATCAGCATATAAACCGAATAGTTCGCGAGCCCGACAAGAACATTTGCACATCAAGCAAGGTCCAAGGCTCATATAGTCTAGTTTATAAAATTCCGGGGCCGATCAAAGCTTGCCGTTCCGACCTCACGGTGACCTTTGATGCCGACGTACTCTCGGGCGTTATTGGGTTCGGCGCCATCCAAAGTGACGGCTCGTCATTCCTGGCTGAGACGGCCTGCGAAGCCGGCGCGCAACCGGCTGCGTTTACTATTCAGGCGGACGATATCGCAAAGCTCGCTAACTTGGTTATTCGTAATCTCGCATCCGGCGACTCACAGTCTGAATTTGTGGTCAGATCAATCACGGCCGAGGCGGCTTAGCTGACTCGTACTACAGGGCAAGGATGACGCCCTCCCCGCCATCAGCTAAAATAGCGGGATGGCATAAGCAAAATCATGGCATTCCAAGCTGCTCGACAAGCCGAGGATGGGCTTTGTTGGAGAGGATGACTTACAAAGCCAGACGTTGAAGCGCAGCGTATCATTCTTTAAGTCAGGACGCGCAAAAGGCGGCTAGCGCGGAGACCGCGAAACGCACCTATTTGATGTGATCACAGCACTGTTAGGGTCGCAACTGATCGAAACCGTCGTGCCGCGCCGACATTTCGCGGCTCATTTGCCCTGCCAGTTCGGCTTGCGCTTGTTCAGGAACGCATCCATGCCCTCGCGGAAATCCTCGCTCATATAGGCCTTGAGCACGAGATCCTTGCCCTCCTCACGGGTCAGGGTCGGGCGCAGCCGACGCACGGCTTCCTTGGTCACTTCGAGGGTGATCGGCGCATGGCTGGCCACCAGTTGCGCGAGTTCCAGCGCGCGGCGCTGCAGCGTCTCGACATCGGGCACGATCTCGTTGATCAGGCCGAGCGCCAGCGCCTCCTCCGCCTCGATCAAGCGTGCGGTGAAGATCATGTCCTTGGTGCGGGCCGGTCCGACCAGCGCCATCACGCGGCTGATATTGGACATCGACAGGCAGTTGCCGAGGGTGCGGGCGATCGGGAAGCCCATGCGCGTGGCCGCGGTGCCGATACGCAGGTCGCAGCAGGCGGCGATGCCGGCGCCGCCGCCAGTGCAGGCACCCGCGATGGCGGCGATGGTCGGCACCCGGCAGGTCTCCAGCGCGGTCAGCACACGGTCGATGCGCGCTTCGTAATCGAGCGCGTCCTGCGCCGTCTTGAATTCACGAAACTGCGAGATGTCGGTACCCGAAGCAAAGGCCTTGTCGCCGGCGCCGGTCAGGATGATTGCCTTGATCGAGCGGTCCTCATTGGCGGCCTGGCAGATCTCCGCCATCCGCTCATACATCGAGAACAGCATGGCATTGCGCGCCTGCGGACGGTTGAAAGTGATCTTCGCGATCCCGTTCTCGACGGAATACAGCAGGTCTTCAGAAGCAGGCGTTGACGCGTTCATAGTGATTCTTCCTCTGGTGCAGAATTCTGCTGCAACATATTGAAAAGGCTGGAGCGATTATGCTCCAGCCTCCAGTAGATTGTTAGGCCTCAAAGACGGGAATTCGTGGGCTTTAAGCCACCGCCGCTTTGGTCATCGGCACCACGCTTTTGCCGGTCAGCACATCCATCGCTGCCATCACGCCGCCAGCGCGGTGCGGGACCTTGGCGACTTCGAGACCCATCTCGACGCCGGACAACGTGCCCATCAGCATCAGGTCGTTGAAGTGGCCGATATGGCCGATGCGGAAGATCTTGCCCTTCCATTTGTTGAGGCCGGTGCCGAGCGACATGTCGAAATTGTCCAGCACGACCTTGCGGAACTTGTCGGCGTCATGTCCGTCCGGCATCAGCACGGCCGTTAAAGCCGGCGAGTGATCATGCGACTCGATCGAGACCGTCTCGAGACCCCACGCCTTGACAGCGGCGCGAGCGGCAGCGCCGTGACGCTTGTGGCGCGCGAACACGTTGTCGAGCCCCTCCTCCTCCAGCATCGCCACTCCTTCCTTCAGCGCGTAGAGCAGGTTGGTGGCAGGCGTGTAGGGCCAGGAGCCGAGCTTGTTGGCGGCAATGATCTCTTCCCAGTCCCAGTAGGAGCGGAAGGAGTTGTTGGTCTTGGAGGCTGCGAGCGCCTTGTCGGACACGGCATTGAAGCCGAGGCCCGGCGGCAGCATCAGGCCCTTCTGCGAACCAGCCACGGAGACGTCGATGCCCCAGGCGTCATGTTCGTATTCGAGCGAGCCGAGGCCGGAGACCGTATCGACCATCAGCAGCGCGGGGTGCTTCACGCGGTCCATGATCTTGCGGACATCCTGCGGATGGGTGACGCAACCGGTCGAGGTCTCGTTATGGACGATCATCACCGCCTTGATGGCCTGCGACTTGTCGGCGGCGAGACGCTTCTCGATCTCGGCGAGATCGGCGCCGTGGCGCCAGTCGCCCGGCACGAAGTCGATGTCGAGCTTGAACTTCTCGGCGAGGCCGCGCCACAGCGTGGCGAATTGGCCGGTCTCGGCCATCAGCACCTTGTCGCCCGGCGACAGCGTATTGACGATCGCGGCTTCCCAGGCGCCGGTGCCCGAGGACGGATAGATCATGACCGGCTGCTTGGTCCGGAATACACGCTGCATCGCAGCAATGACGTGGAGGCCGAGCTCGGCGAATTCGGGACCGCGATGGTCCAGCGTGGGCATATCCATCGCCCGCAGCACCCGGTCGGGTACGTTGGTCGGGCCAGGAATCTGCAGGAAATGCCTTCCGGTGTGCACGGTCATGTCTCGTCCTTCCCAGGGAGTCCATTTTTATTGAAACGCCCGGATAGCACCTTTCAAACGGCTTGTCCCGCGTCTGGTATACCAGAGCGCTGAAGAAAAACGTGGGGCAGCCATGAGGATTTCTTATCCCTCCCGTATCTCCTTGTTGCCACTGCCGGAGCGCGTCACCTCTGGGTTGCCAAGCCGGAATCCGGATGCAAGACAGGACGATAGAGGGACAAGGCGGGAATCCATGGCGAAGGCGGCAATCATTCGGAGCACGGCTGCAGACAGCGCGCTGGCTGCCAGGCTGTCACGAGAAGTCTCCGGCGACGTGTTCTTCGACCCGTTCAATCGCGGCCGTTATGCCACCGATGCCTCGTTCTACCAGATCGTACCGTTCGGTGTGGTCGTTCCGCGCACCATCGACGAGGCGCTGCGCGCGCTGGCGATCTGTCGCGACGACGACCGCATCGTTACGCCGCGCGGCGGCGGCACCTCGCAATGCGGACAGACCGTCAATGACGGCATCGTCGTCGACCTCTCCAAACATCTCAACAAGCTCATCTCGCTCGACGTCGAGAACCGCACCTGCATCGTCGAGCCCGGCATCGTGCTCGACGATCTCAACCGGCAGCTGAAGAAACACGGGCTGTGGTTTCCGGTCGATGTGTCCACCGCCTCCCGCGCCACCATCGGCGGCATGGCCGGCAACAATTCCTGCGGCGGCCGTTCGCTGCGCTACGGCACCATGCGCGACAACACCATCGCGATGGATGCCGCACTGGCTGACGGCAATCTGCTGCATTTCGGCGAAGTAAGTTCCGGGGACGATGCGCCTGCTTTGTTTCGCGACATGCTGGCGCTCGGCGAGCGCGAAGCGACCGAGATCGCGGAGCGCTTCCCGCAGGTGCAGCGCCGGGTCGGCGGCTACAATCTCGATGCGCTGACGCCGCGCAACACCGCCAACAACATGGCGCATCTCCTCGTGGGCTCCGAAGGCACCCTCGCCTTCACCACGCAGGTCGAACTCAAGCTGTGGCCGCTCATCGGCAGCAAGGCGCTCGGTGTCTGTCACTTCGGCAGCTTCTATGAAGCGATGGATGCGACCCAGCATCTGGTCAAGCTCAAGCCCATCGCCGTCGAACTGGTCGACCGCACCATGATCGCGCTCGGCCGCGACATTGCGATGTTCCAGCCGATCATCAAGAGTGCCGTACGGGGCGATCCGGATGCACTGCTGATCGTCGAATTCGCGGAAGAGGATCAGGCCGCCAATGCCGCCAAGCTGAAAGAGCTCGGCGACTTGATGGGCGATCTCGGCTTTGGCTGGAACAACCCGACGCGCAAATGGGGCGGCGTCGTCGATATCACCGAGCCTGCTCTGCAATCGGGCATCGCCGAATTCCGCGCGGCCGGCCTCAATGTCATGATGTCGATGAAGCAGGACGGCAAGCCGGTCTCCTTCATCGAGGACTGCGCGGTGCCGCTGCCGCATCTGGCCGACTATACCGAACGCCTGTCCGCAATCTTCAGGAAGCACGACACCACCGGCACCATGTATGCGCACGCCTCGGAAGGCTGCCTGCATGTCCGCCCGGTGCTGAATCTGAAGCTCGACAAGGACGTCAAGGCGATGCGCGCCATCGCCGAAGAAGCCTTCGCGATGGTCCGGGAATACAAGGGCTCGCATTCCGGCGAGCACGGCGACGGACTCGTGCGTTCGGAATTCCACGCCGAAATGTTCGGCGAGCGGATCATCGGCGACTTTGCCGAAGTGAAGCATCGCTTCGATCCGCAGAATATCCTCAATCCCGGCAAGATCGTCGATCCGCCCAGGATGGATGATCGTTCGCTGTTTCGTTACACGCCGGACTATCGCGTCGGCGAACTCAAGACCGCGCTCGACTGGTCGGCATGGCCCGGCGCTGGCGGCGGCTTTCAGGGCGCCATCGAGATGTGCAACAACAACGGCACATGCCGGAAGTTAGAGGGCGGCGTGATGTGCCCGTCCTATCGCGCGACGCGCAACGAGAAGGATGTCACCCGCGGCCGCGCCAACACGCTGCGGCTGGCAATCTCCGGCCAGCTTGGCCCGGATGCGCTGACGTCGGATGCCATGGCCGACACGATGAAACTTTGCGTGTCGTGCAAGGCCTGCCGCCATGAGTGCCCGACCGGCGTCGATATGGCCAAGATGAAGATCGAGGTTCTGGCCGCGCGCGTCACGAAGCACGGCCTCACGCTACGCGATCGCCTCGTCGGGTATCTGCCGCGCTATGCTGCACTGGCCGCGCGCGCCGCGCCGCTGGCGAATTTGCGCAACAAGAGCCCGCTGCTGCGCAACCTGCTGGAACGCTATGCGGGCATCAGCGCCAAGCGCAGCCTGCCGGAATGGCGCAGCGACGTGTTTCACAGCGACGCCGAAGCCGTCGGTCCCATCGATGGCCGCGAGGTCGTGCTGTTCGCCGACACCTTCAACCGCGCCTATGAGCGCGAGAACCTCGACGATGCATTGCGCGTTCTCACCGCCGGCGGCTATCGTGTGCATCTGCCGAAGCCGGTGGATCGCAGCAGCCGCGCATTATGCTGCGGCCGTACGTTCCTCTCGGCGGGCCTTGTCGATCAAGCCCGCGCCGAACTCGACCGTCTCGTCACCACCTTTGCGCCCTTCGCGGCACGCGGCGTCCCCATCGTCGGCCTTGAGCCGAGCTGCCTGCTGACGCTACGCGATGAATTGCTGTCGCTACGTTCCGACGATACGGCCAGGAGCGTCAGCGCGCACGCCATGCTGTTCGAGGAATTCCTGGTCCGCGAGGCCGAGGCCGGCCGGCTGCAACTGCCGCTGAAGCCGATCGCGCCGAAGGCGATGGTTCATGGCCACTGCCATCAAAAGTCATTCGGTGCGTTCAAACCGGTCGAACAGGCCTTGCGCCTGATCCCGGATCTGAAGGTCGAGACCATCGAATCCAGTTGCTGCGGCATGGCGGGCGCGTTCGGCTATGGCGCCGACACCTATGACGTCTCGATCCAGATGGCCGAGGCGTCCTTGCTACCCGCCGTGCGCAAGGCCGACGCCGATACGCTGATCGTTGCCGATGGCACCTCCTGCCGCCACCAAATCGCCGACGGCGCCTCGCGCCATGCCCTGCATGTCGCGCGCGTGCTGGCCATGAGCCTCGACGGCGCCGCAACAAACGTCCATTCTTCCACGCTCAACTAGGAAACAACCGATATGGCCGACCTCACCCTCTATACAGCCCGCAAGATCATCGATGGCGCTCTCGCCAAGGTGATCGAGATGAAGCTCAAGCCGATGGTCATCACCGTGCTCGACGCTCGCGGCTGCGTGAAGGCCACCATCGCGCAGGATGGCACCAGCCTGATGCGCGGCGAAGTCGCCCACGGAAAAGCCTATGGCGCATTGGCTATGGGGCTCGGCTCGCGGGCTTTGTTCAAGCGTGCTGAGGAACAGCCGTTCTTCATCGATGCTGTGAATACCATGGCACGCGGTGCGCTGATCCCGGTGCCGGGCGGCGTTCTCATTCATGATGCATCGGGCAGCCTGCTCGGAGCGATCGGCATCTCCGGCGATACATCGGACAATGACGAGATCGCAGCCGTCGCGGGCATCGAGGCAGCCGGCCTCAAGGCCTCGACCGGCTAGATCGACGTTGACTCAGCCACCGCATCCCCCGATCGACGACAGCGCGCTCCGCCCGCTGATCGACCGTATCGGGGATGCGCATGTGCAGGCACGGCTGGAGATCGAGACCCATCGCGATCACCAGCTGTTCGGCCAAGGCCGCCTGTTCTTCAATCTCGAGAACTGGCTCACCGCACCGCCGATCGTCCGCACCGCGCTGCAACTCGCCGGCCTCTATGGCCGCGCCCGCCGCGAGGCTAACCGCGTGTTGGTCCGCGAGAATATCGTCGCCTCACCGCGCCTGCCCGCCGCGTTCGACGGCTTCACGATCCTGCATATCAGCGATCTCCACGTCGATCTCAGCGAGGATGCGCTGCGCCACCTGATCTCCTTCGTCGGCGATCTCGATTACGACATCTGTGTGCTGACCGGCGACTATCGCGGCAAGACCTATGGGCCGTATCAGCGCGCCACCGAAGGTGTCGGTGAACTGCGCGCGAAGCTGCGCGATTCCGTCTATGGCGTTCTCGGCAATCACGACAGTATCCGCATGACGCCGGCGCTGGAAGCCATGGGCATCCGCATGATGTTCAACGAATGCGAGACCATCACCCGCGGCGATGACAACATCTATCTCGCCGGTGTCGACGATCCGCATTTCTATCTCGCCGACGACATCCCGAAGGTTGCATCGCAAATTCCGACGGACGCCTTCTCGATCCTGCTGTCGCACACGCCCGAGACCTATGCCGAGGCGGCCGAGCACGATTTCGATCTGATGTTGAGCGGCCACACCCATGGCGGCCAGCTCTGCCTGCCCGGCGGCTATGCCATCAAGCTGGAAGCCGTGTTGCCACGCCATATGGGCAACGGCGCATGGCGCCATGAAGGCATGGCCGGCTATACGTCCGTCGGCGTCGGCACCAGCCTGCTCCCGGTGCGACTGAACTGCCCGCCGGAAGTGACGCTGCACCGCTTACAGAGCGAGCGCCGATAGCGCGCCGAGACACTAACGTCGCAACCATAGACTGCGGACACATTTACCTGCGATTAAGCATAAACATCCATAGTCAGCCTCGAGGCTAACGTCATGGATGGCTCAGATGGCTTCGTTCAACCAGATTTTGCGTTTGGTCAGCCTGCCAATTGCGGGCGGCGTTTTCCTGATCGCGGTTCAGCTCTCGACCGGCATGGGATTTCGATAACCGCCGCTTGCTCTGGCGGCCGCCGTCGCACGCATATTACTTCCCTGGCCACACCGGCTTGCGCTTCTCGCCAAACGCCTTGAGGCCTTCTTTCGCATCCTCAGTCATCGACAGGATCGCGATCTGGCTTTCGGTATAGGCAATACTCTCGTCGAACGACATCGCCGCGATGGCGCGCATCGCATATTTGCCGCGGCGGATCGCGGTCGGCGACTTGTCGGTGATGCGCGAGATCAGCCAGTCGACCTTGCCGTCTAGCTCGGCCGCCGGCACCACGTGATTCAGCAGGCCAGCGCCAAGCGCGGTCTGCGCGTCGAACGGCTCGCCGGTGATGCACCATTCGTTGACCAGGCGACGTGGTGCAATGGACTGCAGCAGCGCCAGCACCTGCATCGGAAACACGCCGACCTTCACCTCGGGCAAACCGAAGATCACGTTGTCCGCGGCCACCGCCATGTCGGTCATGCACAGCAACCCCATGCCACCGGCCATGCAGACGCCGTTAACGCGGGCGATCGCGGGTTTGGTGGCGTTTTGCGACAGCCGCATCAGATCGGCGAGATCCCCATTGGGCTTGGAGAAATCCATCGAGAAGGCCGCACCCGCATTCGCCAGATCAGCGCCGGCGCAGAACGCCTTCTCGCCCGCTCCGGTCAGAACGATCACCCGTATGCCCGCATCCTCGTGGGCGGTGCGATAGCCGTTGGCAATGCCGGCGATGACATCGCCATTCATGGCATTGCGCTTCTCCGGCCGGTTGATGGTGATCCAGAGTGCGGCGCCCTTCTTCTCCAAGATTACGCTATCATCGGCCATCGGTCTGCTCGCTTGGTTGAAGTTGATGCGGCTGGTATAGCCGCTCAGAAGCGGCGCTCCAAACCCAACGCGTCGCCGGCGCGGTTCTCGGACTCAACCGCGCGCAGGTAACCCTCGCGCTGCTGCAATCGCGCCCAATAGGCTGTGACACTCGGCCCGAATTGCGATGCAAGCCCGAGGCGGCTGGCCAGCATCAGCGCATAGCCGACGGAAATGTCCGCAGCGGTGAAACGGCCGGCGCAGATATAGTCGTTGTCGGTCGTGATGGTCTCGATCACGCGCAGCCGGCCAAGGAAGAATTTCGAATAGTCCTCGACCACCTGCGGATGACGGCGCTCCTCCGGCTCGAGCTTCGAATAGCGCAGCACCAGTGCCTGCGGGAAGGTCAGCGTCGCCTCGCCGAAATGCAGCCAGTTCAGGAACGGGCCGTAGTCCGGCTCGTCGATGCCGACGGCCAGCGGCGTCGGGCCGTATTTGGTCACCAGATATTGCGCGATCGCCGCCGATTCCGTCATCCGGATCTCGCCATCGAGCATCAGCGGGATAGTGCCGAGCGGATTGATGCCGAGATATTCCTTGGCAAAGACACGCGGCGGGAACGGCAGCATCTTCAGCTCATAGGGTAGCCCGAGCTCTTCAAGCGTCCATAGCGGGCGGAACGAGCGCGCGCGGGCGCAGTGATAGAGCGTGATCATCGGGCGAGACCTCCAAGCTGGCACGGACTATCGCCGTGCTGCCAGCCAATGAGAAGCAGCCGCGACGCTTCGTCAAGTCTTGCCCTTCTTCGTCAAGACTCGCCCCTCGCTACATGGTCCCGGCAGACCGGTTTCGTCCTCCCCAATCGACGACACCTGTCACCACGCGCACGTCACCGAGACCGATCACGGCGGCTTCGCGCCTTGGTTGCAACTGATGCGGCCAGCGGAAACGCTCCTCCACCGACAATGACCAGGTGTGTTCCAGCGGGTTCGGCACCGCATGCAGTGGATGATAGAAATTGAACGTGTAGGTCAGAAGGCTCAGCGTATCCGCCGGACCCAATCTGAAGATGAAGTAGCAGACGAGCACCGTGAGGTAATAGACCGGGAAGATGCGCAGCGCCCGGCGCATATAGAAGTCCTTGAAGGAGATGCGGCCGGTCTTGGCCCGTTCGCGCAGCAGCAAACGCGTGATTGGGTAAACACCACCACGCCAATCCCCCGAAAGCCGTCGAAAGCCGGAAATTTCTCTAGCCGCTTGGCGACGCCTGCATTCTCCGACATTGCGATCTCCCCGTTTGAACCGGGGATAGCAACGGTGCGAATAACGAGGGTGAAGGCGATTTACATGCCTACCACCTCAGGCGAAATGTTCGGGCCTAACGTGAATGTCCGTTTGCGCGGGAGTATTAGGGTCGACGCCGCCGCGTTTACCACAATCAGGACAATCTTCACTGCGAATCCAGCGCCGCTTACGATCCGTTAAGCATCTGGGAACAGGCTGGGAACGATCGAAATTGACTCAACTTGTATCGGCAAGTGTGAGGGCAGCAGATGACCAGGGTTCAATATCTCAGGGAACAAGCGATCCGCGCCGAACGGTTGGCAAAGACTATTCTGGATGCGGTCACTGTCACGCGACTTGTCGAAGCATCGCACGCATATCGCCAGGAAGCCGATCGCCTTGAGCAATACGAGGCGAGCGATCAGGCGACAACGATGTGGATGCCTCACTAGCGTCAAAAAAGACTGAGCGCCTGCTTGGCGCGGCCCAGATCTCAGATCACTGGGCCGCCAAGTAATAAATGCAACGTCGCTGTTTCATGCTCACACCCCATCTTTGCTAAAAGATGAGAGTGTTGCGCCGACCGGTTGAGCCCGTCGCCAGAAGCGGACATCATATCCAAATGCGGTCGCTCTCACGAAGCCGACTGCCCTTCTCAGCTCGTTCCAAGGTCGATGTTCTTGAGCGGCAAATTCCGGACTCGTTTTCCGGTGGCAGCGAAGACAGCATTCAGCACTGCGGGTGCAGCGACTGCGATCGTCGGCTCGCCGACACCACCCCAGAAGCCACCTGACGGCACCGTGATCACTTTCACCTCCGGCATCTCGTCGAGCCGCATCACGTTGTAGCTGTCGAAGTTCTCCTGCTCGATCCGGCCGTCCTTCACGGTACACTCGCCATAGAGCATTGCGGAGAGACCATAGACAAAAGAGCCTGCGATCTGCGCCTCGATCTGCTGCGGATTGACGACATGGCCGGGATCCGTGGCGGCAACGATCCGGTGGATCCTGAGGCGCCCCTTGGTCACCGAGACTTCCGCCGCGGCGGCGACATAACTGCCAAAACCCATGACCTGGGCTAGGCCGCGATAGACGCCCGCCGCCGGCTTGCTGTCCCAGCCGATGCCCGTCGCAGCCGCTTCCAGCACGGCGAGATGCTTCGGGTGATTGGCCATCAGCTTGCGCCGGAACACGAGCGGGTCCTGACCGGTGGCATGGGCTAATTCATCGACGAAGCATTCGAGATAGACAGCGTTCTGATTCAGGTTCACTCCGCGCCAGGCGCCGGGTCGTACATGCGGATTGTACATCGCATGATCGATCAGGAGATTCGGGAATGTGTAGCCGATCGCCATTTCGGCACCGCCCGGCATCAGGCCCTGGAATGCGAAGGGATCGCCATTCGCCGTCATGACCGACGGGCGCATATAGGCCATGATCGACTGGCCGGAAATGCGCATATGAAGCGCTTCGACATTCCCCGCCGGATCGAGCGCCGCGCGCATGCGGCACTGGGTGACCGGGTGGAAGCGGCCCTGCACCATGTCTTCCTCGCGCGTCCACATCATCTTCACGGGCACGTCGGGGATCTGCTTGGCGATCAGCACAGCCATCCGCACATAGTCGGTGAAGAGGCGTCGGCCAAAGCTGCCGCCGATCCGCATCGGATGAACCATGCAGGATTCGATCGGCAGGCCGGACGCGGCGGCCACGGCTTCGAGCGCCGCTTCGGCGACCTGGGTGGGGCCCCACATCTCGCAGCGTTCGGGCGTCCAGCGGATGGTAGCCGACATCACCTCCATGGGGGCGTGGTTCTGGTACGGGAAGCTGTAATCCGCCTCGATGATGCGGATTGCCTTGGCCAGCACAACTTTCGCATCGCCCGTCTTGTTGCCAACGAAGTTCGTTTCGGCGGAGAGCCCTTCGCGCAACTTCGCGGCGATAGTCTCGCTCGAAACCTTCGCACTATCTCCTTCGTCCCAAACCACTGGCAATGCGTCGAGTGCGGTCTTGGCGCGCCAGAATGTATCAGCGACCACGGCGACGGTTTCATCGTCGACCCGCAGCACATGCTTCACGCCGCGCATCTTGGATACCGCGGCAGCATCAAAGCTCTTCAGCTTGCCACCATGCACGGGACACGCCTTCGGGATCGCCACCAGCATGCCGGGCATCCGGATGTCCATGCCGTAGACCAGCGAGCCGTTCAGCTTGTCGCGCGTGTCCAGCCGCTTCAGCGGCTGTCCGGCGATGGTCCATGTCTTGGGATCCTTGAGCTGGACCTGCGCAGGCGGCGTGATCTTGTTCGCCGCGGCGGCGACAGCCCCATAGGTCGTGCTGCGCTTGCTTGCCCCGTGGGTGATGATGCCCTTGACGACGGTGCATTCCTCGGGCTTGACGCCCCAGCCTTGCGCCGCGGCCTGGACCAGCATCGAACGGGCGGCGGCACCGGCCGTGCGCACATATTCCTGCGAGCCACGGATCGCGCGCGAGCCGCCGGTGGACATGTCGCGCCACACCTTGCCGCGCTTCAGGTTCTCATGCGGCGATACCAGGTCGAAGCCGACCTTGCTCCAGTCGCATTCGAGCTCTTCCGCGACAAGCTGCGCAAGGCCCGTCAGCGACCCCTGCCCCATTTCGGCGCGGGCGATGCGGATCTGGATGCTGTCGTCAGGATGGATCACCACCCAGGCATTGACCTCGGCAGTCGCCCCTTGCGCCGCTGCGTTCATGCGCGGCGGAATCGTGAAGCCGAGCACGAAGGAGGCAGCGGCGGCACTGGCGAGGAAACCACGACGTGAGACGCTGGTGGGCGCAACATCGCCGCGTGAAAGAGTTTTCGTATTCATGTCACGATTCCCTCAGCCCTTGTTCGCAGCCATGCGCTGCGCTGCGAGTTGCACGCCGGCCAGCACCCCCGGATAGGTGCCGCAACGACAGATGTTCGAGATCTCCGAGCGGATATCGTCCTCGCTCGGCTTCGCATTCTGCGCGAGCAGTGATGACACCGCCATGATCATGCCGACCTGGCAGTAGCCGCATTGGGCGACATCGAGTTCGGCCCAGACCTGCTGCACCGGATGCTGCTTGTCGGCACCGAGTCCTTCGATGGTGACGATCTTTTGATCCACAGTCACCGCGCTCACGGGCAGCGCGCAGGAGCGCGTCGCGACGCCATCGACATGCAACGTGCACGCGCCACACTGGCCAACCCCGCATCCATATTTCGTTCCAGTGAGACCGACATGGTCCCGGATCACCCACAAAAGGGGCGTGTCCTCTTCGACATCCACGTCGAGGAGCTTGCCGTTGATGTTGAGTCTGGCCATTCGGGTCTCCCGATCGGGTTCAATATTGCGATTGCTAATTGGGCAGGGTCAGGGTCTGGAGATAGCTCACGATACTGGCGCGGTCCTGCTGGACTGACACCGCAGAAGTCACGATCGCTACGCCGATCGAAAGTAAACTGCACTTCACCATTGCGTATTACGGTTTCATTTTCGGTTGACTGGCACCGTGGTGCATCCGGTACTGCTCGTCGGTCACCTTCTCGAGCCAGTCGACCGACTTTCCGTCCTGAGCCTCGGCAATTGCGATATGGCTCATCCCCGACGATGCCGAGGCGCCGTGCCAGTGCTTGACGCCCGGAGGGATCCAGACCACGTCGCCCGCGCTCATGGTCTGGATGTCGCCGCCTTCATGCTGAACGAGCCCGGCGCCGGTGACGACGATCAGCGTCTGCCCCAGTGGATGCGTATGCCACGCAGTATGGGCACCGGGCTCGAAGGTCACGACGCCGCCGCCGATGCGGGCTGGAGCGGCGCGCTGGAAACGCGAGCCGACGCGGACCTTGCCAGTGAAATTTTCCGGAGCGCCGACACTGTCCGGCTGCGAACCGCTCCGGAGAATCTCGACCTCGCCCTCGGCCTTCCTGACTGGCGCCGGAGAGTTGACGGTCTCGAACGCCGCTTTCGCGAGCGGCACCGCCGACATGGCCTTCGGCCATCCGGCATAGAATGCCAGATGTGTGATGGTTTCCGAGATTTCGGTTCTCGTCAGCCCGTTATCAATGCCTCGCGACAGATGGAACGGCAGTTGCGTTGCTTCGCCTGTCGCGATCAGCGAGGAAATCGTCACCAGACTGCGGTCGCGCGGCGACAAATCGGGTCGTCGCCACAGGTCGCCAAACAGGACATCGTTGGTATAGGTCGCGAGTCCGGGGATGACATCGCCAACCGCGCGGTCCACCGACGCTGCGCGCCGGGCTTCACTCTCGGCATCCAGCTTGATCCGCTCGCCCGCAGCAGCGACGAGGTCGGATTGAGCAATCCCGCGCTTGTCGAACACATCCTTCGCGACGGTGACCGCCGATATGGCATTCGGCCAGCCCGAATAGAACGCCAGATGCGTGATGATCGCGGCGAGCTCGCCGGGCTTCACGCCATTGTCCAAGGCCCGATTGAGATGCCCCGTGAGTTGCGCGGTCTTTCCGCCGGCGATCAAGGCCGCCACCGTGACGACGCTGCGGTCGCGCTGCGACAGGCCGGGACGTTCCCATACCTGACCGAACAACAGTTTCTCGGTGTAATCGGCGAGTTCGGGCGTGATGCTTCTGACGTCGGCTGGGGCTTTAACTGCGGCCGTCTGCCGTTCCTGCGCGACGGCTTCTCCGATCATCGTCGAAAGTGCCGTTGCCAATATCGCGGTCATCTTCATCCGTGGTGCTCGTCAGGTGGGCCGAAGCAGGACTCGGTCCTTCACCGGTCAGTGTAACGAGGCCCGCGGAGAACGATTAGGTCACACCCACGGCATGGACTTATCTCTCCGGCTCATGAATTCCGCGCCGAATTGTCACAGCATTCCGCGTCGATCGCCTAGGCCGGCAGCTTTTTTTGCCCCGCGCTGCAACCAACGGGGCTCACGGATGTTGCAGCATTTGCTGGGTGGCCGTCCATAGGAGCGCATCCATGTGTGATTACAGCCTGCACGCGGTCGCCAACCGTCCCGCAGAGGTGGCGGATAGGTTGGTATCGGCAAGATTTCCTTCGACGACAACTAAAGGGTTCGCAAGCTTCGACGATCCAAACGTTGCGGTATGCCTTCGCCCTGGCACCGAGATCGCTTTTGAAGAAAACGTCCGAGTCGATGGATGGGTGTTTCGCCGCAACGTCAACGATCGACTAGCCCGTTTTCGCCAAATTGACATGGGCCAATATCACAATCACCACGACGCACTGGAATTCTCAAATGGCAGGATTGTTCTCGTCACAGACCTGAGGCCCGGGCAGAAGGCAACCGTGCTGCAATTACCGGTCAGTCACGCAATCCAGAAAACCAGGACCACTGAGCCTGCAGCGACGCCTCGGGTCGCCCGGAGCGCTCCCTGACGAGCCATATCGCCAGTAAGTAGAAGAGACCCGCCGGCGCTACTCGGCGGGTTTTCATTTCATGGGTAGGGCCTTCGACGCCTGGCGACGGCCGAACCGCAGACCGCCATAACCCGCTCGATACCCTCGGGCGTTTTTTTCTTTGGCTCCCTTGAACCTTTCAGCCACGTCCATCGTACCAATTTGAACTGGGGATTTGAGGGCCCAGTGTTTAGCCAACGTCGCCGGGGCGATCATACTCCGCTCCGGGCGGCGTTGCGCGTGCGATCCCCACCCGCCCTCACCCGCGGGCTTTTGCAGAACGCATGTCATCGGCTAGAATGGCGGAATGACGAACACAAAAACATGGCAGTCCAAGCTGCTCGACGAACCCAGGATCGGCTTTGTTGAAGAGCACGGTTCGCGCGCGGCCAATGCGGAGCGTGCCATGGTCGTCGAACAACAGCAGAAACCGACGCCGCCCCCTCCGCCGCCGCCGAAACACGATCCACTGGCGAAGATCCTGAACGAACCGCGCGTGGGCTTCGAGACGAT
The DNA here is from genome assembly GCF_032401055.1 of Tardiphaga sp. 709. Taxonomy (NCBI): domain Bacteria; kingdom Pseudomonadati; phylum Pseudomonadota; class Alphaproteobacteria; order Hyphomicrobiales; family Nitrobacteraceae; genus Tardiphaga; species Tardiphaga sp. 709. Next base: position 5,657,072 of record NZ_CP135529.1, on the reverse strand, counting down.
CCATCGATCCGCCCCCAGGTCGCCAAAATGAAAGAGCCGCCCACTGAGGCGGCCCTACGGACGGCCATTCCTAGGCAGCCATCAAATCAGACCGCTGCCATTTCCAACCAGGCCATTGAGGTCGAAAACCGGCCAGGACGAATAGTCTAGAGCTTCGCCTGGACCGTCCAGAATGATGCATCCTTATCGGACAGATCATTGTGGATGGTGCTGTCGCTCGGAGCGTGTGGACGCAGCCGCCAGGCCTCCGAATTGATCTCCATTTCGAGCTCGTTGTGCGAAGCGGAGATCACCTTACCTGACACCCGACTTTTGTTTGGATATTCGAGCGCAAGAATTTCTCCCGGCGCGACCGATCTGGCGACGACAGAAATCACAGTACCGGTTCTGATATCTTTCTCGTTGATGTAGGCGCTGAGCATCGACAAACTCCCATTTGCGACTTCGTGACTGGACTTGAATGCAAAGCGCGCCGCACGACGGCACCAGAATGCTGTTTCTCCACATGTAGGAACGTGCACGCATCCCGGCGGTTCCATCTGGCCACCTCCCGCAGAGGCTCGGGACCAGTAGCAAAACTGGTCCGTGTTTTCGCTCGGATTCGTAAGGATCACAGGATCGGTCGCTACAGCGCGCCGAGGAGGCTCAAAGGGTTTTCGACGTTTTGGGCCTTCGTGGCTTGGTCGTCCGGCTGACTGATGGCTCAGCGAAAGAACAAAAACCGGCGACGAGTCAGAATGACGTACGACGTCCGGTCGGAACGACTGACCACCGAAATTCTAACAATCTGATTTGTTGAGATTTTTTGGTGGGCGCACTAGGGCTCGAACCTAGGACCCGGTGATTAAGAGTCACCTGCTCTACCAACTGAGCTATGCGCCCGGATCCAGATCCGGATATCCCCGTGGGGACGGCGTCGTTTAGCAAAGCGATCCGGGGATGTCCAGCGACGGCTGTCACAAAAATTGCACCGTTTTTCGCAATCGCAAAAATGCGAAAAAGCCGCTGGATTTCAGCGGCTTCTTCGTCATTGCGACCGTGGAAAACTGCTCCGGATCAGAGCCGTTCGGCGCCCGGCGCGGGGTTGCGCTCGAATCTGTCGCCGGGGCCGCCGGGACCGCGATCGCCGTCATCGCCGAAACGTGGGCGGTCGACGCCGGGAGGGCCGAATCCCTCGCCCTCGAAGCTGCCGCGCTCGAAGCCGGGTCGCGGTCCGTGGTGACGCCAGCCGCCCTCCCCGCCACCGAAGCCGTGGTCCATATGGGTCAGTACCGCCAGTCGCCGCTTCTGCCCGTCATCGAGGGTCTTGTAGAGCGGGTCGGCGGCATCGGCGATCTTCTTCAGCGCGGCCGCCGTAGTGGCCATGTCGCCGGCGCGCTGCTGCAGGCGGGCGACCGGATTGTCCGGGGTGTCGGTCCGCTTCGCGTCGTCGTCGCGGTTCTTGCGCTCTTCCATGCGCGCATTGGCGCGGTCGATGCGCAGCTTGGCGAAATCGCGCACCGCGCTCTCCACCGCCGGCCAGAGCTTCTCCTGGTCCGGCGTCAGCTTGAGCCCGGCCTTCACGGCAGCGATGCGCGCATCGGCGAAGGCAGCGCGGTCTTCCGGATTTATCCGGACGTGATGATGCATCCATGGACGGTGCTGGGCATAGACCGCGGTAGAACCGGCGATCACGGCAACTGCGGCACCGGCGAGCAAGATCTTCTTCATGGCAACCTCCTTTGGAAAGTCACCTGAAGATGATCCTGCGCTGCCGCGCGTTCAACTTACGCTTTGGCCATGTGGTGTCGCGATGTGTTGTCGCAATATTTATAGCCGCAATTTCGTCACAGCATCCCGAGAACGCGCGGCAGCCATAGCGAGATCTCCGGGATGAAGGTCACCGCAACCAGGAACATCAGCATGGTCAGCAGCCACGGCCACACCGCGATGGTGAGTTCCGTGATGCCCATCTTGGCGATGCCCGACGCGACATAGAGATTGAGGCCCACTGGAGGATGGCACATGCCGACCTCCATATTGACCACCATCAGGATGCCCAAATGCACCGGATGCACGCCGAGCTTGACCGCGATCGGGAACAGGATCGGCGCGGTGATCAGCACGATCGATGACGCCTCCATCACATTGCCGGCGACCAGCAGCAGGATGTTGACGAAGATCAGGAACGTCCACCAGTTGACGCCCATGTCGACGATCCAGGCGGTGAGCTGCTGCGGAATCTGTTCCGACGTCATCAGGAACGAGAACAGCACCGCATTGGTAATGATGTAGAGGATCATCGCGCTCATGCTGGCTGAGCCGAGCAGCACCCGCGGCACGTCCTTCAGGCCCATGTCCTTGTAGACGAACACCGCGATGATGAAGGCATAGACGGCGCTAACCGCCGCAGCTTCCGTCGGCGTGAACCAGCCACGATAGATACCGCCGAGCACGAGGAAGATCAGCAGCAGGCCCCAGATGCACTCGCGGAACGCCTTGAAGCGCTCGCCCCATGACGCCCGCGGCAGCCGCGGATAATCGAACTTCCAGGCGCGATATACCGTGGTGGCGCCGAGCAGCGTCGCCAGCATCAGGCCGGGAATGACGCCGGCGATGAACAACTGGCCGACGGACGCCGAGGTGACGCGCGCGCCATCGGGGCCGAGCGCGACGCTGCCGCCGGTCGCTACCGCATAGATCACCATCACGATCGACGGCGGGATCAGGATGCCCAATGCCCCCGACGTCGTGATGACGCCGGCGCCGAACCGCTTCGGAAAGCCCTGCGCGACCATGGCGGGCAGCAGGATCGAGCCGATCGCGATCACTGTCGCCGGTGACGAGCCGGAGATCGCCGCGAACAGCGCGCAGGCCATCACGCCGGCGAGACCGAGACCGCCATACCAGTGCCCGACCATCGAGGTCGCGAAATTGATCATGCGTCTGGCGACGCCGCCATGGGTCAGGAAGTTGCCGGCCAGGATGAAGAACGGGATCGCCATGATCTCGAAATTCTCGATCCCGGTGAACAGCTTCAGCGCCACCGCCTCGATCGGCACCTGCGTCAGGAAGAACAGGAAGGTGAGTACCGTCAGGCCGAGTGCGATCGAGATCGGCATGCCGGTGAGCATCAGCGCAATGAGCAGTGCGAAAATGAACAGCGTGGTCATCGGGCGCCCTCCGGCGTCGGACCAACCGCCGTGTCGACGTCGATGCCCTCCACATGGGTGTGATCATGATGCGGCAGATCGTCGAAGCGGAAATAGCTGTAGGCGACCTGCAGGAAGCGGAAGCACATCAGATAGGAGCCGAGCGGAATGCAGAGATAGACGATCCAACTCGGCAGCTCGAGATCGGGCGATGTCTGGTCGGTCTGCGACAGACCCATCACGAAGCTCGCGCCCATGGTGCCGATGATGCCGGTGAACAGCGCGCCGCAGAGAAGCCCGAACAGGATGGTGCCCTTGCGCCATTTCGGCGGCAGTTGCAGCACCAGCACATCGACGCCGACATGGATGCCGGTGCGCACGCCGTAAGCCGCGCCGAACTTCGCCATCCACACGAACATGTAGATGCAAAGTTCCTGCGCCCAGGACAGATGGATGCTGGCGAGAAACTTATAGGCGGCCATCGCGCCGGGCAGATTGCGATACGACACCACGAAATCGGTGGTGTAGCGATGCGCCACGGCAACGAAGATCACGACCGTCGCGGCGCCGATCAGCGTCGCGATCAGGGTTTCCTCGAGACGATCGAGGATGCGTAACAAGAGCCGCACGAGATTTGTCCCCTTCCCCACATTCCGTCATGGCCGGGCTTGTCCCGGCCATCCACGTCTGCCCCGTACGCTTCAAGACGTGGATGCCCGGCACAAGGCCGGGCATGACGACGTTGAGAGTGCGTCCGTGCTCAATTGGTCTTCGCGTTGGCTTCTTTCTGGAACGCCGCAATCAGATCCTTGCCGACGCGCGACGCCATGTCAGCGGTTACCGGCTCCAGCGCCTTCATCCATTCAGCGCGCTCTTCCGGCTTCAGCTCGTAGAAGGTGGTGGTACCGGCCTTCTTCATCGCGACGATGGCGTCGTCGTTTTCCTTCTGCGACAGGCCGTTGGCGTAGGCGGTAGCATCATCCATCGCCTTCTCGACCTGCGGCTTCACGTCGGCCGGCAGACCGTCCCAGAACTTCTTGTTCACGATCACGGCGTAGCCGATATAGCCGTGGTTCGAGAGCGTTATGTGCTTCTGCACTTCGTGCATCTTCTGGGTATAGACGTTGGACGGCGTGTTCTCGTTGCCGTCGACGACGCCGGTCTGCATCGCCTGATACACTTCCGAGAAGGCCAGCACCTGCGGGATGGCGCCGAGCGCGCGCATCTGGGCTTCCAGCACCTTCGACGACTGGATGCGCAGCTTCATGCCCTGGAAGTCGGCGACCTTATGCATCGGCTTGTTCGAGGTCATGATCTTGAAGCCGTTGTCCCAGTAAGCGAGACCCTTGATGCCCTTGGGCTCAAGCTTCGCCAGCAGGCCCTTGCCGATCGGCCCGGTGGTGATGCGGGTCAGCGCCGCCTTGTCCGGCAGGATGTAAGGCAGGTCGAACACCTCGAATTCCTTGACACCGAGCGGGCCGAACTTGGCGAGCGAAGGCGCCAGCATCTGCACGGCACCGAGCTGCAGCGCCTCGACCTCTTCCTTGTCCTTGTAGAGCTGCGAGTTCGGATAGACCTCAACCTTCACCTTGCCATTGGTGTATTTCTCGGCGAGTTCCTTGAACTTCTCCGCGCCCTGGCCCTTCGGCGTGTTCGGCGCGACGACATGGCTGAATTTGATGACGATGGGCGATTGAGCGGAGGCCGGACCGGCCAGCGCGAGCGCTGCGATCGACGCTGCGGCCAAAATAAACTTGCGCATGATGTTCTCCCTGTTGGCCGCGCGGAGCTGTTTTAAGAAGTCGCTGCGCTTGGATGCCACAGGGAGCTTTATCGTCATCGGCAATCAAACGCCATCGCTCCCTTCGCAGGGGTAGCAGCAAAAGCTTTACTGCAATGCAAAAACGCGGCGTCTTGCGACACCGCGTTTCATTGCGCGTATAGGTTTTGGGAAGCGCTCAGCTCGCGGCAGCGACCGGCACCGGCATGTCGCGCTCGCGCTTCATAACGATCTTGTTGAGCGCCCCCAGATAGGCCTTCGCCGAAGCAACCAGCGTGTCAGGGTCGGCCGCACGCGACGTCATGGAGCGGCCTTCGTGCGCCAGACGCACCGACACTTCTGCCTGTGCATCGGTGCCTTCGGTCACGGCATGGACCTGATACAGTTCCAGCTTGGCTTCATGCGGCACCAACGCCTTGATGCAGTTGAACACCGCGTCGACCGGGCCGTTGCCCTCGGCTTCCTCGATCTTGGTCACACCATCGACATTCAGCTTCATTGTGGCACGCTGCGGACCGTGGGTGCCGGCGATCACCGTCAGCGAGGTCAGCTTGATGCGGTCATGGGCCTGCACGATCTCCTGATCGACCAGCGCCTCGATGTCTTCGTCATAGATATCTTTTTTGCGGTCGGCCAAAGCCTTCATGCGGATGAAGGCGTCCTCGATCTGGTTCTTGCCCAGCTTGTAACCCAGCTCTTCCAGACGATGGATGAAGGCGTGACGGCCGGAATGCTTGCCGAGCACGATCGACGACTGTTTCAGACCGACCGAGGCCGGCGTCATGATCTCGTAGGTCGATGCGTCCTTCAGCACGCCATCCTGATGGATGCCGCTCTCATGGGCGAAGGCGTTCCGGCCGACGATCGCCTTGTTGTATTGCACCGGGAATGAGGTCGCTGCCGAGACCACCTTCGATGCCCGCGTCAGCATGGTCGGGTCGATGTTGTTCCAGTACGGGAATTTGTCGTTGCGCACATTGATGGCCATCACGACTTCTTCCAGCGCGGCATTGCCAGCGCGCTCACCGATGCCGTTGATGGTGCACTCGATCTGACGCGCACCGCCGTCGATACCGGCGAGCGTATTCGCCACCGCCATGCCGAGATCGTTATGGCAATGCACCGAGAAGATCGCCTGATCGGAATTCGGCACGCGCTCACGGATGGCGCGGAACATGCGGGTGTATTCCTCCGGCGTGGTGTAGCCGACGGTGTCCGGCAGATTCACCGTGGTGGCGCCGGCCTTGATGACGGCTTCGGTGATACGGCAGAGGAAATCGATGTCGCTGCGGGTGGCGTCTTCCGCCGACCATTCGACATTGCTGACCATGTTGCGCGCGCGGGTGACGCCGGCCACCGAGGCGTCGATCACCTGCTCCGGGGTCATGTTCAGCTTGACGCGCATATGCAGCGGCGAGGTCGCGATCACCATATGCACGCGGGCGCGGTCGCCGGCAGGCTTCACCGCTTCGGCGCAGCGATCGATGTCCTTCGGATTGACGCGGCCGAGGCCGGCGATGACCGACTTCTTCGAGCGCTTGGCGATCTCGTGGACGGCTTCGAAATCGCCTTCCGACGAGATCGGGAAACCGGCTTCGATGATATCGACGCCCATATCGTCGAGCATCTCGGCGATTTCCAGCTTCTCCTCGAAGGTCATGGTGGCGCCGGGGCACTGCTCGCCGTCGCGCAAGGTGGTGTCGAAAATGAAGACGCGGTCCTTGTCGGACTTGTCCTGAACGGACGGGGTGGTCGAAGTCATGAGATATTCCTTAGGTCGGGGCGCACGTGTCTGGGCGCCAGAGGGAGCTGATGGTTCTGAATGTCATGATCCCCTGAGTACCCAGGCCAAACGGCCCAGACGGCGCTCAGGGGCAGATAAGCAGAAGCAGCCCGCCAAGAAGGAGGTTGGAGCGCAGCGCAGCCGGAATCGCGTCGGGACCAGCGGCAACAGCCACTCCCCCGGAAACTCCAACCATGTCGCTGCGAATCAGCATTGCCACACCTTCAGGCCCACATCCTCGGCCAAAACCAGTCTCAAGGAAAACCCTTGATGGTTCGTTGCCGACCGGAGCCTGAGGTCGTTCTAGACGACAATCGCGGGAGGCTGCAACGGCTAAGAAGGTCAGAAATGCTGACCTAAATCCTCCTAGGAGAAGTTCGGGCGCGCGGCCGACTGGCCTAGCCAGAACATCGCCAACTGGACGTTTTCGCAGCCACCCTTTTGCCCTAAGACCGAACGGCAATTGCGAGGACAGGACAATGACTTTCGCTAGGGGATTATCCGCTTTCCCGATCACGCCGATGAATACGAATGGCCGTGTCGACACCCCCGCGCTGCGGCGGCTGGTGGCGCCGCTGGCCTCAGCCAAGGTCGATTCCATTGGCCTCCTAGGCAGTACCGGATCGTATCCGTTTCTCAGCCGTGACGAGCGCCGCCGCGCCACTGAAGCCACCATGGCGGAGGTGAACGGCCGCGTCCCCGTGCTGGTCGGCATCGGCGCGCTCCGCACCGACGAGACGATCGAACTCGCCCGCGATGCCAAGGCGGCCGGCGCTGCCGCAGGCCTGCTGGCGCCGGTATCCTATACGCCGCTCACCGAGGATGAAGTCTTCGAGCACTTCAAGGTGGTGGCCGGTGAAAGCAAATTGCCGATCGTGATCTACGACAATTTCGCCACCACGCATTTCAAGTTCACGCCCGACCTCGTCGGCCGCATCGCACGTATTCCCGGCGTCGTCGCGGTGAAAGGCACCTCCCCGAAGCCAGCCTCGCCGCAGATCACCTGAAGCAGATGCGCGCCGCCGTGCCATCAGGTTTCTCGGTCGGCTATGCCGGGGACTGGAATTCGATGGAGACGCTGCTCGCCGGCGGCGATGCCTGGTATTGCGTGGCGGCCGGCCTGTTTCCAAAGAGCTGTCTAGCCATCACCCGCGCGGCGCAGGCCGGCAATGCCGACGAAGCGCGCCGCCTTAACGGCGCGATGCAGCCGCTGTGGGATCTGTTCAAGCAATTCTCCAGCCTGCGCGTGATGTATGCGGCAGCCGAGCAGATGGGGATCACTGATGCGAAGCCACCGCGCCCGGTGCAGCCGCTGACGGATGCGGCGCAAGAGAAGGTGGCAAAGGTGCTGAAGGAATTGAAGCTGAGCTAGGCGTTACACACTGTCATTCCGGGGCGGGATCGTCGCCAAAGGCGACGAGACCGAGCCCGGAATCTCAACATGGGAGTCTCCGTAGAGCCAAGCACTCCGGGATTCCGGGTTCGCGCGAGCTACGCTCGCACGCCCCGGAATGACGAGCCAGATCCTAGTGTTTGGCCGCTTTCTTCTTCGCCACCTTCTGTTTGGCCACCTTCTTCTTCGCGACCTTCTTCACCACAGGCTTGCCTTCCCGCGGCGGCCCTTCCTTCTCCAGCGCCTCGCGGATCAGCGTAAAGTCCTTCTTCGCCTCGCCGTCCACGGTGGGGAAGTGCAGGTCCAGCTTCTCCAGCGCGTTGACGATGGCCGAGCCGATCACCACGCGTGAGAACCATTTGCGATCCGCCGGCACCACATGCCATGGCGCTTCCTCGCAGGACGTATGCTTGATCAGGTCCTCATAGGCCTCCTGATACTTGTCCCATAGCGCGCGCTCGGCGATATCGGCCGATGAGAACTTCCAGTTCTTCGCCGGCTGCTCGAGACGATCGAGGAAGCGCTCGCGCTGTTCTTCCTTGGAGACGTTGAGAAAGAATTTCAGCACCACTGTGCCGTTGCGCGCGAGATATTTCTCGAAGGCGGTGATATCCTCGAAGCGCTCGCGCCAGATATCCTTCGTCACCAGCTCCGCTGGAATTTTCTGCTTGGCGAGAATCTCCGGATGCACACGGACGACAAGACATTCCTCGTAATAGGAGCGATTGAAGATTCCGATACGTCCGCGCTGCGGCAGCGCGATGCTATGGCGCCACATGAAATCGTGATTGAGTTCGTTCGACGACGGCGTCTTGAACGAATGCACCTCGCAGCCCTGCGGATTGATGCCGTCGAACACGCTTTCGATGGCGCTGTCCTTGCCGGCGGCGTCCATACCCTGGAAGATCAGCAGCAGCGACCAGCGATCCTGCGCATAGAGCTTTTCCTGCAGTTCCTGCAGCCGGCGGCGGTTGGCCTCGATGATCTTCTTGCCGGTCTCCTTGTGCAGCCCGCCGCTGGCATTGGTGTCATGCGCCTTGAGGTGGAAAGCCTTCGACCCGTCGATGCGATACGGCTCGATATAGGACTTCAACGCAGACACAACTGGCTTGGCAGACATGAGATCGGCAACTCCGGGACACAGGAGCTGCAAGCGTAGCGTGCCGCTCCCGGCAATACCAGCAGATCACATCGCCGGCGTCAGTTGCGCTGTCATAAACGCTGTCACAAACAGCGGCATCGTCGGGGTGAAGTCGGCTTCGCTGCGCACCAGATGAACTCCGCTGAGCTCCGGAGCGGCCTGACCGGCAAGATTGACCTCGATGATGCTGCGCAGCGTCTCACCCGGCTGATCCGCATCGAGAAGACGCATCATCGCCACCGAGAAATCCGTCACGACGCAGGACCAGCCAGCGTCGGCGCGGTAATCGGCTTCTGTGAGGCCGAGCTCTTCCTCGACTTCACGCGTCACACTGCCAGCGATATCGACGACATCGCCGCGCAGGTCGTCCAGATCAGGCGTGCCCGCGGCAAAATAGATACGTCCGGCATTGGATGTATGCTGCCCCATCTCGCCAAGCACGAAGGCGCCGTCGCTGGCACGCAGCGCACCCATGCCAAAGCCGTTGAACACATCCGGATCGGGACAGCGCCAATCCCGCCACGCCAGGAAGCTCGCAAAATCGGTCTCGAAATATTCCGCGCGAAACTGATCGCCGGTGAACTGCGCATTGCGCGCCAGCAACACGCGCCCATTGAACAGTTGCGGCTTCTCGGCGCGCTTGCTTGCGAAGTGAGCGTCGATCTCGTCCCGCCGCTCATGCGCGAACGGCCACTGCCAATCGCTGCGCGTGAGGTCGAGTTGCGTGACGCGGTGGATGACCGGCGTCATCATGCGCAGAACCTACTTCGCATTCGTCCCCATCGTCTTGGTGAACTGTTCGACATATTTGTTGGTGTAGGTCTTGCTCACATCGATATTGGCCTTGGCCACCTCCGGCGAGCCCTCGCTGAACACAGCTAGCACAGCCGCCGCGCCCTTCGGATCCATCAGCCCCGTTTCCGAATACATCGGGATCGTGTTCTTGAGCGCTGCGAGATAGAGCTCCTTGTCCTTGCCGACGATGCCTTCGGGCATCTTCGCCATGATCTCTTCCGGCGTATGGCTGTGGATCCATTTCAGCGTGCTCATGATCGCGTTGGTCAGCCCCTGCACTTCCTTCTCGTGGCCCTTGACCCATGCGGTCGTCGAATACAGCGCCCCGCCGGGATATTCGCCGGAGAACACCGCAAGCGTGTCCTTCTGCGTCCGGGTATCGCTGAGAATCGTGAGGTCTTTGTGACTGCCCTGCAGCACGGTGACGGCAGGATCGAGCATCACCGCGGCTTCGATCTGCCCCTGCTCCATCGCCGCCACCGCGGTCGCGCCGAGGCCCACGCCGATCACGGCGGTACCGGCTGGATCGAGACCGTTCTTCTTGAGCTGATACTTCAGGAAGAAGTCTGTCGACGAGCCCGGCGCACTGACGCCGACTTTCTTGCCGGCGAGATCCTTGATCGACGTGATCTTGCCGGTGTGCTTCGGCGACACCACCAGCACGAGACCGGGATAGCGGTCATAGACCACGAAGGACTGCAGCTCCTGCTTCTTGGCGGCGAGATTGACGCAATGATCGAAATAGCCCGAGACGACATCGGCGCTGCCGCCGAGCACCGCCTTCAGCGCATCGGAGCCACCCTTGAGATCGACCAGTTCGACCGCGAGACCCGCCTTCTCATATTCGCCGAGCTGCTTGGCCAGTACGGTCGGCAGATAGCACAGGCACGCCCCGCCGCCGATCGCGATGGTCACCTTGGTTTGCGCTGCAGCGGGATGAACGAGAAACAACGACAAAAGGCTCGCAAGGAAAAAACGTGCAAGGAATAAACGGCTCAAGCCGGTTTTTATGTTTGTTGTCATTATTTCCTCCGCTGCTATCAGGCGCGGAGGATAGATGAGCCTCTGCCGGTTGGAAAGCCGGCACTGGTCAACGCATGCCGCGCGACATAGCATCCGCGCGGCAAATCACTGTCATCCAGGGGGAACGTTCATGAAGCGCATCACCGCAACACTCTCGATCACTGCCGCCTTCGCCGCCGGCTGCCTGATCACGCATCTCGTGCCCGAGGGCATCACGCCGGCACAGGCTGCGGAAAACATCACCGCCCAGGTCATCCACGTCCCCGAACTCGTCGGCGACGCGCTGGGCCCGGCCTCGCCCACCGGCTTCCGCTCCAAGATGTTCATGTCCGCCGACGGCGCGACCATCTCGGTGCAGGACGGCAATGTGGTGAAGCACATGCATCCCAACACCAACGAGATCCAGTACATCCTCGAAGGCACCGGCACCGTGTGGCTGGGCGACAAGGAAGTTCAGGTCAAGGCCGGCGACCTCATCATCATCCCGAAGGGCACGCCCCATGGCGGTACCAAGCCCGACGGCAAGCCGTTCCGCGCCATCGCCATCAAGACCCCGCCGCAGGCACCGGACGACACCAAGCCGCTGCCGTAACGACAAACTGTCATTCCGGGATGCGCGGCGTTCGGCAACGCCGGACAAAGCGCAGACCCGGAATCCCAACATGTTCATCACCTCTCGATGCTAGGCGATGAAGATATGATGAACATCTCGAGGTTCCGGGTTCGTGCGCAAAGGTGCGCACGCCCCGGAACGACTGTGTGGGACAGCCTCAACTCCGCCCGTCACCCACCACCGGCTTCCACACCAGCAACCGCTTCTCGACCACCGACACCAGCACATCGATGGCGATAACGAAGGCCGACAGCACGAACATCCCCGCGAACACGCCGGCCACATCGAACGTGCCTTCCGCCTGCTGGATGACATAGCCCAGCCCCGCCGCCGAGCCGAGATATTCGCCGACCACGGCGCCGACGACGGCAAAGCCCACCGCCGTGTGCAGCGACGAGAACATCCACGACAGCGCCGATGGCCAGAACACATGGCGCATCAATTGCCGCTCGCTCATGCCCAGCATGCGGCCATTGGCGAGCACCGTCGGCGAGACTTCCTTGACGCCCTGATAGACGTTGAAGAATACGATGAAGAATACCAGCGTGACGCCAAGCGCGACCTTCGACCAGATGCCGAGGCCGAGCCACAGCGCGAAGATCGGCGCCAGCACCACGCGCGGCAGCGCATTGGCCATCTTCACATAGGGATCGAAAATCGCGGCGAGGCGCGGCTGGCGCGCGAACCAGAAGCCGATCAGCACGCCCAGTGTCGAGCCGATCACAAAGGCCAGCACGGATTCCAGCAGCGTGATGCCGAGATGCTTCCAGATAATGCCTGACGCGAACCAGCTAACAATCTGGCTACCGACATCCCAGGGGTTGGAGAAGAAGAATGGCGGCAGCAGGATGCGGCCGAGCACCGGCACGGTGGTGAGCAGGTGCCACAGCCCGATGACGACCACGGCGACGAGCACCTGACACAGCAGCAATACAGGACGCGTCATGACGCGGCTCCCATGCCAGCCGACTGCGCATAGCCCTTCATCACTTCGTCCTTCAACACACTCCAGATCTCGCGATGGAGCGTGTGAAAATCCTTGTCGAGCCGCACCTCGAAAATATCGCGCGGCCGCGGCAGCGGCACCTTCCAGTCGCCAATGATGCGCGAGCCCGGCCCCGCCGACATGATGACGACGCGATCCGCCAGCGCGATCGCCTCTTCGAGATCGTGAGTAACGAACAGCACCGCCTTCCGATCCCTGCTCCACAGATCCAGCAGTAGGTTACCCATCACCTGCCGGGTCTGCGCATCCAGCGGCCCAAACGGTTCGTCCATCAGCAGGATCTTCGGATTACGGATCAGCACCTGCGCAAGACCGACGCGCTTGCGCTGGCCGCCCGACAGCATATGCGGGTAGCGCCCCGCGAAGGCGCCGAGCCCGACGGAGGTCAACCACTCCTGCGCCCGCGACAACGCGTCGTCGCGTGCGATGCCGGCGATCTCCAGCCCAATGGCGACATTGTCGAGGGCGGTCTTCCAGGGAAACAGCGCGTCGGCCTGAAACAGATAGCCGGCCTGCGCGTTCAGTCCGCCCAGCGGCTGACCGAATATCCGGACAGCACCGGAAGCTGGCGCCAGCAGCCCGGCAGCGACATTCAGCAAAGTGGATTTCCCGCAGCCGGTCGGCCCGACAATGGCAACGAACTCGCCATCCGCCACCCGCAGTGTCGCCTTCTCCACCGCCGTATAGATGCGATTGTCGGCGACGCCGAAGGCCACCGTCGCGTCATCAAGCGCCACCGCCATCGATGCCGCGGCCTCACCTGCCTGCACGCGCGTTCCCCAAAAGTGTTTTTGTTCCGCCACTGGCTTAGCGCTGCGGGGCAGACAATTCAACGGTGGGGCGGGTTGGTGCGGTCGAAGCCGCGTGTTAGCTTCGGAAAGCCCCATCAACATGTCGTCCCCGCGAAGGCGGGGACCCATAGCCTCAGGAGTTATAGTCTTGCGCTGTGGGACCGACTGGGCCTTACCTTCTTCCTTGGAGGTTATGGGTCCCCGCCTTCGCGGGGACGACAGCTGAGTATGTCGAGCCCTCCCCTCATCCGCTTCTCCCATGTCAGCAAGAGCTTCGACGGCGGCCACATTCACGCCGTCGACGGTGTCTCGCTCGATATCGCCGAGGGTGAGTTCCTCGCGGTGGTCGGCGGCTCCGGCTCTGGCAAGACCACGCTGATGCGGCTGGCCAACCGGTTGATCGCGCCGGACGCGGGACACATCACCATCGCCGGCGAGGACGTGGCGCAGGTTGATCCCATCGAACTGCGCCGGCGCATCGGCTATGTGTTCCAGAGCGGCGGGTTGTTTCCGCATATGAGCATCAAAGACAATATCGGCATCACGCCCAAGTTGCTTGGCACCCCCCTAAGGAGATCGCCGGGCGCGTCGATGAATTGCTCGATCTCGTGCGCCTCGACCGCACACAGCATCGCGACCGCTTCCCGCACGAACTCTCCGGCGGCCAGCGCCAGCGCGTCGGCGTCGCGCGTGCCCTCGCCGCGAAGCCGCGCATCGTGCTGATGGACGAACCGTTCGGCGCGCTCGATCCGCTGACCCGCGATGCGCTTGGCGACGACTACCGCGCGCTACATCGCAGCCTGGGCCTCACCACCATCATGATCACCCATGACATGACAGAGGCGATCCTGCTCGCGGACCGGATCGCGGTGATGCGCTCCGGCAGATTGCTGGCCGAGGGCACGCCAACGCAATTGACCGAGAGCAGCGACGCCTATGTCGGCGAGTTGCTGGGCACACCGCGCCGGCAAGCGGAACGACTTCAGATACTGCTGCCGAAGGATAGCGCGGCGCCCCAAGGCGGCGCGACATGAGCCTGTTCACCGATCCGCGCTGGAGCGATGCGCTTGGACACCTGCCGGATTATCTCGGCAGCCATGTCCGCGTCAGCCTCGCAGCACTGGCGCTCGGCCTCATCATCAGCCTGCCGCTAGCTATCATTGCGCGGCACCGTCCGGTGACGCGCGGCGCCCTGCTCGGCATCGCCAGCATCGTGCAGACTGTGCCGGGGCTTGCATTGCTGGCCCTGTTCTATCCGCTGCTGCTGGCGCTCGCAGCGCTGTCACTGCAATATTTCGGTGTCGGCTTCTCGGCCTTCGGCTTCCTGCCGGCGGTGCTGGCGCTGGCGCTGTATTCGATGCTGCCGGTGCTGCGCAACACCATCACCGGTTTGAACGGCGTCGATCCCGCATTGACCGAGGCCGCTCAAGGCGTCGGCATGACGCCGCGGCAATCGCTAACCATGGTCGAACTTCCGCTCGCTCTGCCCGTCATGATGGCCGGCATCCGTACCTCGGCCGTGTGGGTGATTGGCACCGCGACGCTGTCAACGCCGATCGGCCAGACCAGTCTCGGCAACTACATCTTCGCGGGGCTGCAGACGCAGAACTGGGTGCTGGTGATCTTCGGCTGCGTCGCTGCTGCAATTCTTGCGCTGGCCGTCGATCAATTGCTGGCGCTGATCGAAACGGGCATCCGCCTGCGCAGCCGCAGCCGCACGGCCATCGGCGTGCTCGGTATCGCGGCGCTGGTGATCGTCACACTCGCGCCGTCATTCGCCCGCTCCGGCACGCGTATCGTGGTCGGCGCCAAGACCTTCACCGAACAATACGTGCTCGCCGCCTTGATGTCGCAGCGCCTGCAGGCAGCGAACCTACCCGCCACGACGCGGCAGGGTCTCGGCTCCAGCGTGATCTATGATGCGCTGGCTTCCGGCGATATCGATGTCTACATCGACTATTCCGGCACGCTGTGGGCCAACCAGTTTCACCGCAGCGAGATCCTGCCGCGCGAGCAACTGCTGATCGAGCTGAAGACAACGCTTGCCAAGCAGGGCATCACTCTGTTCGGCGAACTCGGTTTCGCCAATGCCTATGCGCTGGTGATGCCGCGCGCAAAGGCGCAGGCGCTGGGGATCACGACCGCGACCGATCTCGCGGCACTAAGCGGCAACATGACCATC
The DNA here is from genome assembly GCF_032401055.1 of Tardiphaga sp. 709. NCBI lineage: Bacteria > Pseudomonadati > Pseudomonadota > Alphaproteobacteria > Hyphomicrobiales > Nitrobacteraceae > Tardiphaga > Tardiphaga sp. 709. The sequence goes on along the minus strand of NZ_CP135529.1, from coordinate 5,641,434 downwards.
GCCGGCGACTACGAATTCTTCTCGCGGCCGGAATGGGCGGGACTGAAAGCGGCCTACGGCCTGTCGTTCAAGACCCAGCGCACCATGCAGCCGGACTTCATGTATGCCGCCGTCGCCTCCGGCGAGGTCGATGTCATCGCCGGCTATACCAGCGACGGGCTGATCGCGAAATACGATCTCGTGGTGCTGGGCGATCCCAAACACGCGATCCCGCCCTATGACGCGATCATGCTGCTAGCGCCGAAGCGCGCAGGTGATGAGAAGCTACGCAGCGCGTTGCAGCCAGTGCTTGGCAGGATCGACCTGACCTTGATGCGCGAGGCGAACCTGCGCGCAGCGGGCAATGATGCGACGAGTTCGCCGGAGAGCGTGGCGACGTGGCTGTGGGAGAAGATCGGGACGAAGTGACACTTCTCTTCCCCTCTCCCCTGTGCGAAACGAAGCTTCGCTAGGCGGGAGAGGGTAAGAGAAGGAAGCGCGTTACAAATTCTTGATCATCCCCGCATCGATCAACAGGCGATTGAATCTTCGCGCTTCCGCCCCGTCCTTGCAGGCGTAAAATAGTCCCTTGCAGCGAAGCATGATCTTCTTTTGCTCCTCGAAGGACGGGTCCAGCGGAATGCCCGCGGCCTCCTGAATGACCAGCGGCAGATACGGCCCGTCGATCGTGTCCATCACCGTCGCGCTCCTCACCGGTTCGAAATTGATCGCATCGATGGCGTAATAGGTCGCGTAGTAGCGTGGGTCGTAACTCTGCAGCTTCTTGCCGAGGCCTGCTTCATCCATGTTGGGATCGAGAATGCCCGGCGCGAACTCCGGCTGATGATCGCCATAGCGTACGATCAGAAACGGCTGCGCTGGAAACTGCTTCTTCAGCTTCGCGACGAACGCGCCATAGTGATCGACGCTCATCGCCTGTCGGCGCAGATATTCGTCGACCACCTGCACATTACCGGGCGCACGCCAGCCCGGTGTCATGTCCGGGCGAAACTTGGTTTCCCACGGAAAGTGATTAGCGGCGAGATAGACGAACATGAACAGCGGATTGGCCGGCGGCTGCTCGGCCATCAGGCGCGCCGCTGAATCGTAGAAGAAGCTGTCGGGCTCGACGCCCTTGGCGCCGAGATCCTTGGCGTCATAGAAGCGCTCGACGCCAGTGGTGGTCTGGAAGCTGCGCGCGCTCATGAAGGCGCCGAAGGCCGGATAGAGCGAGATAGTGCTATAGCCGCAGCGGCGCAGCGCCAGTGGCAATCCGCGCTCGACGCGGCCCGAAGCGATCCGCGTGACGAAATAGGAGAACGGCCCGAACGAGCGCGACGAGAGTCCGGCCAGTACGTTGTATTCGGTGAACCAGCTCGGCCCGCCATTGCTCTCGGCGAGAAATTTGCGCGCCTTGCCGTCCCATGAATTAAAGTGGCTGCCATAGCCTTTCGGCGTCTTCACGCCGGCGGCCTGACGGATGTCGAAGGACGACTCGTCATGCACCATGATGATGTGCGGACGACGTCCCGCCGGATGGCAGGAATCCTCCAGCGGCAACTTCAGCCGCTCGGTGATGACCGCGTCGGACTCCATGAAACCGTAGCTGCTGAAGTCCGACACGGCAGTGACGCCGGAGCGCGCGAATTTCGACAGATAGCCGTCATCGTAATAGCCGCGCCAGGCTTCATCGGGCCAGGCCAACGCATATCCCGTCAATGCGGCGAGGCAAGCCGTCAGTGCGGCCAGCGCCGGCAGCCGCCGGATGCGGAACGGATCGAGCCACCACAGCGCATACATCAGCGGCACCACCACCACGGCAGCGCCGATGGCAGACCAGCGCAGGTTCGGAAAGATCGTGAACAGGAAAGCCGCGGTGTCACGGTCGATCACCATCAGGTCGACGAAGTTCGCGGTCATCTGCACCACGTCGTGCTTCAGCCGCGACAGCAGCACCAAGATGACGACCAGGGTCAGCGACAGCGCCCCAGACAGCGCGGGGCGGCGCAAGAGCGCAATCCAGAACAAGTTGAGGATGGCCCAGGCCAGCACGAAGCCGATCCGCCCCACCAGATCGGTCTCGGTCTGGAACATCACCAGCAGCGCGCCGAAATGCGGCGCAGCCACGGCCAACAGCCGCCACACGCTGGTCGGCGCGGCGACAGCAGTTGTCGAGACGCTGGGTACTGGATTGAGCGGAGGCGCCATGGCGGCACGCAACACCACCGGCGAAGCCTCGGGCCTGGGCTGGCGACGGCCAGAGGGCGCATGTCGCAGCCGGAAACTGCGACATGTCATTAATTTGTAATGTAATCGTCATGAACGAGCAATGAACTTGGCTCGAACGGGACGGGCGGAACCAGCAGACACCCTGCCCTCATCACTGCAGCCGGCCGGGTCAGAGATCTTTGATCAGCCCTGCATCAATCAGCCAGCGATTGAACCGGCTCGCTTCGTCGCCGCCCTTGCAGCCGTAGAACACGCCCTTGCAGCGAAGCATGATCTTCTTCTGCTCGATGAAGGACGGATCGAGCGGCACGCGTGCGGCCTCCTGCACCATGAGCGGCAGATAGGCGGCATCGAGCACCGGCAGTGCCGATATCAGTTCGGGCCGGTAGTTCAGCGCGTCGATGGCGTAATAGGTCGTGTAGTATCTGACATCATGCGTCATGATCCGGTCGGCGCGCTTCGGCTGCGGCAGTTCGGGCTCCAGCAGTTTCTGCGCGATCGCCGGTTGATGGTCGCCGAACCGCACCAGCAGGAACGGCTCGGTCGGATGGTCCTTCTGGAGCTGCGCGACGAAGGCCTTGTAGTCCGCAGCCGTCATCGCTTGGCGGCGGATATATTCGTCCACCTCAGCCGCATTGCCCGGCGCCTGCCAGCCGGCGGGCGTGAGGTCGTCGCGATAGGTCGCGGTCCATGGGAAGTGATTGGCGGTGAGATAGACCAGCACGAAGACCGGCTGGTCGGTCTTGCTTTCGCGCGCGATAAGATCCCTGGCCTGATCGAAATAGAACCTGTCGGGCTGCATGTCCTCGCTGACGCCCATCGCCGCCATGTCGATGAAGCCATCGATGCCGGCGCCCTCTTGGAAGCTGCGCGCGCTGAGGAAATTGCCATAGGTCGGATAGAGCGAGAAGGTCTTGTAGCCGCAGCGCTGCAGCGCCTGTGGCAGGCCACGCGAGATCTTTCCGGCGGCGATACGCGTCACATAGAATTTCAGCGCACCGAAAGAGCGTGCCGACAGTCCGGTGAAGATATTGAACTCGGTGTACCAGGTCGGGCCGCCGCTGGATTCGGTAATCAACGCGCGCTGCTGGCCGTCGGCAGATTTGAAATAATCATGATAGCCCGCCGGCACCTTCACGCCGGGTGCCGCCGACACGTCGAAGGACGACTCGTCGAGCACCATCACGATGTTCGGCCGCTTCACGCCGGGCTCGCAGGTGGTCATCGGCGACGCCTGCGCCGAACTCACGAGGCTCTTGGAGTCCGCCTCGATCCAGCCGGTTGCCGTCAGATGCGAGACCGAGACGACGCCGGAGCGCGCCAGATTGGAAATGTGGTTGACGCCCTGGAACGGCTCCCATGGCTTCTCGGGATTGGCCGCCGACAGACCGACTATCCCCGCCAGGCAGGCGCCCGCACAGGCCAGCGCCGTGCGGCGGCGCAGGCGGAACGGATCGGCGCGCCAGATCAGCCACAGGATCGGCAAAGCGACGGCAACGGCGATCAGGAGCCAGGTGCGCAGCTGCGGGAAGATCGAATGCAGGAACGAGATCGTGTCGCGATCGATGATCAGGAAATCCAGGAAGGTCAGCGTCAGTTGCGTGATGCCGAACTTGAACTGTGACAGCACGATCAGCGCCGTGACCAGCAGCAGCGACAGCACCGCGCTGACGCCGGGCCGCTTGAACAACGCGAGGAACAGAAAATTCAGCAAGGCCCAGGTGAGTAGCGCCAGCGTCATTGCGAACGGGCCGTATTCGACCGAGGCCAGAACATAGAACGCGAGCGTATGGATCGCAGCGATCAGCGCCGTGCGCAGCGGCCAGTGCCGAACATACTGCCAGGCGGCCGCCAATCGCTCCTTGAAGCGGCGGCCGGCTTGCGCCGGAGAGACTGAGATCGGCGACGGCAGCATGGCTTGCCTGCGAACACCCGGCAAGAAGACTGCCCTGTCTGGCGACGACCAGCCGGCTCACACCGCGACCGGACCCTGCGGAATGTCACAAAATCGTAATACAGGCGTCATGAACGGACAATGAACCTTTCGACGCAGGCGGTGCCGGTCCGGGCGCCGCCTGCCGTCGTCATCCCTCGCCTACCGCACTGCGGTTGGCGTCTCGCCCTTGATGATCTCGCCGAAGCGCTGCCAGCGCTCGCCCTTGAAGCTCATCATCTGGAACTGGTCGATGGGCGAGAAGTCGGTCGGGCTGGTGTTGACCGTCACGCCCGGCAGCAGCCCGTCGAGCTGCACGTTCTTGAGGTTGGCGGCCTGTTTCATCAGGTTCTCGTGGGTGAGATCGTCGCCGCACTGCCGGAGCGCCTCGACCATGGTCTGGGCGATGCTGTAGCCGGACAGCACGGTGCTCTCCATCGCCTTCCCTTCCGGAATGTACTTTTCGACATAGGCGTAGAATTTCTGCATGCCCGGATCGTCCTTCCACTGCGGGTCGGTAGGATCCTTGGCGAAGGTCGCGGACACCACGTCCTGCGCATTGTCGAGGCCCGCCGGACGCAGCACACTGCCGAGCGACGAACTCGCATTAGGCACGATGTGCAACGGCTTCCAGCCGAGCTCGGCAACCTTCTTAATCGACTGCGCGGCGAACTTGCCGGTGGCGAAAGAGAAGATCGTATCGACGCCGGCCGCCTTCAGCTTGACGATGTGGGAGTCGACGGTCGGCTCGGAGACCTCGTAGCTCGTCTCCATCACGATCATTGTTGAGGCCTTGTCGCCAAGGCCTTCCTTCAGTCCCTTGACATAGTCCTTGCCGAAATCGTCGTTCTGATAGAACACGCCGATCTTGGCATCCGGCTTCTCCTTCAGGAGATACTTCGCATAGGCCGCGGCTTCGGCGTGGTAGCTCGGCAGCCAGCCCATGGTCCACGGAAACTGCTTCGGATCGTTCCAGCGGGTAGCGCCGGTCGCGAGAAACAGTTGCGGCGTCTTCTTGGCATTGACGTATTTCTGGATCGCGGCGTTCGCGGCGGTACCGACATTGCCGACGATGGCCATCACCTCGTCGCTCTCGACCAGCTTGCGCGTCTGCTCCACGGTCTTCGGCGGCGAATAGGCGTCATCATAGGAGATGAAGACGATCTTGCGCCCGTTGATGCCGCCCTCATCGTTGATCTTCTTGAAATAGGCGCCGTAGGCCTTGCCGAGAATGCCGTAGGCTGAGGCCGGACCGCTATAGGGCACCGTGTTGCCGATCTTGATTTCGGTGTCAGAGGCGCCGGGGCCGTATGTCTTCTGCGCCAGTGCGGGGCTTGCTGCCATAGCAATCGCAGCTGCGAACGCAGCCATGGTGCTGGCGGCCGCTGGCGCAGCCCTGGAAGTCGTGGTGATACGCATTTTCTGTCCTTCTTTTGCGTTTCCATAAGTGACGGCCGTTGCCGTATTCGATCCGAGCCTTCCCGTTTGTCGGGATTGTTGAACGGCTCGTCAGATGCGTGTGTTCGTCGTGATCAGTCCTTAACGTCGGAGTCCGTGGCGCCCTGCTCGGCCAGCGCTCGCACGTCTTCGGCGGCGGTCTGCACGTGGCGATGCACCAGCATCGTGGCTGTCGCCTCGTCGCGCGCTGCGATCGCCGCAACGAAAGCGCGGTGATCAATGAGCGAGCGCTGGCGGATCTCGGCGGAGGCGAAATAGCGGCGACGCCAGCCCGTGCTCATCAGCATCAGCGGTGTCAGCGTGCGCACCAGCACGCGGTTCTGGCTCGCCGCGACAACCGCGAGATGGAATGCGACGTCCTCATCGGCGAGGTTGCTGCCCTTGGCGACGAGCGCCGCATAGGTGTCGAGCAAGTGATGCAGCCGGGCGAGATCGGCGTCGGTGCGGCGCTGACAGGCCAGCCGGAACGCCTGTTCCTCGCAAAGGATTCTGGCCTCGGTGACATCGCGCGTCACCTCCGCGCTGAACGGCAGGCCAAGGTCGGCCTGCAGCACCAGCGCATCGAGCCCGCTGTCTTCCAGCGCGTTGCGCAGATAGATGCCTGATTTGGGCTTCCGCTCGGTGATGCGCATGGCATCGAGCACAGCCAGCGCCTCGCGGACGGAGCCGCGCGTCACCCCGAACCGCTCCGACAGATCCCGCTCCGACGGCAGCCGGTCGCCTTTCGCCAGCCGGTGGTGCCGGACGAATTCGAGCGTTTTCCGAACAGCGTCGGAGGTATCGGTGCTGACTGCGGTAAGCATGGACTGACCCTACCAATCTGGTAGGACCAGATCAAGACAGGTAAATGCGGCCCATAAGCGCGGCAAGACAGGTCTCGGCCGTCATCCCAGTCTTGCGGGTGCCATCTCCGCAATATAATACCTATGGTAGCAGCCAGCCAAACCGCCCTCATCGTCATCAGGATAACCACGCCAATGTTCGTCCCGTCAGGACGCCATGATGCGGGCCTGCGCGATACGCGCACCCGCTCGATCGCTTCGGCCGTATCGCTCGTACTCGCCGCACTCGTCCTTGTCGCGTTCGCGGCGCAGGTACAGGCGCGCAGTGTCGCTCATCCACCTCATGAATGCGCGAGATCCGAAGAACCGCATTGCGTTGCTCTGCGGGCACGCGTGCGAGCCGCCGAAATCGCCCGCCTGCGAACAAGCATTACCTATCGCATCCTCGGCTCCGTCCAGTATCCGCCGGAGGCGGCCATGGAGGGTGAAGGCGGCATGGCCCTGGTTCATTTCGTGCTCTTGCCGTCCGGCAGGCTGACGAACATCGGGATCATCAGGAGTTCGGGATCTGCAGCGCTCGACCGCGCGGCCCGGCAGGCCGTCCAGCTCGCCAGTCCCATCCCTCTCGGTCCCAACGGCCTTCCGAAAAAGAAGCTCGTTTTCACTGTGCCGATCAGCTTCAACAGCAGATAGCGATCACGAGGCCTGCATGGATGCGACGACATCAGACACGCTGACCTGCTTACTGCTGCACTTGGATCCGAGTATTCCCGAAAGTCCCGTCGTATGACCCGTCGTCACGCGCCTTTTCTCGCAGCCCTGTTACTCGTTCTTGTTGCACCTCTGCTTGGCCCTCCCGAAGCGAACGCACAGTCCTCCGCGCCCAGCCAACGCGGCCCGGCCATGGCGGAGTGGCGCCGCGGCGTCGATATCAAGATCAATCGCACGGCCCGCAATCTCGGCAGGCTGTCGGTGCGGGGACAAACCGTCGTCGGCTTTCGCGTCGACCGCAGCGGTCGCCTGATCGAGTCAAAGGTTCTCCGCAGCTCCGGGGATACCGAACTCGACGGTGCGTTCCTCGCCGTCGTTCGCGTGGCTGGCCCATTCCCTCCTCTTCCCTCCGGCTATCCGAGCCCGACACTGGCAACTGCGATCACGATGACGTCCGGGCCGCGCAAAGGTGATTTTCACGGCATGAGGCCGCTCAGACCCTTCCCGGCTGAGTTCTAAAAGCCAGCTCGCTTGCGCGACGCCAACCCAAGTTGGCGGCCGATCATGCGATCGAGCCAACGCTTCGGCAGCCAGCCGGCGACGAAGGTCTGGACCGGTTGCGGCGACGCCACCACGCGTAGCTTCGGGCGGGATGCGGTCAGCGCCCGATACACCAGTTCGGCGATCCGCTCCGGCGGCAGCCCGTTCTTCGCCAGCTTCATCAGCATCTCGCGCAGCTTCGTTAGCGCCGGCAGAAACGGCGACGCATCGAAGCGCACCATATCGATCGCCTCGGCCTTATCCCAGATCGGCGTGCGCACGGCCCCCGGCGCGATCACCAGCACCTCGATGCCGAACAGCATGAATTCGCGGCGCAGGCTCTCGGCCAGTCCCTCCAGCGCGAATTTCGACGTGCTATAGGGCGACAGCAGCGGATTGCCGAACTGGCCGGACACCGAACTCATCATCACGATGCGCCCGGGCGCGCCCGTCAGCGCGGGATCGGCGCCGAGCAGTGGCGCGAAGGCCTGGGTGACGATCACCGGGCCCATCACATTGATCTCGATCTGCGCGCGAAACTCATCCACCGACAGATCGAGCAGCGCGCCCGGCACCGCAACGCCGGCATTGTTGACAAGGCCTGCAAGCGTCTCGCCATTCAGCGCGGCGCGTACCTGCGCAGCGGCGGCCAATACAGCTGCCTCATCCGTGACATCGAACAGCAGCGGGACGAAGTTCGCGCCGAACTCGGCTTGCAAGCGCTCGGCATCGACCTGCCTACGCACGCTGCCGAAAACGCGGAAGCCTCGCGCAAGCAGGACTTTCGCAGTGGCGTGGCCGATGCCCGTGGAGACGCCGGTGATGACAATGGATCGCATGAAAAGCACCTGAGATGTGATGGCCCGTAAATTCGGCCGAGACCGAGACCGCATCGCCGCGGTCACAGCGAGAGTTACGGATCACGGCCTCATTGGTTTTTGACGATCGGCGCGCTCTTGTCCATCTGCGACTGCAAGCCGCGCAGGTTTGATAAGTATTCGAACGGATTTCGCCGCTCAGACAGGCTTTGCGATCCCATCAACGAACAGCGTGATGATCGCCTCCGCCATCTGATCGGCCTCGGCATTCGCGACACCCCAGCGCGGAAAATGCCCGTCGATATTCATGCGGGCGAAGCCATAGACCAGCGCGCGACCTGCGATCTTCATGATGCGGAGATCCGCGGAGCGCAACTGGCCCCTGTCCTGCGCATCGCTGAGCAATTGCCCGGTCATGTCGATCAGTTCGGCATTGTCGTCACGCACCACCGCCGACTGGTCATGGGCGAAATACTTCCCGCTCGAGATCACCTCGAAATGCGCAGGATTTTTCATCGCCCAGCGCAGATAGGCCAGGCCAAACGCGCGAAACCGAACCAGCGGATCCTCGGAGGACGTTTCGGCGATCGCGGCAGCAATCGCACTACGGAAGCGGCGCTGTGCCTCTTCCGCCACCGCGCTCATCAGGTCATTGCGGCTGGGGAAGTGCCGGAACGGCGCTCCCGGCGACACGCCGGCGCGCCGCGCGGCCTCGCGCACGCTGACGGCATCCGCACCACCTTCCTCGGCCAGTTCAAGCGCCGCCGCAATCAGCACACGGCGCAGATCGCCGTGATGATAGGTCTTCGGCGGCGGCGTTCGACCTTTGGCAGCGCGCGGCGCGGCGGATGGCTGAACGGCTCGTTTCCGGACCGGCGACTTTGGCGCTGATTTGGACGACGGCGGCTTTGCGGACCTGGACATGCCCGAGCATAGCATCACCGTATCGTGAATGTAATCACCGATTACACAATTGACCGGACCGGCCGCATCGAATGTAACTGATGATTACATACGGCAGCACAGGGGAATGTCATGACACGGGATCGTCGCAACTGGTTCGAAGGCTGGCGGCTGCTCGCCGTACTGACGCTGGTCCTCACCGCGCTCAGCGTCTGGATCGCTGGCATGCGCGGCTTCGAGGTCGATGGCATCAGGATGGTAATCCGGTTCACGGCGCGCAGCTCGCTGCTGTTCTTCTGCCTCGCCTTCGCGGCATCTGCGCTCGCCCTGCTCTGGCCCACATCCGGCACGCGCTGGCTGCGTCGCAATCGCCGCTATCTTGGGCTCACTTTCGCGGCGTCCCACGCCGTTCACGCTGTCGCCATTATCTGCTTCGCCGTGATGGCGCCCGCTGACTACGCTGCGGCAACGACGCCCGCCTCCTATATCTTCGGCGGCATCGGCTACGCCTTCATCATCGCGATGGCGGTAACGTCATTCGACCGCTCGGCGGCCGCCATTGGCCCACGTGCATGGCGCATCCTGCATACGACAGGCATCTATTATCTCTGGTTCCAGTTCATGGTGAGCTTCGGTATGCGCATTCCGCAAATGCCGAACTATGTCTGGTTCCTGATGCCGTTGCTGGCGGTGATGGGGCTAAGGATCGCAGCGGCCGTGCTGAAACGTCGCCGGGCGCGCGTGGCAGTGCCTGCAAACTAAAACGGGACCGCGTTGCCGCGGTCCCGTTGGTAGCTGCGATGTGAAAAGCGCTTAGTTCTTGGTCTTGTCGACCAGCGCCTTTTCCTTGATCCACGGCATCATGTCGCGGAGCTTGGCGCCCACTTCCTCGATCGGATGGGCGTTGTTGCGCTGGCGGGTCGCCTTGAACGAGGCCTGGTTGACCTTGTTTTCCAGCATCCAGTCGCGGGCGAACTTGCCGGACTGGATGTCGGTGAGCACGCGCTTCATCTCGGCCTTGGTTTCCGAGGTGACGATGCGCGGGCCGGTGACGTATTCGCCATACTCGGCCGTGTTGGAGATCGAGTAATTCATGTTGGCGATGCCGCCTTCATAGATCAGGTCGACGATCAGCTTCAGTTCGTGCAGGCACTCGAAGTAAGCCATTTCCGGCGCGTAGCCGGCTTCCACCAGCGTCTCGAAGCCGGCGCGGATCAGCTCGACGGTGCCGCCGCAGAGAACGGCCTGCTCACCGAACAAATCGGTTTCGCACTCTTCCTTGAACGAGGTCTCGATGATGCCGGCGCGGCCGCCGCCCACTGCCGAGGCATAGCTCAGGCCGAGGTCATGGGCGTTGCCCGAGACATCCTTGTGAACCGCGATCAGGCAGGGCACGCCGCCGCCGCGCTGATATTCCGAACGCACGGTGTGGCCGGGGCCCTTCGGCGCGATCATCAGCACGTCCAAGTCTTCACGCGGATCGAGCAGGTTGAAGTGCACGTTGAGGCCGTGTGCGAAGACGAGCGCAGCGCCCTTCTTCATGTTGTCGTGCATGTGGTCGCGATAGATGTCGCCCTGCAATTCGTCCGGGGTGAGCATCATCATCAGGTCGGCCCACTTGGCGGCCTCGGCAACTTCCATCACCTTGAAGCCGGCGGCTTCCGCCTTCTTCGCGGTGGCCGAGCCCTTGCGGAGCGCGATCACGACGTCCTTGACGCCGCTGTCCTTGAGGTTCAGCGCGTGGGCATGGCCCTGGCTGCCATAGCCGACGATGCAGACCTTCTTGCCCTTGATCAGGTTCAGGTCGGCGTCGCGATCGTAATAAACTCGCATGGGTATTTCCTCTCTTCAGCAACTATATTTCAAAGCTGCCCGTTCGAACGGGTCACCACCGCGTGGTGGATGACCATGAATTGCCGCCGGTTTCTAGGGCGACGGGTGCCGCGAGACAAGCCCGCGACGGTGATTTTACGCTGCGCGTCGGGCTCATAGCTCGACCAGCACCGGATACAGGGAGGCCAGCAGCAGCAGCCCCATGACGATATTGAACGCCCTGACCGCGCCAGGCGATTTTACCAGCGATTGCAGCGATGTGCCGCACAGCACCCAGGTTACGCAGGACACGAACCCGAGCAGGAGCGACAGGGTGACCTGCAGCAGGATGTTCCAGGGATAGTTCGCAATCGCCGCATAGGCGGTGATGGTGCCGATCACCATCACCCAGCCCTTGACGTTGACCCATTGAAACAGCGCGGCGCCGAAAAACGTCATCGGCCGGCGCCGTTCGGCGTCACCGGGATTGGGCGGACCGGACATCCCGATCGCAAAGGCGAGATAAACGAGATACGCCGCGCCGGCATATTTCAGGATGGTGTGCAGCACCGGATAGGAGGTGAAGACCGCCCCCAATCCGAGGCCCGTGACGGCGACCATGAAGGCAAAACCAACGGTGACGCCGAAGACATGCGGCAGCGTGCGACGAAAGCCGAAATTGAGCCCTGACGCGAGCAGCATGACGTTGTTCGGGCCGGGCGTGAAGAACATCACGATGGCGAACACGATAAAGGCGAACAAGAGTTGTTGCGACATGACCTCAAACCACCTCGACAAGAATGGGTGGGCGCTTCGACAGCAGCATCACCGCGATGCCCAGCACAACAACGATCATGCCGGCGAGACGCAGCGGTCCAAATGTTTCACCGAACGTGACGCTCGACGCGGCCGCGCCGATAAACGGCACCAGTAGCGCGAACGGCACGACCTGTGCGGCGGAATAATCACCCAGCAGCCGGCCCCAGATCCAGTAACCCAGCGTGGTGCCGACTACCGCGAGAAACAGCACACAGGCGAAGGCCTTCAACGAGGCATGCGTGAGCGACTGCCACGTCGCGCTCGCGCCATCGACACTGAACAGCACAACCAGCAGCGGCAGTAGCGCAACGAGACTGATCCAGGCGAACAGGTCGAGCATCGGCACGCCCTGCGCGCGCCGCAGCAGCAGATTGGAAAACGCAAAGCTCACCGGCGCGGTCATCAGCACCATGAAGGGGAACACGCTGAAGTCATAACCGACCGTGAAGCAGACCATCAGCAACCCGCCCATGGCGATGACGATACCCGCGACTTGCTGCCGCGTCGGCAATTCGCGCAGGAATAGCGCGGCAGCCCCAACCGTGAACAGCGCCTGGCTCTGCACGATGACAGAGGTCAGCCCAGCCGGCACGCCATGCGCCATGCCGTAGGTCTGCGCCAGGAATTGCGCCACCAAAAGCCAGCTTGTGGCGACGATCAGCAGCCATGACATTCTCGGCTTCGGCAGGAACAGGCACGGGAGTGCCGTGATGCCGAAGCGGATTGTGGTGAGCAGTGTCGACGACATCTCGTCGACCGCCATCCGGGTCAGCACGAAGCCGACGCCCCAGATCACGGCCACGGCTATGGCCAACGCGATGTCGAGAGGTTTCATGACTGCGATGCGCGGAGGCTACATCCCCTCCGGTCCGCGGCTGATCGCAGCGACGCCGGTGCGCGAGATCTCGACGAGGCCAAGCGGCCGCATCAGGTCGATGAACTGGTTGATCTTGCCGGTGTTGCCGGTGATCTCGAACACGAAGCTCTCGATGGTCGCATCGATCACGCGGGCGCGGAACGCTTCAGCGAGGCGCAGCGCCTCAACGCGATGCTCGCCGGTGCCACGCAGCTTGACCATGGCAAGCTCACGCTCGATGGAGCGGCCGGTCAGCGTCATGTCAACGACGCGATGCACCGGGATCATGCGATCGAGCTGATGCTTGATCTGCGTGATCACCATCGGCGTGCCTGTGGTGACGATGGTGATGCGCGAGACGTGCTTGTGGCTCTCGGTCTCCGACACCGTGAGACTTTCGATGTTGTAACCGCGGCCCGAAAAAAGCCCGATGACGCGCGCGAGCACGCCCGGCTCGTTGGCGACGAGCACCGTCAGCGTATGCGTCTCGTTGGGATCGTGACGCTCTTCCATGAAATAGGCGGAGGCAGGCTGTTCCATTGTCGTTGTCTTTCCAGAGCTTGTCAGACCAGCGCCTTACCGCCGGCAAAGGCCGCCGCGGTGGCTTCATCATTCGCTTCCAGCGGCAGCAGCATTTCGTTATGCGCCTTGCCGGACGGGATCATCGGGAAGCAGTTCTCCAGCGCCGCGACGCGGCAGTCGAACAGCACCGGCTTCTTCACCTTGATCATCTCCTGCAACGCACCGTCGAGATCGCCCGGTTTGCTGCACTGGAAGCCGACGCCGCCATAGGCTTCCGCCAGCTTGACGAAATCAGGCAGCGCTTCCGAATAGGAATGCGACAGCCGGTTGCCATGCAGCAACTGCTGCCACTGGCGCACCATGCCCATATATTGATTGTTCAGGATGAAGATCTTGATCGGCAATTCATGCTGAACCGCCGCCGACATTTCCTGCATCGTCATCTGCACCGATGCGTCGCCGCCGATATCGATGACCAGCGAATCCGGATGCGCGACCTGCACACCCAATGCCGCCGGCAGGCCGTAGCCCATCGTGCCCAGACCGCCCGACGTCATCCAGCGATGCGGCTCGTCGAATCCGAAGAACTGCGCCGCCCACATCTGATGCTGGCCGACTTCGGTGGTGATGTAGGTGTCGTGGCCGCGCGTCGCCTCGAACAATCGCTGGATCGCGAATTGCGGCAGGATGACATCGTTGTTCGTCTTGTAGGCCAGCGAATTGCGCGCGCGCCAGGTGTTGACCTGCTTCCACCAATCCTTGGTGTCAGGCTTCTTCGCCTCGGATTTGAACACCTGCAGGATGTCGCCCAGCACATTGCCACAATCGCCGATGATCGGGATATCGACGCGGATGTTCTTGTTGATCGACGACGGATCGATGTCGATATGGATCTTCTTCGAATTCGGCGAGAACGCATCGGTCCGGCCGGTGATGCGGTCGTCGAAGCGCGCGCCGACGCACAGCATGACGTCACAGTCATGCATCGCCATGTTGGCTTCGTAGGTGCCGTGCATGCCCAGCATGCCCAGCCAGTTCGGGCCGGATGCCGGATAGGCGCCGAGGCCCATCAGCGTCGAGGTGATCGGGAAACCGGTGACCTCGACCAGCTCGCGCAGCAGCTTCGAGGCCGCGAGGCCCGAATTGATGACGCCGCCGCCGGAATAGATGATCGGCTTCCTGGCACCCGCCAGCAACGACACCGCCTTGCGGATCGCATTGGCATCACCCTTCACGCGCGGCGCATAGGAGATGTGGACGTCCGACTTGCGCGGCGGATGATAGGTGCCGGTGGCAAACTGCACGTCCTTCGGAACGTCGACGACGACCGGGCCCGGACGGCCGGTGGTGGCAACGTAGAAGGCCTCATGCAGCACCTTGGCGAGATCGTTGACGTCGCGGACCAGCCAGTTGTGCTTGGTGCAGGGCCGCGTGATGCCGACGGTGTCGCATTCCTGGAACGCGTCGTTACCAATGAGATGCGTCGGGACCTGTCCGGTGATGCAGACCAGCGGGATCGAATCCATCAGCGCGTCGGCCAGCGGCGTCACCATATTGGTGGCGCCCGGACCGGACGTCACCAGCACCACGCCCGGCAGGCCGGTCGAGCGCGCATAGCCTTCGGCGGCATGGCCGGCGCCCTGCTCGTGGCGGACCAGAATGTGCTCGACCTCGGACTGCTGATAGATCTCGTCATAGATCGGAAGCACCGCACCGCCGGGATAGCCGAAGATGTGCTTGACGCCATGATCCGCAAGCGCGCGCACGATCATCGCTGCGCCGGTCATCTGATTGGGATCGTGAGGCTTGCTGTCGCTCATGGTTCGCTCCGGATGCGCTCTGCGGCGCGGCTTGGTCTGGATGGTCGCTGGGTTCGGAAAGCTTGAAGTTCAGACAATAAAAAAGGGCCCGTTCAGGACCCTGTGCACACCGCTCGGTTCGTGGGTAGCCGTCAGCTACCCCCGGCGGTGCGCCAGGGTACCACGATAATAAGGAGATTTGTAACTTTGTTGCGCACAGGATCAGTCCGACTTTTCAAAACTTGCGCGGAACATAGCCAGCAAACGGGGGATGTCAAGGGAAGTTGCCGTGATCGCGCTGATTTTGGAGCCTAGCCGGGTCTTTGGCGTTCGGCGAGCGGAAAAATCGGGCGGGCTGGTATGCGGTAAGAAGAAATGCACGCCTAAGTTCACCAATCCGAAAGCCCCCTCTGAAATTGTAGAAAAATGCTGGTTTGGCTCATCCCTCCGCTGTTCTTTTTTCTTGTCGGAGCGACGGTTGCATTGCTTGCGGCGAAACGGGCTGAGCCCCTGGTCAGATGGACTATTATCGGCATCTCGTCAGCGATACTTTTGACGTTCTTTGTCTTGGTCAAGACGAACTATGGACCGTATCGCGCGGTCAGCGATGGTTTGTACGTCTGGGCCGGCCCTCACCACGTGGGTTTGGCTTTTGCATTCGCCATTTTCTATCGGCTGATGACTGACGGGTGCGCAGCGTTACTCGTTGGATGCATCGTTGGGACGTTGAATAGCGCTGTCCGCCAACGCCAATCGCCGGATCATCGCGACACCCGCAGTGGGGTGGACTAGCGAAGCGCGGTATCCTCCAAGGTGCGCATTGCCTCCTCCACCGTCATCCATTCAAACTCCGGCAGTTGATGCCGAAACCACGTGAACTGCCGCTTGGCATAGTGCCGCGTGTCCGCCTGCCCGATTGCGCAGGCTTCCTCGCGCGAGGTCTCGCCGCGGATATGCCGTATCAGCGCAGGCACGCCATGCGCTTTCAAGGCCGGCAGCAGCGGGTCCAGACCGCGTGCCGCGAGCGCCGCGACCTCGTCCAGCGCGCCCTCATCCAGCATACGCTCGAACCGCGCATCGATCCGCGCATAGAGTTCGTCGCGCTCCGGCGTGAGAAAAATCGCGGTGAATGTGCCCGGCGGCAGCAGCGGCGGCAGGCCCTCGCCGTGCCAGTCGGCGAGCGAACGTCCGGTCGCTTCCACGACTTCCAGCGCGCGCGCGATGCGCGTGCGGTCGCGCAGATTGAGCCGCGCGGCGGAGACCGGATCAACCAAAGCGAGCTGCGCATGCAGCGCCTCCGGCCCATCCCTTTCCAGGCGCGCGCGTACATCGTCGCGCACCTCGGCGGCGACGGGTGGTACGGCCGAGAGCCCGCGCGTTAGCGCCTTGAAGTATAGTCCGGAGCCGCCGATGAAGATCGGCAGCCTGCCTTGCGCCCGCACCTCGGCAAGGACGCGCGCGGCTTCATCCACCCACGCCCCGGCGGAGAAGTTCACGGCAGCATCGACACTCCCGTAGAGCCGGTGCGGCGCCAGCGCCTCTTCCTCAACCGTCGGCCGCGCGGTGAGCACGCGCAGGTCGCGATAGACCTGCATACTGTCGGTATTGATGACCACGCCGTCCCGCGCGCGCGCCACGGCCAGCGCCAGCGCCGACTTGCCGCTGGCGGTCGGCCCTGCGATAAGCAGCGCTCTGTTGTCTGGCCTGGAACTCACGTCATGTCTCTCGTTGCGACCCTGATCTGCAACCCCGCCAATCCCGCTCTCGATAGCACGGTGGTCGACGGTCTGCGCGCACTTCTGCCGGGCGACACCGAAGCGCACTGGCTGAGCGACGGCGTCGCCGCCGACATCCTCTTCACCAGCGACCACAACGTGCTCGCGCTCGGCGACCGCCTGCGCGCAGCCCGCGGCGACATGCCGATCGACGTTGTCGTGCAGCCTGTCAGCGACCGGCGCAAGAAGCTTTTTCTCGCCGACATGGATTCCACCATGATCGGCCAGGAATGTATCGACGAGCTCGCCGACTTCGCCGGCCTCAAGGCCCATGTCGCCGCCATCACCGAACGCGCCATGCGCGGCGAGATCGAATTCGAGCCGGCGCTGCGCGAACGCGTTGCGCTCCTGAAGGATCTGAAGGTCGACGTTGTCGACGAGGTCCTGGCCTCGCGCATCACGCTGACGCCCGGCGGCCGCGAGCTGGTGCAGACCATGCGCGCCAATGGCGCCTATACGTGTCTGGTCTCCGGCGGCTTCACGCTGTTCACCAGCAAGGTCGCCGAGCTCGTCGGCTTCCAGGAAAATCGCGCCAACGTGTTGCATGTCGCTGATGGCAAGTTGACAGGCACCGTCGCCGAGCCGATCCTCGGCAAGGCTGCGAAACTCGCCACGCTGGTCGAGCTGCGCGAGTCCTTCGATCTCGACAATCTCGACACCATGGCCGTCGGCGACGGCGCCAACGATCTCGCCATGATCCAGGACGCCGGTCTCGGCGTCGCCTATCACGCCAAGCCTGCGGTGGCAGCAGCGGCAGCGGCGCGGATCGATCACGGCGATCTGACCGCGCTGCTCTATGCGCAGGGCTACAAGCGCAGCGAATTTGTGAGCTAGAGCCTCACTCCGAAAGCCCCGGTTTTCGGGCAGGATCGCGCTCCTGCGAGAAAGCCGGCTGTTTCCGTCGTCCCGGCGCATGCCAGGAGCCACGACCACCGTTAGCATGGCGAAGCGGCAGTCACGGCAGCGCTCTCATCCAAGAGCTCAATTGTCGAGCTGAAATCCCGATTGTTTGACGACCGGAGCCCAGCGCGCTGTCTCCTCCTGAATGCGGCTCGCAAGCTGCTTGGAATCGAGCGTGTAACTGTCAAATCCCATTTGCTCAAAAAATTCTGCGACCGGCTTCGCCTTCATCGCGGCGTGAACCATTTGCTGCAATTGTTCGACGATCGGCTGCGGCGTCTTGGCGGGCGCGAAGAGCCCGTACCAATCAACTCCGGTGACCTGGTCAAAGCCGAGTTCGGCGAATGTGGGCACATTCGGCAAGAAGCGCGATCGCTGCGCGCTCGTGACCGCGAGCGCGCGCAGCGCTCCTGATTCTACATGTTGGCGAATGTCGCCGGTCACCGCCATCGATGTCGGCATCGTGCCCGACAGCAGGTCCGGCACAATCGCCGCCATTCCGCGATAGGGCGCATGAGTCATCTCAATGCCGGCCTGCTGGGCAAACGCCCAGCCCTGGAAATGCATGATCGAGCCGGCAGCCGGCGTGGCATAGAACGTCTTGTTGACTTTGGCCCAGCCAATAAAATCCCGCAGTGTCTTGACCGATTCAGGGACGGCCTTTCCGACGACGAAGGTTTGCGCATTCGAGCACACTGGCGTGATCGGAATAAGATCCGCGACCGGATCATAGCTCAGCTTCGTGTAGACATGCGGAAAGATGACGATCGGCGAGGATGGCGAGAGTACGATGGTCGTGCCGTCAGGCGTGGCAGTTTTGGTGGCGTCGATCGCGATGCGACCACCAGCGCCGGTACGACCTTCGACGATGACCGAGTCGGCAAAATTCCCGCCGAGCTGATCGGCGAGCCGGCGGCCGATCACGTCGAGCGTCCCACCAGCCGCGAAACCAACCATGATCCGGGCCAGCGATGGTCGCGCCAACGCGCGACCACTCCAGAGTGCGGCTGAAGCGGCGACGCCCTGCAAGAGATGGCGGCGTGTCATGGGCATGGGTAATCCTCCGGACAAGGTCAGGTGCGGGATTGGGGCAGGTAGGCGATAGCCTTGATCTCGATCAGCAGATGCGGATGCGGAAGCTGGTGAACGGCGACCGTCGTCCGCGCGGGACCGTCGGAGCCGAAAAATTCGGCGTACACGTCGTTGTACCCGCCAAAGTCGTTCATATTGACGAGGAACGTGCTGACTTCGACGATATCGGACAGTCCGCCGCCGGCCTCGCTTATTATCCTCGCAATATTCTCGATCACCGCGCGGGTCTGTAACTGGATATCGACCGTCACCGTTCCCATGGCATCGGCGCTCGCGCCGGCTATCGTGTTATCCGCGCGTCGCGAGCTTGTTCCGGAAACGAAGACCAGGTCGCCGGCACGCTTGAAGTGCGGATAGCGACCGCGCGGCGTTGCAATGCCCTCCACGACAACTGCTTGAGGATCGGTCGTCATGTTGCTCTCGCCTCGTCGCACGTCATGCAGCATCTCGCAAATTTGTACGTATACGTCTCTTATCAAAAGCTAGCGATTGCCCCGACTACTGTCAAGAAAACGGAACTCGCACCGACTACACTGAAGTCAGCAGAAGTTACGGCTCGTATCGAAGAAGCCGAAGTATGCTGCTATCTTGTTGGGCTTTCTACGCAGTGCTAGAGCGTGAACTGCCTATTCGTGCATCGCGATGTGATCGCTCGTACGGCAATATCTGCAGATCGTGTCGGACCCCCATGACCAGAACAACGACCAAACGCCGAACCAGGATGTCGAGCTCATCGCGCAGAACGGCGACCGGCAAGGCTTCCGCATCGTCCCTGCCTTCCCGTGGCGCCGAGGCCGCGCTGACGGCGCCGGTGCGGTCCATCCTCGACCGCTTTCGACTCGAAGACGTCGTGTCGCATTTATTGCGCAGGGCACATTTCGCCGCTGAGGAACGGTTCTCGCGCGAGTTTGCCGATGAGCAGATTACCCCGCGGCAGAAGGCGACACTGGTTGCGATCTACCAACGTCCCGGCCTCAGCCAGAACATGCTTGCCGAGCATCTTTTCTTGGATCGCAATACCGTCGCCGAAATGGTGAAGCGACTGGTGGAGCGACACCTGCTTGAGCGGCGACCGGCGCCCGGAGATCGACGTGCCTATGAGCTGTTTCTGGCACCTGACGGTGCAGCCATGCTGAATCGCGTCATGACACGGGACGCGTCAGTCGAGCGAGCTATCCTGCAAAGACTCCCCAAGGGAGCCGAAAAGAAATTCATGAAGTGTCTTCGGCTGATCGTTCAGACGCCACACTAGCAAGCGCCGCTGCGCGGGCATCATGGCGCATGCCACAGGTCGTCCGGGGCAGAGAGGCCATCGATACCAAGCCCAGCAGGGTCCGCGTATCGTCCCGCCGTGCCCTGGGATGACAGTTTTTTTGGGGGGACGCGGAGCCGCATCAAACATTTTTTCCTATCTCTCGTTGACAGCATCCCCATAAGGTTTATATTCCCTTCGTCCTGCCCCACCAGAGGGGCGATCGCGATCGTCACGTTCGCGGGGTGGGATGCGGTGGACGCCGGAGATGCGGCGTTACGCGGTTTGGGGGTGACGTCTGTCTTCGGGCAGGACGGATCTGCGCCAGCACTGCCACTGGCAAGGAGACGGCCGACTCTGGGATGGAAAGACCCCTGGACAGTGTGACGGACGACCAAATCGAAACGTGTCCGGCTTTCTCGCTTGAGGCACCCTGTCCCTCCGCCCTGGGACTGTAATTTTGGTGATGGGATCGTTCGCCATGGCAACGCGCAAGCAACCGAAAAAACACCGCAGGCGGAACGCTGGGCACTTGCTCGGCGCCTCCGAAAGTCCTGATGCATAACATCATGCGGAAGACCGCATTCGCATCAGGCCCAAGGGTGCAACGGGCACCCGGCGTTCCGCACGCCCTCTCAAGGGAGGGTGGGAATGCGAAACACGACGGCGCCCCCGCGCCGCAAACAATGGGGGCGATGACGCATGTCTGAAGCACCGTGGCTGTTTGACAGTTGAATCTGAAATCGCGTGACGCGCGAACGCCCGAACCAAACGCCGTCATGCGCGGCGAATGCCGGGTATCCACGACTTGGCCACAAGCAAGACGTGGATGGCCGGAACAAGTCCGGCCATGACGTGGGGAGAGAACGGACAACCACTCGCCGCGCTCGAGGGAGGGAGAAGAAAGCGCCCTACTGCACGCTCAGCGCCACGAAGCGCAACTCGCCTTCGGCATTCGACACCAGCAGCAGCACCGACTTCTTGCCGTCCTTCTTCAAGGCATCGACGCGCTTCTTGACGTCGGCGGCATTGGTGACCGCTTCCTGCGCGACCTCGACGATGACGTCGCCGGCAGCCAGGCGCTTTTCGGCGGCGTCGGAGCCAGCATCGACGCCGGTCACGATGACACCCTTCACGCTGTCTTTGATCTTGTACTTGGTACGCAGATCCTTGCTGAGACCGGTGAGGTCGAGGCCCAGCGCCTTCTGCGTCGCCGGCTTCTCGGCTTCCGGCGTGGCCTTGATCGAGGCCTGCACCGGCTTGTCATCCTCGAGACGTCCGAGGGTGACCTGCTTGGTCTCTTCCTTGCCCTTGCGAATGATCAGCACATTGACGGCCTTGCCGACGGCGGTGCCGGCAACGATGCGCGACAGGTCCTTCGGCTCCTTGACGTCACGGCCGTCGAACTTGATGACCACGTCGCCGGGCTCGAGTCCGGCAGGCTTGGCCGGGCCCTTGTCATCGACGCCGGCAATCAGCGCGCCGCGGGCGGGCTTGATGTTCAGGCTCTCGGCGATCTCGTCCGTCACCGGCTGGATGCGCACGCCGAGCCAGCCGCGTCGGACTTCCTTGTATTCGCGCAGCTGTTCGATGACGCCGACCACGGTCTTCGACGGCACGGCGAAGCCGAGGCCGATGGAGCCGCCGGTGGGCGAGATGATCAGCGTGTTGACGCCGACCACTTCGCCATCGAGGTTGAACAGCGGACCGCCCGAATTACCGCGATTGATCGAGGCGTCGGTCTGGATGTAGCTGTCATAGGGGCTGTTGTTGCTGATCTCGCGGTTACGCGCCGAGACGATGCCCGCAGTGACGCTGCCGCCGAGCGAGAATGGATTGCCGATGGCGATCACCCATTCGCCGAGCCGCAGCTTTTCACTGTCGCCGAACTTCACGGCGACCACCGGCTTCACCGGGGTAAACTTCAACACCGCCAGATCGGTCTTCTTGTCGACGCCGACCAGCTCGGCCTTGATCTTGGTGCCGTCATTCATGATGACGTTGATCTCGTCGGCGCCGTCAATGACGTGGTTGTTGGTGACCACAACACCCGAGGCATCAATGATGAAACCGGAGCCCAGCGAATTGGTCTTGCGCGGCTGCAGGCCGCCATTCTTGTCGCCGCCCGGGCGGCCGCCGCGGTTCTTGAAGAAGTCGTCGAAGAACTCTTCGAACGGCGAGCCTGGCGGCAGTTGCGGCATCGCCCCGCGGCCACCGCCCTCCCCCTTGTCGCTGTTCTTCGCCTCGACGGTCGAGGTGGTCGAGATATTGACCACGGAATCGATCACCTTCTCGGCAACGTCGGCGATCCCGTCCGGCCCGCGGGCCGAAGCCGGCGCGGAAAACGCGGCGACCGCGGCGCCGAAACAAAGCGCCGTCAGCAGCGGACGCAGGCCGCTATACGGTGCACGGCGCGAAACGAGGCTCAGAGAGGAATGAGCGATGGACATGTCGGAAACGTCTCCAAAAGAGAGTCGGCAAATTTGACTGAGAGTGCGCCCGAACGGCGACATCGCGCAAGCCTTCGCGCGGGCCATCCGGCTGGCCCATCTGGGACGTGGATTGCGGCGGAATGCGGACGTAAACGTGCACGATCGCGTTGATCGGGAAGAGCTTTTTCGGACGCCCCGGAGAGATTACGAGCGGCGGCTAGCGCCGGATCGCCCAGATCAGGATCAGGCCGCCGACGGCCGAGACCAGACCGGCGATGCGCAGGATATTGTCAGGGCTTTGCAGCGCGCTCTTCATCGCGCGGCGCATCCATCCGGGAAATGCCAGGAACAGGATGCCTTCGAACATGAACAGGATTCCGATGCCGATGAGGAAGTCGGCAAACGCTATGGACCTCATCTGACGTCAACTCCCGAACCTTCGCACCCTGGCCGCAGTTTCTTGGCAGTTTTCTTGGCGCTTTTCTGAAAACAAATGAGGCGCACCACGATGGCGCGCCTCATCCTTAGATCAGAGTGGCAGCGAACGCAAAACAGGTATCCGCGTAAGCTTAACCGGCGACGCCGTTACTGCGGCTTTGCCGCGGGGGGCTTTCCCGACGGATTGGCGAAGAAGCGGAAGAACTCCGAATCCGGCCGCAGCAGGAAGCGGGTGTCGTTGCTCTTCAATCCGTTCTCGTAAGCCGTCATCGAGCGATAGAACGCGAAGAACTCCGGATCCTGGCCGTAGGATTCAGCGAACAGGCGGTTGCGCTCGCCGTCGCCGGCACCGCGGGTCTGTTCAGCGGTCGAGTTGGCATCGGCGATGATCACCGTTGCTTCACGATCGGCCTTGGAGCGAATCTCCTGCGCTTTCTGGCCACCACCCGCGCGGAATTCAGCAGCTTCCCGCTGACGCTCGGTCTGCATCCGCTGATACACCGCCTGGCTGTTTGCCTCCGGCAGATCGGCGCGGCGGATACGAACGTCCACGACGGAGATGCCGTAACCATCGGCTTCCTTGTCGAGCTGCTCGCGGATCTTGTTCATCAGGTTCTCACGCTCGTCGCGCACGATCTGGATGAAGGTGACCTCGCCGAGCACACGGCGCATGGCCGCATTGAGCAGCGTGGTGAGCTGGATGTTCGCCGCCTGGATCGACCCGATGCTCTGATAGAAGCGCAACGCATTCTTGATCTTGTAGCGGGCGAAGGCATCGACCACCAGACGACGCTGGTCGTTGGCGATGATTTCCTGAGCCGGATTTTCCAGATCGAGGATACGCTTGTCGATCGAGATCACGCTGTCGATGAACGGGATCTTGAAGTTCAGACCGGGCTCGGTGACCACGCGAACGGGCTCGCCGAGTCGCACCACGAGGGCCTGTTCAGTCTGGCGCACCGTATAGATCGAGCCGAAGCCCACGATGACCAGCACCAGCACTACAATCAGTGCAACGATACCTGAGATGCCGGTTTTCATCGGGTGCTCCCGCTCTGCTGAGGCTGACCAGATGGCGCCGGAGGCTGACGCCGCGGCGTCAGTTCATTCAAGGGAAGATAAGGCACGACGCCTTGCGAAGCGCCGGCGCCCTGGCCGCCGTCATAGACCAGCTTCTCGGCACCACCGAGGATCCGCTCCATGGTTTCGAGATAGATACGCTGACGGGTTACGTCAGGCGCCTTCTTGTACTCGTCATAGACCTTCAGGAAGCGCGCGCTCTGGCCCTTGGCTTCGGCGATCGCCTGTTCGCGATAGCCTTCGGCAACCTGCAGGATCTGCGCAGCACGACCGCGCGCATCGGGAACGACGCGATTGGTATAGGTCTGGGCTTCGTTCTGCAGACGCTGGGCGTCGGCCTGTGCCGCCTGCACGTCACGGAATGCATCGATCACCTGTGCCGGCGGATCGACCTTCTGCAGCTGGACCTGCTGGATCAGGACGCCGGCGCTATAGCCGTCGAGCGTCTTCTGCATCAGTTCCTGCACCTGGGTTTCGGTGGTGGTGCGTGCGCCGGTGAGGATCGGCTGAATGTTGGCGCGGCCAACGACTTCACGCATCACACTTTCGGCGACCGCTTTCACGGTGCCTTCGGGGTTCTGGATGTTGAACAGGAAGTTGCCGACACCGTCGGGCTTGATACGCCACAGCACGGTGAAGTCGACATCGACGATGTTCTCGTCGCCGGTCAGCATCAGGCTTTCTTCCGGCACATCCCGGATGGTGCGGCCACGGCGACCGGTGTCTTCCAGGATCGACATGCCGACCGACAGGGTCGATACGCGCAGCGCCTTCGGCAACAGCACGGTCTCGATCGGATAGGGCAGATGATAGTTCAGGCCGGGCTGCACGGTGCGAACATGCTTGCCGAAGCGCAGCACGACACCGAGCTCTTCGGACTGCACGCGGAAGAAACCGGACAGCCCCCAGATCACGAGCGCCACGGCGAGCACGAGCGCGATGCCCATGCCGCTGACGAAGCCGCCGGGCAGCATCGACTGCAGACGGTCCTGCCCCTTGCGCAACAGATCCTCAAGATCAGGCGGCCTCGGTCCGGACGATTGCGGACCAGAACCCCAAGGTCCCTTCGGACCAGAGCCCCATGGGCCTCCGCCTTGATTCTTCCACGGCATTCAACACTCTCCTCTGCGCGGCCGGACATACCGGTCTCGCCACGTCTGCATGGCTTTATAGGGGACGACCCCAGCTCTTACAACGCGGGGTTCTTGATCGCTGGAGCTATGCCGGAGGTCGCAAATGTCAATGTTAACGGGCGGAAAACGCGGTTAACGGGGCGCTCTCCGGCAATATGTCACATAGGAGAAATCGACGCTGTCCTCGCCCGCCGCGGCGTTCCTGACGCGCGCAACTTCTTCCCACACAGTGAGATCAACCGGCGACATAAAGGTATCGCCGGTCGGCTGCGCGTGAACTTCGGTGACTTCGAGACGGTCGGCGATCCCCATCCATTGGGCATAGATCTCGGCGCCGCCGATCACGGCAATCTCAGTGACCAAACGCCGCAGCGCGTCGCCAGTCGCCACCGCGCGTGCATCGGCAAGCGACGTGGTGACTACGGCTCCTGCGGCCTGATAGCCCGCATTGCGCGTGATGACGATATTGGTGCGTCCCGGCAACGGCTTCGGAAACGACTCGAACGTCCTGCGCCCCATCACGATCGGCTTGCCCATCGTCAGCGCCTTGAAGCGCTGCATGTCCGACTTCAGCCGCCATGGAATGGCATTGCCCTGCCCGATCACGCCATTCTCGGCGACGGCATAGACGAAGACGACCTGGGGGACAGCCGTCGTTGCGGTCAAACCGCAACCTCGGCCTTGATATGCGGATGCGGATCGTAGCCTTCGAGGGTGAAGTCCTCATAGCGGAACGCGAAGATGTCCTTCACGTCCGGATTGATTTTCATCACCGGCAGCGTGCGCGTCGGCCGCGTCAGTTGTAGCCGCGCCTGCTCCAGGTGATTCGAGTAGAGATGCGTGTCGCCAAGGGTGTGGACGAAGTCGCCGGGCTTGAGACCCGTGACCTGCGCGATCATCATCGTCAGCAGTGCATAGGAGGCGATATTGAACGGCACGCCGAGGAAGACGTCGGCCGAGCGCTGATAGAGCTGGCAGGAGAGCTTGCCGTTGACGACATAGAATTGGAAAAGACAATGACATGGCGGCAGTGCCATCTGATCGATCTCGGCCGGATTCCACGCCGTTACGATCAGCCGGCGCGAGTCCGGATTGCGCTTGATCATGTCGATGACATTGGTGATCTGATCGATACTGCGTCCGTCGGGCGCCGGCCACGAGCGCCACTGCGATCCATAGACCGGACCGAGATCGCCATTGGCGTCTGCCCATTCATCCCAGATCGAGACGCCGTGGTCCTTGAGATATTTGATGTTGGTGTCGCCTGCCAAAAACCACAGCAGCTCATGGATGATCGCCTTCAGCGACAGCTTCTTGGTGGTCAGGACGGGGAAGCCATCGCTGAGCTTGAAGCGCATCTGATGGCCGAACACCGACAGCGTGCCTGTGCCGGTGCGGTCGTGCTTCTCGGCACCGTCGCTCAGGATTCGCTCTAGCAGGTCGTGATACTGGTTCATGGTCGATCTTGCGGGCTCGTGAGCGGGCGAACTTATCGCCTCGGCCGGTGGTCGGACACGCCGATTCCCGGATTATACCCGAAAAAGTGTGTCCCTGCCCCGCAAACGGCAAGGGCTGTATCCGTGAGGACCCAGCCCTTGAAATCAATTGGTTAGCCGGTTCCCGATCACATTGCGGGCTTGAGCACCGCTGACCACTTCTCGACTTCGCTCTTCACCAGCGAACCGAGCGCAGCCTGGGTGCGGGCTTCCGGCTTCGGAATGTCCGACCCGAGATCGAGCAGACGCTTCTTGACGTTCTCGTCGTCCAGCGCCTTGGCGGCCGCGGCGTTCAGCTTGGCGGTGATCGCGGCAGGCGTGCCCTTGGGCGCGAAGATCGCGTTCCAGGCCGAGGCCTGATACTTCGGCAAACCGGCTTCGATGGTGGTCGGGACGTCCGGCAGCGACGGGTTACGATCGGGCGTCGCGATGGCATAGGCCTTGATGGTGCCGCCCTTGATCTGCGGAACCGCATTGACGATCTGGTCGCACATATAGTCGACCTGACCACCGACCAGCGCGTTCATCGCCGGACCGGTGCCATTGAACGGCACACCGGTCGGCTTGATATCCAGAACCGAGCTCAGCAATTCGCAGGACGAATACGACACAGAACCGACGCCGGCATGGGCCATGTTCAACTTGTCGCTATTGGCCTTCACATAGGTGACGAATTCCTTGAGATCCTTTGGCGCGAAATCCTTCTTCGCCAGGATCAGAATCGGCGTGCCGGCCAGCAGCGCGACGGGCTCGAAATCCTTCTCGGGGTGATAAGCGAGCTTCGGATACAGCGGCACGGCCGCAGCATGGGTGCCCATGTGGCCGGTGATGATCGTGTAGCCGTCATTGGCCGCACGCGCTGCACGCGTCGCGCCAGTCGTGCCGCCAGCGCCGACGACGTTCTCGATGATGATCTGCTGGCCGAGCGTCTTCGACATGTCCGCGGCGACGATGCGCGCGATCACGTCGGTCGGGCCACCGGCCGCGAACGGCACGATCATGGTGATGTTGCGGGTCGGGTATTCCTGCGCCTGAACAGCGGTTGCCAGTGCACCAAAGCCGGCGACGGCCGCCAGGCCACTGATCGCAACTCTGCGATTGAACAGCTTCATTTGATTTCCTCTCCGAGAATATTTTTGCCGCGAAATGCCGACAGTCGCGGGACTGAATATAAGCAAAGGCCCGAAGTCTATTCGACTTCGGGCCGTGGCGTAACGACGCAGATGCGTGGAGAGCTTCGTCAGCTCTCGGATTCGACGAAGACTTCGTCGCGCTTCTTTCGCAGTGCGGGAAGCACAGCGAGGATCAGCAGGAACGCCGAGATTGCCATCAGGGTCGCCGACAACGGACGGGTGAAAAACACCGTCGCGTCGCCACGCGAGATCAGCAGCGCACGACGCAGGTTCTCTTCCATCAACGGACCGAGCACCATGCCGAGCAGCAGCGGCGCCGGTTCGAAGTCGTGCTTGATCAGCCAGTAGCCGAGCAAACCGAACACGCCTGCGAGCACCACGTCCATCGGTGCGTTGTTCACCGAATAGATGCCGATGCTGCAGAACACCACGATCGACGGGAACATCAGGCGATACGGCACACGAAGCAGCCGAACCCAGATGCCGACCATCGGCAGGTTGATGACGAGCAGCATCAGGTTGCCGATCCACATCGAGGCGATCATGCCCCAGACGAGTTCCGGCTGCTTCTGCATCACCTGCGGACCCGGCACGATGCCATGGATGGTCATCGCGCCGACCATCAGAGCCATCACCGCATTCGGCGGAATGCCGAGGGTGAGCAGCGGGATGAACGAGGTTTGCGCTGCGGCGTTGTTGGCGCTTTCCGGTGCCGCAACGCCTTCGATCGCTCCACGACCAAAACGCTTCGGATCCTTCGACAGCTTCTTCTCAAGCGTATAGGCCGCGAAGGACGCGATGACCGCGCCGCCGCCCGGCAGAATGCCGAGAATGGAGCCGAGCACGGTGCCGCGCAGAATTGCAGGCGCAGAGTCCTTCAAATCCTTCTTGGTCGGCATCAGGCCCGTGACCTTCTGCTGCACGAGCTGGCGATCTTCCTCACCGCCCGCATCCAGGTTGCGGATGATTTCAGCAAAGCCGAACAGGCCCATGGCGACCGTGGCAAAGCCCAGGCCGTCAGCAAGTTCAGGAATGTTGAACGACATGCGCGACGCGCCGGTTTCGATGTCGGAACCGACCATCGACAACAGCAGACCGAATACGATCATCGCGATCGCCTTCAGCACCGAGCCCTTGGCAAGCACCACGGCAAAGATCAGGCCGAGCACCATCAGCGAGAAGTATTCTGCAGGACCGAACGCAAGCGCGAGCTTGGTCAGCGGCGCGCCGAGCACAGCGATAAGGACCGTCGCAACGCAACCCGCAAAGAACGAGCCGATTGCTGCAATCGCGAGCGCCGGACCGGCACGGCCCTGCTTCGCCATCTGGAAGCCGTCGAGCGCAGTCACAACGGAACCCGCTTCACCCGGAATATTGACCAGGATCGACGTGGTCGAACCGCCATATTGCGCACCGTAATAAATGCCGGCGAGCATGATCAGCGCGCCGACCGGCGGCAGACCGAACGTGATCGGCAGCAACATCGCCACGGTGGCAATGGTACCGATGCCCGGCAGCACACCGACGAGCGTACCGACCAGCGCACCGATCAGACAGAGTAGAATATTGATCGGAAGCGGGATCGACATTCCGCCGAGGAACGCCGGCGTCCACTGCACGAACTGGAAGACGGTGCTGAAGCCAAGACCGAGATTCGAAAAAAGATCACCCATGACGCCCTCGTTCTCAGCGGATCAGAAATGTCGGCCACATCTGCAACGGCAGACCAAGCGCGTACGGGAACAGCAAGGCGCAGAAGCCCGTGAGGCAGGCGCCAACGATGATCGTTTCTTTCCAGCGCGTCTCGGGCGTGCCGAGCGCAGCAATCAGAAAACTCGACATCGCCGCGAAGATCATGCCCATCGGACGAATGCCGACCGCAAAAACCAGAATGGCCAGCGCCACAAAAAACGGACCGCGCCAGTGGAACTTGGAGAGCCCAGGGCCTTCTGTGAAAATGCCGACAACGGTCACGGCTGCACCAAGACCCAGCAGCAGAATGCCGAACATCCGCGGCGCGGTACCTGCTCCGAACGAAAAGCCATGCATGCCCTGGAGATCGCTGGATGCCCACAGAGCAAATGCAGCAATCGCCACCAAAGCAAGGCCGCCGATAAAATCTTGAGGGCCTTTGACCCAGCTCGGTAAGATGGATTTCTCCGGCGCATGGCTCGGCGCATCACTCATTGGTACGTTCCCCTGTCACGAGCTTTTAGCCCAAACAACATCGTTCGGAGACCGCCCAACGGCTCCGTGGTCAAGCTTGCTAGCGATTTTCGTCAGAGAACGCCAGCGAAACCAAGAAGGCCCCCGGCAACTAACAACCATAGCGGGTTAAGCCGCGTGGCAAACGCCAAAACGGCGGCACTCCCCGTTACCAGAAACGCCATCCAGGTGGTGTCGGAAGCAAAAAGCAGAACCAGCCCGCTCGCGCTCATGAGGCCTATCGATAAGGGGACCAGCGCTGCCTGTACGATTCCCGGCCATTGCGCGTGGCCCGACCGCGCAAGCAATTGGCTGACAAAATAAGCAAACACGGCCGTTGGCCCGCACATGGCGAGTGTTGCAACCATCGCGCCGAGGATGCCGGCGACCTGATAGCCGATCAGCGTCACAATGAGAACGTTCGGCCCCGGCGACAGCTGCGAGATCGCAAACACATCGGCGAACTGCTTGTCAGACATCCAGTGGTTGACGTCGACCGCGAGCCGATGAATTTCGGGAATGGCCGAATTGGCGCCGCCCACGGCAAAAAGCGACATCAGCCCGAACGACCAGGCCAGCGTGACAAGCGATCCGGGGGTGGCGTCGTTCATGCTGCCACCCGCCGTCGCATCAACATGGTCAGGCCGATACTGACGGGAATCGATACCAGAAGAACGGTCGGCAATGGCCATCGCATCACGCCAACGGCGACAAAAACGGCGGTCAGGAGCGCCAGGCTGACCGGCTCACGCTTCTTCAGAAGAGGCAGCATCATTCGGAAAATTACCGCGAACAGCAGTCCGACGGCAGCGCATGAGACGCCGGCCAGTGTGCGCCGCAGCACTTCGATATCCCCAAAGCGTGCATACAGGATCGCCAGAATGGTCACGATGATCACGGGCGGACCTAGCAATCCCGCAAAGGCTGCAATGGCGCCAGGCACGCCGCGAAACCGCGATCCAAAGACAACCGACAGATTGACGATATTCGGCCCGGGCAAGAAGTGGCAAAGCGCAAAAGTCTCGTTGAATTCCTCGGGCGTCATCCAGCCGTGCTGGTCGACGATCGCCCGGCGCGCCCAGACCAGAACGCCACCGAAACCGGCCAGGGACATCTTTGCAAAGGCAACGAACAGCGTCAGCAGTCCCGGCGGCGATGCCGACGCGAGTTCCGCAATGGGGGCGTCAGCCTGTGGTGAACTTGGACGCATGGTCCAGAACTAGGGCCATCCGCCCATCGGGCCAATCGATTTTTGCCTGTTTCCACGCCAATCGGCGGTTGAAATGACCGCCCGGCTGTATCGCGTCCAATTTGCGTCATATATAGAGGGCGCCAGCTTTTCCGGCTGCTGACCTCGGGTCAAGACCGGGATAGAATAGATAGAACAGTATGTGACGCGAGTCGGCCTCCGACCTCGCCCTCACTCCATATATGGCCATGACCAAGACAAGCGACGGGACCGACCGATGGCAACCGATCATATTCGATACGATGTGCTGGCGCGCGACGCCCTCCGTGGCGTTCTGCGCCGCGTGCTGATCGACGCTGCCGAGCATGGCCTGCCGGGCGAGCACCACTTCTTTATCACCTTCGTTTCAACGGCCGACGGCGTCAAACTGTCGCCGCGCCTGCTGGCCCAGTATCCAGAGGAAATGACAGTGATCCTGCAACATCAGTTCTGGGATCTCGTGGTCACCGAAGATCGCTTCGAGGTCGGCCTGTCCTTTAACGGCATCCCCGAGCGCCTCGTCGTGCCGTTCAACGCCATCAAGAGTTTCTACGATCCCTCGGTGCAGTTCGGCCTGCAGTTCGAAACCGAAACCGCTGTAGAGACCCCGGCCGCCGGTGCGACATCCGCAGCCACTGCGGCATCTGCTCTCGCCGCCCCTCCGGCTCCGCCCGCGCCTGCTTCAGAGGAAGAACCGCAAAAATCGGGCGAAGGTGCAGAAGTCGTCCGTTTAGACCGCTTCCGGAAAAAATAATCGCAAGACGTTGTAAGGTGCCGGGGCCGCGTTCGCGCGGCCCCATTCTTATGCGCCGCACCCGCCAGAAGTCTCTGCAGGGAGCGCGGCATCGCAAGGACCGTACCCATGGCCAAATCCTCGAAGACCTCCGCCACTGCCATCACCCGCACCGAAACCGACAGCTTCGGTCCGATCGAGGTCGCAGCGGATCGTTATTGGGGAGCACAAACGGAACGGTCGCGACAGAATTTCAAGATCGGTCACGATCGCATGCCGATGCCGATCATTCGCGCGCTCGGCATCGTCAAGCTGGCAGCGGCCGAAACCAATCGCGAACTCAAACTTCTCGAGCCCAAGCTTGCAAAGGCCATTGTGAGCGCGGCACGCGAAGTCATCGACGGGAAGCTGGATGATCACTTCCCACTGGTCGTCTGGCAAACCGGCTCCGGCACGCAGACCAACATGAATCTCAATGAGGTCATTGCCAATCGTGCGAACGAACTCCTTGGCGGAGAACGCGGCACCAAGAAGCCAGTGCATCCCAATGACCATGTCAACATGAGTCAATCATCCAACGATTCGTTTCCGACTGCGATGCACATTGCGGCAACGCAGGGTATTGTTGAGTACCTCATCCCCGCACTAAGCGAACTACATGCTGCGCTGCGCAAGAAGGAAAAAGCCTTCGCAAAGATCGTGAAGATCGGACGCACGCATACACAAGACGCGACGCCGCTCACGCTCGGACAGGAGTTTTCAGGCTATGCCGCACAGATCGAAAGCGGCATCAAACGCCTACGAAGCGTCGTGAAGGATCTCTACCCGCTCGCCCAAGGCGGAACTGCAGTCGGGACCGGCCTCAACTCCAAGCCTCATTTTGCGAAGTTGTTCGCGAAGCACGCAGCAACAATTACCAAGCTGCCTTTCATCACTGCACCGAACAAATTCGAAGCACTCGCATCAAACGACGCCTATGTGTTTGCACACGGTGCGATCAACTCGGTTGCAACTAGTCTATTTAAGATTGCAAATGACATCCGGTTGCTCGGATCCGGGCCCCGTTCCGGACTCGGCGAATTGATACTTCCGGAGAACGAGCCTGGCTCATCGATCATGCCTGGAAAGGTAAATCCGACACAATGTGAAGCAATGACAATGGTATGCTGTCAGGTATTCGGTAACCACACGGCAATTACGGTGGCCGGCAGTCAGGGGCACTTCGAGCTCAATGTCTATAAGCCGGTGATGGCCCATTGCATGATGCAGTCCATCCAATTGATTGCGGACGTTGCGCGATCCTTCACAGAGCACTGCATCGACGGAATTCGCGCCGATGAAAAACGAATTCATGAGTTGATGGAACGATCACTGATGCTCGTGACTGCACTCGCACCGAAAATCGGTTACGATAACGCGGCGAAAGTAGCTAAGGTTGCTCATGCAAACGGAACGACATTGAAAGAGGAAGCGCTGCGGCTCGGTTTTGTTAGTGCAGCAGAGTTCGATCTTCTTGTTCAGCCGGCCAAAATGATACATCCTGGGTAAGCAAGAATATTTGCTCACAGCTTGTTGAGAATAACTCCAGAAGGAAATAGTTATAATTCATATCTGCTAAATGGTTAGAATGGTCGCATATCAGACGTTTTTCCTTGTGATACAGCAGAAGGTGATCTGGTTACGCTTCGTAGATGACTTCATTTTTCTGCGGAGCTTGTTTGGAACTACGGAGAATATTTTAGGATGGATACCGAAACCGAATTCACCCTCGTCTCGTACAACTACTGGATGGTGAAGACGACGTTTCCCACCCCATCATTTTTTAAAGACAGGAGCGATCATGGGTGACCTGATCAATCTCAATCGCTTCAAGAAGCGCACTGCACGAGAGGAATCGGCAAAACAGGCCGATATAAACCGTGTGCGTTTCGGACGAACTAAGTCAGAACGAACATTGCAGGAGCAGCGCACAGTCCGTGCGAACAACGTGCTGGATCAGCATCACATCGATGGCGAGGACGCATCATGAAATCGCCCGTAGTTAAGAGATCGATCGTTGTTGCGGGTCACAAGACCAGCGTGAGTCTCGAAGAGGCGTTCTGGAACGGCATGAAGGAGATTTCAGAATCTTCGCGACATGACGCTTTCCGAGCTGGTTGGTGAGATCGACACAAACCGTCAGCAGGGCAATTTGTCGTCCGCGATTCGGCTGTTCGTGCTCGATTACTTCCGTACACGTGCCGTTCCGCAACAGCGGATGCCGGAGCACAATCTCTCGGCGTAAACACAGCCGGCCTTAAGCGAATCGCTTCGCCGCCGGTCGTGTTTGCTGAGTCATCGTCAGAACGTCGGCCGCACTGAACTCGCGGTCGGCGGTGTCAGTACTAGCGGAGGCGCGAGCCTCGGCCTTGGTGCGCGTGCAGCACCGGGTGCCGGACGAACTTCAATGGGTGCTGGCAGCGGCGCAACCTGCTGACTTGCAACAGGCGGTGTCGCAGGACGAGGCGTAGCAGCCTTCGGTGCAAGACGGCGCGGATCGCGACCGGGAAGAAGTACATCGGAGGGCGCAGAGGCTGTCGGTGGATCGCTCGCAGGCGTCTGCGTGTCGACGGGCAGCGAGGCGGACGGCGGAGGAACGGCAACGGGCACAGCCGCCGGAGGCAACTCACCGCGTTCAAGCGAGATCAAGCCGGCGCGTCTCGCGATCGATTGCGCGCACTGCGAGCCAGGATGATAGCGCCGCCACATCTAGCGTGCGATCGAGCTTGTCAGGCGTCCCCACTGCGAAGATCTGAACTTCCGGTCGAACGCTCGACGTCCCCGCGCTCGTGCCGGTCAATGTCGCGCGCATATCCACCTGGTCGGCAACGATATCGTAACCTCCGGACACAATCGCACGCCCTCCTTCGCCATCGAGTGTCGTCGCACCAACGCGCAGACGGCTGTCCTTGATACTGAACGGCACCTGCACCGAAGCTACGGACAATGCACCGCCGGTGATCGCGGTATCGACGATCTGACGCAACTTGGCGTCATTCGTCGCCTGCCCGGAATCGCTGGCGCGAATGGCAATGTCGAACGCACGTGGATCGAGGCCATTGATGCGCGCCCCGTCGATCGTCAGCAATCCACTGCCGGACAATGCGCCTTCCAGAGCCGAGGCACTGCGCCCCTGACTGGCCAGCGTCATCCGCAGCGACGTCTTGCCCGCGGGCATTGTCAGAGAGCGATAGCGCAACGCTGCTCCATCTACGCCGGAAAATTGCACGCGGGCGCCAAGCGCATATCCGGTGATCGATGGCTTGAGATCGACATCAGCCGTGATCTCGCCGCCACCGACAGCCCCCTTGATCGTATCGATCGTCAGGGCCTGGCCATCACTCTTCACAGTGCCACTGATGGGACGCAATTCAACACCGCCGGGCAACGTCCCGCGCAGCGCCTGAAAGGCCAATTGCCCGCGCCATCCCTGCAGCACACCATGCCCGAGCGGATCCGTGGCATCGCGACCTCTCGTGCCTATAGCAAAGCCGAAGGCCGGCCCGAGTTCGATCGCATCCATGCCGATCTGACCATCGACGGCTTTCTCGGCACCAAGCGTCAGCGCAATACGGCCGCGCACGCGTGAACCAGCCAGCGTACTGTCGATATCTTCCAACGTAACTTTGTCGCCGTTCAATGTGAGCCGCGATGACAGGCTGACATTCTGCACGACGGCATCCGACGGCTTGAGAGCGACCAGCGGCGCCAGATTGGCGCGGCGTATCGCAAGCGTGAGCGATGCTTTCGGTGATCCCGCCCAAGGCTCCGCACTGCCCTGAACATCGGCATCGACATCCGTGCCAGACAGTTTTGCCGTGACGCGCAGCGGCGCGCGCCATTGTCCTTTTGCCGATCCTTCGAAATTCACAATGGCGTCGCTTGCGGCGATCACGTTACTCAGACCCAGCAATGCGAGAAGTGGTCCACCCTGCCCGGCCAATTTGGACTCGAGTGCCACATCGCTGCGCGACAGCTCATTGAGGTCGACGCCACGCATCGCCGCTATGGGAAGAGATGCGGTCAAGGTCGTCGTCCCCTTCACCTGCGACGCATCGATATCGAATACGGCGCGCGCATTTGTGCGATCGGCGCGCTGTTGATCCTTTGCCAGATCGAGCGATAGTTTGACGCGAACCGCGCCGGGCGCTGCAGCCATGGAGTTAAGCCTCGACGCAACAGATGGCGCAAGCGGCATAAGCATGTTGCTGATCTGACTCATCGATGCGGATGTGGCGTTGAGTGTCAGTCCGCCCGTGGCCTCCATGCGATCGAACGAAGCGCGGCCGTCGAGCATCAGGCCGGTGGCTTCACCGACTTTGAAGCGATCGATCAAGATCGTCTTTGGGCTGTAGGCCAGTTGCGCCACGAACGGACGCATCTCCTGCCCGGCTGACACAGCACGCGCGATATCGAGTGACATCTGCCCTGCATCTGGCCACTCGGCCTGCGGCTCGCCAAGTGATCGGATCAAAGCCACCGCTGCGTCGAGATCGAGCCGGTCGGCCTTCAGGTCGGCATCGAAGCGGGAGCCGCCAGCGGCCGACGGATACGAATATGCAGCACGACCTTCGACCGTTCCACCGTCGATCTCCGCCTTGAGTGCCTCGATGGCCAGGCGATTGGACATCGAAGTAATATTGCCGCGAATGCGTAGCGGCTTCTGATTGCGCAAGCCAATGTCGGTTCGGCCCTTGAGCCACGCAGCAAGCGCATCCGGATCGGACGACTCGACCGCGATCGCCCCCTTGAAGCCGCTCGATGCACCTGGCTGTGCTGCGCCGCCGCTCAACGTGACGCGGGTCGCGCCTGGCGCGCGAAACTCGAGACGATCGACCGTCCATGTTGCTGCATCGCTACGCAGGTCAGCGCCGATATTCTGCACAGGCTTTCCGCCGAGCATGATCTGCTCCACGCCAATCTCGATCTGTGTGGCGAAGGGCACCATCGGCATGCTCGCCAGCAGCCTGCGTAGCACCGGCAACGGTGTGACGGCATCGTTGGTCGCTTGATCCCTGGAGAGCAGGCGGTCGGCATCAAGCTGCTTTGCCGACAGCACCGCATGAAGCAGCGGCGAAGCGCCAAAGCGCATGTCAGCAAGACCAGCGAACCTGAAAGCGGTCTCTTCTGCGCCATAGCTGGCTTCAAGCGCTTCCATATGCGCAGAGGCCGGATCGGCCTTGACCTTGGCGAAGACTCGCCACGGCGTCGGCGGTTGATCGCCCGCGCCATTCGCCTTCAGGCCGGCTGGGCTTGCGAGAGTCAATGCGCCGTCGAAGCGTGGCGTGCGATTGTCGAAGTTGAGCACGCCATCGAGATCGACGGACAAGGGCTTCTCGCCGGGGTCGACAGTAAAACGAACGCGCGTGCCGTTGCCGTCACCGGTCGGCCCGGAGGACAAACGGAACGGATAGCGCGCGCCCGACAACAGGAAATTGCCGTCGCCGCGCATGGCGCCGGCCGCCAATGAGCGAACATCGCCGCTGAAGGCGACATCGTAGAATTCGAGCGTGCTTTTGCTCGCAGCATCATGGAGTGCGGCACGACCGGTGACGTTCAACCGATCTATCGCCAGCGCGCCAAGATTGAATGGCCCTGTGGAAGCCGGAAGTTCGATACGCCCCTGCGCATTGAGGCCGAGATCGACCGCAGCGCCGCCGATGGTGAGTTCTGTCGCGCGCCATTCGCCGCGCATCAGCGAACTCAGGCTGAATTCCACATCGAGATTGTCTGCACGGATCCTGCCGAGATCGTTGGGACTGCCCACCGTGATCGACTGCAGCCGCAGCGACGGCGCCGGCAGCAGCCGCGCCTCCAGCCCGCCGCTGACGCGAACGGGCGCACCGACCACGCGCGTGGCTTCAGCCTCGAATTGCGGGCGGAACTGATTCCAGTCGACGAAATAGGGCCCGACCAGAGCAGCAACCAGCGCCAGGATAAATGCAATTGCCAGGCCGAGCAGTGTCGTCTGCACCGAATCTCCCCTCAAGCGTTCCGGCAGAATGTCCGCCTGCCTGCCAGGCAAAGTGCATTGCAACACGTCACCGGGCAATACGCCTTACAGACGTTGCATGGCCACGCAGAAATACGCGGGAACGCATCTATTTATAGAACCAACTGTGGCGAAGTCACAGCACGCAATACATGGCCCAATCAGCCATCCCTCGCCATCCGCTTGCGGCAAATCGCCCGGCTTCGATCAAGTCGAAGCACCCTGCTCCAGCGGTTTCGCGGCGCCATGGGCGCGGTGCAAACGTCCGGCCACCGCCCTCACCTTGCCCGGCGACGCCATCCAGACCGCGAAGGTCGCAAGGAAGCTGACTGCGATTCCAAGGGCAAATGCAGGCGTATAGGTACCAAAGTGGTCGTGCAGGACACCCGTCACCAAGGGACCGGCGGCGCCGCCGGCCAGCGCGGCCAGCATAAGGGTGCCGAAAATACTGCCAAAATGCTCGCCCTGGAAAATCTCGGAAACCACGGCACCCATGATGGACGTCACGCCATAGCCCAGCAGGCCCTGCGAGATCACCATGACATAGACGAGTGCCAGACTCGGCACGGACTCCAGCGCAATCAGGGACGCAAAGCAGATTGCGAAACCGACACCGCTGACAGTCCAGATCCATTCGCGGCCGATGCGATCGGACAGATGGCCCAGAAATATCTGGCCGGGCACACCGAACAGACTGACCATACCGAGCGCCCAGGCGGCGACACCCGGCGTAAAGCCGATGTCGAGCAGATACTTGGTTTGATGGACCTGGACGGCATACCAGGCATACAGCCCACCGAACAGGCCGAGCGCGAGCCACCAGAACCGCGCCGTTCGTATGGCGCGTGCCAGGGTCCAGTCGATACTGGCCCAAACCGGGTCAACCACATTGGAGACATGCTTCGCCGACGAGGTCGGCGCCTGATCGCCGTCCGGCAAGAGCCCCATGTCCTGCGGGCGTTTGCGCAACAGCAAATTGATCGGCACGAGCACGACCAGCACCACGAGCCCGACCGCTGTGCAGGCCGTGCGCCAACCGGTCTGCTCGATCATCACCTGCACCCAGGGAAGCACGGTCACAGAGCCGATGCCGACGCCGGCGAATGCGAGGCCGACCGCGAGGCCGCGCTTGCGGCTGAACCAGTTCGGCAGAAACAGCGATTGTCCGGAATAGCCGAGGCAGACGCTGCCTGCGCCGACCAGAACGCCGATAGTCAGATAGAGATGCCACGGCTGCGTCGTCAGCGGCGCCAGCAACAGGCCAGCAGCCATCAGCACCGTGCCAAGTTCCATGACGGCTCGCGGGCCGCCGCGGTCCATCAGCCTGCCCATCAGCGGGCTCATGATCGCTGAAATCAGAAAGCCGAATGAAAAGGCACCGGCGGTGACGCCACGGTCCCAGCCGAACTCCTGGAGAATTGGCGGGAAGAACAGCGAGAACGATGTCCGCGCATTGACCCCGATGGCCATGGAAACGAACGTGACGGCGACGATGACCCAACCATAGAAAAACGGTAGCCGCATCGGATGATGCCTTTTTATTGGACGCATTCTGCGTCAAAGCTTTTTGATCGCACCTTCCGTAGCCGAAAAGCGCAATCCATGCTGGTATATAATTATATCCACAACTTTAAACTTTTTAAGAATAGTTAAGCATTATCGCTGCTGCCGAATTTTCCTGCCCGCATTCGGCCTGACCGGATACGGCAACCTGGCGTCACGCCTGCGGCAGGATTTTCCCCGGATTGAAGATATTGTCGGGATCGAGCGCATTCTTGAGCGCCCGCATGGCGTCGAGCGCCTCACTGCCCAGTTCGGCCTGCATGTACTTTTGCTTGCCTTGCCCGATGCCATGTTCACCCGTGCAGGTGCCCCCCATCGCCTGCGCCCGTTGAGCGAGGCGGTGCATGAAGTCCTCCGCGCGGGCGACCTCGTTGGCGTCATTACGATCGCAGACCATCGAGCAATG
The DNA here is from genome assembly GCF_032401055.1 of Tardiphaga sp. 709. Classification (NCBI taxonomy): domain Bacteria; kingdom Pseudomonadati; phylum Pseudomonadota; class Alphaproteobacteria; order Hyphomicrobiales; family Nitrobacteraceae; genus Tardiphaga; species Tardiphaga sp. 709. The sequence goes on along the minus strand of NZ_CP135529.1, from coordinate 5,601,376 downwards.
AAAGTTGCCATCGCCGACGTGGCCGACGATGGGCGCCAGCAGGCCGAGCCGCGCGAGATCCTCTTCCGTCGCAGCGACACATTCCGCGAGTTTGGAAATCGGCACGCAGACGTCGGTGGCCGCGACATCGGAACCCGGTCGCAGGCTCTTCACCGACCAATAGGCATCGTGACGGGCCTGCCAGAGCTTGGTGCGATCCTCCGGCTTCGTCGTCCAGGAGAAATCACCACCGCCACATTCCAGTGCGATCTCGTGAAAATTCCGCGACTGCTCGGCGACTTCGGCCTCGCTGCCATGAAATTCCAGCAGCAGCAGCGGCGTTTCCGGCAGTGTCAGCTTGGAATAGGCATTACAGGCACGCACTTGTGCCTCGTTCAACAGCTCAATCCTTGCAACGGGAATGCCGGTCTGAATCGCGAGAATCGTCGCCTGACAGGCGCCTGCCACCGTGGCGAACGAACATGACGCAGCAGCCATGGTTTCAGGAATGCCACGCAGCTTGACGGTCAACTCGCTGATAATACCCAATGTGCCCTCGGCGCCGACAAACAGATGCGTCAGGTCGTAGCCAGCCGAAGACTTCTTCGCGCGGGTGCCCGTCTTGATGATCTCACCATCGGCGCGCACGACCTTGAGCGCGAGCACGTTGTCGCGCATCGTCCCGTAACGCACCGCGTTAGTGCCGGAAGCGCGCGTCGACGCCATGCCGCCAAGCGACGCATCGGCACCGGGATCGATCGGGAAGAACAGGCCTTGATCGCGCAGATTTTCGTTGAGCGCCTTGCGCGTAACGCCGGGCTGAATCACGCAGTCGAGGTCTTCGCTGTGCACTTCCAGAATCTGGTTCATGTCGCGCATGTCGATGCAAATGCCGCCTGCCGGCGCATTGACCTGACCTTCCAGCGACGTGCCGGTGCCGAATGCGATCACCGGAACTTTGTTCGCTGCACAAATCCGGACCACGTCCTGGATATCCGCGGTTTCCTGCGCGAACACGACGCCATCCGGCGGCTGATTGGCAAGCCATGTCGTGGTATGGCCATGCTGCTCGCGAACCGACTGCGACGTCACCAGCCGATTACCAAAACGTGCCGTCAGCGCTTCAAGCGCCGTGGCCAAGGCCTTCGGCTGCGGACGTTTCAAATTGTTCGCAATACTAGCCACAGCAGTCCCTCCGACGCGGCGGGACCGTGGCAAAGGTTGTATAACGGGTCAAGAGACGTGAGAGCGGGACAGGAATTACCGATGATTGAGCCAACCGACGATCTGCTGCTGCAATCCGTCCCTTTCCGGGCGCATGTCATGCAGATCGAACCGCAATGGATCGACTATAATGGCCATCTCAACATGGCCTATTACAACGTGCTGTTCGACCGGGCGATCGACGACCTTTGGCTCAAGATCGGGATCGGCCCCGAATATATGAAGGCCCGCAACAACTCGACTTTCACGGCTGAGTGCCATGTTCGCTATGTCAGGGAGATTCATCTGGGGGATCCCGCGCAGGTGTCGATCCTGATTGTCGCCGCGGACGACAAGCGCATTCACACCTTCAAGGAGTTGCGCCACGCCACGGAGGGATGGCTGTCGGCGACGTCGGAAAACATGACGCTCCACATGGACATGACGGCCCGGAAGGTTGCGCCGTTTCCGCCTGATATCAGCGCCCGCGTGCAGGCGCTGGCCAATGCGCACCGATCCGTAGATCGTCCCGAGGGCATCGGCCGATCGATCGGGATGCCCTCGAAGAAATAACCGTCAGACCCGCGTGCGGCCGCGGACGAGGCCTACAACGGCCGAGATCAGGAACAGGACGATGGCGATGAAGAAGATCGCCTTGGCGATTTCGATGGAGGCGCCGGCGACACCGCCAAAGCCGAGAATGCCGGCAATGAGAGCAATGACGAGGAAGGTAACGACCCAGCTGAACATGGCACAAACCTCAGTTTTTGGTTTTTGACGCGGCATTCGCCGTCGCGCTTGATGCTGAAACAAGCCGGAGCGAAAACGAAAGTTCCCGACCCACGTACCAGCCAACATCACTGAAATGAGAGCGCTCCTGCGTGCCGACGGGCGTCAGATGAGCCCCATGCGGGGATAAGTCTGTCGCCAGAAGCCTCTCGCTCCTATATGCCCTCCTATCCTGCTAAGAAGGCTCCCCTTTAAGGCCCCACGGTGCCAACGTGGGCGGAATACGATTCGCATGAGTGACGCACGCAAAATGCCCGCCAACGATCTCCCTGCCTACCAACCGGCGGCGGGCGGCATTGGCGCGCGTGCGCGCGCTGCTGCGGCGCCAGCGGCACAGTATCTGAGCGGGCTCAATCCGGAGCAGCGCGACGCCGTCGAGACCCTCGACGGCCCTGTCCTCGTGCTCGCAGGTGCCGGCACCGGCAAGACCAAGGTTTTGACCTCGCGGATCGCCCATATCCTCAGCATGGGCCGTGCGCGGCCCGGTGAAATCCTGTCGGTGACCTTCACCAACAAGGCCGCGCGGGAGATGAAGCACCGGCTCGGCATCATGCTCGGCCAGGCGGTCGAGGGCATGCCGTGGCTTGGCACCTTCCACTCGATCGGTGGCCGCATCCTGCGCACGCATGCCGAACTGGTGCAGTTGAAATCCAATTTCACGGTGCTCGACACCGACGACCAGATCCGACTGCTCAAGCAGCTCCTGCAGGCTGACAATATCGACGACAAACGCTGGCCGGCGCGAATGCTGGCGAACCTGATCGACGGTTGGAAGAACAGGGGACTAACGCCATCGCAGGTGCCGTCAGGCGAAGCCGCCGTGTTCGGCAATGGCAAAGGCGGCAAGCTCTACGCCGCCTATCAGGATCGATTGAAGACACTCAACGCCGCGGATTTCGGCGACCTCCTGCTGGAATGTATCCGGCTGTTCCGCGAGCATCCGGACGTGCTGAAACAGTATCAGCAGCGCTTCAAATATATCCTCGTCGACGAATATCAGGACACCAACGTCGCGCAGTATCTGTGGCTGCGGCTGCTGTCGCAGGCGCCGGGGCAGCGTGTGCTGCCGGAAGCGGACGCGCCATCAGCAGATAACAAACCGACCGCACCGCTCAAGAACATCTGCTGCGTCGGCGACGACGATCAGTCGATCTATGGCTGGCGCGGCGCCGAGGTCGACAACATCCTTCGCTTCGAACATGATTTTCCCGGCGCCAAGGTCGTCCGGCTGGAGCGCAACTATCGTTCGACCGGCCATATCCTCGCCGCGGCCTCGCATCTGATCGCGCATAACGAGGGACGTCTCGGCAAAACGCTGCGCACCGAGGACGTCGATGGCGAGAAGGTCACCGTCACCGGCTCATGGGATTCCGAGGAGGAAGCCCGTGCGATCGGTGAAGAGATCGAACAGTTGCAGCACGAGGGCAACAAACTCAACGACATCGCGATCCTGGTGCGCGCCTCGTTCCAGATGCGCGAGTTTGAAGATCGCTTCGTCACGCTCGGCCTGCCCTATCGGGTCATTGGCGGCCCGCGCTTCTATGAGCGCGCCGAAATCCGCGACGCACTGGCCTATCTGCGCGTGATCAATTCGCCGGCCGACGATCTCGCCTTCGAGCGCATCGTCAATGTGCCCAAGCGCGGCCTCGGCGATGCCACGGTGCAGATGCTGCACGATCATGCCCGCCGGCGTCGCATTCCGCTGTCGGAGGCTGCACGTCAGGTTGTCGAGACTGACGAGATGAAACCGAAGGCGCGCGGCAGCCTGCGCGACCTGATGATGAGCTTCGAACGCTGGCGCAAGCAAAGCGAAGTGATGCCGCATACCGAACTCGCCGAAGTCGTGCTCGACGAAAGCGGCTACACCGATATGTGGCAGAAGGATCGCTCCGCCGATGCTGCCGGCCGCCTTGAAAACCTCAAGGAACTGGTGCGCTCGATGGAGGAGTTCGAGAACCTGCAGGGATTCCTCGAACACATCTCGCTGGTGATGGACCGCGAGGGCGGTGCAGACGAGGATGCCGTGTCGGTGATGACGCTGCATTCCGCCAAAGGCCTCGAATTCGACAACGTATTTTTACCCGGCTGGGAGGAAGGCCTGTTTCCGCATCAGCGGGCACTCGACGATCAGGGCCGCGCCGGGCTCGAGGAAGAACGCCGCCTCGCCCATGTCGGCATCACCCGCGCGCGCCGCCGCGCCAAACTCTATTTCGCCACCAACCGGCGCATTCATGGCACTTGGAACACGACGATGCCGTCGCGCTTCCTCGATGAATTGCCGGCAGCCAATGTCGAGATCACGGAATCAAAGGGCGGTTCGGGCTGGGGCGGCGCCGGAGGCTACGGCGCGTCGCGCTTCGACAACGTGGAATCGTTCGGATCGAGCTACTCGACACCGGGCTGGCAGCGCGCGCAGGCCAATCGTTCACGCGGCGGTGGACAGGGCGGCAGCGGCTTCAGCGAAGGCCAGTCGCCTTTCGGCGGCTCCTCTTCATCGCGGAACAAGCGGCCGATGACTATCGAGGGCGAGTTGATCGCGAAATCCACCGGCACGGAGTCCGACTTCACGCTGCAGGACCGCGTTTTCCATCAGAAATTCGGCTACGGCAGTGTGACCAAGATCGACGGCAACAAGCTCACCATCGTGTTCGAGAAGGCGGGTGAGAAGAAGGTCGTCGACAGTTTCGTGGAACGCGTCTGACAATGCCGGTCTACATCGCGCTCATTCAGAAGGATGCCAGCGGTATCTTCAACGTTTCCTTTCCCGACCTGCCCGGCATCGTCACCTCCGGCGACACCCTCGATGAAGCGATCGAGGAAGCCGAGGAAACGCTCGAATACGCGGCCGGAGACTGGCGCAATCTGGACGGCTCAAGCGGCCTTCCGACGCCGCGCACCATCGAGCAATTAACCAGCGACCCTGCATTTGCCGATGCGGCCGACGGTGGCACGATTGTCGAGATCGACTACGAAGCCGCAGAATAGCCCTAAAATCGCCTGTTCCGCGATTGCGCCGGCGCATCTTCATTCCTATGTACGCACCCCGCGCCCGACAAAGCCGTTTCGGCTGCGCCGTTCGTGCGTCCCGGTATGACCGCCCGGTCCTCTGCCTTCCCCTTTTCGAACGATCATATCGCCGATGTCACCCATCATTTCCGTTTCTAATCTGACCAAGAGCTATGCCTCGGGCTTTACGGCCCTGAAGGGTATCGACCTGGACATCAACCGCGGCGAGATCTTCGCGCTGCTGGGGCCGAACGGCGCCGGCAAGACGACGATGATCAGCATCATCTGTGGCATCGCCAATGCCACCTCCGGCAAGGTCATGGTCGATGGTCACGACATCGCCCGGGACTATCGCGCCGCGCGGTCGCTGATCGGGCTGGTGCCGCAGGAACTGCACACCGACGCCTTCGAATCGGTTTGGGCCACGGTCAGTTTCAGCCGCGGCCTGTTCGGCAAACCGAAGAACCCGGCGCTGATCGAGAAAATCCTGAAAGACCTCTCGCTGTGGGACAAGAAGGATAACAAGATCATCACGCTGTCCGGCGGCATGAAGCGCCGCGTGATGATCGCCAAGGCGCTGTCGCACGAACCGCAGATCCTGTTTCTCGATGAGCCGACTGCCGGCGTCGACGTCGAATTGCGCAAGGGCATGTGGGAAGTCGTGCGCACGCTGCGCGCTGCCGGCGTCACGGTCATCCTCACCACGCATTACATTGAAGAAGCCGAGGAGATGGCCGACCGCATCGGCGTCATCAACAAAGGCGAGATCATCCTGATCGAGGAAAAGACCAAGCTGATGGAGCAGCTCGGCAAGAAGCAGCTCAAGCTGTATCTGCAAGGCAAGGTCACGGAGATTCCAGCCAGCCTGGCTCACTACAACCTCGAACTGGCAGCGGACGGCCATCAGTTGATCTACAGCTACGACACCAAGAGCGAGCGCACCGGGATCACCAGCCTGCTCGGCGATCTCCGCGAATCCGGCATCCGCTTCTCCGATCTCGACACCACGCAGAGCTCGCTCGAAGACATCTTCGTCAGCCTGGTGAGGAAGTAACATGAACTTCAGAGCTGTCCGCGCCATCTATCTGTTCGAAATGGCGCGCACCTGGCGCACCGTGCTGCAGAGCATTGTCTCGCCGGTGATCTCCACGTCGCTGTATTTCGTGGTGTTCGGCGCCGCGATCGGCTCGCGCATCACCTCCATCGAGGGCGTCAGCTACGGTACCTTCATCGTGCCTGGCCTGGTGATGTTGTCAGTACTCACGCAGAGCATTTCCAACGCCTCCTTCGGCATCTACTTCCCCAAATTCACCGGCACGATCTATGAATTGCTGTCGGCGCCGGTGTCCTATGTGGAGGTTGTGCTTGGCTATGTCGGCGCCGCCGCGACCAAGTCGATCCTGCTGGGCCTGATCATTCTGGCCACTGCCGGACTGTTCGTGCCGCTGCACATTCTGCACCCGTGGTGGATGCTGACCTTCCTCGTGCTCACGGCCGTCACATTCAGCCTGTTCGGCTTCATCATCGGCATCTGGGCCGATGGTTTCGAGAAACTGCAGGCGATCCCGCTGCTGGTGGTGACGCCGCTAACCTTCCTGGGCGGAAGCTTCTACTCCGTCAGTATGCTGCCGTCGGGCTGGCGGACCGTCACGCTACTCAATCCGGTCGTGTATCTGATCAGCGGCTTCCGCTGGAGCTTCTACGAGATCTCCGACGTCAGCGTCGGCTGGAGCATCGGCGTCACCTGCATGTTCCTGGTGATCTGCATGTTGGTCGTCTGGTGGATTTTCAAGACCGGCTACAAACTGAAAAACTGAAATCGCTGATAACAAAAATGGCCCGGTTTGAACCGGGCCATTTTCATTTCAAATCAATATCCGCTTAGCGATAGCAGCGGAATTTGCCATGGCGGTTGTAATAGCCGCGGCACTGTGTCCGTCGACCCTCGGGAATACCGAGCACGCCCTTGACGCCGCCCACGGCCGCGCCGACGCCAAGGCCAACTGCGCCACCGACCACACCGCCGACCGGTCCGGCGGCGCGATTGCCGTCACGGTAACCTTGGTTGGCACCCTGCTCACCACCCCGGAATACGCCCTGCGCCTGCGCAAAATGCGGCATGGCGACCAGAGCCAGCACGCCCGCGGCGAACGCCAGGCGGGTCTTCATCGACGAACTGATCGGCAATACAGCGGTCTTAACGGTCATCTGGAGCTTCCCTCTGAGCGGCGAGAATTCGCCGCTTGCAATTGTGGGAGGGCAACGCGCGACCTAGGAACCGGTTCCATCTGCCTCCATGAGAAGCTTCCTATCGCGCATCCACGGGTCGGGCCGAGCCCTCTTTCGGCCCGGTCGCCGCCTTGGTGCCGCCTAGCCCAACATTAAGGATGCACGAAACTGTCACTGGCACGCGGGCCGCCCGATATGCATATTGGGTGCGGGACGGTAGGCGGTACAACAGGTTACGGCCCGGAGGCCAAGGTAAGATGCGTTCGTTTTATATGACCCTTGCGGGTCTCGCCGTTTTCGCCGCCACCAGCACTGCGCAGGCCAAGATTGCCATTACCGTCGACAAGGATGCCCAGCAGCTGACCGTCGTGCAGGACGGCGTTGAGAAATATCGCTGGCCGGTGTCGTCAGGCATCCCGTCCTATGAGACCCCGAATGGCAGCTTCCAGACATTCCGCATGGAGGAGGATCACTTCTCCAAAGAATTCGACGACGCGCCAATGCCCCATGCCATCTTCTTCACCAAGAAGGGCCACGCCATCCACGGCACCGATTCCGTGAACCGCTTGGGCTCGCCGGCCTCCCACGGCTGCGTCCGGCTGTCGCGCGAGAACGCCGCGACCTTGTTCGCCATGGTCAAGGCTGACGGGGTGCTTAACGCCACCGTCACGCTGACGGGCTCCTCGCAGGTCGCGCTCGCCCGCAATCCGCGCCCGGCGAAGCCGTCCGCCGTCGCCCGCCGTGATATCGCTCCTGCCTCACCGTCCTATGACGCCGCCGGCAATCCCATGGATCTCACGCCGCAGGTCGTGGCACCGAACCGCCGCGTTGCGCGTCAGGTACAGGCGGCCGATGATGATCGTTACATCTATCCGGCCGATGGCAATGACGGTCAGCGTTATCCGGCTCCTCCCGGCTATCGCCGCATGACGGAAGCCGAGACCCAGCAGTATTACGCCAATCGTGGCTATTACAGCCGGCAGTCTCCACCGCAGGCCTACGCGCCGCGGCCGTATCAGCCACGCGGCTTCTTCGGCGATTACTGAGCGAACATGTGTGACGCGTTTTGTTGACGCGAACCGACGTCCGCCTCGCTTGAAAACGCTTTAGTTGTCTCCGTCCCGTAGCCGGCGCCACACGGCGCCGAGCACGTTGGAGTAATCGTCGGTCCAGACCCGCTGATCGTCGTTCGCCTCAGTCAGGGCCCATTGCGATGACGTCGCGATGGAGCCGACATCGGCGGCGTCATGGGCCGAGATGACCACGTTGGTCGAGAAGATATATTCGTTGTCGCGGCCGGAATCCTCCGAATAGACCCAACTCTTCATGTCATTGGCATCGGCGATGCCGACCACGACACTGGCGAGTTCGAGATGCCGGTTCGACACATGCATGACGACGGCGCCCTGCGGGGCGAGCTTTTCCTTGTAGATCTCCATCGCCTCCTCGGTCGCCAGATGGATCGGGATCGCATCCGACGAATAGGCATCGACGATGATGAGATCGTAGACTCCGTCAGGCTCCTTCGCGAAGGTCAGCCGCGCATCGCCGATCACCGGCTTGACGTCCGGCTCGCACTTCTGGATGTAGCTGAAATATTTCGGATCCTTGGCGGTATCGACCATCGACTGGTCGATCTCGAAAAACTTCCAGTCCTCACCCGGCGCTGACGCACAGGTCAGCGAGCCCGAGCCGAGCCCGATCACCGCCACGCGCAGCGGTGCCCCCTTGCGGGCGCGCACCGCCGTGATCGCCTGCCCGATGCCGCCGTCCTTGTAATAATAGGAGATCGGCTCCGGCCGGCCGGTCACCGGCGTGCCATCGTCGTTGAGATATTTCTCGGCGCCATGGATCGTCGTGCCATGCATCAGCACGTGATACTGGTTGTTCGGCGTCACCACGATCTTGTGCACGCCGAAGAAACTACGCACGGTTTCGACCCGACCATCGTCCGCCGGGTAGAAACGAATCAGCGCCAGCGCAAGAACAGTGATCGCCACGAGCTTGAGCCGGTCGGCCCGCAGCAGGATCGCAACGATCATGCCGAGGACGGCAACGACGCTGACGACATAGACGCGTTGGGTATCGATCCACGTGAACAGCTTCCCGGTCGTGTAGCTCGGCACGATCAATGCGATTGCGGCAACCACGAGCGCGATCCAGTACCAGCGCGCCCAGCCGGAATAGCGCTCCGGCAAAGACGGCCGACACAGCACGGCAAATGCAATCAGGATCGGATATTCGGCGATCCATGAGAATGTGAACGGCGCGATGAGGCCGGCAAACAGACCACCGACCATGCCGCCGAACGACAGCGCGACGTAGTAGCCCGTGAGATACCGCGCCGCCGGACGCTGCCGGGCCAGTTCACCGTGGCAGGCCATGGCGATGATGAAGAAGGCCAGCAGATGACCGCCGAGCGTGAGCAGAAGATTCTGTTCCCCACCCACCGCGAGCAACACGATGACGCCGGCAATCGCCAGCGGCTGCAGCATGAGAATCCACGCATGCGGCAGCAGCGGCCGCGACTGGAACACCAGCACCCAGGTCAGCAGATACAGCGACAGCGGCAACACCCAGAGCAGCGGCGCGGCTGCAACGTCGGTCGAGATATGCGCGGTGACCGCGATCAGCAAGCCGGATGGGACAGCGGCAAGGAAAATCCAGCGTGCACGCAGCGCCCAGCTCGGCGCCGGCGCGTCGATGGCATCAGCACCCGGTGCAGCGACAGCAACCGGCGGCGACTTCAGCAGCAACACGCCGCAGCCGGCGATCAGCAGGATCAGCAGGCCATAGCCGGACGTCCAGATCAGGTTCTGCGTGCGCAGCGAAAACATCGGCTCCAGCAGCACCGGATAGGTCAGCAGCGCGAGAAAGCTCCCGATATTCGACGACGCATAGAGGAAATATGGATCGTGGCCGTTGGGATGACCGGTGCGCACGAACCAGGCCTGCAGCAGCGGATTGTTCGCAGCAAGCGCGAAGAACGGCAGACCGATCGACACCGCGAACAGGCCGAGCAGCCAGAACGCATAGCCACTCTCCGGCGGCGTGCCCCAGCCCGATGCGATGGACAGCGGCAGCGTCAGCAGCGCAACAACCAGCAACAGGAGATGAATGACGACCGGTACCAGCCGGCTGCGCAGCTGCATCAGATAATGCGCATAGGCATAGCCACCGAGCAGCAGCGACTGGAAGAACACCATCGCCACCGACCACACCGCCGGCGAACCGCCAAGCCGCGGCAGCACCATTTTGGTGAACAGGGGCTGCACCGAGAATAACAGGAGTGCGCTGGTGAAGATTGCCGCGGTGTAAACCACCAGAAGAAGCCGATTGCGGGAGGCCGAGTTTGGGGCGGCGACGGGCTGCGACGAACTCATGAAGGCTCCAGCATATTGCGCGGCAGAAAAGCGAGAATCCGGCCGGTAACCGGCGGGCGGGAATGGAGCATATGGCACCGTTTCGGGCAATGCGCGCTAACTATGGAACCACAATCGTGATGGGCGGCCTTGTGCCGCGCGCGCGCCTCTTCGATAAAGAGGGCCCCTAGCAGGCTTTTTGAAGCGGACATGTCAGACACCGACGTTTTGATCATCGGCGCCGGCCATAATGGCCTCACTTGCGCGGCCTATCTCGCCATGAGCGGGTTGCGCGTGAAGGTGGTCGAACGACGTTCGGTAGTTGGCGGCGCCGCGGTGACGCAGGAGTTTCATCCCGGCTTCCGCAATTCGGTCGCGGCCTACACTGTCAGCCTGCTCAACCCACAGATCGCCTCCGATCTGAAGCTTGCCGAACACGGCCTGCGGATCGTCGAGCGCAAGGCGCAGAATTTCATCCCAGCGCCGGACGGCAGCTAT